>PNGU01000009.1 GCA_002871655.1 Streptococcus sp. UMB1385 | reverse complement strand
GTGAAAGCCAGCGCCTTGAGGTGCGTGTTAGTAACAAAGGGTTATACCCGAAGAGAAAACCACCCCTTTTCAGGGGTGGTCATTATTTTTTTGTATCTGAAACTGTTAAAGTTGGGAAAATACCCTCTCCTATGTTAAATTTAGTGAAAATATGAAAAATCTAAGTAGCAAAAAGTTACCTAGATTTTTAGATTTTTTTCTTCTCATGCCTCAAATTTGAAAGAGATTCTTTACAATACATCTTGTTATTAACTGTTTACATTAGAATTCGATATCTAATATATTTAACATATTTTCAATTGATGTTGTAATCTCTCCTAATGTGGGAGCGTAGCGATATTTACCATCAGGCAAAGCAATATCAATATTTGGATGATCTATATAATTTCTAATATAAGTCGTCATTGAATTGTCAATATAAGGTGTATTCTGCTTCTTAGTCTGTGGATAAATATTACAATGATTTTCATCTGTACTGAATGCTGGATTTTTTTCATATAGCCATTGATCGAAACTTATGATAGATGAAGATACAGTTTTAGAGCGACTATCATATGTTTTTTTAGTCTCAATAGCTTTTTTATGTAAGAACCCGAATAAGTCAATATGAAACTCTATGCTTGGCATATTAAATGCTTTATAATTAATTTCTCCCCATGTTGGGCTATGCGGAAACATATTAAGGTTCACATCTTCTGTAATCCTAAGAGTATGTTGTTCTCTAGAAAATATACTTAACTTATTGTTAGAATTAAAATTTTTTAATAGATACGGCGAGTGAGTTGTGATGAAAACTTGATTTTGTTCTGATAGTTTATTTAATGAATCAATTAATTTATTTTGAGCAATAGGATGTAGAAATGTCTCAGGTTCATCAATGAAGAAGAAAATAGGTTTTGTTATTTCCTCATTTTTTGTATCTATTTGGGCATATACTTGAATTAAAGTTAGTGCTAATGCCCTTTGCATACCTGTTCCTTTTTCTGAAACGTCAGTTTTTATACCGTTGTCTTCAAGTAAAATTTGACCTGTTTTGAAAAAATTTTCAATTGTAGGAACGCCAAAAGAAAATTCAACATTTGTTTCTCCGTATTGGTCAGCCATTAACGTTTCAACTCGCTGTTGTAAATTGATAAGGTTACTGGCAAATCCTTTATCTCCAAAAGCATCAGCATGAGCTTTCTCAAAATTTTTCCACTCATCAGAATTTTGAAAATCTTTGGTTATTGTATTTATTAATTTTCCTACTATAGTAGTTGATTTCCCAAGATTTTGAAATTCATTATTATCTAAATCAGAATATACAAATTGAGCATCAAATAATGCTGAAATTGTATTGTCAACCCCTGCAGGATTTTCATAGGTGTTGTTATTAGAATTGTATAGAGCGATATTTTTTATAGTTATTTCTTTGTTATTTCCCCAAGTTGAGGATTGAGAACTTCTTTTTAGTTTTAATTCATAATTACTGTTAAGATAAGACTGATATTTTTTTAATTTTTCACTTTCTAAGAGACTTTTCAAATTTTCTCCTTTTATAGTTATTTCAACTGAAACTTCCTCATTTTCTTTTCCTTTGGTTATCTATCCTTCTTTTGTTTTACCTGATTTAAGGAATTCGATAGCCCTAAAAATTGTTGTTTTCCCACTATTATTGTTACCAACAAAATAATTTACACCAGGACAGAAGGTTAGTTCTGTAATTCCTTCAAAGCATCTGAAATTTTCTAATTTCATATTTGATATATACATATTAATCTCCTTTTTATTTTTAATTGTTACCGCTTCCATTATATCATAATTTAAGAATAATTTCTAATTAATAATGATAAGATAAAACTATATAATAATATTAAATTAGACATAAAATTTTTCTATTCTTTAGTTTTTTATATTGAAATAATAAAGCGATTACATTATAATAAAAATAAATATTACTGTTAATAATATAGGTATGAGAATATTTTTGGGTATAAGTAATATTTTAATTTGCAATGAATATTATATAGGAATGAGATATTTATCTTATGTAAATAATATTTTTGTTGAAAGATGAAGTTAGTTAATAATAGCGTAGAACTAAGGAGGAAAAAACAAGAAAATGATAAATTATAAACGTATTTTAGATTTTTTAACTGAGTATGGTGGGAAAGAGTATAAAGCTCCTGAGAAATTATCAGGGGATGAAAAGAAAAAAAATGAAATAATAAAAAAAGAAGGACAGCATGTAGTAACTGAATTAAAAAAGATAATTCAAAAATGTAATAAAAAGTATAATTTTAAAAAGGATTGTAAAGTAAATTGGCAAAATTCAGGGAAAATAAAAAAGTATCTGTGGATACAATTAAAGTATGAAAAATATAGAAATAGTAGTCCTATTAGTGTTTCTATATTTGTAGAGAAGGATGAAAAAGGTATTGCTAGATATAGGGTTTCTCTAGAGTTAAGGGGAACTAATCAAACTGATTCGTTAGATGAAAAGAAACGATTTAATAGAATCAAGGAAATTTACCATAAGCATTTAGATATTTCTAAAGGAGAAGGTATGGATTATGTGCTAGGAAGTAATGAATATGGTACTCCCAAACTTATTTCAGAATCTCAAGACTATATTAAAGAAAAAATTATGAAAAATAATAATAAAGTTCAAATTTCTGTTTATATTGAAAATAGTCCTGAAAAAACAAATGAAGAATATCATAATGAAATTATGAATGCAGTAGAAAAAATTAAACCTTATTATGAGTATGTTAGTGAAAAATTGGAAAAAGAAGAGGAGACTTCAACAATGAAGGGGACAGATAATAAGAATGAAATTGAAAATGATAACGAGATTATACATGAGAAAAATACTATATTATATGGACCTCCAGGAACAGGTAAAACATATAATACTGTTTATTATGCAGTTGCGATATGTGAAAATAAAGCTATAGATGATGTAAAAAAAGATTTATATTCTGATGTTTTAAAAAGATATAATGATTATAAAAATAGTGGGAAAATTGAATTTACTACATTTCATCAATCATATGGATATGAAGAATTTATTGAAGGAATTAAACCTTGTTCATCAATAGAAGAAAAGAATACCAATGGTCTAGAATATAGTATAGTTTCTGGTGCTTTTAAGGCGTTTTGCGATATAGTGAAAGAAAAAAAAGAAAGAGGAAATAAGGAAAATTCAGTTTTTATCATTGACGAGATAAATAGGGGGAATATTTCGAAGATTTTTGGGGAACTTATAACATTGATAGAAGATACAAAACGAGAGGGAGAAAAAGAACAGATATCAGTGAAATTATCGTATTCACAAGAATTATTTAGTGTTCCCAATAATGTATATATTATAGGAACAATGAATACTGCAGATCGCTCTATATCTTTAATGGATACAGCTTTACGTAGGCGTTTTCATTTTGTAGAGATGATGCCTGATACAAAAGTACTTAAGGATATATCTATAAACGATAAAGAGGGTAAAGATTCGGGAATAGATGTGCAAGAGATGGTTAAGAAAATTAATGAAAGAATTGAAATTCTTTATGATAGAGAGCATACTATAGGACATGCGTTGTTTTTAGGATTAGTTGAAACTCCTACTGTGGAGAAGCTTGCATCTATTTTTAAAAAATCAATAATTCCTTTATTACAGGAGTACTTTTATGAGGATTATAAAAAGATTCAATTGATTCTAGGTGATAATGGAAAAAAAGACGATTCGAATAAATTTATTTGTGATAAAGAAATAAAAATAAGAGAAATATTTAATGGTGATATTAATGATATTGATGTCCCTAATATTAAATATAGCATTAATGATGAAGCTTTTTATTCTATCGACAGTTATTTGCAAATATATGAAATGGTGAAAACAAATGAATAAAGTTTTCGAAGTAACTGAGTTTGATGTAATCACAAATAATGAGGATTATAGTAATAGTGAAAAGTATAAATATCTAGAGCCTAATCAATTTAATATACTTATAGAATTTATAGAAAATTTCCGAGAAGAAGGAGACGGTGATGTGTTTGATTTTATGCGTATTTCATCAAGGCGTAACGTGGGAAAGGTTGTGTCTATTAGAAATTATGTGGGATTAATACAGTTAACTAATAACTTCCAAATACAAGTACTTCCGAAGATTAACTTTGCTTCAGGAGAAGATGTTGGAAATGAAAAAACAAAAAAGATATTTTTAAGAATGATTAGAAGTATGAGAAACTTTCCCAGTAAGGTTTTCAGTGATGCAAACTTAAATATTAAAGAAATGAATTTGTATGAAATTTTTATAAATATGTATTTACAAGAAGTAAGACAACTTATTAAACGTGGTATTAAATTAGATTATGTTATTAAAGAAGATAATCAAAAATTTTTAAAAGGAAAGTTGTTAACTAGTTATCATATTAAAAAAAATTTAGTTCATAAGGAACGATTCTATGTTGCTTTTGATGAGTTTCACCCTAATAGACCGGAAAATAGGTTGATAAAAGCAGCGTTATTGAAACTACTTCGTGTTACGATGAATTCTAAAAATATTAAGGATATTAAACAATTATTGGGGTCATTTGAAATGGTAGAGCCATCTGTTAATTACACTAAAGATTTTTCAAGAGTAAAAATAGATAGGACTACAAAAGAGTATACTATTTTGATTCAATGGACAAAAGTATTTCTTATGAATAAATCATTTACAACATTTTCAGGGGAAAGTATATCTAAATCATTATTATTCCCTATGGAAAAAGTTTTTGAAAGTTATATCACTTTTTATATAAAGAAAATTTTTGGAAATGATGGCTGGGATGTCTCATCTCAAGATAAAAGTTATTATTTATTTAATGAACCGAGACGTCGATTTGCACTAAGACCAGATATAGTTTGTAAGAAGGATAATAGGGTTATTATTATGGATACTAAGTGGAAGAATCTTTTAAATGATGAGGGGAAAAATTATGGGATACTCCAGTCTGATATGTATCAAATGTATGCATATTCTAAGAAGTATCAGACTTCAGAAATCTGGCTTTTGTATCCGTTAAATGATGAAATAAGTAGTTATAATGAAATTAAGTTTGATTCCGGCGATGAAACAATAGTTAGGGTACATTTTGTTGATGTAGCCAATATTGAAGAATCATTGAAAGATCTTAATAGAAAATTAGATGGAACAGTAGATATGGAACGATAAAGATATATTGTATATAATGAATTTTAAAAGAAGTTATAGTTAAGAAAATAAATATAAAATAATTAGAAAAAAAGTTGTAATTTATTCATATTAAGAGATACAGATAAGAAGAAAATAAAATATGAGACTGATTGAATTAAAGTTAAGAAATTTTTGTGGATATAAAGAAGAAACATATATTAGCTTTAATGATTTAGCTACCTTTGTAGGTAAAAATGATGCAGGAAAATCAACGATTTTAGAGGCTTTAGAAATTTTTTTAATAATAAAGTTGTTGTCTGTGAGAAAGAAGATTTGTCAGTTAAGCATGATGAAGGAGATGAAATAATAGAAATCAGATGTATTTTTGATAAATATTTAGAAAGTATTTCTATAGACAGTAGCGCTTTAACAACTCTATCTTCAGAATTTTTATTAAATAAGGACAACAATCTAGAAATTAAAAAATTTTTTTAAGGCAACATCATCTAAACCTAAAGCTAACACTTTTATAGTCTGTAATCATCTGTCAAATGATAAATTCAATAATTTACTTACATTAAAAATTACAGATTTAAGAAAAAGAGCAAATGAATTAGGTATAGCAGATGATCAATATGATGCAAGAAGTAGTGTTAGTATAAGAAGGGCTATTTGGAGTAAGTGTAAAACATTAGATTTATTAGAAATTGAAATCCCTGTAGATAAAGAAGATTCTAAGAAGATTTATGAAAAATTAGAGGGATATCTTCCGCATTATGCACTATTCTAATCTGATAGATCAAGTTCTGATTAGGATAAAGAAGTAACAGATCCGATGAAAGTTGCTATACAAAAAGCATTAAAAGAAGTAAGCATTGAACTTGAAAAAATTAAGGAAGAAGTGAAAAAGAAGGCGATAGAAACTGAGAATAAAACCTTAGATAAATTGAAAGATATGAATAGTGAATTAGCATGTTCTTTAAATCCTGAATTTAAATCTGAACCTAATTTTGATTCTTTATTTAAATTGACTATAACTTCAGATGACGACATACCGATGAATAAGAGAGGAAGTGGTGTTAGAAGATTATTGTTATTAAATTTTTTTAGAGCGGAAGCTGAAAGGCAGCTTAATGAAGCTGAGAAAAATAATTCTATAATATATGCTTTTGAAGAACCTGAGACAGCTCAACACCCATCTCATCAAAAGATGTTAGTAGAATCTTTTATTAAAATTTCGAGAAAATCAAATACACAAGTTATAATGACTACTTACACACCATAAATTTGTAGTGTTGTTACAATTGAAAGTCCGAGATTAATTGATAAAAAAGATAATATAAATGTTGTTAGAGAAAATTCAGATGATGTTTATCAAAAAATTTCTGAAATGTTAGGTATTTTACCTGAATTTATTTCTAATAGCGCAAAAGGACTTGTTTTAGTAGAAAGAAAAGATGACATTATATTTTTAAAACATACAGCTAATGAATTAAAAAATAATGGTTTTATTAATTATATATTTGAAGAAAAAATATTGCGATACTCCCAATTGGTGGATGTAGAAATTTAAAACATTGGTTGACACAGAAAATTGCAGAACAATTTTCAATACCTTGGGGGATATTATTAGATTCAGATAAATTGAACTCAAATGATTCAAGTAAAAATGAAATAGAAATAAATGAACTTAAGCGAGAAGGAATTAAAGCCTATGTAACAAGAAAAAGGGAATTGGAAAATTATATTGATATAGCTTGTATTCCTGGTGATATTTCAATTACTGGGTTTGATGATTTTGAAGATGTTAAAGAGACAATTAAAGAAGTGGTACCTGAAATAGGTAAAAAAGCATTGGAGAAATTGTGGAGGAATATGTCTGCCGAACAAATTAGAAATTCTGAAAAGTATATTGATGAAACTGGAAAAGAAAGATATGAATTTACAGAAATGATTAATGATTTTCTTAGTATGGTGAATTAAGAGTGTGAAAGGATTATCTTTTTAATGAAGTTATGAAATAAGCTATTGTACTATATATCTACCTTAAAGGATTAAATAGTTTTAATATATAAGGGAAAAAATACCAAAACATCAATAGTTTTACTGATGTTTTGGTATTTTAATTTATATTAGAACGCTGGAGTAGCATGTCCTTTTGGTTTAAGTTCTTTGTTAATATAATCTTTAACTTTTTCACTAGCTAATGCTTTTTTAACTGCTTGAACTTTAGCATCGTCTTTGTTATCTTCACGAGCAACAAGTGAGACAGCGAATGTTGAGTCTCCTTCTTTTTCAAAAGCTAGACCGTTTTTGTCAGGAGTTAATCCTAATTTAGAGATGTAAGTTGGGTAGTTAAATACTAAATCTTTTTCATTGTATGCTTCGTTAAGGTTTAGTAAGCTTACTTTAGTAAATTTAAGGTGTTTTGGATTATCTTTGATATCTGCTTCTGTTACTGTAAAGCTATTTGGATCTTTAAGAGTAATAACTTTAGCGTGATCTAATAAACGTAAAGCACGAGCTAAGTTTGTTGGATCTGAAGGGATAGCTACATCAGCACCATCTTTAAGATCTTTGATATCTTTAAGAGTTTTTGAGTAGAATGATACAGTCGCGTTGTAAATTGGTTGAATAGCTACAAGATGAGCATTATTTTTTTGGTTAAATTGTTCCATGAATGGTCTGTGTTGGAAGAAGTTAGCATCAACTTCTTTATTATTTAATGCAACGTTAGCTTGAACGTTATCAGAAACTTTAACGATTTCTAAGTTGTAACCTTCTTTTTTAAGATCTTCTTTGATCATTTCTAACATGTCTGTCATTGGAGAAGTGTGAGAAGCTACTTTTACAGTAACTGGTTCTTTCTTCTCTTCTTTTTTAGTTTCAGTTTTGCTTGAACAAGCTGTTAAAACTAATAATAATGCTGTTAAACTGGCGATAAATGAAATTATTTTTTTCATTACTATATGTCTCCTGTTTTATATTATTTATTTTTCTATTTAGAGGTAAGGTTGTTGATATTATATATAGATTTTGGATTAGTTAAAATTTATAATTAGAAAGCTACGATGGCTTTTCCGTTGTAATCTTTTTCTAGGAAGTTTTTAATTTTTTCACTAGTTAAAGCTTTTTTAACTGCTTGAACTTTAGCATCATCTTTGTTATCTTCACGAGCAACAAGAACACCTGCATATGTGAAATCACCTTTATCTTCTAATAAAAGACCGTCTTTCATAGGTGTTAGGTTTAATTTAGCGATATATGATGGGTAGTTAAAGATTAAATCTTTCTCTGCATATGCATCGCTTAAGTTTAAAAGACCAACTTCTGTAAATTTAAGATGTTTAGGGTTATCTTTAATATCTTTTACAGTAACGTTATAACTGTTAGGATCATTTAATGTGATTAATCCACCGTGAGCTAATAATCTTAGTGCACGAGCCATGTTAGATGCATCAGATGGGATAGCTACATCAGCACCATCTTTAAGATCTTTAATGTTTTTGATGTCTTTTGAGTAGAATGCTGGAATAGAATTGTAAACTTTTTGTACAGCAACTAAGTTAGTTTTATTTTTTTCGTTGTACTGTTTCATGAATGGTTCATGTTGGAAGAAGTTAGCATCGATTTCTTTGTTAGCTAAAGCAACGTTAGCTTGAACATTATCAGATACTTTTACTATTTCAAGAGTATACCCTTCTTTTTGTAAATCTTCTTTAATTAATTCTAACATATCAGTCATAGGAGGGACATGCGCAGCAACTTTAATTGTTTTATTTTCTTTTTTATCTTCTTTTTTATCGCTAGTTTTACTAGAACATGCTGTTAAAACAAGCACAAGAGCTAGTAGGCTAGCAATAATAGATAATACTTTCTTCATTAGTTTATTTCTCCTTTTTGTTTGTAAAACGTTTAGCTAATCCATAACCTATTGATTGAATAATAAATACATAGATTATAAATATTATTACTATTAAATACATTAAGTCATAGTTGTATTCTTGGTATCCATATCTAAAGGCAAATTCACCAAGGCCACCTGCCCCAATAACTCCCATTACTGTTGTATAAGCTAGTAAGCTTATAGTAGTATATGTGAATGATAAGATTAAGTTATCCATTGTTGCTGGTAATAGGAAATACCTGATAATTTGAACTTTTGTAGCCCCC
The DNA here is from genome assembly GCA_002871655.1 of Streptococcus sp. UMB1385. Taxonomy (GTDB): domain Bacteria; phylum Bacillota; class Bacilli; order Staphylococcales; family Gemellaceae; genus Gemella. Next base: position 96,556 of record PNGU01000009.1, on the reverse strand, counting down.
ATACTTATAGCTCTATCTACAATTTTTTTAGGAACATTAATTAATGCTTGTTCAACAAATCGAGCATAAATACTTACACCGACAAGCGTAAGAGGCAAGATTGCTGCAATATTCCCAAATGATGTTTTAAATAGAAATCTATTTACAGGGATTAATATGAATACAAAAATTAGAAACGGAACACTACGTAGGGCATTAAGAGAAATGCTAAGTCCTTCATAAACTGCTCTATTTTTTAATAAATAATCACGACTGAAAGCAAAAAGCATGATACCTAGTGGTAGGGAAATGAAGAATACTGTTAACATTGAGTAAATCATCATATAGTTTGTTTCCCAAAATGCTTTCATAATACCATTGTAATTGGCTTTAAATAAATCAATCATTTAATAAAAACTCCTTTACGTAGTTATAGTAATTACTGTCGTAATCATCTTTTGCATTTTTGTTAGGTACGACAATATCTTTTATTGTAGAATCATCGATAACTACTACTCGATCACAAAAGTTCTTAAGTAAAGATAGACTGTGTGAAATCATAACAATTGAAATGTCAGTTGTTGTACGTAATTTATTTAATAAAGCGAAAATTTCTTTTTCACTGTTAGTGTCTAAAGCAGAACTAATTTCATCACATAGTAGAACTTCTGGTTCTTGTAGCAGTGCCATAGCGATAGCAACTTTTTGTTGTTCTCCACCACTTAGGCTTCCACAAAGACTATTTTTTAGTCTTGTAATATTCATGAATTCAAGAATATCATCTATTTTCTTTTTATCAACAGAAACCTTATTTAGTTTGTATACTAAACTTAAATGATAATATACAGTTTTGTTATCAATTAGATTTGAGTGTTGGAATATATATGCTAGATTTTTTCTAGTATTTCTAAGGGTACTTGCATCCATATTTTTTATAGAAGAGTTTTTATATAAAATATCTCCACTATCATATGATACGATACCGTTAATCATTTTTAAAATAGTACTTTTTCCTGTACCATTTCTACCGATTATTCCAATAACTTCTTTCTTATTGATATCAAATGATATATTTTCAAGTTTGAAGTTAGCATCTTTATATTGTTTTGATACGTTTTTTAATTGAACTATCATAATATACCTCCAAAGTAAACTATACCACTTTCGGAAAAGGATTTCAAGGACTTTGTTTAATTTTTTCAAAAAAAATGTTTGTATTGTTCTATGCTTGTTTGATAGTATTTGTAAATCTGTTGTGTTATTTTACTAAGTTTGTAGTGGTACAGTTTAAGGTTGTAGATATAATGATGAGAAATATGATATTGTTTATAGAAAGGATAACCATTATCATAGTAATATGTATAAGGATTATAGAATTTTTTCTAAGTTAAATTGTATTAGAATAATTTAATTAATGTATTTTTGAGTTCTATTTTTATGTTGAACTATTCAATAAAATAATAAAAAAATAGTAAAAAATATTTTCTAAAATTGTTCTTATATAATTCTTTATTTATTCTGTTTAATCGTTTATAATTAAGATTGTGACTTAAGGAGGTAATCTATGAAGAAATTGACAATAGTAGATATAGCAAAAATGGCTGGAGTAGGTACTACTACTGTCTCTAGATATTTTAATGGTGGAAATTTAAAAAAAGAAACTCATGAAAGAATTAAAGAAATAGTTGATAAATACAATTATACGCCTAATACTTTTGCTAAAGCGTTAAAAAGTACAGATAGCAAAATAATCGGTGTTATAGTTCCTTGTTTACATTCTTATGTTAGTGGTAATACGTTAAAATATCTTGATAAAGAGTTAAAAGATAATAATTATGAAACATTAATAATGAATGCTAATTTTGATGAAAATAAACAATTAGAATATATTAAGAAATTAGCAAGAATGAACGTAGATGGGATAATTTTATTACCAACAACTATGAGTAAAGCATACGAGAGTACTATAAAGTCTATTGATGTTCCGGTTGTGATGTTGGGACAAGAGGGAGAATATACATATAGTGTCGAGTACAATGATTTTAATGCTGCTAGAGATTTAACTAATTATGTGCTAGCTAGTGGACATAAAAAAATAGCTTATCTAGGAGTAAGTGAAGATGATATAGCGGTAGGATACTATAGAAAATTAGGGGTCATAATGACTTTAGAGAAATATGGTTTAAAACCAAAAAATATCTTAATTACGAATTTTTCTATGGAAGAAGCGCACGATATTGTAAAAGAAAATATACAAAAGTTAAAAGATGATAGTTGCTTAATCTGTGCAACTGATAATTTAGCTTATGGTGCTATAAAAGCACTTGAAGAAGAAGGGTTAAATGTAGGTGAAAACTACTCTGTTGCTGCGTTTGGAGATTATACTTCATCTGCCTTATTAAAATCCCCTTTAACAACTATAAAATTTGATTTAAAAGATGCAGCGAAGCAAACAGTCAGCATGTTACTTAATGTTATAAAAAAAGAAGAGACAGCTATGAAACTATTAATAGGTTATGATTTAAAAACAAGAAATAGTGTAGTTGATTTAAATAAATATGGAGAATAAGAATGACGAATATAAAAGCGATTTTTTTTGATATTGATGGAACGATAAGAAGTTTTAAAACTAAAACTATTCCGGAAAACACTGCAAATACTTTAAGAAAGCTAAAAGAAAAAGGAATTAAAATTTTTATAGCTACAGGAAGAGCACCATTTCATACGACATTTTTAAATGATTTGTTAGATTTTAAGTTTGATGGATATATTACAATAAATGGACAGTATTGTTATTTAGAATCTGGAGAAGTTTTAAATGATAAGATTTTATCAAAAGAGGATATAAAAAATGTTCTTCCTTATTTTAAAGAGAATAGTATAGCTTGTGATTTTGCTTTATTAGATGGAGCTTTCATGAATCTGAAAAACTCGAGGGTTAAATGGTTAGAAGATGAGTTAGGAGATTCAGAAAGATTTAAAGAAGATCCGTCAGCTTACGATAAGGCTGTTAGTGAAAAAATATATCAACTAAATGTTTTTGTATCAGAAGAGGAAGAAGAAGACTTTTTAGCGTATATGCCTAATTCAAAAGCAGCTCGTTGGACTACTCATTTTACAGATGTTATTCCAAAAGACGGTGGAAAAAATACTGGAATTGATGCAATTATTTCTCACTTTGGTATAAAATTAGAAGAAACGATGGCTTTTGGTGATGGTGGAAATGATATAGATATGCTAAAACATGCTGGAATTGGTGTAGCAATGGAAAATGCAGGTGATAATGTTAAAGAAATAGCGGATTACATTACAACTAGTGTAGATGATGATGGAATTACTCATGCTCTAAAACATTTTAATGTATTATAAATAAAAAATGGGAGTGACTCGGCAAAATTGTTATTTTATCGAGTCACTCCCTTAAAGTTTATTAGATATTGATAAACCACTGCATTTATGAGTTATCATAAAAATTATTTTGAATTTTGGGCTTTTTAGTGAGCCTGTTTTTTATTCACTAAATTGTTTTAAAAATAGATTGACACATTCTTTTGGCATAATGACGGTAAGTTTATCATTTGCTTCTAGAATTGTACTTCCTTTTGGTACTATTTCTCGACCAGAACGTTCGATATGAGAAACAAGAACACCTTTTGTCCAATCGATTTCACGAATTTCTTTTCCTATTAATGTACTATCATTTGATATAGTAGTTAGAATTTCTACTTCCATTTCATTTTCATTATCTTCTAGTTTATTACTGGTTAAGATACGATCGAGTAAATATTCGTAAACCGGCTTTGTTCCAAGTATATTTGCAGTGATATATGCAAATAGACAACATAGTGCGATTGGTAGGAAATAATTTAGTTTTTGTGTCATTTCAAATAATAAAATTATTGAAGTAATAGGACTTCGTACAATTGCAGTTAAGTAACCTGACATAGATAGTATTACAAATAATGCAGTATATTTAGCATCAAAAAAGTTACTAAACAATGTTCCGAGTACAGCACCTTGTATTAAGATAGGTAAGAATATACCGCCCGCGACTCCTGATGTGAAAGAAATAAGTGAAAATAAAGTTTTTATGAAATATAAGGTTAATAAAAACATAAAGCTAAATTTATTCTTTATCAGAAATTCTACTAAACTATGACCGCTACCAAGCACTATTGGATAAAAAATAAATAATCCGAATGAAATTATGAATGCTACTTGAGGTCTAAATACTATATTTAATCTAAAATATTCATAAATTTTAAAAAGTATTTTTATAGTAACATTATAAAATGTCCCAAATATTCCTAATAGAATTCCTAATAAAACAACCCAAGGATAAATACTTACTTCAACATAGTGTATTTCAGGAAATTTGAAAATAGCAGTAAGACCAAAAATATACTGACCAACTATATTTGCTACTACAGCAGCACTGAAACAACAGATAACGATTTTTTTAGTTATTTGCTTATGTACTTCTTCTATAGAAAATAAAACACCAGCAAGTGGAGCTCCAAAGGCGATGGATAGACCTGCACTAGCACCACAAGTAATAAGATACTTTTCTTTTACGCTATCCTTTTTTAATATTCTAGAGACAAGTTTTCCACTCATTGCACCTAGTTGAATAGAGGGACCTTCGCGTCCAAGTGATAAACCACCGAGACTTGCCGTTAATCCACCAGTTATTTTATAAATTAGAACTCGTAATGGATTTGAATTTAATCTACCGGTAATTTCTGCAGAAACTTGAGGAATTCCACTCCCACTAGCCATCGGTTCACGTTTTAATAAAAAGCCAGAAAACAAGGCAAGTAGGATTAGAATTAATAAAAGACCTATTTTATATATAAATCCAGTTTTAATAAAGTCGGCTGTGTAATGAACAAGTTTCTCACTATAACCGATAAGAAGTCTATAACTAGCACCAACGATTCCAGCAGCTAAACCTACTAAAATTCCATCAATTAATAAAGAGGATTCAATTTTTAAATTTTTATTTTCAATTTTACTAATTTTTGATATTTTCATCCAGATCTCCTTTCTTAAAAATGATGTATAATACCATTTTACTCCTAAATTTTAAAAAAATCAAAAAAATATTTTATTTATACAATTTATTATTAAAAATACAAAATGTATGCTAAAATATAATTAAATGATGAAAGGAGTAAACGTAATGAAAGTTTTCTTAATTATAGCAATAGTGTTATTAATTATTGTATTTGGATTATACGCATTTTGGCTTAAATTACTAAAAGGAAAACCAGGAAGAATTGCTGGAGCTGATGTTGAGAAGAAAACATTTGAAGAAGCTTTAGTTGTTGACGTTCGTTGGCGAAAAGAATATGCAAGAGGTCACGCTATAAATGCCGTGAATCTTCCGATTAAACTTTTTAAAAACGGTAGCGATGTGCTTGATGACTACAAGGATAAAGATATAATTTTATATTGTGTAGTCGATGTAACATCACGTGCTACTGAGAAGTTGCTTAGAGAACGTGGATTCACAAAACTTCATATTGGTGATGGTATAAAACAATATGACTATGGAAAAGCTATTTATAGTAATGTCTTATTATCAGAATTCAAATATCGTATTTCAGTAAGCAAAAATAAACAATTCTTAAATCTTGGATCTGAAGTTCTAAGTGATGAAGAAATTAAAGTTTCACCTGAAGAAGTCGACAGTGTAATCGAAAAATTAGATATGTCTTCAGAAATTTTTGTTTATAGCGACAAACCTGAGCTAAGTAAAGTGGTATGTAAGAAACTTGGTTTAGATGGATATACAATTATCAATTTAATTGAACCATTTAATACTGCTAGTTATAGAAATGCATTTTATAACAAAAGCGACTATATCGAAAGTCAAGATGAAAAAGAAGCTGCGACTTGTAGTGCTTGAGGATAGAATTTAAAAAACGATAGGTTATCGTTTATAATGATTTTCAATCAAATTTGAGAGTAACTGGATAAAATAGATTTTTAAATAATCTTATTTTATGAGTTGCTCTTTATTTTTGCGTTCTATTATATTAATTTAATGCGTTTACTATAAAAAATATATAAATTAGGTTATAATAGAGATGATGGAAAATATGAAACAGAGGATAAAAAAATGAGGATTTTACATGTGTTAGCTCAACTTCCGATAAAAACAGGAAGTGGGGTATATTTTACTAATGTTATAGATGGATTAAAAAAATTCAACGTAGAGCAGGCTGCTATTTACGCTACGACTCCAGAGTATAATTTTAACTTTGTAGACGAAAAATTTGAAGTCGAATTTCAAGGGAAAGATGTCAGTTTTCCGATTGTTGGAATGAGTGATATTATGCCGTATGATAATACATTATATAAAAATATGACAGATGAAATGATGGAATCTTGGCAAAAGGCTTTTCGTGAAAAATTGATTCAAGCTAGAGAAACATTTAAACCAGATGTAGTAATTACACATCATTTATGGATCTTGAGTTCTATGGTTTGTGATATTTTTGAAAATGTAAAAGTTCTAGGTGTGTGTCATAATACGGATATAAGACAAGCTGAAAAAAATCCTACAATGAAAGATAAATACGTAAAAAGTCTTGGAAAATTAGATAAAATATTGGCATTAAGTAGTGGTGTTATAGATGGAATAGCTAATATTTATAGTTATCCTGTAGAAAAAATTGTGAATATTGGTGCGGGATATAATGACAAGATTTTTTATCCTGTGGAAAAATATGAAAAACATGATAATGTGAAAATTTTATATGCAGGAAAATTTGACGAGTCAAAAGGTTTTTATGAACTAATTAAAGCTTTTAGATTATTAGAGAAAAAAGACACTAAAGTAGAATTAGAATTAATAGGGAATTTGAAAGATGAAGATAAATCTAGAGTTGAATCTTTAGTAGGTGATTCTAAGCGAATAAGAATTTATAATGCTGTTGATCAAGTGCATCTAGGTGAGATTATGCGTCATAAAGACATATTTATATTACCTTCTTATTTCGAGGGACTGGGATTAATTGCAGTAGAGGCATTAGGAAGCGGTCTTAGAGTAGTTGCTACTGAGATAGAGGGACTTATAGAATTTCTTGGAGAAAAAATAAATAGTTCTGAGATAATTGAGTATGTAAAAATGCCGACTATTTATGATACTGATAAAGCAGTAGAAGAAGAAAAGCCAGCTTTTATAGAAAGACTAGTAGAAACTTTAGAAGTTATGATAGAAAGAACAAGAAAAGAGCGAGCGATTCCAACTTATTTATTAGAAGAAATCGAACAACATTCTTGGAAGAAAAAGATAGAAACAATATATAAATTATTATAAAAATAGTAATAAGAAAATCTATTATCAAGATTTTTTTTCTATGAAAAATATAATATTTTTAGCGACTCAAAAATCGCTGTTTTGAATAGTGATTTTCGAGTCGTACTATTTTATAGTTTTAGAATGAGAATTAGGAGAATTAAATGGATAAGATAATATTAATAGATGGGAATAGCTTAAGTTATCGTGCTTTTTATGCTATGCCAGCTTTAAAAAATAAAAAAGGTCTATATACTAATAGTGTTTATGGATTTACACTAATGTTAGAAAAAATATTAGCAGATACTAATCCAAAGTATGCATTAGTTGCCTTTGATAAAGGAAAACAAACTTTTAGACACCAAAGTTATGAAGCGTACAAAGGTACTAGGGATAAAACTCCTAGTGAGTTAGTGGAGCAATTCGGTTATGTTAGAGAACTTCTGGATTCATATGGAATAAAGTATGAAGAACACTTTGATTATGAAGCGGATGATATTATCGGTAGTTACGCTAAAATTGCCGAAAAAGAAGGTTTGGAAGTTATAATAGTAACTGGAGATAAGGACTTAACTCAACTTGCTAGTGACAATATAACTATTTATTATACTAAACGTGGTGTTACTGATATAGATTATTATACACCAGAATTTATTGCTGAAAAATACGGATTAACTCCAGAACAGATTGTTGACATGAAAGGACTTATGGGAGATAAGAGTGATAATATCCCAGGGATTGCTGGAGTAGGTGAAAAAACTGCCATAAAATTATTAACCGAATATAAAACTGTAGAGAATGTATTAGAAAATATTGATAATATTAATGGAAAAAAACTAAAAGAGCGACTAACAGAAGGTCGAGAAGATGCCCTGTTAAGTAAAAAATTAGCAACTATTTATACAGAAGTTCCAGTCGATAATAAGTTAGAAGATTTAACTTATAGTGAAAATATTGAACTTAAAAGAGAGTTGTTTGAAAAATTAGAGTTTGTTTCATTTTTAAGAAAATTATCACAAGAAACTTCTACTGAAGATGTAGATGTAGCTAATGAAGAAACAGTTACTCCTAAAAAAGAAATTAATATTATTTTAGCGGATAAAAATACGAAAATAGATTTTACCGATAGTGCTTTACACGTTGAGTGTTACACAGAGGACTATCATAATTCAGATGTAGTAGGAATAGTAGTATATAGAGAAGGAGATGCTTATATATTTAGTGAAGAACAATTTTTCACTAATGAATTTGTAGTAGAATATCTTCAAAGTGAATTGGTTAAAACCGTATATGACTTCAAAAAGATTTTATTTATAGCGAAGAGAAACGGTGTTGATATTAATGGAGAAGTTTTCGATGTTAAGATAGTGTCTTACTTAGTTGATGTTAATGCAAAAACAGAAATTGATAAAATCGTCTTTAACTATCTTGGAAAAATAATAAGTAGTGATGAAGAAATATATGGCAAGGGTGCCAAACGTAGTTTACCAGCTCAAGAAGTTATTAATCCATATATAGCAGAAATTGCAGAGAGTATTTCACTTATGAAACCGTTGATGGAAGAAAAACTTGCTGAAGAGAATATGACGGATTTATATAAAGATATAGAGATTAAAGTTGCTAAAGTATTAGCTAATATGGAATTTGAAGGAATACATGTTAGTAAAAAAGCACTTGAAGAAATGAGTGCTGAGTTTGATGAAAGAATTAAAACTTTAGAATCTAGCATATATACTTTAGCTGGTTCTGAATTTAATATTGCCTCACCTAAACAGTTAGGTATCGTATTATTTGAAGATTTAGGACTACCACCGATTAAGAAAACAAAAACTGGATATTCTACAGCTGTAGAAGTGTTAGAGCAACTTCAACATAGTCATGAAATTATTCCATTAATTATGGAATATAGAACAATTACAAAATTAAACTCAACTTATGCAAAAGGTTTAGTGAAAGATATTACTCGTGAAGGGAAAATACATACACGTTATGAGCAGACTCTAGCTCAAACAGGTCGATTATCTTCAGTAAATCCTAATCTTCAAAATATTCCAACAAGAATTGAAGAAGGTAAAAAAATTAGAAAAGCATTTGTTCCAGCATCAGATGATAGAGTAATATTATCTATTGACTATTCTCAGATAGAGCTTCGAGTATTGGCTCATATAGCGCAAGATAAAGGAATGATAGATGCATTTAAGCATGATGTAGATATTCATACTAAAACAGCTAGTGATGTTAATGGAGTTAGTCTTGATGAAGTAACATCTTCAATGAGACGAGAAGCTAAAGCAGTTAACTTCGGTATTGTTTATGGAATTTCTGACTTTGGTTTATCTAATAATTTAGGTATTACTAGAAAACGTGCAAAAGAATTTATCGATAAGTATTTAGAAACATTTAAAGGTGTTGATAAATATATGACTGATATCGTAGAGTTTGCGAAGGAACACGGTTATGTAGAAACTCTATTTAATAGAAGAAGAGCATTACCAGATATTAATGCTAAAAACAAGATTGTAGCTAATCTGAATGCACGTATTGCCATGAATTCACCAATTCAAGGAACCGCTGCGGATATTATAAAAATAGCTATGGTTAATGTATTTGAATATTTAGAGAAAACAAAAGTAGATGCAAAATTATTATTACAAGTACATGATGAATTAATCTTCGATGTTAATAAAGATATAGAAGAAGATTTTACAAAAGAAATGATTAAAATTATGGAAGAAGCGGCTAATTTAGACGTTCAACTTAAAGCTGAAGCAAGTAGTGGAGCGTCATGGTATGATGCGAAATAAATTTTCAGAAAACTCAAATAGAAATCAGAAAATTAATAATAAAAAAAAGTTAAAATTAATCACTTTTCTTTTAATTTCAAATATATTACAACTTAAATAACTTATAAAAATATTATGAAATCATAAATAAAAATTAACATCATTTTCAAAAAAGTTAGTTTAAAACTATTATTATAGTTGATAAACTAACTTTTTGTTTTGAAAATAATAATGAAAATAGTTTACGTAAAAAAATATAAAAATATAAAAAGGTTCTTAAAAATAAAAGTTTACAAAATAGTGCAGTATTTGATATAATTAATTAAAACAATATTACATTAAAAATGTAAAATAACATTCTAAGGAGATATAGTTATGAATAACAATCCATTGGTTAACGCAAGAGAACAAATTAAAGGTGCTTGTGAAGTATTAGGTTATAAAGAAGAAGTATATGAGTCATTAAAAGATCCACAAAGATTTATTGAAATTTCTATTCCGGTTCGAATGGATAATGGTGAGGTAAAATACTTTAAAGGATTCCGTTCACAACATAACGATGCAATCGGTCCTACAAAAGGTGGATTAAGATTCCATCCACTTGTAACAGCAGACGAAGTTAAAGCATTATCAATTTGGATGACATTTAAATGTGCAGTCGCTAACCTTCCGTATGGTGGAGGTAAAGGTGGTATTATTGTAGATCCAAAAGATTTATCTAAAGGTGAATTAGAAAGACTTTCTAGAGGATATATTCGAGGATTATACAAATACTTAGGTGAAAAACAAGATGTTCCTGCACCAGACGTAAATACAAATGGTCAAATCATGTCTTGGATGATTGATGAATATAATGTGCTTACAGGTGAACAAGGTGTTGGTACTTTAACAGGTAAACCATTGGAATTAGGTGGTTCATTAGGAAGAACACAAGCTACAGGATATGGTGTAGCACTTGCTGCAAAACTAGCATTAGAAAAATTAGGAAAATCTACACAAGGTGCGAAATTTGCCGTTCAAGGATTTGGTAACGTTGGTAGTTATACTGTAGATACTGCTGTTAAATTTGGAGCAACAGTTGTTGCAGTAACAGAACGTGATGATGATGGGGTTCAATATGCGGTTTACCGTGAAGAAGGATTATCATACGCTGAACTTCAAGAATGTAAAGATAAGAAAGTTAGATTCCATACATTACCAAATACAAAACGTTTAACATTGGATGAATTCTGGGCATTAGATGTAGATGTACTTTGTCCATGTGCTTTAGAAAATGCTATTGATGCTAAGGAAGCAAGTTTAATCAAAGCTCCTGTAATTTCAGAAGGAGCTAATGGTCCTGCTACATTAGAAGGTGACAAAGCACTACGAGAAAAAGGTGTTGTTGTAATACCTGATATTCTTGCAAATAGTGGTGGTGTAACTGTATCTTACTTCGAATGGGTACAAAACTTACAAGGATACTACTGGACTGAAGAAGAAGTAGTTGAAAAACAAGCAAGAGTAATGACAAAAGCATTTAATGATATTTGGGAAGTGAAAGAAAGATTTGATATCCCAATGAGAAAAGCTGCATATGTAAACTCTATTGAAAAAATTGTTAAAAATATGAAGCTAAAAGGTAAATTAAGCTAATTGCATTAAAAGTAATGAATCGACAGAGGATAAGACTACTGTCGATTCATTTTTTATCTATTTGAGAGTGTTTCTAGTATATAATCATCGAATTGATGTTGAAATATTTTTTTGTAATCTAAAAATTTGTAGTGTTGAACCTCTATATCATTAAGGGAATCAATTAATTTTAGTTGTGGAGAATGGGGTGTTTTAGGACTTAGATATGAAAGTGCATAGTGAACTTTTTGACTAATTGAGCTACTAATATTAAGTATATCGATTGAATCTAGGATACTATACAAATAGTCAGTTTTTTCTGGTAGGTCAATTTCAAAATTATATATCTTTTTAAACATTGGATTTTTTTTGTTTTGAATATAAGTATTTTTTATATCGCAAAGTGAACAATCTGATATAAAAAGTTCTGTTACTGAATCGAAATAATTAGCACAAACCAAGCTAATCGCAGCACCTTGTCCAAGGCCTGTTGTAATTATATCCTTGTTTGGAAACATCATCTCAGTAATATGGATAGTATCTAGTGCATCTTGGAATACTAGATTATAGTAGGGTATCTCGTTGTTACAATCTAGAAATGGGAAATGAGAATAAGGGGTGTTATTTTCGCTATTACCAGCTTGACCTCTAATATGCATAGAAATTAGTGCGTAATCTAGCATACAATACTTTGACAAGCTTAAATAATCTTTGTTTTTAACTTTGAACTCAGGAAAATCTACGATAACTCCTTTAACCATTGAGTTAGGGATAACTAGATCTAACTCGATTTTTGAATTATCTGTACCTAGAAAAGTTATTTTTTTATATTTAGCAAAAGGATGAGGTGTATTTAGTGTAGATTCTACAAAATCAAATTTTCTATATTTTTCTAATTTCATTTAAAGCTCCTATTTTTCTTCAAGTAAAAAGTTGAACACTTCATAATTAAAATGTGGGATGTTCTCATGGTAATACTTTTTGTAAATACATTTTTTCTTTTTACTTTTAATATTGTTAAATACTTTATCTTGAGTTTCTTTTGGACAGTCTTCATCGAGATTAGAAATTCCAAATAACACATCGCACTTTAATAATTTAGTAAAATTCAAAGTATCAAGATAATAAAGATTATTCAAGAAAGATTTGGTGTTTTCTCCTTTAGTATTAAACCATCTTCCATGATGAGTAAATTCTGCGTATGCATTGTTTCTATTATCGAAATCATAGAATGTTTGGAAATCGGAAAGAAAAGGATATAAACTTATGCATTTTGTAACACTTTTATTTAATGCAGCAAACATTATAGAAAAAGCTCCACCTTGAGAAGCGCCATAGCAAGCTATGTGTTGAGAATCGAGGTCATCAAATGAGGTAACTATTCTAGAAAGAATAAGAGTATCTAAAATATTTTTGTAAAATATCATATCTTCTATATTTTCGTCTAGACCTATTGTAAGATGCCCAAAAACTGAAGGAGAAGAATTACTTTTGTCTTTACTTAATCCGCCTTGATTTCTAAAATCTATTGCAACTACATCGTATCCAAAAGAAGCAAAGGTAGACTTTTCTAACCAGTTTCTACTTGAAGCGGGGTAGCCATGGAAATAGAAAAGTATAGGTATAGGTTTGTTTGGATATAGAGTTCTATACTTTATATTTTTTATATATTTAGCGTATATTGTTGAGTTATCAAAACTATTAAATGTTAAATTATAAAATTCTATATTTTCAAATTTAGAAAATGGAGTTTTTTTCAAATTGTAGTTAATTTGAAGGTTATTTATATAGTTTATTTTTTTCGACCAAAAATTTTGGAACTTATTTTCGCTATTCATTAAAATCTCCTATTTTAGCGTTTTCAATTACTTACTATAGTATCACTCGAAAGAAAAAATATCCATCAATATGAATTACTAATAGATTGGAAGAAACTATAAAACTTATAGGTAGTATAATAATTGAAAAAAAAGTTTATATGTAGTAAAATTATTTATTAATGACTAAAAAATAAGGAAAGAGGTTAAATTAAAACCATATGGATCTCAGTATCTTACTTAAAATATTTATAATTATATTATTACTTATTGCTTCAGCAATATTTGTAATGTTTGAGTTTGCTCTCGTTAAGCTTAGGCCAACAAGGGTGAATGAATTAGTAGAATCAGGAAATAAAACAGCAAAGATATTAGTTAAAATGGTAGAGCAATTAGACCATTATCTATCTGCAACGCAGTTAGGTATAACAATTGTTTCTTTAGGATTAGGATGGATTGGGGAATCGACATTCCATTCTTTATTTAATCCAATTTTCGAATTACTTCATTTAAATGAGGCTGTCACACATACAATCTCATTAGTAGTATCATTTGGATTTATGACACTATTGCATGTGGTTCTAGGAGAATTAGTCCCTAAAACTATAGCGATACAATCTGCAGAAAAAACATGTCTTCGTGTTGCTTGGCCAATGTATATGTTCGATAAAGTAATGCGTCCGATAGTTTGGCTACTTAATTCATTAGCGAATGTTATAGCAAAAATGTTTGGTTTCGAACCAGCATCAGAGCATGATGACATTCATAGTGAACAAGAATTAAGAACGATAATGAAATCTTCAAGAGCACACGGTCAAATAAATGATGTAGAATACCGTTATGTAGAGAGAGTGTTTGAATTCGATAATAAAATTGCAAAAGAGATTATGACGCCTAGAACAGAGGTTGAAGCAATAGATATGAGTGATTCTTTAGGAATTATTATGAGACAATTAAAACAAGAAGAATATACTAGATATCCGGTTATTGAAGACGGAGATAAAGATCGCATTTTAGGGATTTTAAATGTTAAGAAATTATTGTTTGCTGATAAACCTTTGGAAAGTACTAAAGATTTAGAAGAATATATAACACCAGCTATAAAAATATTCGAACATACACCAATTTCTCAAGTTTTAGCAACTATAAAACAAAATAGGGAACACATGATAGTTATTACTGATGAATATGGTGGAACTAGTGGTGTAGTTACTTTAGAAGATATAGTTGAAGAAATTACGGGAGAAATTCGAGACGAGTTCGATGAAGATGAACAAAGTTTAGTTAAAAAATTAAAAAATGGACATTATCTTATCGATGGCTGGGTACCAATTCAAGATGTGAACGCACTATTCCATGTTCAACTTCCGCACGAAGAAGTTGATACAATTGGAGCTTATGTTTATTTAGAAAAATATGAGGCTAAAGTTGGAGCGGTATATTCAATAGATAAATTAACTTTTGTTGTAAGAAAAGTAGAAGAAAATCAAATACGAACTTTAGAAGTTTGGAAAGAAAAATAATCATAAAAAGAGAAGATAGTTTAATGAAGCTATCTTCTCTTTATTATACTTGATATGATAAATAGTATAGTTAATTAAAATCAACTTAAAAATCGATGTATACCCTTTACTATTCCGAACAATAATGGTATTATATACATATAATATACGAATAAAATATATTGAATGTATATAGTGTGGTAATGTTACCAAATATGCTATGTAAGGAGTATAAGATGAAGTTAAAGAGAAGTGAAAGAATAGTAGTAATGACGGAGTATTTATTAAATAATCCGAATAAATTAATTCCATTAACATATTTCGTTTCAAAATTTAATCAAGCTAAATCTTCAATAAGTGAAGATATACACATAATAAAAAATGGTTTTAAAGAAGAAAATATAGGAGAAGTTAAAACACTAGCAGGAGTTAGTGGTGGTGTTATCTTTACACCAACTTTAGTTGAAGAGGATGCTAAAGAAATTCTTAGCGGTTTTCTTGATAAAATTAATGATGGAAACCGTTTGTTAGCTGGTGGTTATATCTTCATGTCTGACATAATAGGAGATCCTAGTTTGATGAATAAGTTAGGACGAGTAGTTGCTACTGTATATAAAAATAAAGAGGTAGATGCTGTTGTAACTGTTGCTACAAAAGGAATTCCAGTAGCTTATGCCATAGCTTCAATATTAAATAAACCTGTAATAATAATAAGAAGAGATAATAAAGTTACAGAAGGGACCACTGTAGCTATTAACTATGTTTCAGGTTCTACTAAGAAAATAGAAACAATGATTTTATCTAAACGAAGTTTAAATACAGGATCAAAAGTGCTTTTAGTTGATGATTTTATGCGTGGAGGAGGAGTCCTTACGGGTATGGAAAGTCTTATGAATGAGTTTGATGTTAATGTTGTAGGTAAAGTAATAATAACACAATGTTTTGATTCGCCAAGAGAACATGAGGATGATTATTTATACTTATCAAAAATAGAAAACATTGACGAATTCAATGGAACTTTTGATGTAAAACTAGGGAATGTTATTGAAAAATTAAGACAAGTAGAAAAAGAGGATGTAGAAAATGAGTAATAATAGATATGCAGTAATACTAGCAGCTGGAAAAGGAACTAGAATGCAATCAAAATTATATAAAGTATTGCATAAAGTGTGCGATAGAACGATGGTTGAACTTGTATTAGATAGCCTTAATGATTTAGAGATGCAAGAAGTGATAACAGTAGTTGGTCATGGAGCTGAAAGAGTAAAAGAGGTTCTAGGGAACAGAACTAAATTTGTACTTCAAGCAGAACAATTAGGAACTGCTCATGCTGTAAAAGTAGCCAAAGATGAATTAAAAGATAAAGAGGGTACAACTATTGTAATGTATGGAGATACACCTTTAATTCGCCCTGAGACTATTAATAGCATGTTAGATCATCATGAGAATACAAATGCAAAAGCAACTGTATTAACAGCAATAGCAGATGATCCATTTGCTTATGGTCGTATAATTCGTGATGTGAATGGAAAATTAGTTAAAATTGTAGAAGAGAAAGATGCTACTGAACAAGAGAAAAAAATTAAAGAAATAAACTCAGGAATTTATTGCTTTGATAATAAATTATTATTTGAAATGCTAGAAAAAGTAAAAAATGATAATAATCAAGGTGAATATTATCTTCCAGATGTACTAGCTTTAATCAGAGAACAAAAAGAAATTATTGAAACTTATCTATGTGATGATTTTGATGAAACATTTGGTGTTAATGATAGAGTAGCATTAGCTTATGCTGAAAATGTTATGAGAAATAGAATAAACACAAAACATATGCTAGCGGGTGTTACTTTAGTGGATCCTACAAATACATACATCGCTCCAAATGCAATAATTGGTCGTGATACAACAATTTATCCAAACGTTACAATTAAATCGAATACTGTAATTGGAGAAGATTGTCAGATTAAACCTAATTCATATTTAGAAAATGCACAAATAGGAAATGGGGTAAAAGTGTTATCTTCTACTATTAGTGATTCTAAAATTGGAGATTATACAAGTGTAGGGCCATACTCACACATAAGAAATAATTGTGAGTTAGGTCAACATGTAAGAGTTGGTAACTTTGTTGAATTGAAAAATACTACTTATGGAGACGGCTCAAAAACGGCACATTTAAGCTATTTAGGTGACACAGAGGTGGGAAGTAACACAAATATTGGTTGCGGAACAATTACTGTAAATTATGATGGAAAAAATAAATATCGAACTAAAATCGGTAGTGATGCATTTATAGGATGTAACTCAAACTTAATAGCCCCATTAGAAATTGGTGATGGTGCTGTAGTTGCAGCCGGAACTACTGTTACAGAAAATGCTCCATCTGATGCTTTAGTAATAGCAAGGGTGAAACAAGAAAATAAAGAAGGATATGCTAAAAAAATGCCTGCAGGTAGAAAATCGTAAAATATTCTGATTATAGAAGCAATAAGGTGTTATAGTAAAAATATCAAATTTTAACTGTATCAATAAAATTTTTAAAAATATTCAATATATTTATTTAGAATGAAAATATACATAAAATTATATAGGAGAGGATGAAAAATAAGTAAAATAACTTATTTTTCGTCCTCTTTCATCTTGAAATAGTTCTACAAAAAGTATATAATTACTAATGTATAGAATGTGTTACAAATAAACTGTTTGTATTATAATAAAAATATAAGGAGAAAAAGTTATGAAATCTAAACACCAAAAAATATTAGAATATATAAAGAGCTTACCGATTGGTAGCAAAATTTCTGTTCGTCAGGTTGCAAAAGAATTAAAAGTAAGTGAAGGAACTGCATATAGAGCGATAAAAGAATCAGAAAATCGTGGATTTGTTTCGTCTATTGAACGTGTAGGTACAGTAAGAATACAGAAGAAAGAACGTGATAATGTTGAAAAATTATCGTATTCTGAAATTGTTAATATAGTAAGCGGACAACTAATCGCAGGACGTGGAGGAGTTCACGAAATAGTTCAAGACTTTGCAATTGGGGCAATGGATTCTGAACAAGTAGGACAACACATACGAAAAGGTACATTATTAATTATTGGTAATCGACCTAAAATTATTGAGATGTCATTAGAAAAAGAATGTGCTATCTTAGTTACAGGAGGATATGTTCCAAATGATTCAATAAAAGCATTAGCTGACAGTAAAAATTTAC
The DNA here is from genome assembly GCA_002871655.1 of Streptococcus sp. UMB1385. Classification (GTDB taxonomy): domain Bacteria; phylum Bacillota; class Bacilli; order Staphylococcales; family Gemellaceae; genus Gemella. The sequence goes on along the minus strand of PNGU01000009.1, from coordinate 78,340 downwards.
CTTTAATTATAACACCACACGATACTTTTTCAGTAACTCATTTAATAAATCGTGTAACAAATGACCAAATTATTAAAAGAGATATAATTACTGTTGAAAGTATTTATATGAAAGTTGAGAATCTATATACAATTAATTTAAATAACACGGTTAAAGATTGGTATGATTTACAGCTAGAGGTAGGGCATACGCGATATCCTGTTGTTAATGAATACGGAAAATTAGTAGGTATAGTTACAGCTCGTGATGTTTTCTTACAGGAAAAAGATGCACTTATAAAAGAAGTAATGGAAAGAAAAGTAGCAACTACAACTTTAGAAACACCTATTTCTTCTGTAGCTAATACTATGTTATCAGAAGGTTATGAATTAATGCCTGTTATTGATGCGAAAAATACGCTACTTGGTGTGGTTACTAGAAAAATAGTTATAAACTCATTATTAACAAATAATAGATTCCAAGAAGGTCATAACAATGATACATTTGATGAAATTATGCGTAAAGGAATTGTTCCTAGAGCGGATGGACTACAGGTTAAAGTTATTCCACAAATGTTAGATCAATTTGGTACATTCTCTAGTTCAGCTTTACTAAGTATTATTGATGAATCTATTCATATTACAAGTTATAATTACAATAGAAGTGAAGTTCTTATGCAAAATACTACACTTTATTTCTTAAAATCTGTACCATTAGATAGAACAATCACAACAAAAGTAAATATTTTGGATATAGGTCGTAAAACAGCTAAATTTGATGTTGAAGTATATGATAAGACTGAATTAGTAGCAAAAGCTATGGTAACTTGTCAAGTATTCCAAAGAAATTAGAGAAAGAAGAAATTAGATGACTACAAACTACGAAAATTTATATGAGGAAATTTTTCAAAAAATAAAGGAAAATGATAGAATAATTATACATAGACACGAAAGACCAGATCCAGATGCATATGGTTCTCAAGGTGCAATGTATCAAATCATTAAGGAAAATTTTCCTGAAAAAACATTGATAACTGTAGGTAAAGATTCACCTTCACTAGATTTTTTATTCAAAAATTCAGAAGTAACGGAAGAAGATTATAAGGAAGCTTTAGTTATAGTAACAGATACTGCGAATTTTCCAAGAATTGACGGTAAATTATTTACAAAAAATAATTTCCTAATAAAAATCGATCATCATCCGCCATTAGATAATTATGGAAGTATTAACTTAGTAGATACAGAAGTATCATCTTGTAGTGAATTGATATATAATTTTTATAAATATTTAAACAAAAAATATAATATTAAATTGAATGATGAAGCAGCAAAATTACTTTATCTTGGTATTGTAGGAGATACTGGTAGATTTTTATTCCCAAATACTTCTAACAATACGCTTAAAGTTGCTTCAGAACTTATTAAGTATGATTTCAATATGAGTGCTTTATTAGATAAAATGGAAATTATCAGTGAAAATATTATGAGGTTTAGAGCGTTTATTTTTGAAAACTATGATGTTTATCAAGATGGGGTTGCATATCTGAAGATTACTAAAGAAGACATGGATAAATATGGTGTAGATCCTGGAGAAGTTTCGACTGGAGTTAATTTATTAAGAAGTCTGCAAGATCTTTATGCGTGGTGCTTTGCTATTGATGAGGGGAATAAAGTACGTGTTCGTATTAGATCTAAAGGTCCTGTTATAAATACTTTAGCTGAAAAGTATGCAGGTGGAGGGCACCCGCTAGCGAGTGGTGCAACGGTTAAAAATTGGGAAGAATTTGATGATTTGCTAGATGATATGGCAAGAGTCGTAGCAGAATATTTAAAAGAAAATAATATTAAATTAGAAAATTAGGATAATATTCTCAGAATTTTTCTTAAGATATTTTCAAAAGTTATCCTTGACACTATAAAAGTATAATGGTATACTTAATAGAAATTAATAAAAACCAATACTCGTATAAGTAATAAATGTAGTATTTAAAGAGAGTACCGTTAGCTGAAAAGGTATAATATGAAATTTAGGAAAATGGTTCGAGTGGTTAATAAGGTAAACATAAATTGTAAACTTTGTTCGGCGATCCACGTTATAGGATAGACTATGCTAGTAGTTGTAATAAGTAAAATATAAGGTGGTACCGCGTAAAACGCCCTTATTCCTGTAGGAGTAAGGGTGTTTTTTATTTTTTAAAAAAGAGAAAGGAGATAGACATGATTGAATTAAAAAAAGTTAATAAGATTTATAATAATGAAGTTCATGCTCTAAAAGATATTAATTTAAAAGTTGAAAAAGGTGATATTTACGGTATTATTGGTTATTCTGGTGCTGGTAAAAGTACGTTAGTAAGGCTGTTAAACGGACTTGAGGTGGCTACAGATGGTGAGGTAATTATTGATGGCGATGACTTCAATAAAATAACTGAAGAGCAACGTAGATTAAAGCGTCAAAAAATCGGAATGATTTTCCAACATTTCAATCTATTATGGAGTAGAACTGTTGCGGAAAATATTGCATTTCCTTTAGAAATTTTAGGAAAATCAAAAGCTGAGATTAAAGAAAGAGTAGAGGAATTAGCTAAGTTAGTTGGATTAGAGGATAGATTGCATGCTTATCCTTCTCAACTTTCTGGTGGTCAAAAACAAAGAGTAGGTATTGCACGTGCATTAGCAGGGAATCCTTCAATTTTACTTTGTGATGAGGCAACTAGTGCACTTGACCCTGAAACAACAGCAGAGGTATTAAATTTAATTAAAGAAATTCATAATAAAACTAATATAACTGTTGTTTTAATTACTCATGAAATGAATGTAATTAAAACAATTTGTACAAAAGTTGCTGTTATCGATGGTGGTACAATTGCTGAAGATGGTCTTGTTTCTGAAGTGTTCTATCACCCAACACAAGAAGTAACGAAGAAATTCTTAGCTCAGACTTCATTTGCATCGGAATTTGAAGAAAGAGAAAATATCGAAGAATGGAAGAAAGTATTTACAGATGGTATTATTATTAAATTTACATTTGACAATAATACTTCGAAAAAACCTATTCTTAGTATGTTATTAAAAGAAATCGATTTTGATTTTAATATTATCAATGGACATATTGATAAAACAGCAAATGCTAATATTGGTACGCTATTTGTTCAATTGATTGGTTCTAAAGAAAATACAGATAAAGTAATAGCTAGATTAAATGAACTAGGTATTTTAACGGAGGTGTTATAATGTTTGATTTTTCAAGAGTTAATTGGGATAAAGTACAAGACAAAACAATTGAAACACTAATTATGACTTTTGAGTCATTAATCGCAGTGTTTATCATCGGTTTATTTTTAGGATTACTGCTATACTTAACATCTAATAGTAAGAGTACATTTGGACGTGGATTTTACACAGTTGTTACAGCAATTGTTAATATCTTTAGAGCGATTCCGTTTATTATCTTAATTGTATTATTAATTCCTTTCACTAAGGCGTTAATCGGTACAATTATCGGTGTTCAAGCTGCAATTCCAGCACTTATTATTTCAGCTGCACCATTCTATGCTCGTTTAGTAGAAATCGGATTACGTGAAGTAGATAAAGGAGTAATCGAAGCAGCTCGTGCAATGGGAGCTAAAAAAACTACTATTATTTTGAAAGTTTTAATTCCCGAGAGTTTACCTGCAATAATTTCAGGATTAACTGTTACTGCGATAGCATTAGTTGGATCAACAGCGATGGCAGGAGTTATCGGTGCTGGTGGACTAGGTAACTTAGCTTACTTAGATGGTTTCCAACGAAATAACAGTACTTTAACATTTGTTGCAACAGTGTTAATATTAATAATAGTATTTGCACTTCAAATTCTTGGTGATACTATTGTTAAGAAAGTAGATAAAAGATAACCATCTTAACATTGTATTAAAAATTGTATAATAATTAAGAAACACCCTCTATGCTAGAGAAAGTATTTTCTAGTATAGGGGGTTATTTTAATGTATTAAATTTAAATATTAGAATAATATAAATGTTTATTTTATAAGGAATAGATGATGATCAGATAATTTAAATAGCAGTTATATATACAAAGATATTTTTCAAATGAGAGATTTTAAAAGTATACTTAATATGAAAAATTATTGTATTTAAGATTTGAATTATGTTATTTTTTATATTTTTATTGTTGTTTATAGTATCTTAAATGCTATATTTTCAGTAATTAGAACTATTTATTTCCATATTTTCAATATGTAAATATGAAAATATTTCCTTGTAATCAAGTGTAAAAGAAAAGGTTTTCTTGATTTTTTTCATTTTTTGTAATAAACTAAGGTTACATTAAAAAACAGTTATATAACAAGGTCGACCTGTAATAAATAAAATAAAGAGGTACAAAATTATGCAAACAATATCCAACTCCCCAACCCGTAAACAGGGGGTTCTCATGTTTTCGATTCTTATTACTGCTTATGTAGTATTTGCTACAAATTGGGTAGCAGGTTCAACTTTATCTAAACAAATAACAGACTATTATTTTAATGGTGAAAAGGTTTCTCCCATAATATCTGAAGTTGTAAACTACACAATAACTATTTCAAGAATTATTGCAAATTTACTTGCTGCATTTATATTAATCAAATTACATCCGAAGAAAGCAGCTATGATTTCATTATTTTGCTTGTGTTTTTCATTCTTTGCAATATTTACACATAGTTATTGGCTGTATACAATATCAAGAATGATAATGGGATTTGGTGGGTCTATGATAATCGTTTTTATAAACTCATTTGTTGCAAAATTCATTCCTAATGATAAAAAAATTATTACTAGTACAATTATTACAGCAGCTTATAATATCGGTGCCGCATTAGTTGCAGTTTTATTTTTATTGTTTAAAAAGTATTTTGTAATAGACTGGAGATATACAATGATAGGATTTAGTATTTTTAGTATAATACTTCTCATCTTCTGGATCTTATTTTCTCGTGATTTTGAGCCAACGGTTACATGGAAACATCCTAATCATTTTGTGTATGAATCTCTGATGAGATCAAAAGAAGCTATACATCAGGTTGAAGAGAAAAAATACACTTATGTTGATGGTTTTAAAGATAAATTTATTTACATATTTTCATTAGGATTTGGTGGCTTTTTATTCTTATATGTTATGCCACTTGTATCTTTACCTAGGGTAATAGCAGAACATGCAAATAATTCACACTTTAAGCCCGAAGTTATGATATTAACTGTTACAATTGGAGGATTATTTGGAACTCTATTTAGTTTGTTAGTTACAAGACATTTAGATTTTAGAAGAAAACCATTTTTAATGATTCATGGTGTATTAATGATAGGACTTATGGCAATCGGGCTTATATGTGTTTCTCACAATGTTATTCTCTCATATATAATGTTTGCTTTATCAGGTTTCTTCATGTATTCTCAATATCCAATATACTTAAATATTCCATATGAATTACCTAAAATGAATTCACAAAGATTAACTATAATGTTTGGAATATTTTGGGCTTTTGGATATGCGATCTATACTTTATTTAACTTTTCGTGGAGTTTAGTATTAAATCATATGGGGTATAATGCATCACTAATATTTTACTTAGTAGGTAGTGTAACTTATATAATATTTGTCGCTGAGTTTCCTGAAACAAGACCTAAAACTAGTAATATTAAACTAAAAGTATTTGGTATCAATGTAGTTATCTAATATATTATTACAAATCATTAATTTTAAATATATATTTATAATAGCGTAGTAAATTATGATTACTATGCTATTATTATTTTAATTTTATATATTAAAAATAAATGTTAATTATTGAACAAGAAAAATTGAAAATATTGATGTTTTACGAATAATTAGCATCAAAATAGGTTAAAAAAACTTGAAAATGTGGTAAAATAATAAAGACTGTATAAAATAATAGAATTTACAAAATAAAAATATAAGGAGTTAAATTTATGGTTATTCAATGGTTCCCAGGTCACATGGCCAAGGCAACAAGAGAAGTGAAAGAAAAACTAAAATTAGTAGATATAGTTTTTGAACTAGTAGATGCACGTTGTCCACTTTCTTCTCACAATATGTACTTAGATGAAGTAGTAAAAGATAAGAAGAAAATAATTATTTTTAATAAAATAGATTTATGTGATAGAGCTGAAACAGCAAAGTGGAAAAGTTACTTTGAAAATAAAGGATATACTGTAGTGTATACTGATGCGAAAAATAGTAATAACTTAAATAAAGTAATTGATAAAGCGAAAGAAGAATTAGCAGAAAAAATAGCTCGCCAAGTTTCAAAAGGAATTAAACCAAGAGCAATCAGATCAATGGTAATAGGTGTACCTAACGTAGGTAAATCGACGTTTATAAATAAACTGATTAAGAAAAATGTAGCTAATACTGCTAATAAACCTGGTGTTACTAAAAAACAACAATGGCTAAAATTAAACAAAGATATAGAATTATTAGATACTCCAGGAATACTTATGCCAAAGTTTGATAATCAAGAAATTGGTAAAAAATTAAGTCTAATTGGTTCTATAAAAGATGACATTACTCCACTTGACGATGTTAGTTTATACTTAATAGAGCTTTTAAAAGAAAATTATTTAGAAAATCTAAATAATCTATACAAGATAAATGTTAATAGTGATGATGAAAATGTATTTATCATGGAAAAAGTAGCTGAAAAAAGATTTAAAAAAATCGGTGGAGATTATGATTACGATTCAACAATTAAGCTGTTAATTCAAGATTTTAGAACACAAAAATTTGGGCTTATTACTTTGGATAATTATAATGATTTATTAGAAATTGAGGAACAAAATGAAAATTAGTGAGGTAAAAGAACTCTTAAATCAAGAAATCATTTCCGAGGAAATGTTAAATGAACTAAAAAAAGATGAAAGAACTGGAGTTCAAAAATTACTATTAAGTTATGCTAAAAAGCAAGAGAAAAAACTTTTTTATAAAAAAGAGTATGAAAAGAAATCATTTTACGAGAATAAATGTTATAATAATGGATGTAAGTATATTTGCGGAATAGATGAAGTTGGTAGAGGACCACTTGCAGGCCCAGTAGTTGCTGCAGCGGTAATTTTGAAAAAAGACAGCTATTTCGAAGGATTAAATGATTCAAAGAAATTATCTGAGAAGAAACGCGAAGCATTGTATGAACAAATAAAAAAAGAAGCTGTTGCTTATGCTATTTGTGAAGTCGATAATATTGAAATCGAGAAATATAATATTTATAATGCAGCACGTATAGCAATGCAAAGAGCAGTTGATCAGCTAGAAGTTAAACCAGATTTCTTGCTTATAGATGCGATGCCATTTGAAAATTATCCAATACCTAATTTTAGCATGGTAAAAGGTGATGAGAAGAGTGTTTCAATCGCTGCTGCATCCGTTATGGCGAAAGTTTATCGTGATAATCTAATGAAAGAATATGCACAAAAATATCCTTATTATGATTTTGAAAATAATGCAGGATATGGAACAAAGAAACATTTAGAAGGCTTAAAAAAGTATGGTGTTACACCTATACATAGAAGAGACTTTGAACCAATAAAATCAATGATACAAGGAGGAAAACATGAGTAATAATGAAATAAGTATTGCTAAAAATTTACAAAAAAATAATAGCAAGAAAAATAATGGACAAGTGTCTAAGAAAAATAATACTAGACCAAAAAATTCAAAAATAGTTGTTGCTAAAGAGCAACCAAATAACTCAAAACAAGTAGTAAAGAAAATTAATAATATGAATAGAGATAAATCTCAACAAAATAAATCTAAAAAATTAGCCAAAATTCGTATTACTCCACTAGGAGGGGTAGAAGAAGTAGCCAAAAATATGTATATGGTTGAAATTGGGGACGAAATTTACGTTCTTGATGCGGGGTTAATGTTCCCAGAAACAGAAATGATAGGTATTGATGCGGTTATTCCTGATATTAGTTACTTAGTACGTAATAAACAAAAAATTAAAGGAATATTTTTATCAAATGGTCACGTAAGTTCGATGGGGGCAGTTCCTTATATTATCGATAAACTAAAATGTCCTGTTTATGGTTCTAAGTTAACAATTGATTTATTAAAAAATCATCTTAAACAATTAGGAATAAAAAGAAGAATTAAGTTTTACTATGTAAAAGATAACAATAAATATGATTTCAATAATGCTAGTGTTACATTCTTCAAGACAACATATTCAATGCCTGATTCTTTAGGTATTTGTATTGAAACTAGTCAAGGTAATATTGTTTATACTGGTGAGTTTAAATTTGACCAATCAGTAAGTAAAGAATATAAATCTGATATCGTAAAAATTAGTACATTAGGTCAAAAGGGTGTTCTTGCTTTACTAAGTGATTCAAGTAATGCTAACGTTAAGGGATATAATGTTCCTGAGAATGAAGCTGCTGAGCAAATTGATAATGCATTTTATCAAGCGAATAAACGTATTATAGTAACATGTTATGCTTCTAACTTTTTAACAATCTCTCATATTGTTAGAGCAGCACTGGCTCAAAATAGAAAAATTTTACTTTTAGGTCAAGCTATTGAAGCATCTATCAATACTGCAAGAAATATGAATTACTTACAAATTGAAGATAGTAACTTAATTTCAATTGAAGAATTAAAAGACTATCCACAAAACGAAGTATGTATTCTTTCATCTGGAGATCAAGGAGAACCAATTGAGGCGATGAAAAATATCGCTGAGAAAAAAGTTAATGGAATTCAGATTGAATCTGGAGATACGATTATGGTTGCTGCGACACCATCTCCAAATATGGAAGTAATGTTATTCCAGACACTAAACCTATTAGTTAAACTTGGAGCAAATGTTGTTACAGCTTCTAAACGTCTACACGCTGCAAGTCATGCAACAAAAGAAGAACTAAAAATGATGTTAAACATGCTTATGCCTAAGCATTTTATTCCAGTTCAAGGGGAATTTAGAAACCTTCGCAAACATGCAGAAATTGCTGCAGAAACTGGTGTAGCTGGAGAGAATATTCACATTTTATCTAAAGGGACAACTTTGGAAATCAGTGGAAGTAAGTCAAAAACTTTACAAAATAATATTCCAGTAGGGAACATATTAGTTGATGGTCGCGGAATAGGTGATGTAGAAGATAGTGTTCTAAAAGATAGAAAATTACTTTCTAACGATGGAATTTTCGTAGCTTCATATGCAATTAGTAAAAAAGAGAAAACTTTAGTAGGAAAACCAGTTATTCAAACAAAAGGTTTTGTCTATGTTAAAAAGAGTATGGAACTGATTAAAGAAGCGGAAGAAAAAGTAATTGAGTATTTAGAAAATAATCCAATTAAGAGTATTAGAGAATGTGCAGCTGTTAAGGCTGAGATAAGAAGTATGTTATCTAGCTTACTATATGACAATACTAAGAGAAAACCAATAATAATAATTAACTTTTCATTAGTATAATAATGAAAATATAACGGGAAATTAAAATAGGGTAGGTTCAATTGATATATTAAAATTTTAATTGACACTAACCCTATTGTTCCCGTTTTTAGTCTATTAAAAGGGGTGAAAAAATGTCTAAAGTTATTGCTCATATTGATATGAATTGCTTTTATGCAAGTGTAGAAGAAAAATACAATCCTGAATTGAAAGGGAAACCTTTAGCAATAGCAGGAGAAGTGAAAACAAGACATGGAATAATTGTAACCTCTAATTATGAAGCGAGAAATTTAGGGATAAAAACTACAATGCGTGTAGGAGATGCTAGAAAGATTTATCCTAATATTAAAATTCTTCGACCTGATATGTCGAAATACCAGCAGGAATCAAAGATGATTTTTGATTTAGTACGAGAATATACAGATAAAATTGAGATAGTTTCTGTTGATGAAGCCTATATAGATTTAAGTGATTTTCATGAACCAATAAAAGTAATAGCCACAATACAAAGAAGAATATATAAACAATTAGGAATGCCTTCATCGGTAGGAGTATCTTTTAATAAATTTTTCGCGAAGATGGGTTCGAATTTGAAAAAACCTCTAGGCTTTTCAATTATAAATAAAAAAAATTTTAAAGACATCCTCTGGAATTTAGATATTGGTGAAATGCACGGTTGTGGGAAAGCTTCTACAAAAAAACTTAAAAATATTGGAATTAATACTATTGGTGATGTTGCTGAAGCAAATGAAGTAATTCTACATAGTCTATTAGGTGTTCAAGGTTTAAGATTAAAGAATAGGGCTAATGGGGAAGGTAGTGATGAACTAAAATATACAGTTGATAGAAAATCAATTGGGAATTCAAAAACATTTACAAATGATTTAATAGATGAAGATGATATTTTAAGAGAAGTTAAGAAATTAAGTGAGAAAGTAAGTTCAAGAGTTCAATCACGTAATTATGTAGGAAACAATATTTCAATCATGGTAAGATTTAGTGATTTTAAAACCATTACTAGATCTAAAAAGATTCCAGAATTTATATCTGGTACAAATGAAATTTTTAATTGTGCATGGGAGCTTTTACTGGAACACTATGATTTTTCACGTGGCGTTAGATTACTAGGGGTTTCACTAAATGATATTAAAAAGTCAAAAGAACTTAAGGTGCAACTAGATATTTTTGATAAAAAAGATTACAAAGAAGAAGAAAGACTAAGAAAGATTTCTAAAAAGTTAAAAGCTGAATTTGGCGACAATATAATAACTGACTTTGAAAATATAGGAAAAAAAGAGAAAACTGTTATTACTACGAGTTTTAGTAAAGATTTTCTCGATTAATAAAAAGGAGAAATGATGATAGCGATTAATAGAAGATTAAAATTAGTAGCTGAATATGTTGAGAATAGAAGATTAGCAGATATTGGTAGTGATCATGCATATCTACCTATTTATTTAGCAAAAAATAATAAAATTGATTTTGCAGTAGCCGGAGAAATAGTTGAAGGACCGCACAAAGTATCAATAAAAAATGTTCAAGAAGAAAACCTTGTAGGGGTTATTGATTGTCGTAAAGCTGCAGGTTTAGATGCTATAGAATTAAGTGATAATATAGAAGTAATTACAATATGTGGTATGGGTGGTAAGCTAATTGCTGATATTTTAGAAAAAGGAAAAGATAAATTAGCAAATAAACCAAATCTAGTATTACAACCTAATGTTGGTGAAAATTTCGTTAGAGAAAAATTACAAGAATTAGGATATGAAATAACTGCAGAAAATATTATCGAAGAAGATGGGCATATTTATGAAATTATAGTGGCAAAACCAGGAGTTATGAATTTATCAGAAGATGAAATAAACTTTGGTAAATATTTGTTAGTGGAAAAGAATGAGCTATTTGTAAAAAAACAAAAATTAGAGCTGTCTAAAATTGAGTATATTTTAAATCAACTTGAAAAAGCAACAGAAATTCAAGAGAATAAAGTAGAAGAATTTAAAAATAAATATAAAAAAATATTAGAAATTATTTCATAATGATTTATTTAAGAGGAGGGAAGGTATGTTACAGTCTTTACGAGATGAAAAAGAAGCTAAAATGTTATTGAATTTTAGTATGAAAATAGCTAAAAGTATGTTATCATATGGAGCCGAGGTATATAGAGTAGAAGATACTGTAAATAGAATTTATAGATCGTTTGATAATATAAAAGCTGCAAATAGTCTAGTGACATATAACTTTGTAATTATCTCTTTTGTTTATGATGATAATACTTATACTGCGATGAGAAGAGTTGTATTAGGAGATCGAGATTTAGAAAAAATTGCGCTATTAAACGATATCTCAAGAAGAATGGTAATGGGTGGTTGTACTTTAGATTATGCCTTCAAAAAAATGAAGGAAATAAAGGCTAGAAAAAGATATTCAAATGCTTCTGTGATTATTGCTTTAACCTTATCGGGTCCTTTTTTTGCGATAATGTTTGGAGGAACGTTTAAGGACAGTTTATACGCATTCTTTATTATGGCAATAGAAGCTATGTTCTTGACTTTAACTGCGAAATATAAACTTACATCTTTTGTGAGTAATTTTTTAGGGGCATTTATAGCTACCATTTTGGTAATGGTGTTAAACAAGTTTTTCTTAATACATAATCCTTTTAGTATTATTATTGCGGGGTTAATGCCACTTGTTCCTGGAGTACAGGTTACCAATGCTGTACGTGATTTTATGGCTGGTGATTATTTATCAGGGATGATTGGAATACAGGCAGCAATCTTTGTATCTACAGCTATTGCACTTGGTGTGGTTATGGGATTAAAATTGGTGTAAGGGGAAATTTATGGAGAATAATATTTTTATACAATTTATTGCGGGTTTTGTAGTTAGTGTAGCATTTGCGATTTTCTTTAATGCACCGAGAAAATCATTGTTTACTTGTGGACTGATTGGAGCTATCGGTTGGTTAATTCAAGTTGTAGTTAACTTGTTATTAGCAGACGTTGTTGTGAGTAGTTTTTTAGGTGCCGTTTGTGTTGGTATATTATCAACAAATGCATCTAAGCTTTTAAAGCTCCCGGCTACTATATTTATTTATACAGGGATGGTACCGTTAGTGCCAGGATATGGTATGTATAATACAATGCAAAATATAGTAACAAAGAATTATGGTGTAGCTTCAAAAGTAGGGATGGAAACACTCCTTCAGGCTGGAGCAATAGCAATGGGGATACTACTAGCATCTGTATTTTCTTCTTCAATTCAGAGGGTAAAAATACAAAGAAAACGTTAAAAGTGATATAATAAAAGAAAGATTTTATAAAAGGAGATTATTATGGAATATATTTTATACTTTGCAGAAACTTGCCCAGATACTGCACCATTTAAAGAAAAACTAGCAGAATTAGGAATTACTTATAAAGAAGTAGAAGTTATGTCTTCGTTGAAAAACTTTAAAGAGTTCTTATTTGTAAGAGATACTTACACACAATTTGAAGGAATAAGAGGAAATATGAAAATTGGTATACCTTGTTTAGTTATTAGTGAAAGTGAATGTATCTTAGAATTAAGTGAATTAACTAAGTTAAAATAATAAATGTTAGAAAAACTCTAAAATAGTATTTTTGTAGTAGATATTATGTTGAAAAATTATAATGCCACTAGATGAAGTACTAATTTGGAGTTTATTTTAGAATTTTTATTAATCCCTTGCTTTTTATATTTAAATTTGATATAATTAAAAAATGCTAGGTGGGGAGTTAGCGGTGCCCTGTACTTGCAATCCGCTTTAGCAAGACCGAATACCGAGATGCGGGTAGAATAGGGAATGTCGAGTTTAACACGTAATGTTGAGACTAAGGCACCTTACGACGCAATACTTATGAACCATGTCAGGTCCGGAAGGAAGCAGCATTAAGTAAGTCTATTGTGGGTGTGAGTTTTTGTCGAGGTTGAGTTGGCGATTAAACTAACGGTTTTTTAATCTATTCAAGTCTCGGTTGCATATAGTATAAATCGATGATATCTAAAAGTAAATTCGCTTTTGGATTTTTTTTGTGTGAAAAAAGAAAAAATATATAAAGGAGAGAACATATGTATCAAGGAAAAAACTTTTCTGAAAGAGCCAGTATTTTTATTAAATTACTATTGCCTGTTTTAGTGTATCAAGTAATTTCATATTCATCTGGGATGATTGGAACGTTCATGGCGGGACACTATAGTCCTACAGATTTAGCTGGTGTGAGTATGGGTGTTAATATTTGGAATCCAATTATGTATACTTTAAATGCGATCGTTTTAGCATTAATTCCGATAGTTTCACAATTGATTGGAAAAAATAAAGAAGAAGAGATACCTACAGTAGTTAGACAATTTCTGTACATAGCTGTAATTATTAGTATTGTTTTAATTGTTGGATTAAATACTTTAGCAACACCAATAGTAGACCAATTAGGTATGGATAGTAATATTGCAGAAATAACTAAGAACTATCTGTTTTATGAAAGTTTTGGAGTACTATCAATCTTCTTGTATGTAGTTTTACGTTCGTTTATAGATAGTTTAGGATTGACAAGATTATCGATGATAATGATGATAGTGTCTGTACCTGTAAATGTATTTTTCGCGTATAGTTTCATTTTTGGGAAGTTTGGTATGCCAGAGCTTGGTGGAGCTGGAAATGCAATTGCTGTTTCAGTAACATATACAGTATTATTTTTCATCGCATTATTTATAGTACTAACAAACCCTAAAATTAATAAGTATAAAATATTCGAAAAAGAAAAAATTAGATTTGAAAAATGGGGAGAAATCTTTAAGCTAGGAGTTCCAATAGCTCTAGCTACAGCACTTGAGACGGTTGTCTTTTCGACGTTATCTTTAATGGTATCACGTTTTGATACGACAGTTATTGCTTCCCATCAAGCTGCGTTAAATTTCTCTGGATTTTTATATACTTTACCAGTTAGTGTTGCAAATACTGCAACAATTATAATAGCATTTCATGTAGGAGCAAAAGACTATAAAATGGCAACAGAGTATACAAAACTAACGGTCATAATGGGGATGATACTATCTAGTATAGCAGGATTAATCGTACTATTATTTGATACGAAGATTCCGTATTTATATACTAGTGATAGCGGAGTATTAACTTTAACAGCTGAGCTATTATTATTCGCAATTGGCTTTGCTATTTGTGATTCATTTGCATCAGCACTAGCAGGAGTGCTGCGTGGATACAAAAAAGTTGTACCGATTTGTGTGGTAATGTTTATCGGTTATTATCTAGTAGGTATTCCTACGGCTTATTATTTTGTTTTTAAACAGGGTATTGGTATAGAAGGTTTATGGATAGGTTGGATAATAGGACTTGCTGTATATGCTTTAGGTGTCTTATTCTACTATCTATATATGAGAAGAGGAATTAAGAAAAAAATAAAATTAGCTAAATAGTAAAAATTTTGTAGTAAATTTAAATACTACAAAATTTTTTTTATTTTACTTGTATAATCACTTGACTCTAATTTTGAAAAACTATATAATGTGATTAACAGAACTAGATAAGAAGGAGGAAAGAATTTGAACAAAGTATATCCAAAATGGTCTGAGTTACCAGATATTGATTTGTACTTAGATCAAGTACTATTATACGTTAATCGATTAGATAACTCCTCAATTGTCGATGATGATAAAGGTTTAACTTCAGCGATGATAAATAATTATGTGAAAAATGGTCACTTAGATAAACCAATTAAGAAAAAATATAATCGAAAACAATTAGCAAGATTAATAGTAATTACATGTTTAAAAAATGTATTCTCAATTCAAGAGATTAGTAAGACAATAAATAGCTTGACTTCAGAGGGAAGTTCTGAAGAGTTGTATGATAATTTTGTTATGTGTATGAATGGCGAGAAGAGAGAGGGACTAGCGGAAGTAATAGTGGCAGCCTGTGATACTGTGAGATTATATAAAAAAACGCATGATCTAGTAGAAAAGTTAAAATAAAATACTTGGAGGTAAATTATGGAGTGGAAAATTGTAGTTGATACTGCTTGCGATTTTAGAGAAATTCCTAATAAAGCTGAGAATGTTACTTATGAGAGAGTGCCATTTTCATTACAAATAGAAGATAAAGTTTATGTAGATACGCTAGATTTAAATATTGATGAAATGATGAAAGAAATGTATGCTAGTTCAGAGCCGGCAAGATCAGCTTGTCCTAGTCCAGAGGCATATCTAGCTGCGTATAAAGGAGCAGATAATGTTATAGTTCTAACTCTTACTGGTGGAATGTCAGGAAGTTACAATAGTGCAGTAATCGGCGAAAAGATGTTGAGAGAAGAAAATTCAAATGCTAATATTCATATAATCAATACGCTTTCTGCAGGCGGTCAAAATGATTTATTTCTCCTTAAAATAAATGAATTAATAAAAGAAGGATTATCTTTTGATGAAGTTGTTTCAAAAATGACAAAATATCAAGAAAATACGAAACTAATTTTTTCTTTAGAAAAAGTGGATAATCTTGTTAAAAATGGACGTTTATCAAAATTGGCAGCTGCTGTAGTAGGGTTATTAAATATGCGTATGGTAGGAGAGGCAAGTAAAGAAGGAACTCTACATTTACTTCATAAAGTACGTGGTGAGAAAAAGGCGATATCAACTGTAGTTGAAGAGATGATTAAAGCTGGATATAAAGGTGGTAGAGCTGTAATTACACATAGAAATAATGAAAATATTTGTAAAAAGATAGAAGAAAAACTAAAAGAAAAATTCTCGAATGTAGAATTTATTATAGTTCCTACATCTGGAATTTGTAGCTTTTATGGTGAAGAAGGCGGAATGCTTTTAGGATATGAAATATAATCCGTATTTTAGAATAGTATAATTAATATTAAAAAGAGAAGAAGTGTTTTTTTATAATACACTTCTTCTCTTTTTAATAAATTTAACTAACTCTGTTTAGCTCTTTTTTTACGTTTTCGAAACTTCCCAATTAAAAAACCAGTCCCTTGACCACAAAGGCTGAAGAATATATACCCTAAACCATAGATAAGAATATCAAAGTTTAAAATGATTAAACATGATATTATATAAAAAATTCCTATAATAAATGAGAAAATATAGCTAAAGTCTTCTTTATTATATGCATATAGAAACGAAATTAGAAAACTAATAACAGGGTATAGGATAATTAATAATAAAATTATCATCCCAGATCTATTTGATATAAAATAAGAACACAGAGGGAGTATTATAAATAAAAAGAAAGAAAAAATTAAATATGGTACTTTTTCTAAAAACTTCTTCATCATCTGCCTCCTAATTATAGTGTTATTCTATCATATATTGGATTGAAAAACAATAAAGAAATAGTTATAATTCAAGCTATAAAATTGAAAACACTTTCTGAATGTGATATTATGAGGTTACTATAAAAATGAGAGGGGATAATATAATGAAATTTTTTATAGATACAGCAAATGTCGAAGATATTAGAAATGCTAATGAATTAGGAGTAGTTAGTGGAGTTACTACAAATCCGTCATTAATAGCAAAAGAAGGACGTGATTTTAAAGAAGTTATTAAGGAAATTACTTCAATAGTAGATGGTCCTATTAGTGGAGAAGTAAAAGCGACTACTACTAATTGGAAGGATATGCTAGAAGAAGCAAGAGAAATTGCAAAAATACATCCTAATATGGT
The DNA here is from genome assembly GCA_002871655.1 of Streptococcus sp. UMB1385. GTDB lineage: Bacteria > Bacillota > Bacilli > Staphylococcales > Gemellaceae > Gemella. The sequence goes on along the minus strand of PNGU01000009.1, from coordinate 61,203 downwards.
TATTAAGATTCCTATGACTGAAGATGGATTAAAAGCTGTAAATGTATTAAAAAAAGAGGGAATTAAAACAAATGTTACTCTAATCTTTAGTCCAACTCAAGCGTTATTAGCAGCTAGAGCTGGAGCGACATATGTTTCTCCATTTTTAGGTAGATTAGATGATATTTCTCATAATGGATTATTATTAATAGAAGAGATAGTGGAAATTTTCGCTAATAATGATATTGATACACAAATTATCGCAGCAAGTGTAAGAAATCCAATTCATGTTACTGAATGTGCTAAATTAGGATGCGATATTGCTACTGTGCCTTATTCTGTAATTAAACAAATGGTTAAACATCCATTAACTGATATTGGAATAGAAAAATTCAAACAAGATTACTATAAAGTATTTGGTGAGTAATCGATAGAAGTAGTTTACGTAATATAAATTTATATTTCTTTAAAAAAATTTAAAAAATTTACACTTTATACTAGAAATATTTATAAAGTAATGTTATAATATATTTTGTTGTATGAAAAAGTTGTTAAGATTAAATTTTATAGGAGGTTATATTAATGCGCGTAAATGTAACATTAGCTTGTACAGAATGTGGTGACAGAAACTACATTACTAAAAAGAACAAAAGAAATAATCCAGACCGTATTGAACTTAAAAAATACTGTCCAAGATTAAAAAAAGTGACTTTACACAGAGAAACTAAATAATAAAGTTAGAGAAGCCTTAAAGTATCAACGTTTAAGGCTTTTTGTTTTGCCTTTTGACAATGTTTTGACTGTGTTTTGACTTTCTTTTTTGTGGTATAAAAGAGTAATTGAATGCCATTTGAATGCCAAATTACATAAAATAAAAAATCCGTCAGTAATTTAATCACTGACGGATGAGAGCATTGAGCTCTAGTTATGATTTGCGATAGATACAATTAAGTATCTATGTTAGTAATTATATTGTATTGTAAATAGGGATGAAAGTCAAATTTATTTTTGTCTATAGTAGTAATGTATCTATCTTTGTATATGTATCCTTATCAAAAATTTTGTATATCAAACTTTTTTATTTTATTATTTAGTTACTGGCACTTCGAAAGTAGCATTTTCCATTTTTTTACCATCTTTATCGAATTGTGTAAAAGAAATTTTAATTTTGTCACTTTCTACGCTTAAACCATATCCCATAGTAGATTCTGAAATTGCACCAACTGGAGTAGGTTCGGGATATTTTGAAGAATTAATTGGATAAATTCTAGCCTCATTTTCTGCTCCGTCAACAACTGTTCTAGGAGCTAAAAATAGGTCTTGATATTCATTTTTAAAACCTAAGTTCTCATAAGTATATTTCATGATAACTACTTGTGCTATTTTATCTTTGATATGTTTATTTCTATCTTGAGTAGTTTTAACTTCTGTTATTTTTAATCTCCATTGACCATCTACAATCCATTCTTCATTAAGGCCGTATACTTTATCTGACGAATTTTCATTTTTTGCTGTTGCTTTATTTTCTGCTGTAGATTTACTTTGTTTAATTAGATCACTTTTAAATAATGAACACCCACTTAAAACTACAGATGCTGATAATAGAACTGTAAATAGTAATTTAGATTTCATATTTTCCTTCTCCTAATATATAATGTTTAATTTTTATAAAATATCTTGAATACCCTTTATATAAAAAATTATATAATACCAAAATAGGCCAGTCAATATACGTTGAATAGTTTTTTTAAAAATTACAAAGTAGGGATAAATTTTATAGTTTACTATAAAAACACCTTTACAAATTAAAAGAAAAATATTATACTATATATTATCAATTGAAAATATTGTTAATTTTTCTATAGATGTTTCTTATTTTTCAAAATAATTCTTTAGCAAAGCTAACAAAATTAGAGAATTTAAAAAAAATAAAAAAAAATTAAAAAAGTTGTTGACAAACTATAATATCTATTATATAATTAATACATAAGTTAATAACAAATATTTATGCGGGTGTAGTTTAGTGGTAAAACCTCAGTCTTCCAAACTGATGTTGTGAGTTCGATTCTCATCACCCGCTCCATTTTTTTATTTAGAGATTTTTCCACAGTAGCTCAGTTGGTAGTAGCATCTGACTGTTAATCAGAGGGTCGCAGGTTCGAGTCCTGCCTGTGGAGTAAAGTACGGCTGTGTATGCAGCCGTATATTTTTTTGTTTAAAATCTCGCTAAATATTATTATCAAAGGAAAAATTATGTTATAATAGTTCATGGTATATGAACTTTTATCAAGTTGAATTTTATATAGTTTAAAAGTTGAAATTTAAGAAAATAAAGAGAATTGTATAGGAGATTTTTATGTTTTTAGATGAGGTAAAAATATTCGTCCGATCAGGTGATGGTGGGAATGGATTAGTAGCATTTAGAAGAGAAAAGTATGTTCCAAAAGGTGGGCCAGCAGGTGGTGACGGTGGACGTGGAGCAAACGTTGTATTTATAGTTGATGAAGGTTTAAGAACTTTCATGGATTATCGTTACCAAAAGAAATTCGTAGCACCTAATGGTGAGAACGGAATGAGTAAAGGTATGCACGGTAGAAAATCTAAAGATTTATACTTAAAAGTACCACCTGGAACTGTAATTCGTGATACTGATACTGGAGAAGTATTAGCAGACTTAGTAGAACACGAGCAAGAAGTAGTAGTAGCTCGCGGAGGGCGTGGTGGACGTGGAAACTGTCGTTTCGCAACACCTTCAAACCCAGCGCCAGAAATAGCTGAAAATGGTGAACCAGGAGAAGAAAGAAATCTTACATTAGAATTAAAACTTATGGCGGATGTAGGTCTTGTCGGATTCCCTTCTGTTGGTAAATCAACATTATTATCAATAACATCAAAAGCAAAACCAAAAATTGCTGATTATCACTTTACAACATTAGCACCAAATCTTGGAGTAGTAGAAACAAAAGACCACAGAAGTTTTGTTATGGCTGACCTTCCAGGATTAATAGAAGGAGCTAGCCAAGGTGTAGGTCTTGGACACCAGTTCTTACGTCATATTGAAAGAACGAAAGTTATTGTTCACGTAGTAGATATGTCAGCAACTGATGGTCGTGATCCATATGAAGATTATAAAATTATTAATCAAGAGTTAGCAGAGTACAATATGAGACTTTTAGAAAGACCTCAAGTAGTAGTAGCTAATAAGATGGATATTCCAGTGGCTAGTGAGAATCTTAAAGAGTTTAAAAAACACTTAGAAAACGATGGTGAAGAAGTAGATATAGTTGAAATCTCTGCATTCACACGTAGTAATATCGACAACTTACTTTATAAAATAAGTGATATACTTGATAATACAGATCCAAATATGTTATATGAACTTGATACTGAAGAAGAAAGTATGGAAAACAGAGTTCTTTATAAACATAAACCTAAGGATGAAACATTCAAGATTACTCGTGATGATACAGGAGCTTATGTAGTAAGTGGACCTGGTATCGAACGTGCATTCTTAATGACTGATTTCAACCGTGATGCTTCTGTTAGACGTTTTGCTCAACAAATGCGTTCTATGGGTGTAGATGATGCTTTACGTGATAGAGGATGTAAAAACGGTGATACGGTTAAAATTCTTAAAGGTGAGTTTGAATTCGTAGAGTAGGAGATAACCACTGTGGATAAAGAAAAAGTTTATTATATAATTAGAGAAGATGTATTGCCAGAAGCTGTAAAGAAGACATTAGCGATGAAAAAAGCTTTAGAAGAAGATTCTAAATTATCAATTTTAGAAGCTTCTAAAAGGTTTGATTTAAGTAGAAGTGCATTTTATAAATATAAAGATACAATTTTTCCAATTCAAGATGTGAAAAGACAATCAATTCTATCATTGTCTATCGATGTTGATGATATTCCTGGAATATTAGGTAAAATTTTATCGGTTGTTAATGAAGAAAAGTGTAGTGTACTTACTATTCACCAAACCGTGCCGATTAATGCAAAAGCTACGATAATTATTTCTTTAGAGCTAAGTTCAGGTGATATAAATATTGAAAAATTAAATAAACGAATTAAAGATCTTGAGTTTGTTAATTCAATTAAAGTAATTGGTTTAAGCATGTAAAGATAGTTTAATAAATGTTAAATGTAGGAGAACAGAGTAGGGAAGTCAGTTTCCTATAGCTGTTCTCCTTTTTATTTTAGAAAGGTGAATTATGCAGAAAAATGATGTATTCGAAGGGAAAGTTATAGATTATACACATGATGGTCTTGGTGTAGTTAAAATTGATAATTTTCCAATTTTTATTGAAGATGTTATAGAAGGTGAAGTAATCGAGTTTAAGATAATTAAATTAAAGAAAAATCTTGGTTACGGAAAAGTTCTTAATATTATTGAAAGTTCTAAAAATAGAGTTGAGGGTATTCCAAAAACTTCAGGAGCAAATTTAGTTCATATGAACTACGAAGAGCAATTAAAGTTTAAGAAGAAAAAAGTTCAAAATGTTATGGATAAAGCTCTTGGAAAAGATTATATCGAAGTATTAGATACGCTAGGAATGGAAGACGGATATCATTACCGTAATAAGTCTGTGATTCCAGTACAAAAAGTTAATGGCGAAGTTAAGATGGGGTATTATAAACCACGAAGCCATGATGTTGTTAATATAGAGAAATGTTTTATTCAATATGATGAACACAATGTATTAATGAACAAATTACGTAGTCTAATCTCAGAGCTTAACTTATCTGTTTATGATGAAAACAATCACTCAGGTGCTATTAGACATATTATGTTCAGAACAAATACCCTGAAAAGTGAAATCATGGTGGGTATTGTAGCGAAGGAGAAGTTTAATAAACTAGATGAATTTGTTGAGAAAATATCTAAATTAGATGATAGAATCGTTAGTATTATGTTAAATATTAACGATAAGAAGACAAATGTAATTTTTGGAGATAAAACTGAAAATCTTTTTGGTAAGGATTACATAACTGACACGTTAGACGGAATAGAGTTTAAGATTTCACTTCGTTCATTCTATCAAGTGAATCCAGTTCAAACAGAGGTATTATATAGTAAAGCGTTAGAACTTGCAGAATTAAAAGAAACTGATACGATAATCGATGCATATTGTGGTATTGGAACAATCAGTCTATTCGCAGCGAAGAAAGTTAAGAAAGTATACGGTATTGAAATAGTAGAAGCGGCTGTTTTAGATGCTCGCGAAAATGCGAAAAATAATAATATAACTAATGCAGAGTTTTTACTAGGTAAAAGTGAAGATGTAATTAAAAAATTAATCTCACAAGATGTAAAATTAGATGCAGTTATTGTTGATCCACCACGTAAAGGGTGTGAGGAAAGTTTCCTACGCGATTTAGCTTCAATGGGAATAGAAAAGATAGTTTATGTTAGTTGTAATCCAGCTACATTAGCTAGAGATATGGAAATTATGAGAGGTCTAGGTTATAAACTAGGTTCAGTGCAACCTGTAGATATGTTCCCAGGAACGTATCATGTTGAGGCGGTAAGTTTGCTAGTCAAGGAGTAAAACGACGAAGATTAGCATTTACTTCCGCCCATGCGATAGCTGTCCGTGATTGACAAGTGCTAGCACGCAGACAGAACGGAGATAGCGAACCGCTGAGTGTGTCGCTCTGCTCGTAAAAGCTTAGAAACCTTTGAACGAAAGGGATAATGAAAGCCTTGATTGCAAGGCTTTTTGCTTTATGGTGGGTAAGTATCAGAGTGAGAAAATTTTTGGAATGAGTAGAAGTGATAGCTAGAAATTATCAGTTTCTATTTCCATTTACCCTGTGGGTACGTGTTTGTTTCCATTGACAAGGAGTTTGTGGGAATAGAAATGTACCCACCTTGTTTGAATCAAGTGAAGTGTAGTTGAAGGAAATCTGTTGAAAGCAATACTTCATTTTACCGAATAAGTAATAATTTAGGCAACTTCAAATCGATTAAAAAAAACTATTTTAAAGGTTAAGAGTAGACAAAAATTGTCCACTCTTTTTTGCAAACTCAATTTATCAATAAATGAAATGAGGGAATGTAAAATGAAATATTTTGAGGTTGAGTTAGAAAATCCTGATGAATTTTTAAAACTACAAACAGAAGATTTTGTGAAAGCTAATCGCTTGCTACTAAGGAAGATAATCCAGAGCGTTACAGTCTATGAAGAAAACTTCGTCATATCCTTTAAATCTGGCATCGAATTGGAAGTATGAGTCTCATTCCATAACTTTTATATTGAACATATCATCTTGTTGTGTTATACTATAAATTGATATAAACAAAGATGTAGGAGGAACCGAAACTATGACAGCCTCAATGCGTTTAAGATAAGCTGGCAATAAAAAAAGCAGAATCTATACCCGATGATAGGCTTTTTTGTTGTGCTTATTTATACGATATTGAGCATTCATTAGTTACGGTGAGGATATTGGTTATTTAACTATACCTTTATTTAACTATGTCTTTAATATGAATGTTTCCAAATTGTATGTATGCAGACCAAAAGCCACATTGTGGGGTTTGCCTGCATTTTTTATTGCCTAGAATGCTATTCAAAATAGAAATTCAAGCAAAATAATATGCAGGAGATAATATAAATGGAAAAATACAACAATTGGAAACGAAAATTTTATGCAATATGGGCAGGGCAAGCAGTATCATTAATCACTAGTGCCATCCTGCAAATGGCGATTATTTTTTACCTTACAGAAAAAACAGGATCTGCGATGGTCTTGTCTATGGCTTCATTAGTAGGTTTTTTACCCTATGCGATTTTGGGACCTGCCATTGGTGTGCTAGTGGATCGTCATGATAGGAAGAAGATAATGATTGGTGCCGATTTAATTATCGCAGCAGCTGGTGCAGTGCTTGCTATTGTTGCATTCTGTATGGAGCTACCTGTCTGGATGATTATGATAGTATTGTTTATCCGTAGCATTGGAACAGCTTTTCATACCCCAGCACTCAATGCGGTTACACCACTTTTAGTACCAGAAGAACAGCTAACGAAATGCGCAGGCTATAGTCAGTCTTTGCAGTCTATAAGCTATATTGTTAGTCCGGCAGTTGCAGCACTCTTATACTCCGTTTGGGATTTAAATGCTATTATTGCCATCGACGTATTGGGTGCTGTGATTGCATCTATTACGGTAGCAATTGTACGTATACCTAAGCTGGGTAATCAAGTGCAAAGTTTAGAACCAAATTTCATAAGGGAGATGAAAGAAGGAGTTGTGGTTCTGAGACAAAACAAAGGATTGTTTGCCTTATTACTCTTAGGAACACTATATACTTTTGTTTATATGCCAATCAATGCACTATTTCCTTTAATAAGCATGGAACACTTTAATGGAACGCCTGTGCATATTTCTATTACGGAAATTTCCTTTGCATTTGGGATGCTAGCAGGAGGCTTATTATTAGGAAGATTAGGGGGCTTCGAAAAGCATGTATTACTAATAACAAGTTCATTTTTTATAATGGGGACCAGTTTAGCCGTTTCGGGAATACTTCCTCCAAATGGATTTGTAATATTCGTAGTTTGCTGTGCAATAATGGGGCTTTCGGTGCCATTTTATAGCGGTGTGCAAACAGCTCTTTTTCAGGAGAAAATTAAGCCTGAATATTTAGGACGTGTATTTTCTTTGATCGGAAGTATCATGTCACTTGCTATGCCAATTGGGTTAATTCTTTCTGGATTCTTTGCTGATAAAATCGGTGTAAATCATTGGTTTTTACTATCAGGTATTTTAATTATTGGCATTGCTATAGTTTGCCAAATGATAACTGAGGTTAGAAAATTAGATTTAAAATAAACAATATTGGAGGAATATTTATGTATCTTATTTTCATGTAACTCTTCCTGCTAAAATCGCAGGGTTTTTCCCTGCATACAAGCAAATGAAAGCATGCGATTATAGACAGGAGGAAATGTTATGGAATTAATATTAAAAGCAAAAGACATTCGTGTGGAATTCAAAGGACGCGATGTTTTAGATATAAATGAATTAGAAGTATATGATTATGACCGTATTGGTTTAGTAGGAGCAAATGGTGCTGGAAAAAGCACTTTACTCAGGGTACTTTTAGGAGAATTAACTCCCCCAGGATGTAAAATGAATCGTCTGGGTGAACTTGCCTATATTCCCCAGTTGGACGAAGTAACTCTGCAGGAGGAAAAAGATTTTGCACTTGTAGGCAAGCTAGGTGTTGAGCAATTAAATATACAGACTATGAGCGGTGGTGAAGAAACAAGGCTTAAAATAGCACAGGCCTTATCGGCACAGGTTCATGGTATTTTAGCGGATGAACCTACGAGCCATTTAGACCGTGAAGGAATTGATTTTCTAATAGGACAGCTAAAATATTTTACAGGTGCACTGTTAGTTATTAGCCATGACCGCTATTTTCTTGATGAAATAGTAGATAAAATATGGGAACTGAAAGATGGCAAAATCACTGAGTATTGGGGAAACTATTCTGATTATCTTCGTCAGAAAGAGGAAGAACGTAAGAGCCAAGCTGCAGAATACGAACAATTTATTGCGGAACGTGCCCGATTGGAAAGGGCTGCGGAGGAAAAGCGAAAACAGGCTCGTAAAATAGAACAGAAGGCAAAAGGTTCTTCAAAGAAAAAAAGTACTGAAGACGGAGGGCGTTTAGCTCATCAAAAATCAATAGGAAGTAAGGAAAAAAAGATGTATAATGCTGCTAAAACCCTAGAGCACAGGATTGCGGCCTTAGGAAAAGTAGAAGCTCCGGAAGGCATTCGCAGAATTCGTTTCAGGCAAAGTAAAGCATTGGAGCTCCATAATCCATACCCTATAGTCGGTGCAGAAATTAATAAAGTATTTGGGGATAAGGCTCTGTTTGAAAATGCATCTTTTCAAATTCCGTTAGGAGCAAAAGTGGCGTTAACTGGTGGTAATGGAATCGGAAAAACAACTTTAATCCAAATGATCTTAAACCATGAAGAAGGAATTTCTATTTCGCCTAAGGCAAAAATAGGTTACTTTGCACAGAATGGTTACAAGTACAACAGTAATCAGAATGTTATGGAGTTTATGCAGAAGGATTGTGACTACAATATATCAGAAATTCGTTCAGTGCTAGCATCTATGGGGTTCAAACAGAACGATATTGGAAAAAGTTTATCTGTTTTAAGCGGTGGAGAAATTATAAAATTGTTGCTTGCTAAAATGCTCATGGGTAGATATAACATCCTAATAATGGATGAACCCAGTAACTTCCTTGACATACCAAGTTTAGAGGCTTTGGAAATACTAATGAAGGAGTACACCGGAACTATCGTGTTTATCACCCACGATAAACGATTACTCGAAAATGTAGCAGATGTAGTTTATGAAATTAGAGATAAGAAAATAAATCTGAAACATTAAATTTAAGGTAGTCGCTGGTCAGTATAGTCTGTTCTGGTTGGCGACTCCATTGTTAAAGAGTATAAAGACTTTAGATTTTATGAATATTAAAAATAGGAACAGTCAATTGAACTGCTCTTATTTTTCTGCTAAATATATTGTAGTTTTCTTATATGTATAATGATAGATTAGCGGATTCTCATCTACGGTACTTACTTCAAATATGAAGAAGTGATCGCGGTTATCTCTGGACTTTTCCTTATTGAGGACAAAGTAATTCTTACGTGAAGTCGCCATTGTTTTTAGGATATCATCAGTTAGGAAGGTCAATGGAATATTCATGTTAGAGTAGCGGTAGAAGTCACGTTCAAAATCTTGGTAGCTCTCGCTATAATAGTCCATTTGTAGGTGATTACGCTGAAACTCAAGCTGATTCATAGAGCACCTCCTCGACAAGTTCAATACTAATAATGTCTTTTAATTTCAAATTGATGTGACCTGTTGTAGTTTTTATCAAAATGAAATCTTTGGTCAGACTTGGTATTGTTCCAGTGTAGGAAACACGCTTGTTTTTTTCAATCACTTGAATGCGTGTGCGTAGCTGCCCGGCGTATACTTGACTGAGGAGTAATAATTTCTTCTCTAGTGATAAGTCAGACATGTACGTTACTTTGTTTGTATCATCAGAGAGTGCTGATGCATGTTCAGATAGGAAAAAGCCCATCCATTTTTGCATCTTTGTATCCTGGTACTCTCTTGCTGATTGAAATGGTAAATATGAACGGTCAATCATATCAAATCCTTTCTATGCAGAGGCAAGGGTATTTTTATCAAATTGAATCGTAAAACCTTGAATTCCCCCACCTGTGTAACATTCTTTAAAGCGATTGATTACCTCAGTATAGATTATCACAGATGAGCTTGTTGGCTTAATGCTAAATGTAAATTCCAATGGTAATCGGTTTTCAGATTTAGCATGTACTAGTCGTATCGATATTTCAGTTGTTTTGAGTTTTCTCTGACGAAGTTTTGAAGTTGCTGTTTCAACGATTCCATGTAAAAATCTTTCAAGCATTTCAATATCATTACATCCTTTGCTACGGATTTCTGAAAATTGTACTGTATTTTTTTCTTGTTTCATTTTAATCCCTCCAATCCACCCGCGGAATGACCACCGATAAGTTTACTGCGTTCAATATTTCTGGAACCTTCAGTTAGGACGGTTCCTTTTTGTATGGCTAAAAAACCAAACTGTTCTCTGACAACATCAATAGCTGTCTGAAGTCTATTATCTTTTTCAATTTGTTCTACATCATCAAAGAGTGATAGTAGAGTATAGCTTTCATCTACGAAGCCACTATAAGATACACCAATTTGTCTCACTGCACCAGAGGTGTATTTTTTCGGAATAATACAAGTACATGACTCACCATTGTTTTGGGGAGATTTGCGGGTTCAATTTTATTCTGAGCATTTATAGATTTTTTCATCTCAGTCCTAGAATAGCCAATATGAATAGAAACGACAGTAGTCAATACTAGGGCTACTGTTCCGTTCCACAGTATCATTTAAAAATCATTTTCACACCCTTTCGTCTATTAGTATAGAAGAAAGCTCTCAGCACACGTGGAGTGTGTAGTGTTGCTACAACGAAAAAAAGGGTAAAAATCCTTGATTTCAAGCTATTTCACAAGCATTTTGTCTTTGTAGATAAAGGCAATTTTGACATCAAAAAAGTCCTAAAAAGGCACATAGATGTAAATGTATTTGTAGATATCGTTTGCGTATCGGAAAAATGAATACAACAATAAATATTTATCTAAGGAGAGAACAATTGAATATTGTTCTCCTTTTTTTATTTTCTGGAGGAAAAATGACAAAAGAATTACAATCATCACGCTATATTGTCATTTCATTTTTAGTACGTGAAATGGGAATTGACATTGTTGAAGCCATCTCTCTTATGGCTGAATTAGAAAAAAGTGGCTTGGTTCGATTGGAATCAAGTGGAGATTTAATGCTCAAAGAACTTGGAGGAGCGCTATGAAACGAATTACCGCAAATCAATACCAAACTTCAGAACGGTATTACAAATTACCTAAAATTCTTTTTGAGGATGAGAAATATATGGATATGAAACTAGAAGTAAAGGTGGCTTATTCTATTTTAAAAGATCGTTTAGAATTATCTCTCAGTCGTGGTTGGATAGATGAAGAAGGAGCGGTTTATTTAGTATTTTCTAACTCTAAACTGATGAAACTGTTAGGTTGTTCGAAGTCAAAATTACTGTCTATCAAAAAAATTCTTAAAGAATATGACTTAATTGATGAAGTCCAACAGTCTTCAAGTGAGAAAGGGAGACTAGCTAATAAGATTTATTTAGGGGAGTTGTCTTATACCCCAGTAGCTAGTTCAAACAGGCCTAGTGTTAAAAAAAGACTAGGGCAGGTTGAAAATGAAACGGCCCCCGTCTCATATTCAGCCCCTAGTGAGACTGAAGTTAGTGAGACTGAAATTAGTGAGACTGAATCTTTATTTATTGAGGATGAGGAGGATAGGAATACTCAACCTATCTTGAAAAGAAAAGTAGAAAAGGTCACAAAATATGATCGAGATTATATTTGGGGATTGGTACAAGATCAATTTAGACGAGAGGGGTTTTCTGAAACAGCCAGTGAAATTGCTATGACGGATTTTGAGAGAATCTATCAGTATGCTCTTGACAATGTTCGCTTTGTTAGACGTGCGGAAGTACTTGCTGAATTTGTGTTTAATGGCTTGTATTCTGTTTGGAATAACCGTGTTAGAAAAGGAGGTGGTTAAATGTCGCCAATCGAGTGGATATTAGTTATGCTCATTGTCATTTCAAGTGGTGTGACTTTTTGGACATTGATAGTCGATAAGAAAGGGGTGATAAAGAAATGAGATTTATTGATTTATTTTCAGGTATTGGTGGCTTTCGACTTGGAATGGAAAGTGTCGGACACGAGTGTATTGGATTTTGTGAGATTGATAAATTTGCTAGGAAATCTTATAAGTCCATTTTTCAAACAGAAGGAGAAATAGAATTTCATGACATACGAGATGTTTCAGATGACGAATTTAAAAAACTTAGAGGGAAAGTCGATGTCATCTGTGGGGGATTCCCTTGTCAAGCATTTTCAATCGCAGGAAGACGATTGGGATTTGAAGATACTAGAGGAACTTTATTCTTTGAAATTGCTCGAGCGACCAAACAAATCCAACCACGTTTTCTTTTTCTTGAAAATGTTAAAGGCCTACTCAATCACGATAAGGGACGGACGTTCACCACAATCCTTACCACACTTGATGAGTTGGGGTTTGATGTTGAGTGGCAGGTGCTTAACAGTAAGGATTTTGGCGTTCCCCAAAACAGAGAGAGGGTGTTTATTATCGGACATTCTAGAAAGAGAGGTACCAGACTCTTATTTCCTTTCAGACGAGAAGGTCAAGCAACTAACTCTGAGACTTTAAAAACACTAGGAAATTTGAATCCATCAAAAAGTGGAATGAGTGGTAAAGTCTATTATTCAGCAGGTCTTGCGCCAACTTTAGTTCGTGGTAAAGGAGAAGGATTTAAAGTTGCGATTCCTTGTATGACACCAGACAGATTAGAAAAAAGACAAAAGGGTAGACGTTTCAAGGATAATCAAGAGCCAATGTTTACTTTAAATACTCAGGATCGCCATGGTATTGTAGTTGTTGGAGATTTACCAACTAGCTTTAAGGAAACTGGTCGCGTCTATGGAAGTGAGGGGCTATCTCCAACACTGACTACGATGCAAGGTGGAGATAAAATCCCCAAAATACTGATTCCAGAACCAATCCAATTTCTAAAAGTCCGAGAGGCAACGAAAAAAGGATATGCTCAAGCAGAAATAGGAGATTCAATCAATTTAGAAAGACCGAGTTCTCAGTATCGGCGTGGTAGAGTTGGAAAAGGTATAGCTAATACTTTGACAACTAGTGGTCAAATGGGAGTAGTAGTGGCTAGCTATGAAGGAGAAGATAAGCAAGTTTACCATGTAGCCGGTGTCTTAATAGATGGACAATTTTACCGTTTGAGAATACGACGAATCACCCCTAAAGAGTGTTTCCGCCTGCAGGGATTTCCTGATTGGGCTTTTGAAGCTGCTAGAAAAGTCTCTAGTAATAGTCAGCTCTATAAACAAGCTGGTAATAGTGTAACCGTACCTGTGATTGCCGCAATCGCAAAGAAATTAAAAGAAATAGAGGAAAAAGATGAAAGCGTTAAATAAAGAGTCAATACTATATTGTGATGAATTAGAAACAGAATTACATGATGCAGAAATGATGCAGTTGGATGAACAAATATTTTTGATGCCCAATTATCCATGTGAGTTTGAGGTGACATTTTTAGATGATTACCATAAAAAACACAATTACCCCTTATTTTATGAATCCTATCTTCAAAACATTATGGAATTCCTTGAAAGTCAGGATATAAAGAATGGAGCTGATGCCTTTATAGATGATCATCAAAATCTTGTTTTTGTTTTATATGGGCAAGGCTATCGAGCCGAGGGAAAAGAGGGAATACTTACAACCCAAGTAACTGTAAAAGCTTATGATGAAGACAAGAAATCAATTAACTTCTCCAATTTATTAGATTCCTTAATCGTCTCAGAATATCAAATGGAACCGAATCTTTGGGAGGTCTCCCATGATTGATCTCTATCTAAGTAAAAATAGCCAAAGAAATCAACTTCTTTTAGAATTCTTCCAAAACTATGGCATTGAGGTATCCTGTCATTCGATTTCTGAAATGACAAGGGATAAATTAATTGAGATGATGAGCTATTCTTCAGATTGTTTTGAGTTTTTATCTCCCAATTTATTACGATTTAAGAACCGTGACAATTTAAGATTAACGGATTTCATTGAAATGATATTAAAAAATCCTGAACTAACCATCAGACTTCCTCTTGCGGTTTCGAATAAAAGAGTTTATCCAAATCTAAATTTGGAGGAAGCTAGAGCTTTATTGCCAAGAGATACGAAACAATTGATTTACATGGCACAAACACATTATTTATCTAACTAAAGGAGAAGCAATATGGCTGAACGATTTTGGGAGAACTTGTCCATTATTTTGGCTGAAAGAAATATCAGCTGGATTGAGTTAACCAGAAAAATGTTTGCGGGAGAGTTTCACTATCCAAGTGAATTGAATCGTTTGTATCAAAAGATTCGTCACTATAAGATGGAACAACGAATGCCTCAAAGTCCATGGGTAGAAAGGATTGTGCAGGTATTAGATTTAGATTATGAAGATTTATTTCGGAGGTAACTATGAAAAGAATAATTCCAGTTTATATATTCCAACAAGTAAATGTCCTATTACTATCCCTATACTTACTGAAATTGCTTTGTATCGGTGAGTTAACTATACTACAGATTCTCTATGGTGGGTCGCTCATTTCTTTTTTATGGATGTATGGTCAACGTAAACAAGTGGCCAAGGTCAATATGAAAACTAGGATAAAATGGCTTGGTATTGGATTCGTTAGCCTACTGATTATAAGTCTATGTTTTAGTCTGATTCATGCTCAAGGAAGCACGAATCAAGCAAACTTAATTAGCCTTCAACATCAAGTTCCTTGGTTTTCATTTTTATTGTTCTTAATCAATGCGAGTATGGTTGAAGAATTTTTGTATCGAGAAATTTTATGGAACTTGGTCAGAAAATTAGATATTCGAGTTGCTTTGACAAGTGTTTTATTTGCCTTAGTACATCATCCAGGAACCATTCTAGCTTGGTATTTATATGTTTCATTGGGAATGTTTTTAGGGATGGTGCGCTATAAATCGGACTTATGGGGCAGTATGGGCTGCATTTGGTGTGGAACCTACTAGTTTATAGTTTGCTGCTTTTTTAGACCAAATTAGCTTGTTTTAGGGAAATGAAATGCTAACGTTATGTAACAATGTTAGTCTTTTATTTCAAAATCTTTGTTTAATATGAATTTAGCTCGACAGAAAAATAAAAAATGTGATAAAAATTTCAACTACTCTTATCTATAATAAAGCTACCTGTTCTTTGAAAATTGAATCCACTCCGTCTTGATTAGCGTGCCTGTGTAAGTAGGGACTGAGAGTATTTCCCTGTGAAGGGCAACTGGCACAAGACGTGTGTGAGAATTTTCTAACAGACACGGAGTTTATCGTTACCAGACTTAAACGATGCGACAAACTAGATAAAGGAGTTAATCATGAAGGTAGTAAACTTGTATGATTTGAAACAAATGGGAAATAAAGGTGGTTGTACCATCCAATTGATTCATCACTTTCCTTTTGGTATGGGCTTAGGACATCTTAAAAAAGACTACATTGAATTTAAACGTGTTGGTATCGTTGATGGGAAAGCAGTAGAAATTACTCTTCGAGAACCTTATTCGAGAGATCTACTGCAGGTTGTCAAGTCGATTAAGCAACGTCAGAAATTGATAGCTTATCGTTATAAAGAAGGAAAGCTGCTATTTGTGAAGAAGGAGGCATCAGATGTCCTCTGAACAACAGGAACGAATGGCAGTTCAATATGCTGAGCGTAGTCTTTTATTTACTGTAAAAAGTCTTTTAAAGATTCTAGAATGGTCTAGACGTCAGGCTTTAGCACAGGATTCCGCCTATAAGATAGGGGTGCAGAAATTAGAAGAATTGCTACAATCTCCTTATTCGATTGATACGATTAATCTGAAAAAAGATTTTTTAGACAAACCAATTGATTTAGAGAAATTTAAAGCTTTTTTAGAAAAAGAAGAGATTCCTTTAGCCATCGCTTGGCAAGGGGATTCTCTACATTTCTACACGAAAGACCGTTCGATTCTGGACAATCATTTAGACCATCTGTTAGAAAAAATGGTTAATGATCCGGAGAAATTAGCTGATTTTACCATGGATCAGTCACTAGACCAAGCAATTGATGAAGCTAAATCCCAAATTACCTTTAGACAAGAAGGAGCCGTCAAACAGAAAGAGATGGTGAGATGATGTACAGTGGAAAGAAATTCCTACTATTCTCACTGTTAGGCATCTTACTAGGCTATCTTTTCCATCGTTTGACGCTTTTGTATGATTCCTATACTGGAAATAGCTTAGATAAATGGACTCATCTTCTGATGGAAGGTCAAGATGAAGTTCTTCAGTCGCCATGGAATGTTTTCTTTACTGGAAAATCAAGTGCTTTTTTTCTACTAGGCTTTGTGATGATGTTGCTGGTTTATCTCTATTTAGAGACTGGCAAAAAACAATACCGAGAAGGGGTAGAATACGGGAGCGCCCGTTTTGGAACTCTAAAAGAAAAGAAGCTCTTTTACGGAAAGGAATTTTCTCATGATACGATCTTAGCACAAGACGTTCGTCTGACATTATTAGACAAAAAACCACCCCAATATGATAGAAATAAGAATATTGCGGTGATAGGAGGTTCAGGAAGTGGGAAAACCTTTCGCTTTGTGAAACCCAATCTGATTCAGATGAATAGTTCTAATATTGTAGTGGATCCTAAAGATCACTTGGCCGAGAAAACAGGCAAACTCTTTTTAGAACATGGCTACCAAGTAAAGGTGTTAGATTTAGTCAATATGAAGAACTCAGATGGCTTCAATCCTTTTCGCTATATAGAGACAGAAAATGATTTGAATCGCATGCTGACGGTTTATTTCAACAACACCAAAGGCTCTGGCTCCCGTAGTGATCCATTTTGGGATGAAGCTTCTATGACTTTGGTACGAGCTTTAGCTTCCTACTTGGTCGATTTCTATAATCCACCCAAAACAAGAGAACAGCTCATAGAAGAAAGTCGTTTAAGTCAAAAAGAATACAAAAACTTGTTGAAACGTCAAAAAAAAGAAGTGGAGGAGCGAAAAAAACGAGGGCGTTATCCAAGTTTTGCTGAAATCTCTAAACTCATTAAACACTTATCCAAGGGTGAAAACCAAGAAAAAAGTGTCTTAGAAATTCTATTTGAAAATTATGCTAAGAAGTATGGGACTGAAAATTTTACCATGCGAAATTGGGCAGATTTTCAAAATTATAAGGATAAGACTCTGGATTCTGTTATAGCTGTAACCACTGCTAAATTTGCCCTCTTCAATATTCAGAGTGTCATGGATTTGACCAAAAAAGATACACTTGATATGAAGACATGGGGCCAGGAAAAATCAATGGTTTACTTAGTTATCCCCGATAACGATAGTACCTTTCACTTTCTTTCAGCCCTCTTTTTTTCAACTGTATTTCAAACCCTAACAAGACAAGCAGATATTGATTTTAAGGGTCAATTGCCTCTTCATGTGAGAGTCTATTTAGATGAATTCGCAAATATCGGAGAAATTCCAGATTTTGCTGAACAAACCTCAACAGTCCGTTCTCGAAATATGAGTCTCGTTCCTATTCTACAAAATATTGCCCAACTTCAAGGGCTCTATAAAGAAAAAGAAGCTTGGAAAACCATTCTTGGGAACTGTGATAGCTTAGTATACTTAGGTGGTAATGATGAAGATACCTTTAAATTTATGAGTGGTTTACTCGGTAAACAAACCATTGATGTTCGAAATACTAGTCGTTCCTTTGGCCAAACAGGTTCAGGATCCCTTTCTCATCAAAAGATTGCTCGTGATTTAATGACACCTGATGAAGTCGGAAATATGAAACGGCATGAATGCTTAGTTCGAATTGCCAATATGCCTGTCTTTAAAAGCAAAAAGTACAATTCAACTAAGCATCCAAACTGGAAGTACCTTGCCAATCAAGAAAACGATGAACGGTGGTGGAACTATCAGATCAATCCTTTGAATCAAAGTCAGGAAAATCATCTTGAAGGCCTTAGAATTCGTGATTTAACTTTTGAATCTAGTTTAAAATAAAAATAGAAAAGAGGAAATAGATGATTACGCATTTTAAAGGTTTTGTTTATGGAGTAGACGCAAGTGCTATGTTTGCACAAGCTATGTCTTTGTTACAGAAGGGATTGATTGCGGTTGGTGCCTTTCTCGTTGTTGTGGGGATTGTCAACCTTGCAACCAACATTAAAGATGGTGGACCAGGTGTTCGGAATGCCATTCTTGAAATTGTCGGTGGAGTTATGGTAGGGGCTGCTGGAGCCTTTGTAACCCAGATTTCAATTTAGGAGGATAAACAATGACATGAATCTTAGTTTAGTCTCACCCTTTGTTTACCTTGCATCTGAAAAAATATCAGCTGAAAATTTATTTGAAGGATTTAATGTGGATTTACAATCTACGGTAGATCTGATTAAATCTCTATCTAGCTACAATCCAACTGTTTGGACTTATATGTCTAGTATTACTAAAAGTGTCATGCAACCTCTTGGTGTTGCGATTTTATCAGTTGTTCTCATCTTAGAATTTTCGAAGATGGCAAAGAAAATTGCTAACTCAGGTGGAGCGATGACCTTTGAAGCATTAGCGCCGATGTTGATTAGTTATATTATGGTCGCAGTTGTAATTACCAATACTACCGTTATTGTAGAAGCTATCATCGGGATTGCGAGTCACGCCATTGAACAAGTGGCCTCGATTGTGGCTCACGGTGGGGCAAAGTATGATACACTCTCTGGATTAAAAGGTTCAGGATTTATTGGCCGGATGATTGTGGGCTTTTTCGCCCTCCTCATTTGGCTTGTTCGGATAGTAAGTGCAGCCATGGTTAATCTTTTGGTATCTATTCGATTTATTCAACTCTACCTTATGATTCCATTTGCCCCTCTTACGATTCCAACATTTTTAAGTGATGAATGGAAGTCTATTGGTATTGGTTATTTAAAAAATATTATGGTTTATGCGGTACAAGGGGTTCTCATTTTTCTGATTGTTTCTCTTGTTCCTTTGTTTGAATCTGCTGGGAAAATAGCTGTTTCAAATGGTGCAGGAGTCTTGCAATCACTTGCGATTATGTTTGGTAGTTTGGTACAAGCTATCTTACTGATTATTGCCCTCGTTGGTTCTCAACGTACGGCTCGCTCAATTTTAGGTATGTAATTAGATAAAGGCTAGGAAGTGATTGCTTCTTAGCCTTTTTAGAAAGGAAAGTCATGAATACACGTGTCTTTAAAGACATCTCAAAATACCAACACAGGGCTTGGTTAGGTTTCACCACAAGACAAATCATCTTTGTTTTACCAGCCTTTATTGTCACAATTATTGTTTTGGGCTTGAATCTCTTTTTCTGGCAATTTGGAGATTGGTTTGTTTACGGTTTTGTGTTTGCCTTTACCATCCCCCTCATGCTTTTTGGAGTCTATAAACCCAATGATTTATATTTTGAACATTATTTGAAATACCGTCTTCATTTTGAACTAACGATACCCCTACGCACAATTTCAGGAAAGAAAGGACTTGAACATGAAAAGAAAATCAAATACATTAAAGAAACAAAAAACTTCAACGACTAATAAAAAGGAAGAAGTTAAAGATAAAAAAGAGGAAGTGTTACCATCAACGGCTAATACTCTTTCCTATCAAGCCTTGTATCAAAATGGTCTGATGCAGGTAAAAGAAGATTATTTTTCACAAAGCTATTTACTTGGTGATGTCAATTACCAGACCGTTGGTTTAGAAGATAAGGGCGCAATCATTGAGAAGTATTCTGATTTGATTAACTCTTTAGATGACCAAACCAACTTCCAATTGACCATCTTTAATAAAAGATTGAATTTAGAAAAGTTTAGACAGAGTGTTTTGTATGAGGAAAAAGAAGATGGGTACGATAGCTATCGTAAAGAATTGAATCGGATGATGAATCAAAATTTAGACAGTGGGGAAAATAACTTTTCAGCTGTGAAACTGATTAGCTTTGGTAGAAAGGATTCTAATCCCAAACAAGCCTATCGTTCCTTGTCTCAAATTGGAGAATATTTCAAGAGTGGTTTCTCAGAAATTGATGCTCGATTTGAATCCTTGGCTGGAGAAGAACGGGTGAACTTGTTGGCAGATATGCTTAGAGGAGAACATCATCTTCCTTTTTCTTACCGTGATTTAACGAGATCTGGTCAGACAACTCGTCACTTCATAGCACCTAATCTCTTGGATTTTAAAAATAAGAAATACCTACAAATCAATGACCGCTTATTACAGATTGTCTATGTGAGAGACTACGGTATGGAATTAGGGGATCAGTTTATCCGAGACCTCATGCAAGGAGATCTGGAATTGATTGTAAGCCTTCATGCTCAAAGTTCGACCAAGGCAGATGCCATGAAGAAACTACGAACAAAGAAAACCTTAATGGAATCCCAAAAGATTGGGGAACAACAAAAACTAGCTCGTACAGGTATCTATTTGGAAAAAGTAGGTCATGTATTAGAAAGCAATATCGATGAAGCTGAGGAACTCTTAAAAACCATGACCGAGACAGGAGATAAACTATTTCAAACGGTCTTCTTGATTGGGGTCTTTGGTCAGGATGAAGAAGAACTCAAACAAGCCCTAGACACTATCCAACAAGTGGCCGGCTCAAATGACCTAATGATTGATAAACTTCCATATATGCAAGAAGCAGCCTTTAATAGTTTGCTGCCATTTGGTTGTGATTTTTTAGAGGGAGTATCACGGAGTTTATTAACATCTAATGTAGCAGTAAACTCACCTTGGACTTCAGTAGATTTACAAGACCGTAGTGGGAAATATTACGGTATCAATCAAATCTCAAGCAATATTATTACCATTGATCGCAGCCTATTAAATACACCGTCTGGTCTGATTTTAGGAACATCTGGAGCTGGGAAAGGGATGGCAACTAAGCATGAAATTATCACGACCAAAATCAAGGAATCTGGTGAAAATACTGAAATTATCATCGTGGATCCAGAAGCAGAATACAGTGTCATTGGACGAGCTTTTGGGGGAGAAATGATTGATATTGCGCCCGATTCCCAAACTTATCTCAATGTCCTTGACTTGTCTGAGGAAAATATGGATGAGGATCCTGTAAAGGTAAAATCAGAATTTCTTTTATCTTTTATTGGCAAGTTATTGGATAGAAAAATGGATGGGAGAGAAAAATCGATTATAGACCGAGTCACTAGACTCACCTATCAGTCATTTAAAGAGCCTTCTTTGGAAGAATGGGTCTTTGTCTTGAGCCAACAACCAGAAGAAGAAGCGCAGAATTTGGCACTTGATATGGAACTGTATGTTGAAGGTTCTCTTGATATTTTTTCTCATAAGACCAATATTCAGACAGGATCTAACTTCTTAATCTATAACGTTAAAAAGTTAGGAGATGAGCTGAAACAAATCGCTCTTATGGTTGTTTTTGATCAGATATGGAATCGTGTCGTTCGGAACCAAAAATTAGGGAAGAAGACTTGGATTTATTTTGATGAAATGCAGCTTCTTTTATTAGATAAATATGCCAGTGATTTCTTCTTTAAATTGTGGAGTCGTGTCAGAAAATATGGAGCCAGTCCGACTGGGATAACCCAAAATGTCGAAACCTTATTGTTAGATCCAAATGGTAGACGGATTATTGCCAATAGTGAATTTATGATTCTCCTCAAGCAAGCAAAAAATGACCGAGAAGAACTAGTTCAACTCTTAGGCTTGTCAAAAGAACTCGAAAAATACCTAGTCAATCCAGAAAAAGGGGCAGGACTAATAAAAGCTGGTTCAGTTGTCGTTCCCTTTAAAAATAAGATTCCCCAAGGTACACAATTGTTTGATATCATGAGTACAGATCCTGATAAAATGGCTTCTAATTAAGGGGAAGGTAAATGAAGGATAAGAGAGAAATCATACGTGCCCGAAAGGCATTTAGAAGAAGTCTAAAAGATGAGAAGAAATTCTTAAAACAAGGAAAGAAGGAGGTGAGAAAACAGAAAAAAGATTCCGCTGTACTGGATGAAAAAGCATGGAAAAATGAGATAAAGCAAAAGCTGGAGAATATGAGAGAAGCTTCAAAGGCTAGAGTAAAACAAGCAAATGAAGACTACAATCATATTCTTCAAAATAGTCCTCCATCACTTTTGAATCGGAAAGAATTAAGAGATAGACGATTGCCTCATGCTAGGAAACGATTGAAAATAGCCAAGAAACAATTTAAGGAAGCTAAGGTTGAAGCAAAAGAAGAAAGAAAAGAGAGTCGTAAAGAAAGAAAAACCAATCAAAAATTTTTCTACGGTCAGGAAACGAAAGTAAGATCCAATTTTTTCCTTCAAGGGAAGAATCTAGAAGAATTAAAAGCTAAGAAAGAAGTCAAAGCCGCAAAAGAGAATCTAAAATCTACTAAGCAAGCCTATAAGTTCAAAAAAATCAGTAGGAAAGCCAAAACCTTTCTTTATGTCCTTGGACGTGAAGGTGGAGAGTTAGCTTCAGAAAATGAAGATTTAGAAAGTTATCGCACACTTCATGAGACCATTAGAAAAGGGAAACGCTACAGTCGGCTTTCTTATAATCTTGGAAAAGCTAGTGTCAAAACAGGACAAGCAACAGGTCGTTTTACCAAGAAAAGACTGACCAACACAAAAGAGCGATACCATCATTTTAAGGATGGAAAAGGATGGAAACTAACTAAAGATAATCCAAGTTCCTTTAAAAATCGGTATCGAAAATTAAAGAAACAAGGTCTTTTAAGTGTCCGAAATATCTATCAAAAATTAAAAGCAGCCTTTTCCTTCTTTACATTTGTGGCTGGAAATCCTGTAACCTGGATAGTTGGAGGAATAGTCTTTCTTCTTTTACTTATGATGAGCTTCTTTTTAGGATTTTCATCTGCTAGTTTGATTCAACAAGATGAATTTGAATTAACAAAAGCTTATACCCACCTAACTTGGGAAGATGCAGAACATACTCGCACAAATGACAAAGGAATTACTTATTACACAAAAGTTGATGATGTGATGGGGTATATGAACTTTAAATTCCATGACTATGAGTTACACAAACCAGTTCACTTATTTAGTTCAGAATCTTACAAGGATTATCTGTCTACTTTGTGGCATGATTTAAACGATGGGGATGATTTGAAATCCATGCAAGACCTCTATGAAACTCCTAAGTATAAACTATCGAGAGACGATCAAGAGGAAATAAAGGAACTAAAAGAAGAGGGTGTCTATGCTTCCATGCAGGAATTGGACAATCCATTTGAGGGGAAAAGCAACGAAGATAGTCTAACCATGACTTATCGTTATGGATACTATGATTTAGACGGAAAACCTACTCTTCAGGAGTATATTCTACTAGAAGCGAAGGCTCACCAAACAATTGTCGCACCAATGGATGGGGTCGTATCACTAGATGGTGACAATATAATTCTCACTAACGGAAAAGGAGAGAATGAGAGTCGATTGACCTTGTATTCTATTCATAATGGCCGTGCGATTGAGGGTACAAGAGTCCTAACGGGTGATATTATTGGTGAAACACCAGATGATACAGGTTTGAAAGTTTCCTATCAAAAGTATAAGAACAAGAAAGAAAAATTGGTGTATGTCAATCCGCAATTTTATTTTCCCAAAGTCATTCAACTTCAGACAACTATCTTACCTGCCATTGGTCAGTTTGGTGGGGATGAGTTTGAACGAGCAAAACATATTTATGATTTTTTGAAATCTCAAGGCGCAAGTCCCCAAGCCATTGCGGCTATTTTAGGAAATTGGTCTGTAGAGTCTTCTATTAATCCAAAACGAGCTGAAGGAGATTATTTATCTCCTCCAGTTGGCGCTACCGATTCCTCATGGGATGATGAAAGCTGGTTAGCGATTGGAGGTCCAGCCATTTATAGTGGTGCTTATCCTAATATTCTTCATAGAGGTCTAGGTTTAGGGCAATGGACAGATACCGCAGATGGGTCAACACGGCATACAGCCTTGTTAAATTATGCACGCACCCAAAATAAGAAATGGTATGATTTAGACCTACAACTTGATTTTATGCTTCATGGGGATAGTCCTTACTATCAAAGTTGGTTAAAGGATTTCTTTAAAAATACAGGCAGTGCAGCCAATCTGGCCCAACTCTTTCTGACCTATTGGGAGGGAAATTCTGGTGACAAACTACTGGAAAGACAAACCAGAGCAACGGAATGGTATTACCAAATTGAAAAAGGCTTTAGTCAAACAAATGGAGGACAGGCAAAAAGTGATCCACAATCCCTTGAAGGGGTTCGTGGGGACTTGTATGATCATTCTGTTCCTGGTGGTGGAGATGGTATGGCCTATGCTTATGGACAATGTACATGGGGTGTTGCGGCTCGTATGAACCAGTTAGGCTTAAAATTAAAAGGTAGAAATGGAGAAAAGATTTCAATCATTAATACCATGGGAAATGGTCAAGACTGGGTTGCGACAGCTTCAAGTCTTGGTGGGGAAACGGGCTCTACACCAAGAGCAGGTGCTATTGTTTCTTTTGTAGGAGGTACACATGGTACACCAGCCAGCTATGGTCATGTGGCTTTTGTAGAGAAGGTCTATGATGATGGTTCTTTCCTTGTGTCTGAAACCAACTATGGGGGCAACCCTAACTATACCTTTAGAAAAATCTCTCAAGCAGATAGTGCCATCAGTTTTGCTTATACGACCAAATAGAAGAGTTTACACTTGAAATTGTAGCTATTTAAAGATACAATATGTCTATAAATGAGTGGTCGGCTCATGGTCAATCTGATAGTAATCTTGGACATAAGGGCCAAGCGGTGGCGGACACCAGAACAAAATCCGATAGCAATCTTGGACGTACGGGCCAAGCGGTGGCAGACACCAGAATAAACCGACTGATTAGGTGGCTTACAGGTTCAGTAAGTCATCTTTTTTATTTGAAACAAAGTATAAATTTCTAATTATCTTTTTATATTTTCTTAAATGCTCGTAAAGCCTTATTCTATGTGCTTTCGAGTATTTTTACTGTAGGAAGATACTTCACGTTTCTTTGCATATTTCCTCATGTCTTAGCTGTCAGAAGTGGTAAATAAGTAGTAAATTCATTTGTACTACTAAGCAACAAGACGCTCCTGTTGCTTCTCTTTATTCAAGCGTTTCATTTCTGCCATTGCAGAATCGAATGTTGCATGTGCGTAATAGTTCAGCGTCATGGCTATATTAGCATGTCCCATAATGTACTGTAATGCCTTTGGATTCATTCCTGCATTTGCATAGTTGGTACAGAATGTATGTCGCAAACTATGTGGAGTGATGTGTGGCAATTTATCCTCGTTATACTTATTGTATTTCTTAACAAGACCTTTCATCATGCCGTTGTAATCACTTGCCACTTTTGGATAGTTCTTTCTATTAAGAAAGAGGAAATCACTATATCCATCAATCTCAACACGCTTATCATTCTTTCGATTCGCTAACACTCGCTTAAATGCTTGATAGGCTTCTTCAACCATAGGAACTTGACGTTCGCCACTTTTGGTCTTTGGTGTTTCAATGTAGTACCCAATTTCAGTATCTCTCAATAGCTGATGGTCTATATTGACAAGACGATTCTCAAAATCTAAATCTGGAAGTGTCAAACCACCAAACTCTGAAATACGAAGACCTGTTTTTAAGAGTATCAGAATTTCATCATAATTTTTGCTGTAGGTTTTATCAGCTTTTGCAAAGGCTAACAGTTTTTCTTCCTGTTCTTCTGTTAGTACGGTCTTAGGGACAGTATCATCATCAAGAACTGCTTTCAGTTGAAAGTCAAATGGATTCTTCCGAACACAATCATCTTGTATAGCAATATAGAATGAAGCCTTTAAAGAACGTTTGTAGTTATTGATGGTTTGATAAGCATAACCATTTTCACTCATTCTAATAGCCCATTCTTTAGCGTCTGATGGCTTAATACTGTCAATACTTCTTACACCTAACTTGTCTTTCTTCAAAATATCCATAAGATATTTGCGTCCAGTTTCAGTGTTTTTTCTAACCTTTGGTCTTTGAGCGTTCTGTTTTGCGTAAAGCTGGCAGAGTGTCATTTTCTTTCCTACAACATCAATACCATCATGAATGTCTTTCTGTAACTCTGCGATTTTCTCTCTAAGTGAGATACAATCACGCTTTCCTGCTGGTACTCGGTCTGTAGCCACAAGTTTCCACGAGTAAACAAATTGCGGTTCTCCAAATGAATCTATATATTTGTATAAGTATCTTCCGTCTTTTCGTTGGCTCTCTCCAGTCTTTAAGATTCGACCTTTATTGTCACGTCTTTTTTCTGACATGGCATTTGCTCCTTTCCTTTATGGAAAGAGCCTTGATACGACTTAATACTATTTTATCATATACAAGACCCTTTGGCGACGCTAGATTGCGTCCAATGTATCTATAATTTTTTCAAATTGTTTTCGTTTAATCTGAATACGATTGCCATTCATAATCAGCCAATTTGCATTTTTATTTTCCTCTGCCAAGCGTCGTAGCTTGTTTTCGCCAATACGAAAATATTTTGACGCTTCTTCAATGGTTAGGGTATAACGTTCCCAAATAGGAATGTCAGTCTGCTTCATAAAATCCTCCTTTCCAAATCACTTATTTGGATTTCATAAAAGTTGTTTTACCAGCAATCGAACAGCTTTAGCAAAGCTCACGGGAGTTCCACCCCTGCATGGTTCTCATGTAGCCATACTCATTGCCTGCGACGGTTTTATCACGCTCGGACTATTGACTGTATGGGAGTATCATTATCACGATAAGAATGTCGTTGCAGGCAATCCTGCTAAAGATTGCTTCTCGGATCACTAACATGAATCGCTCGCTATCTTTATAAGATAGGTCATGGCGGTTAGTTCCGTTGGCTCTTTTCTTATCGAAACGTATTCGATTACTTTTATTCAGTTTTCAAAGAACAATGGCTCGTTAGCCTATCAAAACACATTGAAAGCTCAATATGCTTTGGTGGAATAACAAACCTCCCTGTTCGGGAAGCGTGGAATGGTTTAGCACGCTTCCACGAAAGGAGAGAGGATATTACTTAATTTCAAATGACAAAATCTTTGTAATCAGTCTGGTTTCCATTCTTCCACGTAAGACTTCATCAACGACCATACTTTGATTGCCATATTCATCTTTCATAAGTCGTAGGGAACGCTTCGTTATGTACCCTCTGTAATGATGTAGAATCTGGTTAATCGCTTCGGTATCGCCATCTGTTGCCTTTACAATGAGAGGAAAGGGAATCATAGGATATTGTGTTTTCATTCTTCAAATTCCTCCATAAACTTTTTAATTAAGGCTAGTCCACTGGTTCTATGCCGATAGACAGTAGAACGGTTCAATTTCAACAGGTCTGCAATTTCTGAATCGCTCATGTCCATAAAGTAAAACAGCAGTAGAGTTTCACGTTTCTTGTCTGGCAACTCACGTAATGCTTCACTCAACAAATCATTTTCAACGCCTACTGATAACCCATTGAGTGTAAAAATCTGAAAGTCAGTTGAATAGTTATCTGTTGTCGCAAACTGGCTAACAAGATAATCGCCAACATCCGAAAAGGACACCTCACGCTTTGCAATCCTTGAAAGATAAAGCATATAATTCTTTCGCTCGTCTTCCATAGCACGTTTACAGATATAGTCAAACTGATTTTCTATTGTGGTCTGAAAAGAAGATGGTTTCATGTTTCTCACCCCCTTTCTGTCTAGGAAAGGAAGTGAGCCTTGCTCGTTTATCTCCTTTCACTCTTAGTCCCAATGTGAAAGGGGGATTTGTTGCATTACTGATAAATAAACTTTGTAAAAAAGTTCTGAATAGCCAAAAAAGCATATAAACAGATTTATTTCTCTGTTTACATGCTTCTGTTATTCTATCTATATGATTTATAAAACCACATTGGTGGACGTACTTATCTATTGCAGATAGACGACTTTTTTTGACAAGAACCCAATGTAAGGAAATTTATTGTATATGATGTACTTCATGGCGACGTTGACCTCCAACAAACCGCCATTTGGAAGTAATATACAATATTTTAACAGCGTAAATAGCACTACCATATAACGGTTTTTTTTATTGGCGTTTAGTAGTGCTTTTTATTAAATATAAACCTATAAACCATATAACACGTTTTTCTATACCTGTTTTTAATTCAGTAGGGACAATAAAATGTATAGAGGTGGTCTACTATGCGTAAAAAAGAAGATAAATATGATTTTAGAGCCTTTGGTTTAGCCATTAAAGAAGCTCGATTGAAACGAGGTTTAACTCGTGAACAAGTGGGAGCATTGATTGAAATTGACCCACGGTACTTAACTAATATTGAAAATAAAGGGCAACACCCCAGCATACAAGTTCTTTATGACCTTGTATCGTTACTTCATGTTTCCGTTGATGAATTTTTCTTACCTGCTAATAACTTGGTAAAAAGCACCCGACGATTACAGATAGAGAAATACATGGATAGCTTTACAGACAAAGAACTATCCTTAATGGAATCTTTAGCCAGCGGTATCAACGAAGCAAGAAACATCGAAGACTAATTAAAAGAATCCATACATAACGGAAAGAGCCGATAAAATGAGATTGTATTAATCTCATTTTATCGGCTCTGCGTCTTTGCGTCTGGCTCTGTAATCACAGTTACTTTGAACTGCTTTATTTCAATTAAATTTTCTTGTCTGCATTTCGGACAATAGAGGGGGAATTTTTTTAATTCAGTATCTTCCCTTATCTTTAATCGTGTTTTATTTCCACATACAGGACACAATATCCACTTGTAGTTTATAATAACTATCTCCTCCTTTACACTTTAATTCAAATCTTTATTAAAAAATATTTCATCTTATTTAACAAGAAACCATATTTATATAACAACATAAAATACACTAAGTTATTTTATTGAACATATATCGTACTTTATCTATCCGACTATTTGGACGACGGGGCTGGCAAACAGGTTCACCGGTAGTAACATGGTACCCTTTTAACTCTGTTAAACAAACACTACGTCCATTTGTAAAGAAAGTTAAATCACTACGATATTCTTGAATACACCGAGCAGGGATTTCTCCACTAAGAATGACCTCATTATTTTTCAATTGAGTGTCTACGATGTTCGCACAATATTTAGGAGCATCGTTGTATGCTCGTAAAAGATATTCCTGTGGCGCATAAATTTTAAAACTAAGATATGGCTCTAACAATTCTGTTCCAGCTTTTTTTAAGACTTGTTCCAATACAATAGGAGCAAGCATCCGAAAATCTGCTGGGGTACTAACAGGGCTATAGTATAAGCCATACTTAAAACAGATTTTACAATCCGTCACATTCCAACCATATAATCCTTGTTCGCAACCATAGCGTATCCCTTCCATAACTGCATTTTGAAATGATTGATTTAAGTATCCAAGAGAAACCGAGCTCTCATACTGCATTCCACTTCCCAACGGAAGCGGTGATACAGATAAACCAATGGAAGCCCAGAAAGGATTTGGCGGCACTTCGATGTGAATGGTATATTCTGCATTTTTTAACGGTCTCTCCATATAAATGACTGTAGGCTCTTTTAGTTCTATCTCCACATGATACTTTTCTTGCAACAGTGCACTAATCACTTCCATTTGTACTTTCCCTAAGAAAGAAAGTATAATTTCATGTGTCGTAGAATCCACGTAATATCGTAGAAGCGGATCACTATCTGAGATTTCCAAAAGGGCATCAAGCAACATTTCTCTCTGTTCAGGTTTACTCGGTTCAACAGTTGTTTGTAGTAGAGGGTGCGGATTTTCAATCTTTTTTCTCTGTGGCAATAGTTTTGTATCTCCAAGAACACTATTTAACTTCAAAAACTCATTTTGCAAAATAACAATTTCTCCAGAATAAGCTCTATCAATCTTACATAATTCACCATTTATTGAAGTATACATTTCTGTAACTTTTATTTTTTCTTTTTCTGATACTCTAACCGAATCTCGTAAATGTAGTACTCCACTATAAAGGCGTATATATGCAAGACGTTGTCTTTTTTTTGTATATTCAATTTTGAAAACATTTCCGCAAAGTTCAGACGGACCTCGATGTGTTGATGAATAAAATTTATTCGTAATCACTTCTATAAGGTTATCAATCCCTATATTGTTTTTTGCACTTCCGTGATAAACAGGGAACAGGGAACAATTATGAAATCTTATGCTTTCCTCTTGTTCGAGTTCCAATGCTTCTAATGATTTACCGGACATATATTTCTCTAAAAGGTCATCGTTTCCCTCTATTACCGTATCCCATTGTTCAGATTCGGTAAAGTTCGTCACACACATATTAGGATACAGTTCTACCTTCTGTTTGATTACAATTTCGGCAGAAAGTTTCTCTTTAATATCCTGATAAACCGTTGATAAATCAATTCCATTTTGGTCAATCTTATTGATAAAAAAGATTGTGGGAATCCCCATTTTCCTAAGTGCATGAAATAATATACGAGTTTGTGCTTGTACGCCATCTTTTGCAGAAATCAGTAGAATTGCCCCATCTAAAACTGATAATGAACGATATACTTCTGCTAAGAAATCCATATGTCCTGGCGTGTCTATGATGTTCACCTTCGTATTTTCCCACTGAAAAGAGGTTATTCCTGTCTGAATTGTAATTCCTCTCTGACGTTCTAAAAGCGTATTATCCGTCCTCGTTGTACCTTTGTCCACGCTTCCTAATTCTGTAATCGCTCCACTGTTATATAATAAGCTTTCTGTTAAGGTAGTTTTTCCTGCATCAACATGAGCTAAAACTCCAATATTAATAATTTTCATGTGATTTTCCTCCATTCAAAAACCCAAAAGGGCATAAAAATCCCAGTGATAAATACTTTTATCACTGGGATTTTTATGCATAACCATAGGTATACAAAGCATACAGATATTCTCTGGATACTTTAGAATCACATGATAAAGGTATTCTTAAACTGGGTACAAAAAACTAAGCCCTCCTAAAAAAGGACATCTAATTATTTGTTCCTGCTATCAAATTGACAGTTTATTTAAGAATACCTTGCTGCATATTTATTAACTCCTTTTAAATAGTCACTTAAATAATAGCACGTAAGAGCATATTTGTCAAGGAATCTCCAATTTTTTATCAAAAAGAGTACATGATTACAAAGTATCTGTAATCATGTACCAATATTTGTTATTTTACAATCTTCCAATTACTCCCGTTCTTTTCAAGTACCAAATCAAATTGAGATACCTGCGTTGCTTTGGTCTGCTGGTCGATATACTCCACTGTCAGCGATACCGTGACTTGATTATCCTTACGATTGTGAATAGGATTTACCAGTTCTTGAAAGATGTACTCTTTTCCGATTGGTTTTAATATCCCGTCATTCACATAGTAGGAAAGTTCACTGGCTGTCGCTGTAGGATAGAGCTTGAAGAACGTCGTTAAAAACTCATTGATTTCATTGGTTGTAATGGAATCAACCGTCCCCTCACTTTCAATGGCTTTTGGTTTATAACTTGATTTCTTAGGTATGTTGGTAATGGTCGGATTCTTAACCAGTACCATATTTCCAGAACCATCTACATAGACACTCACTATATAAGCAGAGTGGACGGTCTTTGTATTTTCTCCCTCTGTAATGAGCTGGTCTACACTGTAGGTTACATTAAACTCATTGTCGCCAGTTGGCTCTACCGTCCATATCTGAAATCCTCTTACAGAAGACGATACAGGAATATCTTTGCGTACTGTATCAACATTGAGAGCTTGAAGTTCATCTGTCAGATAGCCTTTTAGACTTTCCATTCGATTATCAATGGACTTATCGGATTGCTCCCATGAATAGTAGACTTTCGCAAAGTTCTCTACAAAATTTTCTACATGATGAGTATCAACGTATTCCTTTTCTATGATAGTTGTTTCGTGAATAGTATGAGTATCTATAGCTGTAAAGTGCTTGAATATCGCAAAGCTGAAACTAAGCCCTAAAAGTACCCACAAGGCAATCACAACCTTTTTATGAGGATTGACCTTATAGACACGAGGTTTCTTTTCCTTTGGTATCTGTTTTTCTTTATTCTGATTTTTTCTAAATTTCATCATTAAATCTTCCTTTCTCATTGTTTGATTCGTCCTGCTCCCACTAAATGCTGTTGCCAGTAGGGGCTTGTTAAGTCGGCATAACCGATTGGGTCGCCTGCATGAAACATACGGTTATTGCCAAGGTATATCCCAACATGAGTAATATAAGAGCCAGCGTTATAGGTAGAATGAAAGAAAACCAAATCGCCAGCTTGTGCTTCCGATAGTGGGATATGCTGGGTCACATCATATTGCTGTTGTGCGGTTCGTGGTAAGTTAATTCCAGCTTTTCCATACGTCCATTGTGTCAGTCCGCTACAATCAAAAGAAGTAGTCGGGGAAGCTCCACCGTAAACGTATCGCCAGCCCTCATATTTCAGTGCTTCGTCCATGATGGCTTGTACCGTATCATCATCAAACTCTGTTGTGACAAGATACTGCGTTACCAGTTGCACATAAAACATATTGCCATAGTTGTATCGCCAGCCCCCATTGATAGGTATGGCTATGGGATTGGGGTAAGACACTTTTTCGCCACCTGAATACTCTTTTGAGAAACTTTGAGCCAGTTCAAAGGTATATTTATTTCCACGATTAGCCACATACCCTAAGAAACCACCACCATAATTGTAGGACTGGATAACCGATTCTAAATCTACACTGAGCCTTTCGCTACTGGCTAATAATTCACTGAAATACTTCACACCTTGCTTAATGGATTCTTCTGTACTCAATGAATTAGGTGGAAGACCGAGGGATTCCGAGGACTGCATAACATCTTCCGCAGTACCGCCCGATTCCACCTGTATAATCGCAAGAAGTATGTTGACATATTCTTCAACGCCATATTCTTTGGCATATTTTTCTACCATAGGCTTATGAGCCAGCACTTCTGCGGAAACATTCACACCTCCATAATGAATATTGGAAATTCCGCTGTCCTGTTCATCTGAAAATAAAATGGCAACAAACAGAAGCAGTGAGAAGACCATCAAGAATAATCCAGAACCACCAATCACTAAAGTTTTCAACTTCATGGTTTCTTACCGACTTTCTTAATGGTGGCGGTTTTGATTGGTGGTCTACTTCTTGTATTTTGTAGTGGTACTCTTTGAACAGTAGACGGACGTTCTTTTGTGATTGGACGTTGTGAAGTTCTATCTGCTGTAGTGGTTGAAGTTGCTGGCTTTTGAACGGTTTTTTCTTGAACGGTATTGCCTTGGCGTTCCACTTTTGGACTTGAAAAATCGGACTTAACTGCTGGACGCTCTTGTTTGGCTTGTTGAGATTCCTTATATGAAGTCTGAATATTAGACTGTTTTGAGGTCTGTTCATCATGATATTGTTCTTGTCTTGTAGTCGGTCTTTCATGAACAGAAGAAGCAGGCTGTTTTTTCTGTTTGACCTGTTCCATTTCAGAGCGACGCTTCGCAATGGTTTTTCGCCTTTGTTCCTGCTGTTCCTTGCGTCCACTGGCTCTGTCCGCTTTGGTTTGAGAAATACTACTGGTTAAATCACGGACATTCTCTTTTACTTTGGATTTTCCTTGATATACTGCATATCTTGCATTGGTCGGCAAATCTTTAACCTGTTCTTTCAAACCACTAGCAGTGTCTACCATTCTGTCTTTGGTATCAGCTACTGTACCGATGGTTTGACCGATACGTTTTCCAAGTGTTGATTTTTCCTTTCCGTCTGGTCGGGAGTGATCTGCTTGTGTCCTTGCAGAACTCCCCGAACCCGACTGTCCTTTTTTAGGTTCTGTTGCAAAGTTTTAAATCTACTATCAAATAAGGTAGAATAATAGAAAAAGATAGCAGGAGGAATGACGATGAATCATTTTAAAGGAAAGCAATTTCAGCAGGATGTGATTATTGTAGCCGTGGGCTACTATCTTCGTTATAACCTTAGCTATCGTGAAGTTCAAGAAATCTTATATGATCGTGGCATTAACGTTTCTCATACGACGATTTATCGTTGGGTGCAAGAATATGGCAAACTACTCTATCAAATTTGGAAAAAGAAAAATAAAAAATCCTTTTATTCATGGAAAATGGATGAAACATACATCAAAATTAAAGGAAAATGGCATTATTTGTATCGAGCCATCGATGCAGATGGTTTAACCTTGGATATTTGGTTACGTAAAAAACGGGACACACAAGCAGCCTATGCTTTTCTTAAGCGGTTAGTGAAGCAGTTTGATGAACCGAAGGTTGTAGTCACAGATAAAGCCCCCTCTATTACAAGTGCCTTTAAGAGACTAAAAGAATACGGCTTTTATCAAGGGACAGAACATCGTACCATTAAATACCTGAATAATTTGATTGAACAAGACCATCGTCCAGTAAAGAGACGCAATAAATTCTATCGAAGTTTACGCACTGCCTCACCCACGATTAAAGGCATGGAAGCCATCCGAGGATTATATAAGAAAACCCGAAAAGAAGGCACTCTCTTCGGGTTTTCGGTCTGTACTGAAATCAAGGTATTATTGGGAATCCCAGCTTAAATCATAGATGCCGTAAGGGATTTTATTCTTTATTTAAAACTTTGCAACAGAACCCTTTTTTACCTGTAACAATGGCAGACCCAGCCCCTAGAGTAGTCATGGAACGTCCAAGTTTCCGCTGTAGACGGTGCATGTGAGCGTGCATAAGCATACGAGGTTTTCTCATCACACGACTTCCCACACTTTGAGAATCGTTACTCTGTAGAGAAAACATACTCATTAAATCGCCCAGCTTGAAGTAGATTCCTGCAAAGGTCACAATCTGTAGAAAAGCAATCAAAAAGAACGGATAACCAGCCGATAAGGTATAGAGCATGGTTGAAATACTAAATGCTGTCGTAATAATCAATGTGATTCCAGCTCGTGTCAAAATGGTATTAAAGAGCTTTGTTATGGCTCGTTTTGACATACCATCAAATGATGGAATCATGCTTAAAATAAAGCTCACAGGCAGAAACATAGCATAGATGATAAAAAGTACCTGCGAGAAAATCATGATTCCTGTTAATAGGAATACAAATATGGAAATCCCAATATTGAAGACAAATAGGAAGAAGACTGTACCTAAACGGTTAATGGTCTTTGTAATGGTTAGATTGGTATTGCTTCTGTCTTCAATTTCTTCCGCAACAATTTTTTCTCTGTCTTCGCCATTGTTGGAATCTGGGCTGGTGGAGAGCAGGCTTTCCACACGGTCAATACCGATACTTTCAATGTCTGAACTGTTGTATTGAAGCAGTAGCCACGGTTGCTGAACCTGTATGGAAAACAGGCTATCTCTGATTAAGTCCACGCTGTCCTTGCCTTGACTATCGGAATGGGGCATGACAATCTTCGTGCCAAGTGATAAACTGGCATTACTGATGTCTGATGAAAAGTCATTGATTTTTTTAATGTAGTCGGGAGCGTAGGCAATAAAGGAAGCCGATAGGATAAACACCAGCACAAAATTCATAATGGCATGAATTGCCTTTGTGGTTTCTCTCTTTATCAGTCCCGTATAGGCAACATAAACCCCAAGAACCAAAATCAAGAGTAAGAGGAATCCAACATAGAAACCCTCTGTTGAAAATCCGTTTGCACTCACACCAGCTAAGGTCTGCATATTCTTACCAATGGAATCTGCTGTAGCGGAAATGAAGTCTAAGGAATAGGCTTCCTGTACTAAGTAACCTGTCGCATTGGAAACATACAAACTGATTGTCCAAATAAAATTGGTAATGGCATATAGTCCATACATGACCTGTTTTCCAATCCCGTCCGACCAGTTCCACGGAAGCCAGCCCCAGCTATTATCCACATAAAAATCCAGTTGATAGTTTTCAAGTGGGTATCGGCTGTATTCATTTGCCACATTGACCGTATCATCTACCAAGCCCGCAGCTTGAACCACCGTTCCCAGCATGGCTAAAAGAAAAATGGCAATCACAAGTGTGAAAGCCACTGTCATTGCCACTTTACCTAGACGTTTCAGCGTCCAGTTTGATTTTATTCTGTTTACTATTGATGGTTTCACATTTACACCTCTTTTCGCACAGGTGGTCTGGTATCAAAGGCATGGAGCAGTTCTTCAAATACAGGGTGGAACTGTATCACACCGACACGACCATATAAATCACTGATAAGGCATTGCCCGTTTTCCAAATCACGCAATCGCTTCTGATTGTTTTCGTCCTCTGGGTCTACACCAAAAAAGGCTAAGGTCTTTTTAATCTCGTTAAGGTCAGTGGAACGAAATGCAAATTTTAAGCCGAGGTTATTTTTCAGTTTTTCATCTAAGAGGTCGTCTGTATTTTGGGTCACGAAATATACCCCAGCGTTCATAGCACGACCAGCCCGAACCAGCTTCATAGATAGTGTTTTTCCTTGTGCTACCTGTAAAAAGCTCCATGCTTCGTCTAAATCTACAATCTTGAAAATGCTTCGGTCTGTATGGATAAAGTCTAAAGCAAAGGTACTAATGACAATCAGCATAGCAACGGATAAAAGCTCCATAGTGGTATATTCCTCAAAGGAAGTTTCCTTGTCGGGAAGTACCAAGTCCGCAACCTGTATAATGTTCAGTTGTTTTTCTAAGCTGATAGACTGCTCCACATAACCATTACTGAATAATAAATGTGCAAAGTCATAGTCTGTAAAACTTTCGATATGGTCGGCTATACTGGTACTTAGTGGCGTATTCTCAACCCGTAATTCCTCAATCACTTTCATCAACCCTCGTACTTCACTATTGGTTACTGCACGAATGGCTTTTCTAAGGATTGGGAAGCGTTCCCCATCACGAGAGGAAATCCCCGTAAGGAATGTCAGAATATCAATAGCCAGTGATTCAGAATCTTTGGGATTTTTCATAATCACATAAGGGTCAAGTAAGCCTTTGTTTTTCTCATCAGAAGTCAGAGTGACGATATTGATTTCATGGGAAATCTCTGGCAAGGTTTCTTTCCATCTGCCACGTTCTGCTTTTGGGTCTACAATCACTGCTTGTGCCCCATAAAGCACCGCATAATAGACGATAAGGTTATTCGCAAAGGATTTACCACCACCCAGCGAACCAACAAAAGCCGACGCTAACGCATTGGTTACTGAACCCTTAACCCCTTGACTGGCAAGAGCAGGTTTCAGATAGACATTGCGTCCAGTATCTAAGCTGTAGCCAACATAAATCCCCTCATTTTCCCCCAGCATTTGAGTAGCACCAAAACCTAAACCAGCGAGGAAATCAGAGGTCACGTATTGAATATAATCATTCATATAACGCTTGCTGGCAGGTAAAAATTCTTCATGTAAGCCGAGCATATCCCCAAATGGTCGTACCAGTTTTACGCTTAAATCGTCATAAAAATCTTTCACTTCATTACAACGACGTTTGAGTTCGTCAAGATCATTTGCTGATACCCTTACCACATAAGACAGCTTGTACATAGATTCCTTGCTTTGGTCTAAATTGGTTTCCAGCTCATTCACACTTTCCAGAGCTTCCGCCACATTGGAGCTGGTTTCATTATCACTTTGCCAAGCGTGGTTATCCAAGTCTTTCAGTTCTTTCTTTTTATTGCGGACAGTAGATAGGGCTTTACGATTCGCTACAATTTCCACATTCATTGACGTATCAATCGGGAATGTAAATTGCTGTTGCTGGTAGTAGAAGATTTCAGAGGACGGGAAGTCCAGTTCTCCGACAATGCTGTTAATGGTAAAGTAAGCTACATAGACGGTTTCATCTTCCTGCTGGATTTTCAAATATCGCTGTTTTTCTTCCACCAAACAGCGAGTAGGCTTAATCAAGTCATAGTATTTAATCAGCGTTTCATTATCCAGCTTTTTCTTTGATAGATGGTACTCATACTCTTCATAGGCAGTGCCTGTCTGTCCGTAAAGGTGTTCAATCAGATAGCCGAAGTCGTCCTTATCTAACCTGCGGATTTTGAAACGACGAGAGATTTTATTTTCTAAGAGCTTTTCCATCTTCTGAAAACGCAGGATTTCATCATTACTCATACTAACAAAATCGCCCATCAGCTTATGGTTCACATCATAGACAAAATCAGACAAAGCATTTTTTGCTTCAACGGTAAGACTTTTCATAGAAAACTCCTGATCGTTGAGAAGCAACTTAAAGCCGATAAAGAAACGGTAGTTCACTTGATTTTCGCCAATCATGGATATTAAAGCGTCTGTCTGTTGGTCGATTTTGTCATAGGCAACCGCTTTGAGCTTGCCAGTGACTTCATTTTTGGAACGCTCTTGTGCAGAACGTATGCTGGATTCTGTACTGATTTGTAAAGCATGAATTTTGCCATCACGATTTTGTGCGATAAGCTGTCTGAAAGAATCATGCACTTGTATTTTCTGTTCTGGACTTAGAAATGAGTAATTGTAAGGAACAAGCTCATAGTAAGCATAACATTCCCCGTCTTTATTCCAGACGAGATTGTTTTCAATGTATTTAATTGGATATGCCATAAAATTCACTCCTAACTGCTGTAATGGCTTCTTGTGGCTGGTTTCTGCCAAGCGTTACTTTTTTTCCTGCATAGGTCAGCTTTGGTCGCAGTGCATAAGCAATGACAGACTTCAAAAATCCATAAGGCTTTTTACCATCAAAAGTTTTTGTAGACATAAACCATGTGAAAGCCACAGGAATCCCAAAGTATTTGAGAAATGCTCCCTCTATCATGGAAAGAGGGGGCAAGTTGCCAAGTATCATCACTGCAAAGAGTGACACGACAAACCATGTCATTTGCGTAAAGGTTATGGGAAACGGAAGTCTAAAATCATTGATAGAATACAGTACCTTTTCCACAGACCAGATACTGGTATAGCTTCGTATTTTCTTCATGTAATCAATCCTTTCATAAAAAATAGGGGTAGCTGATTGAGCCACCCCGTAAAATAGAAAATCTGCCAGTAGTAATGTACCGACAGATTTAATAGACGATTTCAAAAATCCCATGATTGGTTGAGATAAACGTTCCTGAAAGGTCTAAATCCCGACCATAGGCTTGATAATCAATATAGTTTTGAAGACTAGCTGGTACTTCGCCTAAAGCACCCGTTTCTTCAATGTAGTAGCGTGCCACGTCATACATATCATCACAATCGGAATGAATGATAATATCCTCTTGATGTTCGCTTAGTTCTTCAATGCTTGAAAAATGAGTGAGCAGAGCAGATAGCTCCGATTGTAATTCTTCGGGTAATTCCGATACCATTTCCCATAGTCGATTGAGTTCGCCAATGGAAGTGTATTCGTCAACCGTAAAGGGTAACTCGTAGTCATGAATGGCGTATTCCTCATATTCATCATTCAAGCCGATTTTCTCTTTGACTTCCTCAAAGTCAATGGGAAAGGTAAACCACGCACCGACCAATTCGCCCTCATTGTATTTGCCTAAATTCGCAATATAGACTTGCATATCGTCCATATATTCACGTCCTTTCTTTGTAGAGATTCAAAAATCCCTACCGCACTTCGTTTGGTGTACCATTCCTTTGCGGAACATAAGAAAACCACTTATATTCCACAAAAGAACGGTTTTATTTAAGCACCAATAATGCGATTGAATAGCTCTAGTAAAATGTCTTTTACTCCAGCAGCGTTGAAGACTAAGCCAACCGCAATAATCGCAATAATTAAAAAGCCAATCAGTTTGCTAAACTCACGCTTGAAGCCAAGATACAAGCCAATCACAACGATTGCTAAAAGCACCAGTGATTGAGCGTTTGATAGAAACCAGTTATAAAGGTTTTGTCCAAAATTCATAAAAATGTTCTCCTCTCTATATTCAATGAATTTGTATTTGAGTTATTTTTTTGTTGTTATCACGTCCTGTTCTTTTACTGACTGTTGCTTCAAAATCTGCTTGTGTCGGTCTGTCAGTTTCGCATGGTCGAGAATGTCTTTTACAACCTGCGTCTGGTTGATTTCATCAAGTTTAATCGCAACCTTTAAGGTCGGGGCAACTTGATGAGATAGCCAGTTCAGCGTCCTTTGGAAGGAGTAAGGCTCTGGTTTTGTGGTTAGTTTTAATCGTTCACGATTGTTCCCAATAAACCAAGCCCATTCTTCATTCAGTTTCCAATCAGAACGAGGTTTGGAATCGTCTTTATCTACAAAACGGATATACCGATTGATAATTTTAAAGGCGGTATGCTCTGGATTGTCATAGACGAGTAAATCACGGACTGCATAATAGGCACGCTCATTTTTCAATCGAATCTCAAAACGGTTTTTTACTTCTGCGTCTTCAATGGGAATATCATTTTTCTTGTACTGCTCGTAGTCCTTTTCATAGATACAGAAATAAACTTCACTTTGTAATGAACCGATATAGAGGGTGTTTCCCATACATTCCTTTTCCTCTTTGCGTACCAGTTCGCCACTGCGATAGCTTTTAAAACTGCGGAAGACGGAGATACATTCTTCCTGTTGGCACTTTTCAGTGAGTACAGGGATATTCAAAATCCCTGTCTTATCGTTAATGGCAAGGTCAAGGCGTTTCATCACACCGCCAGCCACCAAAACGTCCATAAAGAACTCATACCAGCTTCTTTGTTGTGCCAGAAGATAGCTTTCAAATTGTCTGCACCCACGACCTTTCAATTCCACCAGAACTCCTTTGTCCAGTTCATGGGAGCAAAGGACGAATATGTCGCCTAAAGCATAATGCTCTGAATAAGAATAGAAACCATAGTCCTCATGAAGAAAATAGGACAGTTTCAGTTGTAAGATGTTTTCGACCACCTGCTGTACGTCTGTTGTCGGAAAGCGAATCCTTACATAATCAAACAGCATTTCAAGGGGAGCGTCGGGATTGAAGCGTTCCAGAGCTTCCCAAAGGGACTGCTGTAAATCCTCTGATGGCTTGACTTTTCCTGTTTCAATATCGCTTAGATACTGCCTTGTAATACCAGTCGCAACAGCTAAACGGTTTTGAGATAGTCCATAAGCCAAGCGTTTTTCTTTTAAATGCTGTAACCAAGTTTGTTCATTCAGTAAAAATCCCTCCAATCAAAAAGGCGTATGTCAACTTTTAAAGCCCATTTGACATACGCTGAAATTTTGTAAATCCCTTGTAACCAAAGGATTTTCTAATGTTTTTTTGACTGTTTCCTGTCGATTTGTACCCCCCTGTTAGATACGGGGGGTTAAGTGCTGGCGTGGCTATTGCCACACCAGCCAGCAAGATCAGTCCACACCTGCGACTTCCGCTTCGCACGTCGCCTGCGTGGACTGTCTGCTGTTGGATAACTTTTTAATTTCCTCCAAGAAATCATATCCTTTTGGTACAAGGGGAGTATAAAACTCTGATATGACACTTGTTCCTACATCAACATAGCCACGACCTTTGATTCGCTTTAAGAAGAAATCCTTTTGTACGTCACTGCCAAACATCATGCCATAGCCCATTTCAGACATACGACCTAAAGCCACTCTGAAATTAAACTGATCACGGATTCCGTCGCCTAAATATTTTGCGTCTGAACGTTGACAAGCCAGTATTAGAAAGAAGCCAGCTTGACGACCTAACATGACAATCTGTTTCAGCTTATTCATAACTGCGGTGTTTTCTTTTGTTCCCAGCATTTCCATGAAAGCGACGTATTCATCAAAGATTAAGAAGTGTGCCGGGAGACCTAAGTAAGCATAATTTTTGCCAGTCTTATAGTTCTTCATCTGCTTCATTTCCTCACTACGTTTCATCATTTCTTCATAGAATGTTTCAATGCAAGAAAGCAAGTCTTCTTTTCTATAGTAGACATTTGCCATCACAGAACCTAAGTCCGCAAGATCAGCATTTTTCGGGTCAAGAATATACAGTTTTGAATCTGTATGAAGCAAGGCTTCAATCAGTGTCAGTATAAAGTAAGTTTTACCGCCACCTGTACCACCAGCAATCAACATATGAGGGAGCTTATCATATTCCCACCATACGTTTTTCATTAAGCGAAGTTTACCATCTTTAGCTTCTACTTCATCAATAGAAATACGACTGGCTATGGTGTCATAGAGCAAAGTATATTCCACATAGGAATCCTTTAACTCTTTATCCGTCAGCTCACAGTACAAGCCACTCTCTAATTTCTTTTCCAAGTGTAAGAGTTGGTCTTGATATTTTCCCAGCGTGATTTCCACCCGTATCTGTATCAAGCCATTTTTAAGTCGATAATACATTTTAGGGAAGTAGGTTATCTTTTCCTTTGTACGACCAGCACTATCTTTAAAGAAACCCTCTGTTTTGACCTGTTCAGATTCATACCACTTGTTTTCAAGTATCATCTTTGCCAGTTTTTGACGGTGGTAAAGTTGTTTAACCGTATCATAGCGAACCCGTTTGAATACAAACGCTACCAGCAAGCAGATAAGAATTGCGACACTGAAACTGATAATTAAATAGGGAATGTCAATCTTATCTGCTTGTGATAGGTTAAAATCCTGCCAGTTGATCTGCTGGATTGTCTTCACATGAAACAGTCCGACAACCAGCAGGAAAACAGGCAGGAGTGACGCTATCGTAAAATGAAAGACTAAATCTTTACCAGATGGGCGAATCCTTTTACCACGCTGTTTCATGCGAAAAAGTCTCCTTTCTACCTAGCGACTATTTGTCTTGTGTCGGTTCTTTCTTTGCTTGTGGTTGAGCTTTGAATGAACTAGAATCCTTTGTCAGCACAATATCGTCTGCCTTGATATACCAGTCAACATCTGCTCCTTGATAGGTGGCAGTAGCAACGGTGTCCGC
This sequence comes from Streptococcus sp. UMB1385, assembly GCA_002871655.1. Classification (GTDB taxonomy): domain Bacteria; phylum Bacillota; class Bacilli; order Staphylococcales; family Gemellaceae; genus Gemella. Next base: position 18,068 of record PNGU01000009.1, on the reverse strand, counting down.
AATGGGATTGATAAGTTCCACCCGTGCGTTATAATCAAACTCTTTCAAAGGCACGCTGGCAGGAATACTTACTTGAATCATGCGTCCTTGTCCTTTGGATTTTAAGTCATAGGTACGTTCCTTGATTTCATCTGAAACCGACCCGTCTTCATTTTGGATTCTCACTTCACGACGTAGAGCAGAGAATTTCAATTCTCCAAAAGTCGTGTCTTTATCTAATACAATGCCATTTGCTAATCTCATCATTTTTCCTCTCTTTCTTTATTCTTTTATCATGTCGTCAGCATGTAAAAGGTAATTTGTAAAACCACGAGTGCCGATTTTGTAGCCCTCTGCGGTAATACGTGGATTGACTAACTTCACACGTTCCTCAAAGCCGAAATGTTTTTCGCCAGCTTCAGCAGGAAGCACCACCACAATATCATCTGCTCTTTGAACATCAGAATAGAGATTATAGCTTCTTGATAAGACAGTTAGCCGTCCGTTGATTCTTCGCTGAACGACTTTATCCTCGCCAGCAAATTCTAAATTGCCGAATGTTTTTTCCATGTTGGGAATCACAAATTTAAGTTCCATATTTTTACCTATCCTTTCTTTTTTATTGGCTGAATGAATGTTTGATGGTCTTAAAGAGTGGGGAACGACCTTTTGATTCTTGATTTTTTGTTTTCATAAGTTCACTTCCTTTCAAAATCGGGTAAAAAAATAGACACCTCATTTTTTGAAGTGTCTACCTATTAAATATTCAAATTTTATTGGAAGTATCTTTATATCTTCACTTTTCAAGGATAAATCGTCGTATCAAAGCTCATTCATAAGTAGTAAATTAGTAGTAAATTGAGTGGTTTTGACCTTGATAAAGTGTGATAAGTCCAGTTTTTATGCGGATAACTAGATTTTTATGCTATTTTTACTAGTTAAAAAGATTGATTATAGTGGGTTATCAAGATATGTTTTTTGAAAACTTTTCAATAACCTAACTAAGTTTAATTCAGTTAGATTTACTTGATTTTCTTGGATACTATAATCAGGATTTTTATGTCTAGCTTTTTTATAGTAAAAATCGAAATCTTTTTCTGTAACTTCAAGTTGCTTCATTATCTCTTCTGTTGAAAAATTACTTTTTATTAAGTTGTGAGTCTTTTCCAATTCTATTTTATCATCATAAATTACTATATTATTTTTAAATCTATCTAAAGGATATTTTTCGAGACCAGATATTGAAGAGAAAACTTTCAGCAATTGGTATTTTAAAGTATTTTTGTATAAACAGTGGTAATAAATAGTGTCAGAATAACCACATTCAAAATCTTCTAAATCAGGGGAGGGCACTAGACAATTTCCCTGATCTAAATATAAAGCCATAAAGTCGATAATTGTAAGGTGTCGATAACGAAGTTGTACTAATTGCCAATCAACATTGGTTTGGTATTGATTTAAACTATAAGGCATAGTTTTGAAACGATTTGCATCATCGTCGGTAAGTTTAATATAAAAATCGGGATTAGGATTATAAATAAAAAATCTTCCGTCTTCATTTTCAACGAAGAACCAATTTTTATAGTCTTTTAAAACATGAAAATACTGCTCTTTGATATTTAAGTCGGTATGATTAAACTTTTGAAACAACTTATTTATTAACTCAAATGGAGCAGAGGAGTCTTTAGGAGTATTTATAGAGCCATTTCTAGCATATATTAATCCTTTTTGTAATGCAGTATCTTTCTTAGGCTTATAATCTTTTGTTAAAAATACAGGAACTTTATCTGTATCATGAATAATTAAGATGTCAATTTCTTTGTTGTCTATAGTTTCAGTTTGTATGCTAATTCTAATTTGATTATTTGTTGATATAAAGAGTTTATGTAGTAAATCTGTTAGATCTTCTTCATTTCTTCTATTATCATCATTGTTTACACCGATTATATCTAAAGTGATATTATCAATTCCAAAGATGATATAACAATCTTCATGATGTGATGTATTGACAAAATTTAAGATATCACGCACCAATTCAGTTTTAGAATGATGCCATTTTTGTTTAAAATCATGAAACTCATCTTCAGGAGTATTCAATAGTAAATGTATTTGATCTAGACTCAGCATTTTTATTTCTCCAAATATTAGTTTACAGAAATTTTATCATAGAATCAGAGAAAGTCAATCATAACTATATTAGCTGTGATATCTTTTCCAAATCTTCCCTGTTATCCTAATATCATTCATAGAAAATCAATTTTTGATTTTCTATGGGGGTTTGGGGGCGGAGCCACCAAGTTATCTTATCGTTAGCTGTCAAAACTGGAAGGTTTTAGTCAGCTGGCGATATGATTTTTGGGATATTGTGGACACAATATCTGAGCTCGCAAAGCCTTACAAAAATGTTGAATCTATATTGAAAAACGTACTGACAGTGTCTGTAAGCTTACATTGTGTGTACAGATATCTATGAGGGAGGAAAAGTCATATGAAAAGAGAAATACGTAGTATTCGGAAACAATTTCGCTTAACAGAAACGGAGGAAAAACAAATACTAGATTTAATGAGAGAGAAAGGAGAGGAAAATTTTTCTGATTTTCTCCGTAAAAGCTTACTATTGTCTGATGGACAAAATCAGATGGAAAAATGGTTCAACCTTTGGAAAAATCAAAAGTTGGAACAAATTAGCCGTGATGTTCATGAAATATTAATAATTGCTAAAATAAATCATCAGGTTACTCAAGAACATGTTTCTATTCTGTTAACTTGTATTCAAGAATTAATTAAAGAGGTAGAAAAAACAAGTCCTCTTAGTGAATATTTTAGTAACAAATACATGAGGTAGTAGAGTGGAACACCGATATAGAACAAATTTAAAAAAAGTCTTTTTATCTGATCTCGAATTAGTCAAATTAAATGAAAATATCTCAAAAAGTAACTGCTTATCCTTTTCAGAATATGCTAGACGAGCTCTATTAGATCCTGGTATGAATTTCATCACCATTGATACAAATAGTTATCAAGATTTAATTTTTGAATTAAAACGAATAGGAAATAATATTAATCAAATCGCCAGAAGCATAAATTATTCGAACTTATTAACGGAAGTTGAATTAGATGAATTGAGAAAAGGTATAGAAGAGTTAATAGTAGAAGTGGAGAAATATTTTCTTATCCAATCTGAAAAATTGAGGAAATTTTATGGTCATCACTAAACACTTTGCGATACATGGAAAAAATTATCGTAGTAAATTAATCAAATATATTTTGAATCCAAGTAAAACAAAAAACCTAACACTAGTTTCAGATTTTGGCATGAGAAATTATTTAGATTTTCCTAGTTATGAAGAACTAGTGAAGATGTACAATGATAATTTTTTAAGCAATGATACTCTTTATGAATTTCGTCATGATAGGCAAGAAGCAAATCAAAGAAAAATTCATTCTCATCATATCATTCAGTCCTTTTCTCCAGATGACCATCTTACTCCAGAAAAAATCAATCGGATAGGTTATGAGACAGTTAAGGAGTTAACAGGAGGTAGATTCCGTTTTATCGTAGCAACTCATGTTGATAAAGTTCATATTCACAATCACATCATACTAAATTCAATCGATAAGAATTCTGATAAAAAGTTTCTATGGGATTATAAAGCAGAACGTAATCTAAGAATGGTTTCAGATTGTCTTTCAAAAATTGTAGGCGCAAAAATTATAGAAAATCGTTATTCTCATCATCAGTATGAAGTTTATCGAAAAACAAATTACAAATACGAAATAAAACAACGAGTATATTTTCTAATTGAGAACTCGAAAAATTTTGAAGATTTCCAGAAAAAAGCAAAAGCTTTACATTTAAAAATTGATTTTAGACACAAGCATGTTACTTTTTTTATGACTGATTCAAATATGAAACAAGTCGTACGTGATAGTAAATTGAGTAGAAAACAACCTTATAATGAAACTTATTTTAAGAAAAAGTTTGTTCAAAGGGAAATCATAAGCATCTTAGAATTTTTACTTCCGAAAATGAAGAATATGAATGAATTGATTCAACGAGCAGAATTTTTGGGCTTAAAAATAATTCCGAAAGCAAAACATGTTCTATTTGAATTTGATGGGATTAAGATTTCAGAGCAGGAATTGGTAAAAACGAATCAGTATAGTGTTAGTTATTTTCAAGACTATTTTAATAACAAAAATGAAACGTTTGTCTTAGATAATAAAAATTTAGTTGAACTTTACAATGAAGAAAAGCTAATTAAAGAAAAAAAGTTGCCGACAGAAGATGTGGCATGGAAATTCTATCAAGATTTCAAGAGGAATAGGGATGATGTTCATGAGTTTGAAGTAGAGTTGAATCTTAATCAAGTTGAAGAAGTAGTAAAAGATGGAATTTACATTAAGGTACAGTTTGGTATTCGACAAGAAGGACTTATTTTTGTACCAAATATTCAAATCAATATGGAAGAAGAAAAAGTTAAAGTATTTCTGAGAGAAACTAGTTCTTACTATGTATATCATAAAGATTCAGCAGAAAAAAATCGCTTTATGAAAGGTAAAACTTTGATTAGGCAATTTAATCTTCAGTATGAACCGCACTATATGTATAGAAGAATTCCTCTTAGCAAAATTAAAGAAAAAATAGAACAATTAGATTTTCTTATATCTTCAGAAAATAGTCCGAATACTTTTGAAGACATAACAAAAGATTTCATTGACCAAATATCATATCTAGAGAATATGATTCAACAAGTCCAAGATAAAATTGATAATTTGTCTAGTTTAGAGGAAATATTGTTGAATGATACGGAAAATAGTTCAGGAAATTTAGAAAATAATATTAAAGTCAAGATATCAGTAGACACAATAGAGAAAGATTTATACGTATATAAAGGAAGGATTGAAAAACTGAAGGAACAACATAGAGAAGCTATAAATTTATTTGAGATGTTTAATCGTACGATAAAGAACTACCAGAAAACAAAAGATACGAAATCTAGCAAGGAAAATGAGATACATATAGAGTGAATAATTTCCTAAAAAGTATATATAGAATAGTTTCATGTGCCAATTTGTCACATTTTTAAAAATAAGAAAATAACTATATTATACTTGTTTTAGGAGACAACAAATGTTGAAAAGGATTAGAGATTTACGTGAGGATACTGATTTGACACAAGAATATGTTGCAAAAAAAATCTTAAATTGTACAAGATCAGCATATTCTAAAATGGAATCAGGTACCAGGTTAATCTCTATAGATGACCTTATCAAACTTGCAGATTTTTATAATGTAAGTTTAGATTACCTTGTAGGTCGAGTGGATAATAAAGAAGACCATTACTCCAAAAAGTATTAGGTTAAGAAAGCACATTGACAATTGAATAGTCCAAAATGGTACTTTCCTCATTTGTGGAGCAAATTTGAATGGCTCGCCATGATAAGAGCGATTTTAAAACCATCAATAAAATAGAGCGATACTTTATATGCCATGATACAAATGATATACAATGATACTTCTGATCGTTCAGGCTGCCACCGTAAAAGAGCAGCAAGTGAAATTCTTATGATGACTTCATCAGTCATGCCATGGAGGAGATTGATAAAAGATAAAAGGGAAGTGATTTTTTGAAATCAAATTTAGAAAATTATATAGTCGAGCTAGAGATGCTAAATCTATTATTTTTAAAAAAACTTATTAGCGAAAAAGAATATGAAAAAATAAAGCTGAAACTGCGTAAAATATACACAAATTAGCTGACCTTTTTTATTGGTTGCGGTAAAATAAATGCAGAGAAATAGGAGGTTAAGCCATGTCAAATAACGTTGAAATTATAAAAGCAAATCCTTTAGTAACTAGAAGAAATGATAATAGTGGTTCTTTATCGAGGAGAGTAGCAGCATATTGTCGTGTTAGTTCCGATAGTGATGATCAAAAAAATAGCTATGATTCTCAAGTTCGTCATTATAGAGAGTATATATCACAGCACCAAGATTGGAATTTGGTTGACATTTATGCTGATGAAGGGATTTCAGGGACTCAAGTTGGAAAAAGACAAGATTTTCAAAGATTGATTTCAGATTGCCTTGATGGAAAAATAGACTATATCATTACCAAAGCCATTGCTCGCTTTGCTAGAAATACATTAGATACTCTCAAATATGTTCGTTTGCTTAAAGATAAACAAATTGGAGTATTTTTCGAAGAAGAAAATATTGATACTTTAACTATGGATGGTGAGTTACTATTAACGATATTAAGTTCAGTGGCTCAACAGGAAGTTGAAAATACATCTGCCCATGTTAAAAAAGGTTTAAAAATGAAGATGCAACGTGGAGAACTTATTGGTTTTCAAGGTTGTCTTGGTTATGACTATAATCAAGATACAAAGTCAATATCAATAAATGAAAAAGAAGCCAAGATAGTACGTTATATTTTTGAAAGATACATTGATGGTATTGGGGGTAAGGCAATAGCTAGAGAACTGGATGAACTAGGTTATAAAACACCGAGAGGTCTTGATCACTGGCAAGATACAACAGTTTTAGGAATTATTAAAAACGAGAAGTATAAAGGTGATATTCTAATGGGAAAAACTTTCACGGTTGACCCCATTAGTAAGAGACGTTTGATTAATTTCGGTGAAGAAGATAAATACTACATTAAAAATAATCATGATGCAATAATTAGTCCGGAAACTTTTACACAGGCGCAAGAAATTCGATTACGAAGAGCAGGTAACAAGAAAACCATAGCAAATACAAAAGGAAAACGAGAAAGATATTCAAGAATGTATCCTTTTAGTAGTAGATTGGAATGTGGTTTTTGTGGTACTGTTCTGTCTCGAAGAAGTTGGCATTCTAGTTCAGAGTACAAAAAGATTATCTGGCACTGTACAACATCTATAAAGAAAGGTAAAAAGCATTGCATTCATAGTAAAGGAATAGAGGAAAAAGCAATAGAAAATGCTTTTTTACAGAGCTACCAACAGTTGTTTTATGAAAATAATAACCTAACTGAAGACTTTCTTGAAATTATAAAAGAAGAGCTTACTGACGATACTTTAAAAGTGGAGCTGAATAAGATAGTTAGTAAATTAAATTCGTTGTACAAAAAAGAAGAAAAATTAGTTTCAATGAATCTTGATGGAAAAATTAGTGATTCTGTATATGAAGATAAATTCAATCAAATACAAATTGAGAAAGAAAAATTTTTAGAAGAAAAAGTAAACCTTGAAGTAACTTTAAAATCAGAAGTTGATATAAAAAGTAGATTAGAGAATTTTAAAGAAATTTTAACTTCACAAAAAACTTTGACGGAGTTTGATAAGGATATTTTTGAGAGTATCGTTGAAAAAATCATAGTAGGCGGAGTAAATTCTGATGGAGAAATTGATCCAGCAATGTTGACTATAATTTTTAAAACGGGAGATTCTTCGATTAAAGATGCAAAATCTTACAAATCTAAAAGAAAGAATGCTAAAATAGATAATGATAAATTGTGTTTTAATTCCGTAAACAATGACGAAAAAAAGTGTACAAATAAAGAAAACAACGCATGTTGAATGTGTGAGTTTATTAGTGAAATGTGGATAATCGTTCAAAAATCAGAAGGATTAGAGATGTATATGTTGGAATTATATCAAAATCCTTCTTATAAAGATCTAGTCGCATTTGGCTCCTTAAAAGAAGGAAAAGAATTTGCATCCAAAATAACTGGATATACTCTAGAAAATGAAGATGATTTTGTTTAAGGTAATAAAGTAGAGATAACGAAAATTTATATGAAAGGTTTAGAGTAAACATGAGTCTATTATTTGAAGAATTTAAAACCATTTGTTTCCATTTAAATCGAGTTGGAATTACACCGACATTGATGGGGTCTTTGGGATTGGAGTTTAGAACGAAAGAAAATTGGGGGCCGTCTGACATTGACATTCATGTGCCTGGTGACCCTAGAGGTTGGGAAGTACCTGATCATCTTAGAATTTATGACTGGGACGAGATAATGAAAGTGATGAAAGACTTAGGCTACGTCTTAATAGATATTCATGAGCATGAATTCAAAAAGGATCAAGTGAGTGTTGAATATGGAAGTATCGATTCCTTACCTGATTTTGCAGGAGTTTCGGAATCGGATATAGAGCTTATTCACATTGAAGGCATCACTTTTCGTCTTCCAAGTCTAGAGCAGTATCTAAGTATTTACAAAGCTTCTTCTCAAGACTCCTATCGAAATGATCACAATAACAATAAGGATTTTAAAAAGATCGAGTGGTTAGAAAGACATTTATAAATTATCATATGAAAAGTAGTAAGTTGTAAGACTGGCTGCTATGTTATTTTTATTATCATTTTTATTGGTTATTTAATTTATACTATATTGGCTAGTAATAGAATTAGTAAAGAAAAGGATTTTAAATTTTAGATAAGCTTATCCATGATTGAAAGTAACGATTTGTTAATTAGATGATTAATGTTAGAGAACTTTTAATTGTAATTTTAATTGGAGTTATAGATGTCGTTTCTTTTGGAAGTGGTGATAATCTTTCCGTTCCACAGTATCATTTTAAAATGATTTTTATTGCCTTTTGTTTATTAGTATAAAAGAAAAATATTATCACATGTCGAGTGTGTAAGCTTGTTAGAGAAACGTTCCTAATAGCTATGAATAAATTATTGAAATGCTTCTTTTACTACCAATATTTTCTGTTCTGAATGTAGTTCAGCATAAGGAACTGAGGTAGATTTATAAGAGACTGTGACAGGGAAGTTATAGTCTTTTTGAGGTTTTAATGGTATAATAAGATTATAAATGTGTATAATGTTTAAATTATCTGGAGGACGCATAATGTTGAATTTAGTAAAAGGTCACCGAGTTAGCTTGGTAGAAAATCTGTTTGAGTCATTTACAAAGTTAACTGAACATTATTTGATGGCGAATGTACACGCAGAAAAAATATTAGAGGTTTTTCAACACTTTATTGCGATTCATGACGAGCCCTTGTTTTTTATTTTGGAATTGCCTGTTAGTATTGATAGAGAAAAAGAGATAGCAAAGAATATTATCGAGGAATCCCATATGGATGTTTATTACATTGATGCTTGTTCAAGAGAGGAATGTCTTACACTGTTGATTAGATACGGTGATCTGCTTGTTAATGATGGATTAAGTAAGTTTGGATTTGGTGGGCATAAAAGTCATGATGAAATTATGCTTGATAGCTATAATGTTGTGACAATTTATAGTAAAGAACTATCGAAATTTAATGACTTTTTTGAACCTCATAATATTCAATTTGTAGAAGAACTAGTGACAGCTTGGGAAACTTTTTCTGAGACTTCACCAGGAATTTCTGAAATCTATGAAAGTAACGGTAAAACTGTTTATGATTTGCCTGAAGAATTAGCTGAATGGGGAATATATTTAGCTGAAATTCGAACAGAATAGGTATAACAATAGATTAGAAAGAGAATATTTCAATTCCTCTAATACCCTAAATTTAACTTTAGTAAATTTATAGAAGTAAAAGCTAGGTGTAAATACATGTGGAGTGAGTTATATTAGCGATAAGGGGATGATATTGTATGGGTAGTATGTTGTTCCCAGATTCATTGGTTAAGCCAGCTAGAACTATGGTTACAACTGAAGCTACAGTATCAAGAATGAGTCATGTAGTGAAAGGTTCTGAAAATTATAAGCTTAGAGTAATTTCACCGGTTGAAGCAGAAAGAATAAACACTTTTCCTGATAAATGGACGAAATTAGAGGGTGTTACAAATACAAATAGATATTTTACAATGGGAAATGCCCTAGTCGTAGACTTAATAAAAGAAATTGGGGAAGAATTACTTACAATAATATATAAGGATAAATCATAGACTTATTCATAATAGTGTTATTATATCTTTGTGTTTATATCAAAAAAGAGAACATTTTAATATCTTCATCAAATATAAAATATTAAGGAATAATTTTTTGTAATATAAAAATAAATTGAAAGAAGGTGTATGATTGATGGAAGGGATGTTGAAGTTATATTCTCCTATTAATGAATTAAAACAAATTGGTGAGGATATTTGGATTGTTGATGGAAATGAAATACATATGAGTTTTAAATTTTTTAAAGTTCCTTTTACAACAAGGATGACAATAGTTAAACTAGATAACAACAAATTATGGATCCATTCACCAATAGCTTTTAATAAGGAATTAGACGATAAAATAAAAGAACTAGGAGAAATCGAGCATATAATTGCTCCTAATATATACCATTATAGTTATGTATTGGATTGGTATTATAATTATACAAATGCAAAAGTTTGGCTAGCAAAAGGAGTAAGCGCTAAACTTAAAATTGATAAAAAAGAAAATTTTGTATCACTAGATAATATCTCAAAAACTTCTTGGTCAGAGGAAATATATTTTACTCCATTTAGAGGAAGTATAGCTCTGAAAGAGATGGTCTTCTTTCATAAAAAGAGCTCAACCTTAATATTAACGGACTTAATAGAAAGTATAGAAGTAAACAAATTACCGTTATTATACAAACTTGTATTTAAGTTTGGAGACAATAAGTATCCTAAGTTTCGAACATCAAGAGATTTACGATCATCATTTATCTTTAGAAAAAAAGCTAAAGATAGCTATTCTAAGATTGAAAGCTGGAAACCTGATAAAATTGTTTTCTCTCATGGAAAGATAATTTTAGAAAATGGTATGGAAAAATTAAAAGAAGCATTTTATTGGTTGAGAAAATAGTGTACTTTATGAGAAAATAATAATATAAAGTTTAGAGAATAAATGGTTGCTAAAAGAGAAGGATTAAAAATCAACACAGTTCAAGGCGATATGACAAAACCTTTTCCGTTTGAAAATGAAACTTTTGATATTATTTTTAATCCAGTTTCAAACGTATATGTAGAAGATTTAGAAAATATATATAAAGAAGCCTCTCGAGTATTGAAAAAGGGTGGATTGCTAATGGTCGGATTTATGAATCCTTGGATATACATGTATGATGCTGACATTGTATGGGACAAACCCGATGAAGAATTACTTTTAAAATTCTCAATACCTTTTAATTCGAAAGAGCTTGAAGATGAAGAAAAAATAACTATAAATCCAGAATATGGATATGAATTTAGCCATACCTTAGAAACTCAGATTAGAGGACAACTTAAAAATGGGCTTGCTATGATAGATTTTTATGAATCGTGTGATAAAAGAAATAGATTATCACGCTATGGAAATGATTATATAGCTACGCTCTGCATTAAGCTATAATGGTATAGAATATACTTCAGGAGAGTATCCCGTTTTTTTTTTTTTTTAAGGGTTAAAATCTAAATCCCAGTTTGTCTAACTCAAACAGTTAAATAAAATGCTACAACATAGCAATTCATGAAACAGTAACTCAAAAAGAATTGATATTTTTTGTTTGAGGGCTTTAGCAAGTTCAGGAGGCGTAGTCTCCGAAAAAAACACCCGCTATGCTGGTGCGAGATAAAAGTTAAACAATTGAAAAATCATCCTTTCTTGATAAAATAAGAGTAGTTTAAGCTCAAAAATAAAGAAAGGATGATTTTAATTATGGCAAATAAACATAATAGTTTATCGCATACAAAGTGGTTGTGTAAATACCATATTGTATTTACACCTAAGTATAGACGAAAAATAGAATTTAATCAATAAAAACGAGATATAGTAGGTATAATAAAGAGATTATGTAAGTATAAAGGTGTAGAAATAATAGAGGGACATATATGCCAGACCATATACATTTGCTATTATCAATACCATCAAAATATAGTGTTTCAAGTTTTATGGGATATTTGATTTATGGGATATTTGAAAGGAAAAAGTTCATTAATGATATTTGATATGCATTCAAACTTGAAATACAAGTACGGAAATAGAAAGTTTTGGGCAGAAGGATACTATGTAAGTATTGTAGTATTAAATGAAAGTACAATAAGAAAATATATCAGAGAACAAGAATCGCATGACATTGCAATAGAAAAACTGACAACAAAAGAATATACAAACCCATTTGGAAATAAGAAAAAATAGATAAACCCGTTTAACGGGTAGCGGGTGTCAAAATACAATAGGTCTTGAACGAATGTGAAAGCCAGTGCTTTGAGGTGCGTGTTAGTAACAAAGGGGTATATCCGAAGAGAAAACCACCCCTTTTCAGGGGGTAATTATTGCTAAAATAATTTTTGATACAAAAAAATATATTCCGATATTTGTCCCATAAGTGTAGAAATTTGTCCCAATCAGTGATATAATAAAGGGGAATAGGAGGTATGGTAATATGAAAAAACAAAGTGTTTTGAATTTAATAAAATACCATGTGGAAAGGAATGAGAATTCCTTTAGGAATGAGGCGATAGCAATAGCAAGATATTTTGATAGTATAGGAGATTATCAGTTAGCTGAATATATTATGGGGTTAATATCTGAATCAAATTTATATTCACCACAAAGTAGTGATTTTGAAAGTGAGTTTTTAAAACAAGTAGAAATAAGAAATTTAGAGGCGTTAAATTTACCACTTGAAATAACAGAAGACATAAAAGGCATTATTAACGCTGTAAACCATAATGTTGGTATTAATAAATTTTTATTTGAAGGATTACCGGGAAGTGGAAAAACAGAAGCAGCAAAAAATGTTGCCAGATTGTTGGATCGCTCTCTTTTTAGAGTGGATTTTGAAAATTTGATAGATAGTAAGTTGGGGCAGACCAATAAAAACATTATAAAAGTCTTTAAAGAAATAAATATGCTTCCAAATGCGAATAAAATAGTAGTTTTATTTGATGAGATTGACGTTATCGCTTTGGATAGAATTAATTCTAATGATATTAGAGAGATGGGAAGAGTAACATCTACAATTTTAAGAGAATTAGATAGATTAACAGATCTTAATAAAGAAATAGTGCTTATTGCAACAACTAATCTGTATTCAAATTTTGATAAAGCATTAATTAGAAGATTTGATGCTGTTATTAATTTTAATAGGTATGGTGATGAGGATTTAATAGAAGTTGCTGAATATTATTTTTCTTCATTTATTAAGAATTTTAAGGGAATATCCAAGGATACAAGATTATTTAAAAAAATATTGAAGATAGCAAAGAAAATGCCTTATCCTGGGGAACTAAAAAACACTATAAAAACATCTCTTGCATTTAGCGATGTTGGTTCTGAGTATGATTATTTGAAAAGATTATACAATAGCTTGATAGGAAATCTGGATCAAAAGGATATAAACCAGCTTCATGAGGAAGGCTTCACTGTAAGAGAAATAGAAAAATTAAAAGGGGAGTCTAAAAGTGCTGTCTCAAGAAAGTTAAAGAAGGAGGAAGTAGATAGTGAATAATGTCTTGGAATTAAAAGGGAAACGCTTTGTGCAAGCCAGTAAAAATAGTATGCGTGGTGGTGTAGGCATGAACGGGAGAGTGGAAGTAAGTACAGAGCATTTATTAAGATTAAAAACTCAGCTAATCCAGATTAAAGAATTTTGGGATAAAGAAACAAAGCCATTTGAAGGGATTTTAATTAGTGTTTATTACAATAAAATTGTTGCGAAAAGTAATAGAATTGCAGGACTTTTTAAAGGGAAGGCTTCTAATGATGCAATTGTTGGTGCAAAATTTAATTTAGATAAGAGTAAGCATATAATAACATATTTTCTTGATGAAGATGATTTAACTAAAAGTATAGAGTTAATTGTAAATACTTCAAATATATTATCTCAAAAATTTGCAGGAAAGATCAGCAAAAATATATTTGAAGATAAAAATATTGTCAATCCACGAGTTTTTAAAGATCTTTCTGTGAGTATGTCAATATTTAAACAGGTGATTGCAGATGTATCATACATTGATTCTTTTGAGGTAGAGTTACCTACGATAGATGTAAAGCAGAGCATTATAACTTTGTATGACGTGAGAAAAGATACCAAACTATTATTTGAAAGACTAGGGATAGATATTTTAAGTAGCAGAATTTTAGATAATCAAACTGTTTATTTGGATGAAAAACAAGTGGAACTACTTTTTGAAAAAGCACCTTATCTTGTTTCAATGGCAACCGTTGATTTGTCAAGTTTATCACCGGATGATTTTATCAATGAGTATCAAGTAAAAATGGTAACTATACCCTCTCCAACTATTGAACCGACAATTGGGGTGATAGATACATTATTCAATGAAAGTGTTTATTTTAGTGATTGGGTTGAATATCATGATATGGTCTCAGACGATATACCAAAAAATCCAAAAGATTATAATCATGGGACAGCAGTATCTTCCATTATTGTTGATGGAGCAAGATTAAATCCTTGGTTGGATGATGGCTGTGGAAGGTTTAAGGTTAGGCATTTTGGAGTGGCAGTAGGTGCTGAATTTTCTTCATTTTCAATAATAAAGAAAATAAAGAGTATTGTAGTAAATAATTCAGATATAAAGGTATGGAATATTTCACTTGGTAGTAATAAGGAAATTAATGACAACTTTATTTCAGCTGAAGCTGCAACATTAGACAAAATTCAGTTTGAAAATAATGTGATATTTGTTGTAGCCGGAACAAATAAACCGAGTGCAGATATAGTGAAAATAGGCTCTCCGGCAGATTCTGTTAATAGTATAGTTGTCAATTCAGTTAGTAAGAATGGTCTGTCTACTAAATATGCTCGTAAAGGATTCGTATTATCTTTTTTTGCAAAACCTGACGTAAGTTATTATGGTGGTAGTGAAGAAGAATATATTAGGGTTTGTGAACCTTTGGGGGTCGCAAGTGTTGCTGGTACTTCCTATGCTGCACCTTGGATTGCAAGAAAATTATCCTATTTAATTGATGTATTAGGGCTTAACAGGGAAGTTGCAAAAGCTATGATTATTGATGCGGCGAGAGGTTGGGATGAAAAACCAACTCCTGAAGAAGTTGCCTTATATGGGCATGGAATTGTACCCATTCATATAAGTGACATTATTCAAACAAAAGAAGATGAAATAAAATTTGTGGTATCAGATATTAGTGAAAAATGGAATACTTATAATTATGATTTTCCTGTTCCTCTAAAGGATAATAAGTACCCCTATATTGCAAAGGCTACAATGTGCTATTTTCCGCTGTGTGATAGATTACAGGGTGTGGACTATACAAATACGGAATTGAATTTGCACTTTGGTCGAATAGGAGATGATAAAAAAATCAAGGATATTAAAGGTGATAAACAGAATACTGAAGATACATTAGATGGAGAAAGAAATTATCTTTTGGAAGGTGAAGCAAGAAAGCAGTTTAGAAAATGGGATAATGTAAAGTATATCGCAGAGAGTGCTACAAAAAGAATGATACCCAAAGATTCTTATAGAAATAAGAATTGGGGCATGGAAATAAAAACAAATAATCGTTTAGATCCTCAAGATGGTATAGGAGTTAGATTTGGTGTTGTTGTAACTCTTAAGGAAATGAATGGGGTCAACAGAATTGATGAATTTATCAGAAGTTGTACATTAAATGGTTGGCTAGTAAATGTAATTGATATTGTTAATAGAGTAGATATTCACCAAAAAGTGAATGAAGAGATAAAGTGGGAGTAATAATGAAAGTGGAGGGATATAAGTGTTAGAAAATATATGGACTAATTTGATTAGCAGTGGAATTTGTTTTTTGATTGGTATATTTGCAGCTAATTATAGAAGAATAGGGTTGTTTGTAAAATCTTTGATACATTGGAGCGAAGATATTAGGTTTAGTGTTGCGTATTTATATAAAATAAAAATAGATGATAAATATCTTTTAATTAGGGGAAGTAAAATAGAACAACTGCAACCTGTTGGTGGAGTATATAAAGTTTGTAGTTCGTTTAGTACTATTGAAAGGAATTTGAATATTATTTTTGAAAATGAACGAGATTTTTATGAAAAAGAAGATTTAAGATTTTGTACCAAAGGAAAAAATATTAGCAAAGTTCTAAATTGGTTTGATAGTAGAGAAAATAGGGAAGTGGCGGTATATAGAGAGTTTTATGAAGAAATTGTAAAAAATAACATATTACCTATAGAAGTCTTAAGTAGCATGAAAATAGAGTTTTTAAAGCAAATAAAACCTAAAATGGCTTATTCTAGGCATTTTAAAAAAAATGAAATATTATTATTTGATATTTACGAGATTCATTTACCAGATGAATATATTGATATGATAAGTAAATATGTAAAAGAAGGGAATGATTTAATTAAGCTTGTAGATAGAGAAGACATTGAAAAGGAATGTGTTGATATAAGAGGAAAATCATTTAAAATAGGAGCCCATTCGCAATATATTATTTAAGAAGAGAGGAGGAATAAAATGAAAAAATTTGAAATGTCGAAGGAGATAAAAGAGCTTATTAATGAAATTGATGTTTCTGAATCAAATTACGAAAAAGCATCAAACAGGTATAAGGCAATTGCAAACTATATAAAAGAATCTGACCTAGCAGAATATAGTCCGGATATTTACCTACAAGGTTCTATTAAATTAGGAACAGCAATTAAACCTCTTACTGAAGAAGGGGCGTATGATATAGATATTGTTTGTAATATGACTAAAAAAAGAAGAAATCATCAGACTCAAAGAGAATTAAAAGATGAACTTGGAAAAGTAGTTAAAAATTACTCGTTAAAGCATAGTATGGAAAATTTTCCAAAAGAAAGCAATAGGTGTTGGACATTAAATTATGTAGATGAATCAAATTTTCATATAGATATTTTACCTGCTGTTCCTTGGAATGATACGGATGATGGAAATATTGCAATTTCAGATAAAAGAAGTGGTAACTATGATAATATAACATTTGACTGGGAAGTTAGTAATCCTAAAGGATATTCCGATTGGTTCAAAAAACAAAGCGATTTTCAAATGATAAAAGAATCATATGCTAAACGATTTTATGCAAAGATAGAAGAAATTCCAGATTATAAAATAAAAACTCCATTACAAAGAATTGTGCAATTATTAAAGAGACATGCAGAAGTTATGTTTGAAGATGATATGGAACAAAAACCGTCTTCTGTTATAATTACTACTTTGGTTGCAAAAATTTATCCTAAATGTACGATTATTAGTGAGGATTTTAAAACATTATTATTGAATGTAGTTAAAAATCTTTTGAGCGGAATTGAATATGAAAATGAAAATCCTTGTATTTATAATCCGGTTAATGGAAAAGAAAAATTATCTTTGAAATGGGATAAGGATAGAAAATATTTTGAAAGTTTTTTGAAGTGGTATGATCAACTTAAAGTTGACTTTGGAGTAGATAATAAAGCATTGTCTTTAAATGAGAGTTTATTTTATATACAGAGAAGTTTGCGTAAAAATACTAATGAAATTGGAATTTCGTTAAATTCTTTAAGTCATCATCAAAAACCTAAATGGAAAATATCAAGTATTGCTAAGACTGACGTAGAGATAAAAGCATATTATAGTTGGCATGATTTCAGATTCAAGAAAATAAAAAGTGGTGAAGCTTTGAATAAAAAAGGAAAACTTAAATTTGAAGTTAATGCACTCACACTTAATATAAAAGACTATGATATATACTGGCAAATAACCAATACTGGTTATGAAGCAATCAATGCAAATTGCTTAAGAGGAGACTTTTATAATTCTAAGCTTGAAAAAGGAAAAAGAATAAGAACAGAGGAAACTTGCTATGTAGGTAGACATTATGTTGAGGCGTATATAGTAAAAAATGATATTTGTTATGGGAAAAGTAAACCTTTTGAAGTTAATATAATTGATGGTCTTACTTTTGAGTGGCTTAATACAAAAAAACTAGGAGGTTAATGTATGCCTGATACAATTATAAATTGGTTATTTGAATTAGTTAAAACAATACCTGAGGATATTATTAAAACGCTGATATTAGGTTTTGCAATTTTAATTCTAAGAGTACTTGTTGACAAAGTTAAATTTTTAAATTCTAAATTTAAAAATTTACAGGCTGTTGACAAATAGGTCAACAGCCTGTTTTTTAACTGAAATAAAATCCTTAAAATGGTATAATATAAGTATACAAAGGAGGTTT
>PNGU01000008.1 GCA_002871655.1 Streptococcus sp. UMB1385 | reverse complement strand
ATAGAACATATGACTGTATAAATATAAAAAAGATAGCGTAGCAGTCATTATAACTACTACGCTATCCTAAGTCTAACTTTTTGGGGTCAGATCAAAAGCCTCTCGGCCTTTTTATTAAAACTCTTCGTCTTCAGTTGAAATGTTGAATTTAGATACTATACCATCGTTATCAAAATCATAGACATCTTCGCTTTCTTCCATATCTTCTTCTTCAATTAGAGCATCTACTTCATCGTGGATATCATCTTGTTCCTCATCTCCAAGTTCTTCAATATCCTCTTCATCATCGATTTCAAATTTTTGAACACTTGGTTCAACAAAGTTTTTGATATCTTCTACAAATAGACTATCTCTTAATTTCCAACTTCCATCTTCTACACAAACGAATCTTCCATCTAAGTTTAAGTCAGTGTAGAAGTACGCAGCTTGTGCTGTAAATTCTTCATCATCAACACTTCTTAATGGTTTAATATAGTCTAGGAAATCATAAATATTTAATTTTTCAATTCCTTCTTCTACCATATATGCATAACATAAATCTATTAGTGACATTTCCTTAATTTTTTCTGTGCTTAAATCTTTTAACTTTACCATTTATATTAGATTCCCTTCTTTTTTATTTATTACATTTTCTCTGGAGCAGATACTCCGATTAAGTCTAAAGCGTTTCTTAAAGTTATTTTAACGGCTGTAATTAATGCTAAATAACTTTGAGTTTGCTCTTTATTTTCAGTTATTACTTTATTATTATTATAGAATTTGTGGAAAGAACTTGCAAGACTTTGTAAATAATTACAAATTCTGTGTGGTTCATAGTTTTTAGCTGCTTGTGCAACTATTTCTGGATAATATGCTAAGTTTTTCAGTAAGTCTACTGAGTACTCGTCAGTTAGCAATTCATAATCACAATTTTTCACATCGTATTCAGCTTGTTCTGCTGCTTGACGTAAGATTGAACAAATTCTAGCATGCGCGTATTGAACATAGTATAGTGGGTTATCACTTGATTGTTCTTTTGCTACTGCAAAATCGAAGTCTAGGTGACTATCTGCACTTCTCATCACTAAGAAGTAACGAGCAGCATCGGCTCCTACTTCATCGATTAAATCACGAAGTGTAATTGCCTTACCAGTTCTTTTACTCATTTTCACAACTTCACCATTATTAAGTAGTTGTACCATTTGCATAATTAACACTTCTAATTGATCTGCTTTATACCCCATAGCTACTACACTAGCTTTAAGTCTCGCTACATAACCATGGTGATCTGCACCCAGAACATCTAATAACAAATCAAATCCACGATCTAATTTATTTTTATGATACGCTATGTCACTAGTTAAATATGTTAATGAACCATCTGCTTTAATTAATACACGGTCTTTATCATCACCTGTACCTAAAGCTGTTGTTTCCAACCATAAAGCACCATCTTTTTCATAAACAAAACCTTGTTCTCTTAAAGATTCTAATGCTTTATCTACAAGACCTTTTTCATATAATGATTTTTCACTAAAGAACACGTCGTACTCTAATCCAAAATCTCCAAGATCTTTTTTGATGTTTTCCATTTCATATGCAACTGCGTACTCACGAATAAACTCATTTAAGTCTTCTCTTTCTAATAATGAATCTCCAAATTCATCTTTTAGTTTTTGACCAAGAATTTTGATATCTTCACCGTGATACGCATCTTCTGGCATCTGTGCATCCATACCTAGTGCTTGTTTATAACGAACAATTGCAGAAATAACTAAGTTGTTAATTTGATTTCCTGCATCGTTGATGTAATACTCACGAGATAAATCATATCCTGATTTTTTCATTATTCTTGCTAATGAATCAGAATAAGCAGCATTTCTAGCATGACCTACGTGTAGCGTTCCTGTTGGATTAGCTGATACATACTCTAATAGTACTTTTTTACCTTGTCCGATGTTGTTTTCACCATAGTTAAAGTCATCTTCTAATATTTTACCAACAACACTACCTAGACTTGATTTTTTAACGAAAAAGTTAATAAAACCTGGTCCAGCTATTTCAATTTTTTCTACCGCTTCATCTTCTTCAATATTGCTGATTATTTCCTCGGCAATAACTCTAGGGTTTTTACGTAAAACTCTTGTTAATTGCATCGCTACATTTGAAGAAAAATCTCCATTATCTGTGTTTTTTGGAGTTTCTACATGAATATCTACTCCATCAATTTCTAATTTGGCTAAAGAATTTTGTATTAATTCTACTATTTTATTTTTCACCAAAAATTCCTCCTAATTACCTACTAAATGTTTTTCACTAATATTTTCAATTTATTTTGCTGTTTGTCATTTTTTCCGAAATATATATTGTACACTATCTCAAATAAAGTAAAACTATTTTTTGCCATCTTACTTATTTTTACAAGCTGTGTCTCCAATTTCATCTGACCATATTGTGTACTATAATCATTACTTGTTTTAGTATATGCCAAGTACATTTTTGAATCGTCTTTTTCTATACTAACACTTTCTTTTATTTTGTCAATAAAAATTTCTATTTTTTTGTTATTTTTGTCACTATAAGTTATTTTCTCGCTTGTAGCTTCTTCAATGTGTGCTCCTACATGAGAATCTTCATGAATTTTTTCAGCATCAACATATGTTGTTATTTTAATTTTACTACTCATTAATACTTTCTAATTCCTCTTCAATTTCTAACCAAGAATTATTTAATTCATCAACTTCTTCCGTTAATTGTTTTAGTTTTTCATTAAACTCTTGTGTTTTTATCATATCAGTATAGACCTCTTCTTTTGCAAGTTCATTGTTAACCGCTAGTATTTCTTCTTCCAAACTTTCGATCTTTTCCATCAACTCATCACGTGTTCTTTCTAGTTTTCTTACACGACGCTTAGTTTCTTTATCTAATATATAATTATTAGTTTCTTTTACTTCAACAACTTCTACTTCTTTATTCGTTAATTGTTGAGCTATTCTCTCTTGCTCTCTTTTTTCTAAATAATAATCATAATTCCCTAAATACATATTATGTCCATTATCAGTAATATCTAATACTTTATTAGCTATCTTATTAATAAAGTACCTATCGTGACTTACAAATACAATAGTTCCTTCGTAATTTTTAAGAGCTTCTTCTAACACCTGTTTACTAGTAATATCAAGGTGGTTAGTTGGTTCGTCTAATATTAATAAATTATTCTTTTCTAACATTAGTTTCGCAAGTTGCAACCTCGCTTTTTCACCACCAGAAAGATCTCTTACTATCTTAAGAACATCATCGCCTCTAAATAAGAATCTACCTAGCACAGTTCTTACTTCTGCTTCCTTCATTAAAGGATATTCATCCCAAAGTTCATTTAATATCGTTTTTGAAGATTCAAATTCTGCTTGTTTTTGATCGTAGTATCCTAGTGACACTTTACTACCATATTGAACATTTCCAGCAATTTCTTTTTGTCTCTTAGCTATTGTTTTTATTAAAGTAGATTTTCCTATACCGTTTCTTCCAACAACAGCTATTCTATCTCCTTTATATACAGCAAGATTATAACTTTGACCCACTTTAGTTCCATTATAACCAACTTGTAAATCACTAATTGTCAGAACATCACGACCACTTTGCTCTTTAATTAAGAATTCTATACCCGCTGCTTTATCATCTTTTTTCGGATTATCTATAAGTTCCATCTTATCTAATACTTTTAGGCGGCTTTTAGCCATTTTACTAGTTGAAGCTCTAGCTATATTTTTCTGCACAAATTCTTCTAATTTCTTTATGTCTTTTTGCTGACTAGTATATTCTTTTAGTTGTTTTTCATAATCTTCTTCATACTGTACTAAAAACTTAGAATAGTTCCCAACATATTTCTTAAGTTTCCCAAATTCTAAGTTATACACAACATTTACAACTTTGTCTATAAAGTATCTATCGTGACTTACTATAACAATAGCACCATTGTATGATGATAAATAATTTTCTAACCATGCTACATTTTCCATATCAAGGTGGTTGGTTGGCTCATCTAATACTAATAAATCCGGCTCACTCAGTAATAGTTTAGCCATAGACAATCTAGTTTTCTCTCCCCCAGAAAAAGTACTAATCTTTTTATCAAAGACTTCTTTTGTAAAATCTAATCCATAAAGAACACTCTCTATTTTACTTTTATAATGGTAATCCTTATGAGTTAATACTTCATTTTGTAATCTATCAAACTTATTAAGTAATGCTGGATCATTCTCAATATTTTCCGGAGTTAACTCAAAAGATAATTTCTCTAATTCAGCTTCCAAAGTAATTATCTCATCAAAGCAAGTAATCATTTCTTCATAAATCGACAAATCTTCTCTCACGATAAATTCCTGTGATAAATATCCAACAGTCGTATTTTTTGAAATGGTTCTTTCTCCACTATCGAAACTAATTGCTCCTGCTATTATTTTTAATAAAGTACTTTTCCCTGCACCATTTCTTCCTACTATTGCAACCCTATCTTTATCATTGATTTCCAATTTTACATTCGAAAAAATTTCATTTACTACAAAATTTTTCGTTATATTATTTAGCTGAATTAACATAGTTTCTCCTTTCTTTCTTATTTTTTACTTATTTTCAACAAAAATATTATCAAAATTGTTTATAACTGAAATATTATACCATATTTTTAGCTTTTAAGCTAATAATTACAGTTGCTACCTTGTATTATTCAAATCAACTCTCAATCGATAACGTTTATCAATTAAAGTTTATTTATTTTCCTCTCGTAATTATAATTTAGAATATAAAAATTATGTTAATTTATTTATTCAATAAATTTATAATATTTTTAGTTTTTGAGCATATCTTTTATAAAAATAGAAAAATATTTTTTATATCATCTTTAAACATTTTAAATGTTTAAAGTTAAATTTATAATATAATTCTTATAGGTTATTGTTACCTATTTCTATAAATGTTATAATACAAATGTATAATAAATTTATAGAATAAGGGGGATTCGTTCATGAAACCAAAAAAATTATTATCAGTCCTTATGGCTGCCGGATTAGCATTTACTGCTGTTGGATGCAGTAGTTCATCTAATTCAACTTCACAAAATTCAAATCAACCAGCTGACTATGTTGCTGGTGTATCACTAGATAAACCAATAAAAGTAGATAAAGAAGCAGGTACTATTACTGTTCTTACAAAAATTAACGGTAAATACTTCAATGAAGCTACAAGACATAACTCTGTAGAACAAAGTGGTACAAATGGTGCAAAATCAATTTTTACAGCATTTGCTAAACCTGAAGAATTCTACAATGCTCTAATCGAAATTGGTGCAAAACCTGGAGAAAATATGAATCCAAATAACGCGACTACTACTCACGTTGAAGGAACTCCAATCAAAGCAGAAATAACTTGGAATGGAGCAGAGAAAAAATATGATATCAACGAAGTAGTAAAAGATAGTAATGGAAAACAAATTGATTTCCGCTTCGGTGGTAACTTAAAACGTGCTATTGACAAAAATACAGGATGTTTATCTTGTTTAGATAGTTGTCCTGTTGGTATTATTTCAAATACTACTTACACTTATGGAGCTGTTGAAACTCGTAAAGAAGTAAAATTCAGTGGTAATGAAGATGTTCTACCAGAAGACGGAACTTATGCAGCAGTAATTTACAGCATCAAAAAATAATAACTAGCTATGTTAATTATTACAACTAAGTAAGCTATTTATGCATATTCGTAATAGCATATAAATATTTAATTTTTTTATATAAAAACCCCTCTAATATTTATATACTATGAAGGAGCGATTCTATAAATTATAATTTCTCAGAAATTATAATTTTTTGTCGCTCCCCTATTTATGATACAAGGAGAAAATAAATGAAACGCTTAAGATTATTATTTTATTTTACAAGTGTTGGTATAGCTATTGGTTATTTCTTCGCATTCTTACTGTTCTTCTTTACACAGTTTGAAATGTTAGCTGATCAAAGTCTTGTAATATTCGTTTGGACTGTTTACGGTATAATGACAGGATTATATTTTAAACGTATCAATCGTAAATATACATTTTTCATTATAGAAGCAATTATACTTCTAATGGCTATTTTTTCAGGTAAAACTAAAACTTTACTATACATTGCTCGTGAAGTACTTCACGCAGGTTCAATTAACCAAATTAGAATCCCATTTATTATTGCTGTGGTAGTTGTTAACTTAATAAACCTTTATATCATTTTAACACTTTCTAAATACCAAAAAGTTTATACTAAAGATGAACTTAAAGCATTAAAACAAAAAGAAGTAAAACTTAGTGATTTAAGAGAAGTCGATCCTGAGGAAGAGAAAAAATTAAAAGCACAACGTAAAAAAGTAAGATATATTACACTTGTATGTTTTGCAATCTTCTTCGCCGTTTACTTTACAGTACCTAGTTTTAAAACTGGTATTAATACTGCATTCGCCACTTTATCTCAATTCGATACAAATGCTGTAATCGAATATTTACGTGGCTGGGGAGCTTGGGCTGCCGTTGTTTCTGGAGTACTTATGGTTCTTCAATCAATCGCCGCTCCTATTCCAGCATTCTTAATCACATTATCTAACGCAGCAATCTTCGGTTGGGTTGCTGGCGCTGCTTTGTCTTGGTCTACAGCTATGCTTGGAGCAGCACTGTGCTTCTATATCGCCCGCGGACTAGGACGTGATGTAGTAGAAAAACTTACAAGTAAAGGTGCAATGGCTAGTATCGATGTATTCTTCGAACGATATGGAGACAAAGCTATCCTTATCTGTAGATTATTACCATTCGTATCTTTCGACTTTGTTAGTTACGCAGCAGGTTTAACAAACATGAGCTTCTGGAGATTCTTTATAGCTACAGGTGTTGGTCAATTACCTGCAACTATCGTTTATTCATATGTAGGTGGTACATTATCAGGTGGTGTTAGAAACTTATTTATCGGATTAATGTGTCTATTCGCATTATCAATAGTTATCGGAATCATGAAAAAAGTTTATAACGATAAACATAAAAAAGAAGAAGAACTTGGAATTTCTTCTAACTAAATAAAAAAATTAACTAGATATGGTATTCGCTATATCTAGTTAATTTTTATTTACTATGCAGTAATTCCTGTTTGACTCAATTGTCTCATGAAGAAGAATTTTTCTACACCAATTTCTACTTTTTCATTTATATTCAATCTATAATCGATGTAAATATCTATTCCATCAACCACATATTTTGAATATAATTCTTCATTAAATTTATCAGCCATCGAAACCACGACAGCTCTATCTACTCTCCCACCTCAACAAAATTGTTGAAATAACGATATTATCACATGATTTTTATTTTTCTCTTTTAATAATTTTTTCGCTTGTTCATTTATTTTTATTGTCATTTTTTCTCCTATTCTACTCTATTGCTTTTAGAGCTTCTACCATATTTACTTTTTTTAATTTTTTATGCATTACTATCATTACTACTATCGTAATTAATACTGTTATTCCAGACGCCAATAAATACACAACTAATGGCACTTTACTACTAAACATCATATCACGACCCGCTAGTTCCAATATTATTTTTAAGTACATCCTATAGCCAAGATAGTTACCTAAGATAATACCTACCGCACTTAAGTAAAAAATTTCTCTGAATACATAAATAGTTACTTCACTCGGATAAAATCCAAGAACTTTTATCGTTGATAATTCTCTTATTCTCTCTGAAACATTTACATTTATTAAATTATATAACACTACAAGAGCTAACGTTAACGAACAAATTACCATTACCGCAACTATAATATCAATCCCTTTTATAAAATTATCCAATATCTCTTGAATTTTTGAATTATCGCTTATATTTACTATATCCTTATTATTATGTAGGTTACTTACTACATTTTCTACAATTTCTTTTCCACCTGTAGTTTGCACTAAAAATGTATTATCTTTATACTGTTTATTAAACACAGATTCATAATAATCTCTATTCATATATATTGTATGTCCAAAGTAATTTTTATTGATCTCTCCTACCGTTAGTGTATATTCCTTATTATTTACTACGACAGTAAAATTATCTCCTTTAGTTAACTTATGCAAATATGCAAGTTTTTCACTAACTACAGCTGCATTTTCAGGTATATTTATATTTTTATCACCATTGTCTTTCAAAGTTATATAGTCTTTATAATCATTTTTATCGACTGTTATTAACTGTGCAGAATCTATAATTTCATTATTATTTTCAAAAGTTGCAAGTTGAATATTTACTTTGGTGCTAGATTTAACATTCTTATCTTCACTAATTTCTTTTTGAAGTTTTTCTACACTTGTACTATCTATATACGGATTATAAGTTGCTGCTATGTCTACCTTATTTATCACTTTAAACTGTTCTTTAGAAATATCGATAACACCATATCGTATTCCAAAACCTATGAACATAAGAGTTAAACAGCCAGCAACTCCAAAAATAGTCATCAACATTCTTATTTTATAACGAAAAATATTCCTAAATGTAACTTTTCTTAAAAAGCTAAGTCTTGACCAGATAAATGGTACTTTCTCTAAAAATATTCTACTTCCTCCACTTGGAGCCTTAGGTCGTAATAAGTATGCACTTTTTTCTCTTAGATTTTTTCTTAAGGGTATATATATCGCTAAACTTATACATCCTAAAGAAATTATGAACGCTGCTATAAGAATACTTGGGGTATATACAATTTCCGGTTTATTAAATGTAAAAAATCTTGCGTATGAATTATATATTATTGGTACTATTACTAAATACGCTCCGATAATTCCTAAAATAGTTCCTACTAAGGTTGATAAACCGCCATAAACAAAATACTTCTTAGAAATCTGATAATTACTATAACCCAATGATTTAAGTGTTCCTATATTTATTCTATTTTCATCAATCATTCTAGTTAAAGTAGTTAGTGAAACTAAGATTGATACTACAAATAAAAATATTGAAAAGACATTTGCAACGAAAGTTAAACTACTTGCAGAATCTATAAACTGGGCATAATTTTTTAACCCTCTAATATTCTCTACTGAAAACCTTGGATAACTTTCTTCTTTAAGACTTATTCTTGCTATATTCAATTGTTTTTTATTTTCATCAATCTCTTTTTGAGCTTTATTTAGTTTTTCTATTTGCTCATTGTAACTTTTACTATCAACATTTTTCAATAATTCTATTTTTGATTTAACAGTATTTAGCTGGTCTTGTGCTTGATTTATAAGTTTCTCATTTTCATTTAATTTTTTATTGTTTTTCTCTAAATAACTTTTCTCATCTACTTCCTGTTGAATTTTTAATTTTTCTATAAGAGTATCTCTTGTTTTATTAACTTCAGTTATATAATCTTTATCACTATATTTATAATTAATGTTTTTTAATTTAATATTGACACCACTAACATTTTCAAATTTAAAGACATTTTTCTTCACATACCCAAAATAATCTTTATTAGCTAGATTATTATTCGATACTTCTATATGATCCGCACCTTGTACAAAACCTACCACTCTAAATTTAAATTGTTTCAAAGTGTTACTATCATTATTATTTGAAACGAAAGAAATTTCATCACCGATTTTATAACTACCTTGAAGTGATTCCACTAAAGCTATTTCACTTTCATTATTAGGTAAAGCCCCCTCAACAACCTTAGGTAAAACTAATTTTTCAGGTAGCGACTCAATATTTACGAATTCATTACTATTTGTGATTTGTAATTTTTTTATATAATAACTCTCACTTATATCAATATTATCAAAATCATTGATTATCTTCATATCTAAATCATTAACACCATAACTATGACTTACCCTCAAATCATACATCTTATGACGCTCTATATGTTTATTATAAGTATTTACCATTGCTGGTGATGTTTCTTTTAAACCAACAAATATAAAAACTCCTAAAAACATTATTATCATTATCGATATGAATTTTGACTTAGTCCGTGAGACTTCTCTTAATATATCT
Source organism: Streptococcus sp. UMB1385 (assembly GCA_002871655.1). Lineage (GTDB taxonomy): Bacteria > Bacillota > Bacilli > Staphylococcales > Gemellaceae > Gemella. Next base: position 96,339 of record PNGU01000008.1, on the reverse strand, counting down.
CTATTTATTGCTTTCATAATACTACCACTCTATCTCATCTATACTTTTAGGATTAGTATTTTGTGTTACTCTTTTTACTCTAGCATCATAGATTTCTATTACTTTATCAGCTGCTTCAGCAATAGAACTATTATGAGTAATAATAATGACTGTTTTCTTTTCATTAACACTATAATTTTTTAATATATTTAGTATATTTTTACCTGTTTTATAATCTAAGGCTCCTGTCGGCTCATCACAAAGTAACAGTTTTGGATTCTTCGCTATTGCTCTGGCTATAGCTACACGTTGTTGTTCTCCACCAGAAATTTGAGAAGGAAAATTGTTCAATCTATTCTCTAAGCCAACAAGCTTCAATATTTCAATTGCATCTTTTGGTCGTTTTACTATTTGTTCTGCTAATTCAACATTTTCTAAAACAGTTAAGTTTGGAATTAAGTTATAAAATTGAAATACAAATCCTATATCTTCTCTTCTATATTTTGTAAGCTCATCTTCACTTAACCCAACGATTTCCTTTCCAAAGACATTAATAGATCCCTCACTAGCGTTATCCATTCCACCCATAATATTAAGTAATGTACTTTTCCCAGCACCACTAGGACCTAAAATTACAACAAATTCTCCTTCATTAATATCAAAACTAATAGCATCATTCGCTATAACTTTATTACTATTTTCACCATATACTTTAGAAACATCTTTTACAATTATTTTTTGCATAGTATTTCTCCTTTATTCCTATAATTTTATTATATCACATCTTATTTATTCCATTAATTTAAACGCTTTGCTAAAAAACATAAAACTAAAACAGATTTCTTTACACTAAATTCAATAAGTATTATAATATCGTTGACTAGTAAATCTTTACTAAAATATTTATTAAATATAGAAAGGAGACATTATGCTAAATATTTATGAATACCCAACATGTTCAACATGTAGAAAAGCAAAGAAACTTTTACTTGAACACAGTATTGAAGCGAATTACTTTAATGTAAAAGAAACAACTCCAACAATTAAAGAATTTAAAAAAATTATTGACACATTCGATTTACCTCTAAAAAAATTATTTAATACAAGTGGATTAGTTTATAAAGAACTTGGATTAAAAGATAAGTTAGAAACATTATCTCTTGACGAAGCTTTACAGCTACTTCATGAAAACGGTATGCTAATTAAGCGCCCACTAGCCTTTGATTTAAAAAATGATATTCTTTTATTAGGTTTTAAAGAAGAAGTTTGGGAAAAAGCACTTCTATAATAAAAAATATTAAATTATCTATTGAAATTTATAAAAAATGATGTTATAATAGTCGAGATGTGAAAACATTAAATTACGATGTTCCTCTGTTAATCTAGCATTAATAAAGAACATTTTGTAAAAAAAGGAGAAAGAATAATGAGCAAAATCATTGAAGCGATCACTAAATCGCAATTAAGATCAGATATTCCTGAATTCAAAGCTGGGGATACAGTAAGAGTACACGTTCGTATCGTTGAAGGTGGACGTGAGCGTATCCAACAATTCGAAGGAGTAGTTATCAAACGTCGTGGTGGAGGAATCTCTGCTACTTATACTGTACGTAAAATTTCAAACGGTGTTGGTGTTGAAAGAACATTCCCTGTTCACACTCCAAAAGTTGAAAGAATTGAAGTTGTACGTAAAGGTAAAGTTAGACGTGCTAAATTATACTACCTACGTAACTTACGTGGTAAAGCTGCTCGTATTAAAGAAGTACGTTAATAAGAAGAAGCTTAAAAGCCCTATTACATCAGTAACGGGGCTTTCTTTTTTTACGTTTTGACCATGTTTTGACCATGTTCATTAGAAATTTACAATTTCATTTTTATCTATTTTTTATTTTCTAGCATCCCAATGCTCTATAATTTTTTTCAACAAGAAATATAATTACTAAAAGGGAGTGACTCGACAAAATTGATTTCTCCGAAATCACAATTTTTGAGTCACTCCCTTAATATTTTATAAGTCTAGTTTATAGTCATCTGCTTTTACAAAACCTTTTTTCTCCATATAGTAATATACTCCATACGAAATTATTGCAGGTAGAATAAAGTGTAATAACAGAATTTCAATTAATAGTACTGAATGTGAAACATGATTAGACATAGTTTGCCATGTCATAAGTTGTCCTACCAATCCTGATGTTCCCATTCCACCACCAGCAGGGTTATTTTCCATTCTACAAACAATTGTAGCAATAGGACCCAATATTGCACTAGCAACTATAGGTGGAATCCATATAACGGGTTTTCTCATAATGTTTGGCACCTGCAGCATAGATGTTCCTAAACCTTGAGCAAACAATCCATTCCAACGATTTGCTTTAAAACTAATAACTGCAAATCCAACCATTTGTGCAGCACATCCGACAGTAGATGCACCAGCAGCTATCCCGGATAATCCTAAAATAATAGACAACGCAGCAGAGCTTATAGGTAACGTTAAAATTATTCCCATTACTACCGAAACAACTATACCCATAATAAATGGTTGAAGTTCCGTCGCTTCTCTAATAAATGTACCGAGAATTTTCATTCCCTTTATTAAATAAGGTCCTGTAAAATACGAAACTATCGCACCTATTATAATTGTAATGAATGGAGTAACTATTATATCAATTTTAGTTTTTCCAGAGACAAGTCTTCCTATTTCCGCTGCTATAACAACAGAAATAAATGCTCCTAGCGGATCACCAGATCCTGTAACAATTAATTTACCTTGTTCTACTAGATGATTCGTCCCAAGATTAGAACCAAAAGCACCTAGGAAACCTACTACACCTGAAGCCAAAATTACCAACTTAGGTGCTTTTAAGGCATGCGCTACCCCTATACCAATTACTGGCCCTGTTAAAGCCATTGAAATTGTAGCTACAACAATAAGAAAACTAGATAGTGCACCACTTAAATTTATAGCAACTTGTTTAATAATTAATCCAATAATTAACGTACAGAACAAACCTAATGCCATACCATTTAAGGCAACTATAAAGTATCTATGAAACAACTTTGATAATAAATTATTTTTATTCATATCAAACTCTCCGTATTTAGTAAAGATTATTTTGCACTAAATGTGCTTAATTATAATTATAACCCAATTTTAAATAATATTCCTTAAATATGTTTGAAAAAATAAAAGTAGATTTCATCTGAAATCTACTTTTATTTTTTTTATACTTATGATTAAGCAGTTGCTCCACTTGTTGCATCTGCTGCTGGTGCTGCCGCTGGCGCTGGCGCTGCTCCGTGACCTGAATCAGAAGCTCCACTTGTTGCGTCTGCTGCAGGTGCAGGTGCTGCTGCATATCCGTGACCTACTGGTACTCCATTTTTAACTAATGATTGACCAGTTTGTTTTAGGTACCAGTCAACGATTGGTTTGAAGTCTAAGATATATTCATTGATACCAGCGTATTTTCCGTTTTTATCGTACATTGCTTGGTAGTTGTGTACTACGTATTTGTCTGGTCCATGAGTTGGAACGTGTGTACGGAATACATCGATTTGTCCTGAACGTAGTAATCCTACTAACCAGTTAACACTTCCGTAAACTCTTTCAGGGTGAACTTTTGCTAATGAACATCCAACTTGTACTGGACGACGTTTAGCAAGCATTTCATAATCTTCTTTGTGGTAGTTGTAGTATAAGAATTGGTTATTGCTATCCGCATAAGTTAATTCCATTGGCATAGAGTTTAAGAAATAGTTAAGTTGATCTACTGTTAAGATACCACGGTCAAGTTTAACGTATGTATCTCCAGATACAGCATTAACTTTTTCAGCTGCTTTTTCATACCAGTCATCAGCATCACCATCAACACCTTCGATTGTTGTATCACATTTTCCACTAGCTGTTAAATCTTCTTTTGGTGTTGGTTTTCTTTCTGCTAATGATTGAGCTACTGTAGCAAATTTAACGAATTTAGTTAAGCACATACGTAAGTATCCTACAGTACGATCATCTACTAAGTTACCTTCAGCATCGAAAGCTTCTTTAGCTTTACCTAAAAGGAACTCGTGACCAGGGAATACAATCGCGTTTACACCTGGAGCGTCTAAGATTTGACGTAAGTGTAATTGAGCACGAGATGATCCTTGATCATAGTATGAAGCTCCAAGTACCATTACTGGTTTGTTTTCAAGTGGGTGTAATTCAAATGATAACCACTCTAATGCACTCTTAAGTGATGCAGTAATTGTGTGGTTGTGCTCAGGTGTTGCAATAATAACACCATCAGCTTGTAAAATTTTACGATTCATTACTAATAAATCTTTGTTTTCTCTTGAATGATCTTCATCTTGGTTAAACATTGGTAAGTTAGTAATGTCTAATAATTCTAAAGTAAATAAATCTTTATATTCTTTTGCTATAAATTCCATTAATTTGCGGTTGTAAGAAACTTCCGCGTTTGAACCTACGATTCCTACTAATTTCATGTGTCTACACTCCTATCCTATTTTAAATCTTCCCAAGAGAAGTTTTCTAATTCTTTTTCAGCTAATTTATGTGCATTAATTAATTTTTCAGTAATTTTAATAAATAATAAGAAATCAGCAAATAAACTATCTAATTTTGCTACTGTTTCTGGGTTAGAGATATCTCCAGCTTCATCAAAAGCTTGTAAAGAATGTCCTAATAAGAATTCAGAACTTGGCATTACACGTGCTTTAACTTCTGGTGAGTCTAAAATTTGACGAATATGAGCTTGAGCACGAGATGATCCTAAAGTTCCGTATGAAGCTCCTGTTAACATTACTGGTTTGTCAAGTAATGGGTGAATTCCATAAGATAACCAAGCGATTGCACTCATTAATGATGCTGGAACTGCGTGATCATACTCAGGTGAACTGATGATAACTCCGTCAGCTGCTTCAATTTTAGCTGCAATTTCTTTAACTCCTTCAGGTAATTCTTTGTTAGCTGGTTTGTTGAATAAAGGAAGATCTTTAATTTCAACTAATTCGATGTCAGCTTTACCTGCAAAATGTTTTTGAATATATTGTAAAAGTTGGCGGTTTGTAGATTTTTTAGAGTTTGTACCAACTAGACCAATTAATTTTACCATGTTTTTGTTTCCTCTCTCTTTTTTTGTACTATCTACCTTATTTGTATCTAGATTTTCTTGTCTTGTTTTTTTAACATTTTTTTTGTTTTTTACTTCAGCCACTTTAGTAGAGCCTCCTTAAATTAATAGTATTTTCAGTATTCTTCAAGATAGTTTTATCTAACATATTATTCTATCTAGCACTCCGCTTGTATAATAAACTTTACCTTCGCTTGTTACTACAACAGCCTCTATATCAGGTAAGCTATTAACTTCATCCAAAATATCTTCGACACTTTTACCAAATAGTCTTGTCGTCCAAATTTCTCCATCCACTGAGGCTGTTGAAATTATAGTTAAGCCAGCTACATTGGTTTCGACAGGGTAACCTGTTTCAGGATTTAATATATGATGGTAAGTTTTCCCATTTTCTGTGTGTTTACGTTCATAAATTCCAGAAGTAACAACAGATTGATTTTTTATACCTATAGTAAATAGATGATTCCCTCGAGATTCAACTGGATTTTGTATACCTATGCGCCACATTAAGTCTGGATTGTGCTTAGCATCTCCAAACGCTAATACGTTTCCTCCTAGGTTAACAAGTCCAGATTCAACACCTCTTTTTTTCATATAATCTATCATAAGATCAGCAATATAACCCTTTGCTAAGGCGCCTAAATTAATAGCCATACCTTTTTTAGCAAGAAAGACAGATTGCTTTTCTTCATCTAGTATTATTTGATTTGGATCAGTTATTTCTAATAAATCGTCAATCTCTTGTTTTGTTGGAACTTTTACATCGTTAAATCCAATTCTCCATGTTTGCACAATCGGTCCAATAGCTATATTTAAAAAACTATTTGGAGCACAACTATGAACTTTCCCTATCTTTATTAAATCAAATAAATCCGGATGAACCTCGACAGCTTTAATTCCAGCATTATGATTAACCGCCATAAGTTCTGAACTGTCATCGTTCGCACTAAATCTATGCTCATACATCTTTAACATTTCTACAGCATCATCAAGGATACTTTCAGCATCAATGCTATCGAAAATAAGAATATCAATATGAGAACCCATTAATTTTAAGGTCTTTCTTCTTAATTCCATTTTTTTACACCTTACAATAAAAAATTTATTTGCTTAAGATAACTAAATATGTTGTATACATCTACAAGAAACCTGTTATTAAAAGACAAAGTAATAATAGATAATTAATACTTTAATTACATTATATAACAGAAATAACTTCAAATCAACAAAATATTTTACTCATAAAGACTGACTTGACACCAATTTTCATTAAAAAACACAATAAAAATTAACTCAATTTATATTTCTCTAGATAAAAAATCTACAAATATAAACACACTTCAGCTTAAAATATCCTTAAAAAACCTTATTCTATTAGGTTTATGAAACTTTACTTTTTTACTGAATTTACTAAATTTTAAATAATATAAAATTATAAAAATACAAATATAAATTTAAAAAAATTTATATTTTGATTAAATTAATTTACATTTTCATTGATTTTCATTTTTAATTGAGAAACATAATAAAAACAATTTCATAATTAATGTTATTGTAAAAAATAAAGCTATTGATTAGCACTAAATCATGATAATATATCACAACTTTAAACCAATCAATAGCTTTAATTTAATTTTTTAACTTTAATCTAATTTTTCTAATCGCAAAAATTAAAAGATTCATCATAATACTAGCGAAGACTATCGGCATATACACATTAAGCACTGATGCTCCTACTTCTTGTCCTTCTATTAATTTATAGTATATTCCTATGAATAATACTGCCAACGCAAGCGCATTTATTAATAGCGGTGAAAGCCACAATTTTTTAAATGCTATATTTAAAATATGGGTAATAAACCACGCTCCTAATATATACCATTTACTATATGTATACCAATATGCTAATAAAACTATTACACTCATTATCTCAACTCACTTAAAAATCTTGTCGCAATTTCTTGCGGTCTAGTTATTGCTCCACCAACAACTATGCAATGTGCACCTGCTTCGAAAGCTTGTTTTGCTTGTTGTGGAGTATGAATTTTACCTTCCGCGATAACCGGAACTTTTACATTTTCTACGATTTCTTTTACTAATCCAGGATTAAATTCTTTAGAATTTTCTGTGTATGGTGTATATCCATTCATAGTTGTTCCTACAAAATCAACTCCTGCTTTTTCAGCTTCTAATGCTTCATCTAAAGTAGAAATATCAGCCATTAGTAAGATATTCGGATATTTTTCCTTAATTTCTTTAACGAATTCACTTGGAGTTTTTCCATCCCCACGCTCTCTATTCGTACAATCTAAAGCAATAATATCAGAATTAGCTTCAACTAATTTATCAACTTCATCCATTGTAGCTGTTATATACGAAGCATATCCCTCATATGATTTTTTTATTATACCAATTACAGGTAAGTTAGTTTGTTCTTTAATTTGCTTAATATCTAAAACACCTTGAGCTCTAATAGCTTTTACTCCAGCATTTTTCACAGCTTGTGCCATCAAACACATTACTCCACCTTCTTCTTTGTATAAGGCTTCTCCTGGTAATGCTTGACAAGAAACTATCATTTCCCCTTTTAGATACTCTAATAATTGTTGTTTATCCATAAGTTTATCCTTTCACGGCTCCTAAAGTAACACCTTGAGTAAAGTAATTTTGGAAACAAATGAACACGATAATCATTGGTAGTGATGCTAATGATGCCCCTGCCATCAGTAGTCCATAGTCATTAGAGAACTCTTGTCCTTGTGCTAATGCAGCTAACCCTAAAGGTAATGTAGACATATCTGGTGTGTTAGAGAAGATTAATTGTGAGAAGTAGTCGTTCCAGCTAGCGATGAATGTGAAGATCGCTAATGCCCCGATACCTGGTTTAATGATTGGTAACGCGATATTCATGAATGTTCTAATTTCACCACAACCATCAATTCTTGCTGACTCAAGTAATTCACCTGGAATTGCTTGAGAGAATTGTCTCATTAAGAATACCCCAAATGGCCAACCTACAGCAGGTAGAATTAACGCATAGTATGTATTCATTAAGTTAAATTCAGTGATTAAGTTTAATAATGGTATTAAAATTACTTGTTTTGGTAATGCCATTGCTGCAACGAACACCATGAAAATTACTTTAACACCTGGGAAGTTTTTCTTAGCTAGTGCATATCCTGCTAGTGCTGATGTTGCACATACTAAGAATGTTGTCATTACTGAGATAAATACTGAGTTAAAGAACCATCTTAAAGTATTTGATGTGAATAACTTTTCATAGTTTTCCAAAGTTGGAGTTGATGGCCACCATTCTGGTGGAATTGTTATTGCTACATCTTGTAATTTAAATGATCCTGATGCAATCCAATAAAATGGGAAAATAAAGAATATAGTTAACCCAAGTAATATTATCATTGATACTATTTTAAAAATACTTATATTTTTCATTCTAAATCCTCCTAATCATTGTCGCTAGATAGGAACTTGAATTGTAAGATTGAAATTATTCCAATAATTACAGCAAGGATAATACCCATCGCACTAGCTACACCATGATTTCCGTTTTTAATTGCTGCTTCATAAACTAGATACATTATTGTACTTGTTCCATAGTTTGGTCCACCTGCAGTTAATAACTGGATTAGAGCGAAAATTTGGAACGAGTTAATTGTTGTTACAACAACGATATATAATGTTGTTGGTTTAATCAGCGGCCAAGTGATTTTTGTAAATACTTGCCATTTTGTTGCTCCATCTATTTCTGAAGCTTCTAATAATTCTTTTGGAACATTACCTAAGGCAGCTACATAAAGAATTATCGGTTGACCTAATGAAGTAGTAATCAGAATCGTAATAATAGCATATAATGCTGTTTTCGGATTTCCTAACCAGTCAACATTTTCACTAATTAAGTGCATTGACTTAAACACATAGTTTAAAATTCCATATTCTGGGTGGTAAATCCAAGCCCACACTACAGTAACAGATACTACAGAAGAAATAGCTGGAATATAGAATACTCCACGGAAGAACGATCTTACAACTGCACTCTTATTGTAAATTGTTACCGCAACAAAGATTGATACTAACACTACTATTGGAACTGCTACAACAGTTACTATAATGGTATTAATAAGTGATTTCATAAATGGTTCATGGATTGTTGCTCCATTACCACTGAACATTAAATCTGAATAGTGTTTTAATCCAACAAACACTGGATTTTTCTTTGCAAAACTATATAATGATAACTGAAGCCCACGTAACATTGGGACTAAAACGAATGTTATAAAAAATAAACTGACTGGCAAAATAAACAGATATGCACTAAAGTCTATTTTTTTTCTTTTCTTAGTAGTTTTCATAGAACCTCCTAAAAAGTTTATATTTTATCTTAAAAAGGGATAGAAGCAACTCTATCCCCTTCATACGTCAAATTACAATGCTTCTTTTATTGTTTTATTTGCATCTTCAACAAATTTATCTAATCCTTCTTTAGGTGTTGTTTTACCGTTTAATACACCTTGAACCATATTGAACCATAGAGGTCTCATTTTAGCAAATCCAGGAATTGTGTTATAGTATGTTCCATATTGACTTGTTAGACCTTCTGCAAATTTAAGTTCTTCTGAATCATATAATCCTGTTTCACCTTTTTTAGCTGAGAAGTTACCAGATGCTAATAGAGTACGTTTACCCCATTCTTTATCATTAACCATGAAGTCAACAAATTTTTTAGCTGCTGCTGCTTTATCTGCATCACCGTTATCAAAAATAGCTGGTCCTGCAACTAAGTAGTCGTATTTAGCTTTTCCACCATTGTTAGGGAATGGTAAGAATTTGTAGTTAAATCCTGATGCATGTGAAGCTGCGATACCAGGTGAGAATAAGATTGTAGTTGCTGCACGTCCTGACTTGAATGCTTCTAGTGCGTCTTTAGCTTCTAAAGCAACACCTTGCCCTAATAATCCTTCATCGTATGCTTTTTTAACCCATTCTAAACCTTTAACACCGTTAGCGTCGTTAATAATGTATTTGCTGTTTGCATCATCTGTGATCCAAGAGTTGTATAAGTTTGCTACAAACGCTCTTGGTCCTTGGTCTCCTGCTTGTGATTTAGTGTAGAATAAAGCTGGCGTAATGCTTGAATCTTTTTGTTTTACTGCTTTTAAGAATTTTTCATATTCTTCAACAGTCCAACTTCTATCTTGTTTGTTTAATGGTAATAAATCAGTTACTCCTAATTTATCAGTTAAGTCTTTGTTAACACCCATTAAGAATGGTGCTACCCCTTGTGGATACATGTAAAGTTTATCTTTATAACTAGATGCTTTAACTGCTGCTTCATTTAATTTAGATTTATCAACATCATCTAATGGAACTAATAAATCTTTCGCTGCCCAAGCAATTACACGACCAGGTGCATCGTAGATTACGTCTGGAGCCGTTTTTGATTGAATAGCAGTTTCAACTTTAGCTGGTCCATCTGTAAATTCAATTTTTTGATAATTAACTTTAATATTTGGGTTTTTCGCTTCAAAAGCTTTGATTAAAGCTGCGTCGAAATCCTCAGTTTTCTTAAATTCTTTATCTTTTGTGAATTGTGGGAAATCCCAATAAGTAATTTCTACTTTTTTGTTCGGATCGGCTTGTTTTGCTTCTTTTTTACCGCCCACACATCCTGTTAAAACAAGTGCTGTAGTCGCTGCTACTGCAAATAGTTTATTTATTTTTCTCATAATATGAGCCTCCTTATTTTATTTTATGATTTTTAAAAAATTTGACGTCTTATTTAAATTATTCTAAGATACTAAGCTCTGTATCTACATCAAAGAAGTGAGCTCTGTTCATATCTAAAGCAAATGTTAGTTCATCACCCATTTTAATATTTTGTCTTGAGTGAACAATTGCTTTAATGCTTTCACCGTTTAAATCAGTATGAACAATATACTCAGAACCTAATAATTCAGCAACGATTACTTTTGAAGTAATTTTAGCGTGTGAATAAGTTTCTAAAACCAATGGATCATTTGAAATGTTTTCAGGTCTAATTCCTAAAACAACTTCTTTTCCTTCATAACCTAATTCTTTAAGTCTTTCATAATATCCAACTGGTATCTCTATTTCACCGCCACCTTTTGTAACGAAGTTACCTTCTGCAACTTTACCTCTCATGAAATTCATCGTTGGTGCTCCGATAAATCCAGCTACAAATAGATTTTCTGGGTGATCATATATATCTTTAGGACTACCTACTTGTTGAACTACACCTTTTTTCATTACAACAATTCTGTCAGCCATTGTCATCGCTTCAGTTTGGTCGTGTGTTACATAGATTGTAGTTGCACCTAAAGTATTGTGAATTTTAATGATTTCCGCTCTCATGTTACTTCTTAATTTCGCATCTAAGTTTGATAACGGTTCGTCCATAAGGAATACTTTAGGACTTCTTACAATTGCTCTTCCTAATGCAACCCTTTGTCTTTGACCTCCAGAAAGTGCTTTAGGTTTTCTATCTAGAAGCTCTTCTAATCCTAAAATTTTTGCAGCTTCTTCAACTTTCGCTTTAATTTCCTCTTTTGGAACTTTTCTTAGTTTAAGAGCAAAAGCCATATTGTCGAAAACAGTCATATGAGGATATAGCGCATAGCTTTGGAATACCATCGCAATGTCTCTATCTTTAGGTTCTACATCATTAACTAATCTGTCTCCTATGTAGAATTCACCTTCTGTTATGTCTTCTAAACCTGCAATCATTCTAAGAGTAGTAGATTTACCACATCCAGATGGTCCTACAAATACCACGAATTCTTTGTCTGCTACTTCTAAATTAAAATCTGTCACTGCACAGAAGCCATTATCATATTTTTTATAAATATTTTTTAATGATAAACTTGCCATATTAGCCTCCTATAAATTTTATATTTATCTTTTCACTAAAATAGTATCATATATGAAACCGTTTGTAAAGATGTATATTTAATAATTTAATGTTGTAACTTTATAAAACAACTATTATTTTCATATTTCATTTAAACATTAATCAAACTCTAAGACTTATAAAACAAAGGTAGCTTCGGTAAATAGAACATTTTATAAGAGAAAACAAACATTTTTTTAATTAGATTTTTATTGTATTTTATAAACTATTTAGATATTAAATTTAACACGTTAACCTTAATCTTATTTTCTACATCTATTTAAAGTATTTATATTTACCTATTTTCAATTAAAAATTACCTCGTAGTTTAAAATACCATATTGTAATCGTTTTACAATTGTTATATTTTAATTTGACTAGTCAATTACTTACTTTCTTTATCATGAAATCTCCTTAATATATTTATATAATATATTATATAAAAGTATAATTTTTAAAAATAAAAAAAGATAAGAGCCAATAGCTCTTACCTTTTATAAAATATTCTAATTAGCGTTTGATGTTATAGAATGCTTGAACACCTGGGTAAACAGCTGTAGCATCTAATTCATCTTCAATACGTAATAATTGGTTGTATTTAGCAATACGGTCTGTACGGCTAAGAGAACCTGTTTTAATTTGTCCAGCGTTAGTTGCAACTGCGATATCAGAGATTGTAGAATCTTCAGTTTCTCCTGAACGGTGAGAAATTACAGCTGTGTAACGAGCACGTTTAGCCATTTCAATAGCGTTTAGAGTTTCAGTTAAAGTACCGATTTGGTTAACTTTGATTAAGATTGAGTTACCAACACCTTGTTCAATACCTTGTGATAATTTTTTAGTGTTAGTTACGAATAAATCGTCCCCTACTAATTGTACACGGTTACCGATACGGTCTGTAAGTAATTTCCATCCTTCCCAGTCGTTTTCATCCATACCATCTTCGATAGTGATGATTGGGTATTTGTTTACTAATTCTTCTAGGTAGTCAACTTGTTGAGCTGAAGTACGAACTGCTCCACCTTCACCTTCGAATTTAGCGTAGTTGTATACTCCGTTTTCGTAGAATTCAGAAGATGCACAGTCAAATCCTAAGAATACATCTTTACCTGGTTCTAATCCAGCAGCTTTAATTGCAGCTAAGATAGTTTCAACAGCATCTTCAGTTCCTTCGAATGTTGGAGCGAATCCACCTTCATCACCTACTGCAGTTGATAATCCACGGTTGTGTAATAATTTAGCTAAGTTGTGGAATACTTCAGCTCCCCAACGTAAAGCTTCTTTGAATGTAGGAGCTCCTACTGGTAAAATCATGAACTCTTGGAAAGCGATTGGAGCATCTGAGTGAGATCCACCGTTTACGATGTTCATCATTGGAGTTGGTAATTCTTTAGAGTTAGTTCCTCCTAAGTATCTGTATAGAGGTACTCCTAAAGAATCAGCTGCAGCGTGAGCTACTGCTAAAGATACACCTAAGATAGCGTTAGCTCCTAGACGTCCTTTGTTTTCAGTTCCATCTAATTCGATCATAGCGTAGTCAATTCCTACTTGATCAAATACGTCGAATTTACCTTCTAATAAAGGTGCGATTTCTTCATTAACGTTAGTTACAGCTTTAGTTACACCTTTACCTAGGTAACGTCCTTTGTCTCCATCACGTAATTCAACTGCTTCGTATTGTCCAGTTGAAGCTCCTGATGGTACTAATGCACGTCCAAATGCTCCTGATTCAGTTGTTACTTCAACTTCTACAGTTGGGTTACCACGTGAATCTAAAACTTCTCTTGCATATACTTCTGCGATAATATCAAATGTTTTTGCTAACATTAACTTTCTCCTTGTTGTTTAAATTTATAATTCTATTATACTATAATTTATTTAATTTTGCTAAAATTAAGCTAATTTTGCTCCTTCTAGAAGCGCTAAGAATGATTCAGCTTCTAGAGATGCACCACCTACTAATGCACCATCTACGTCTGGGCAAGATAGGTATTCTTTTACATTTTCAGGTTTAACTGATCCACCGTATTGAATACGAACTTTTTCAGCTACTTCTTTTCCATAAAGTCCTTCAACTACGTCACGAACTGCTTTACACATTTTTTGTGCATCTTCTTTTGTAGCAGATTTACCAGTTCCGATAGCCCAAATTGGCTCATAAGCGATTACTGATGAAGCCACTTGTTCTGCCGTTAAATCAGCTAAAGCACCTTTTACTTGAGCACCTACGAATTCAGCAGCTTTTCCTGCTTCATATGTTTCAAGACTTTCTCCACAACAGATGATCGGTAATAATCCATTAGCAAAAATTGCTTTTGCTTTTTTGTTAATATCTTCGTCTGTTTCGTGGAAGTAATCACGACGTTCAGAGTGCCCGATTACTACATAGTTTACTCCCATTTCAGATAATACTTTAGGTGAAGTTTCACCTGTGAAAGCACCTGAATTTTCAAAGTAACAGTTTTGAGCTGCAACTTTTAATTCAGTTCCTTCTGCTGCACTAAGTAATGTACTTAAATCAACAGCTGGAGCGGCAATTCCTGCTTCTACTTTATCTGATGATGGTAATTTTCCAGCAAGAGCTTCAACAAAAGCTTTAGCTTCTTGTGGATTTTTGTTCATTTTCCAGTTTCCTGCGATAAATGGTAATCTTGACATAATGTTACTCTCCTTGAGTTTTAATATTATTTATTAGATAATGAATCAATTCCTGGTAATACTTTTCCTTCTAGATATTCTAGAGAAGCTCCACCACCTGTTGAGATGTGTGAGAATTTCTCAGCATATCCTAAAGAAATTGCTGCTGTAGCACTATCTCCACCACCGATAATAGTAGTAGCACCTTCTAAGTTTGCGATAGCTTCACAAACACCAATTGTACCTTTAGCAAAGTTAGGCATTTCAAATACACCCATAGGTCCATTCCAAATTACTGTTTTTGCTCCTTCAAGAGTGCTCTTGAAGAATTCAACAGATTTCGGTCCGATATCTAATCCTTCTTCATCAGGTTGGATATCACCTTGTGCTACACGACTTGGTGCATCATTAGAGAATTCTTTAGCTACTACTGTATCGATTGGTAATACTAATTTTTCTCCAGCTTTGGCCATTAGTTCACGAGCATATTCAACTTTATCATTTTCACAAAGTGAAATTCCGATTTCTTTACCTTGTGCTTTCATGAAAGTATAAGCCATACCTCCACCAATAATTACTTTATCAGCTTTTTCTAATAAGTTTTCAATAACTGCAATTTTATCAGAAACTTTTGCTCCACCTAAGATTGCAACAAGAGGTCTTTCTGGGTTATCAACTGCTCCTCCGATAAATTTGATTTCTTTATCAACTAAGAATCCTGAAGCAGAGTTCCCTTCACCAATGTTAGATGCAATACCTACGTTTGAAGCATGTGCACGGTGAGCTGTTCCGAATGCATCGTTTACGAATACATCCCCTAGAGAAGCCCAATATTTAGCAAGTTCTGGATCATTTTTAGATTCTTTTTTACCTTCAACGTCTTCGAAACGAGTGTTTTCAAACATTAAGATTTCTCCATCTTTTAATCCTTTAACTGCTTCTTCTAATTCAGCTCCACGAGTTTCAGCTACGAATTTTACTTCTTTACCTAATAATTCTGATAATCTAACAGCTACTGGCGCTAAGCTTTTAGATGCTTTATCAGCTTCTTCTTTAACACGTCCTAAGTGTGAGAAAGCAACTACCTTAGCACCTTGATTTAAAGCATACTCAATTGTTGGTAATGCAGCAGTAATACGATTATCGTTTGTAATTTCACCATCTTTTAAAGGCACGTTGAAATCAACACGCATTAAGACAGTTTTCCCTTGTAAGTTACCTAAGTCTTTGATAGATTTCTTCATGGAAAGCTCCTTTTATTTATATTTTAGAATATATGAGACAAGATATAAGTCAAAATTGACTTATATCTTATCTATTCTTCTATTATCTATTATAGATTATTTAATTAATCCTGCAAAGTATTTTAATGTTCTTACTAATTGAGAAGTGTAAGACATTTCGTTGTCGTACCAAGAAACAACTTTAACTAATTGTTTGTCTCCAACTGTTAATACTTTTGTTTGAGTTGCATCGAATAATGATCCGTAAGAGATACCTACGATATCAGAAGATACGATTGGATCAACATTGTATCCGAATGATTCATTAGCAGCAGCTTCCATAGCAGCGTTAACTTCTTCAGCTGTTACAGTTTTTTCAACTACAGCTACTAATTCAGTTAATGAACCTGTTGGTACTGGTACACGTTGAGCAGCTCCATCTAATTTTCCATTTAATTCTGGGATTACTAATCCGATTGCTTTAGCAGCACCAGTTGTGTTTGGCACGATGTTTTCAGCTGCTGCACGAGCACGACGTAAGTCTCCACCACGGTGAGGAGCGTCAAGTGTGTTTTGGTCTCCAGTGTATCCGTGGATTGTAGTCATTAATCCTTCAACTACTGTGAAGTTATCGTGTAAAGCTTTAGCCATTGGAGCTAAACAGTTAGTTGTACAAGAAGCACCTGAAATAACTGTTTCTGTTCCGTCTAGAGTTTCGTGGTTTACGTTGTAAACGATAGTTTTAACGTCATTTCCACCTGGAGCTGAGATAACAACTTTTTTAGCTCCTGCTTGAACGTGAGCTTCAGCTTTTTCTTTAGAAGTGAAGAATCCAGTACATTCTAATACTACATCGATTCCTAATTCTCCCCATGGTAATTCAGTTGGGTTAGGGTTAGCGAATGCTTTGATTTCTTTTCCGTTTACTACTAAGCTTCCTTCAGCTGCTGATACTTCTCCGTCGAAACGACCTTGAGTTGTATCATATTTTAATAAGTGAACTAGTTGGTTAACTGGTGTTAAGTCGTTAATCGCTACTACTTCAATTCCTTCTACGTTTTGGATTCTTCTTAATGCAAGACGTCCGATACGTCCAAATCCGTTAATTGCTACTTTTACTGTCATTTTTTAGTTCCTCCTAAAAATTTTTATTAACTTTTTTTATTATTTTTTTGCAAATAGCCTCGTCAATAATTAATGTCGCGTTCGCTGGTTTAGTATTTAAATAACTATATACCGCATCAGCTTTTTCTTCTCCACCAACTATTGTAAAGACATTATCAATGCCATCAACATCTTTAAAACTCATACCTATAGTAGAGGTTTTAAATATCTCACTGCCGCTTTCATCAAAATAACTTCCGAATGATTCACAAACAGCTTTTTTTTCTTCTAATACTTTTAAAATATCTTTAGAAGATTTTCTTCTATATGCCATTTCAAAAGCATTCCCTATACTATGGATAATTATAGAAGTCTTTCCTATAACATCAAGAGCATTTTTTACGACTGGTTCTTTTTTAAGTTCCTCTAATGCTTTTTGTCCTATATTATCTGGCGCGTGTAATAGTTGAGAACTATGACCAGAATTCTTTGCCATCTTAGAAGCTATATCATTGGCTTGATATTCTGTATTTACCACAGATAGCCCACCTCTTATCGGCGTTATAGTGACGTCTTTTCCATAACCAAATGTTTCATTAGCTCTGCCGGCTATGTAGTACATCGTACTACCACCACTGACTCCAATTACGCATTCTTTAGTTATCTTAGCATTAACTTTATCCAAGAGTAGGTTAGTCATTTCTTCTCTAGTAGCTTCATTATTCACGAAGTCACCTGCCACAATATGAACTTGTTTTATTGAAAAATGATTTTTTATAAAACTTCTTTCCTTAGCGAAAGAATCATTTATTATAGATTCTTTTATTTCTAATAGAAGTTCTTCCCCTTTTTCCGTAACACTCATTCCAGTGGCTTTTTTCGTTATTATCCCTAACTTGGATAAAACTTCACATTCTGTACGTAATTGTCTTTCCGTCATATTTATAAAGTTTAATAATGTTTTTCGACCTACTGGTTGATTAACTTTTATCGCAATAAGCAATTCATACCTATTACTAAACTTCATAAACATATCAGGCACAAGTCTACTTTGCATATGTAACAAATGTAAAATATCCATCTTATGTTTCCCCTGTTTATTTGAAAGTTCATCTATGGACACTCTCTGTCCTTATAGGTCGCTTTTCGACCAACTAATTCCAAAAAAATAAACTTTCTGATTAAAATTATAGCGAAGACTTATAAAAAAGTCAAGTCTTTTCTATAAATTTAATCAAAAAATTCATCTTATTTCAATATTGTTAGTAATTCAATTAGAATAATGAAATAGAATACAAAAATCATTTCATATTCCTTATAATCAATCGGTAGACTAGAAATATATTGGCTAGGATAATTTACCTCGATATCTTTTTTTAAATTAGCAACATTTATATTATCAAAATTATATCTAGATAATAAATCATTTAATTCTTTATCACTGTAGTAAAAAATTTTCTTTACCTTAGATGAAAATAAACCATCTGCATGCGTAACATTCTCAACCACTGACAATACTGACAACAAATCACGTTGTCCATCTTTTGAATTCTCAGAAATTAATCCGTATAACTTTTCTAGTAAAAGTTTAGGTATTTTATATTTCAATTCTAATACTTCAAAATCAATTGTTTCAGTTTTTTTCTGAACTTTTGGTTTTGTTACATTTTTGTTTTTATCTGTATTCCCACCGTCTTTATCAACAAAAACTACAAACTTATCATCTATATCTAATATTTCATGTTTATTAAACTCAAATTCACCATCTAAGTTCTCTAAAGTTTTCTCTTGATCTAATTTTTGGTATGGTCGCTTAAACTTATTATCTTCTAACAGATAAAATCCTCTATACGACTTATGATATTTAAATTTCAACTCTACACCTCTTTCCTAATATAAATCATTTAATATACTACCATATTTATAAAAAATATTCAACCTCCTATGTGTTTCAACAATCAATCATAGTTAGTTTAAAAATATTCCTTTAATTTATCATTACTAATTCCCGCTTCTAATAAAACTAATAATTTTATCCTTGCTTTTTGACCACTTAGACCCGTTGTAAAAATAACTCCATCTTGTTGGAATCTTTTTCCACCTCCTTCATAATCATAAACATCTTGAGTAACACCATTAAATGCTCGCGAAACAAATACAACAGGTATATTATTTTTTATACATTCTCTAATTGCTGGAACAGTTCTCGGCGGTAGGTTTCCTGCACCTAGCGCTTCAATTACTAAACCATCAGCTCCTAGATTAGTTACCGCTGTAATAAGATCTGCTCCCATACCAGCATATGCTTTTAATAAGAATACTTTTCTCCCAAAGCCATTTACATCGTAGTGTTCCTGTTTAATTAGCTTTTGGAAATAAATTACACTATTTTTAGAAACAAGTCCGATAGGACCGAATGTCGGTGTTTGAAATGTCGCAACGTTAGTAGTATGTGTTTTTGTAACATAGGTAGCGGTATGAACCTCGTCATTCATAACAACCAATACACCCTTATCACTACTTTCATCACTAATTGCTACTACCAAAGAACTTCTTAAATTAGCTAGTCCATCAGCTCCTATTTCATTACTAGAACGCATCGCACCTGTAACTACAACAGGTATATTAACATCCAATGTCAGCTCTAAATAATACGCAGTTTCTTCAAGTGTATCTGTTCCATGCGTTACCACAACACCATCATATCCCTCATTTACCGCTTCAAGTATTCTATTTTTTATTCCCAACATCTCATACTCTGTTATCTGCGGAGAAGCAAGATGATACAGATCCTCAACTACCAAATCTCCAAGATAAGAAAATATATTCCCTCCAGCTGCTATAGGATTCCTATCTGTAGGCGAAACTTTTCCAGTTGTCTGGTCTTCACTCATAGAAATTGTTCCACCTGTATTTAAGATTAATATTTTCTTCAAATTCATATCTCCTTTCTATTTTCTTAGATTTTCATAACCATTAACTACTAAATCAACCTTCCCGTTACTTGGATCTATTACTAAACCATGAACAGGAACATCCTTAGGTATTAATGGATGATTCATAATCATATCAACATCATGTCCAACACTCTCTTCAACATCATCAAATCCATGTAGCCAAGCATTTAAATCAAGCCCTGAGTATTGCAAAATATCAAGAGTTTCTTTCCCAACACCTCTTGCCTGCATTTTCTCCATTATTAAATTAGTATCAATATTTTGCATACCACAATCATGATGGCCCATAACTATTATTTCATCTGCTTTTAACATATATACCGCTATTATCAAACTTCTCATGATTGAACCGAATGGGTGTGTCAATATTGCTCCTGCATTTTTAACTACCTTGACATCCCCTGAAGATAAATTCAAAGATTTTGTAGCAAGTTCAACTAACCTCGTATCCATACATGTAAACATAACGACCTTTTTTGCCGGATATTTATCTTCTGTTTTATATTTTTCATATTCCTCAAACTTCACAAAATACTCATTGTATTCTAACATTGAATCTAATAGTTTCATCTTGACTCCTCTTCAAATTTTATTTTTTTATATGTACAATTATACTATACTTGAAACTTAACGTAAACTTTCCTAACTAATGAACTCTTTAAAAGTACTTATATTAATAAAAAAAGATGTATCATACAACTTAAAGTCATACAATACATCTTAATAGTTATTTAACCCAATCTACTAGATTATCCGCCTCTTTTGGACCTTTTGAACCTTGTTCATACGTGTATAATGGAGAACCTTGTTCTTCATATTTAGCTATTAACTTATTAATAAATGTCCAAGATTCTACTATTTGATTCCATTGTGAGAATAATGCTCTATCCTCTCTAAAACAAGCATCTAATAACCTTTCATAAGCCTCAGGTGTATTTATTATATTTTCTAATATACAACTTTGACAGAAATCTAATGAAATTGGCTGTAATTCTTGTTCTGTTCCTGGTTTTTTAGCATTAAATTGGAAATATACGCCTTCTTCAGGTTGAATTTTTATTATTAATACATTTCCTGGAGAAGTTCCTACAGATTTAAATTGAACAACTACTTGAGTTTCTCGTTTTTCTAGTTTCTTACCAGTTCTTATAAAGAATGGTACACCTTCCCAACGTTCATTATCTACAAATAACTTAAGCGCTGTATAAGTTTCTGTTTTAGAATCAGCAGGAATATTTTGTTCTTGTAGATACCCTTCATATTGCCCCATTACTAAACTTTCATGAACATCTTCAATCGGTTTAAGTGCAGAAAGAAGATTGTATTGACTCTCGTGAATACCACGACTTCCCTCTTCTTTTGGTTCTTCCATAGCTACTAATGATAGAACTTGTAATAGGTGATTTTGAACCATATCTTTTAAAGCACCACTCTTATCGTAGTAACTAGCTCTAGTTTCAACTCCTACAGTTTCTGCAGCAGTAATTTGAACGTTTTCGATAAAATCTTTATTCCAGATACCTTTGAAGATGATATTTTCAAAACGTAAAGATAAAATATTTTGAATCATCTCTTTACCTAGGTAATGGTCAATATGATAAATTTCATCTTGATTAAAGAATTTAGCAAGCTCATCATTTAGTAGCCCAGCTTTTTCTAAATCTTCTCCAAATGGTTTTTCAATAATAACTTTCGCATTATTTTCTGAGCAATATTTTTTTAGACCATTTGTAATAGTTATGAAGAATGATGGAGCCACCGCGAAGTAGTAAACATGATTTTGTATATCTTGTTCAGAATAAAATGCTTGTAACATCTCATAGTCATCTTCATTTGTCATATCCATTTTGAAATAGATAATTTTTTTAGCATATGCATCAAATTGTTCATCGTCGAATTTAGTACGTGCATACTCTTTTACCCACGTATGAGCAATATCTATATATTCTGACTGCGTATAAGCTCTACGACCAATCACAACTATCTTAAAATCATCAGCTAATTTCCCTAATACATTTAAGTTATATAATGCAGGCAACAGTTTTCTATATGTAAGATCCCCTGTTCCTCCAAAAAGTGTTATTGCTGTTTTATTTTCCATTGTTTCCAACCCAGTCATAGTGATAATTTCCTTCTTTATCAGTTCTTTCGAAAGTATGTGCTCCAAAATAGTCACGTTGGGCTTGAATTAAGTTAGCACCACTTTCTGCTGTAGTGTAGATATCTAAGTAAGAAACTGCAGAAGTCATAGCACTTAGTGGTAATCTATTAGAAATCGCTAATACTGCAACTTCACGTAAACTATCTTGTCTTGTTTCAATAACTTCTTTAAAGAATGGATCAAAGATTAAGTTTTCTAATTTTGGATTATTTTGGTATGCTTCGATAATATTTTGTAAAATTTTCGCTTGAATAATACATCCACCACGGAAAATTTTAGCAATTTGTGAATAATCAAATGTCCAGTTATATTCTTTCTCAGCAGCTTGTAATAATTTGAATCCTTGTGCATAAGATACAATTTTTGAAATAAATAAAGCATCTTTTACAATATTTTTTAGTCGTTCTTTATCTTCAACTAGCGCATAAGGTTTACGAGCAAATTCTTTTTCAGCACGAACACGTTCTTCTTTAAGATTTGACATATATCTTCCATTTAACGCAGCTGTAATAACTGATACATCAATTCCTAAATCAATAGCTTGTTCGTTAGTCCATTTCCCAGTACCTTTTTGTTGAGATTTATCTAAGATTTTATCTACTAAGTAGCTTCCATCTTCTTCTTTTACTTTGAAGATATTAGCTGTAATTTCAATTAGATAAGATTCTAATTCACCTTTATTCCACTCTTCAAATGTTTCTTGTAATTCTTCATTAGTGAAACCACCTAGGTGTTTAAGCACTTTGTATGCTTCAGAAATTAATTGCATATCTCCATACTCGATACCATTGTGAACCATTTTCACATAGTGACCTGCTCCACCTGTTGAAGTATAACTACAACATGGAACACCGTTAACTTTAGCCGCAATAGCTTCTAAAATAGGACGAATTTCTTCGTAAGCTTTTTCATCACCACCAGGCATTAAAGCAGGACCAAATCTAGCACCTTCTTCTCCTCCAGATACACCTACACCAAAGTAGTTAATTCCTTTTTCTAATAATAGATCATATCTTCTTTGAGTATCTTTAAAGAATGAGTTTCCTCCATCAATAATGATATCTCCTTTATCAAGAAGTGGTGTTAATTGTTCAATTAGGCTGTCTACAGCAAACCCTGCTTTAACCATTAAGACAATTTTTCTTGGTTTTTCTAATCCATCGATTAATTCTTGTAGTGAATATCTCCCTGTTACATTTTTGTGTGGGTGCTCTTCTAGCATTTTATCTACAACAGATGTTGTTCTATTAAATACTGCAACTTTAAAACCATTATCTGCAATATTTAATGCAAGATTACTTCCCATTACTGATAAACCGATAACTCCGATATTTTGTTTCATTAATGAACCTCCTAATGTTTCTTACATAAGATTATACCACCAAATACGGTGTTAATGGAAATATTTTTGCTCGAAAAAATTTTTTACTATTATTTATATTACTTACTTAATACATTAAAAATTAAATTTAATATTAATCTGTAATAATTATAAATTTTTCGTATACAGTAGTATGAAGGATTTTTAAATTATGTATGCGTTTTAAGTGCTATATTACAGATGTTTTACTTTATTCCAATTTCTATAACTCCAATAAATTTCCACTTACTTTTGAAAATAAAAATACATTATTTTTTTAATAAATTCATCTTTATCTATGTTTAAATATATAAATATACATCAAAAATATAAACAAAGTACTTGATTTTAATTTTTTCATAATATATAATGTTAGCAAAGAAATGGTAACGTTTACTTATCAAAAAAGTATAAAGGAGAATTAAACTATGAGTGAAGTTAAAGTTTTGAAAAATTTTATTAACGGGGAATTTGAAGATAATTCAAATTATGACTATATTAACGTATTAAATCCTTCTACTGAGGAAGTTATCGCAAAAATTCCTTCTTCTTCAGAAGCTGATGTAGACCGTGCTATCGATGTTGCTGAAGTTGCACAACGTGATTGGGAAAAATTACCAGCAGTTCAAAGAGGTGCTTACCTTAGAAAACTTGCTGAACGTATTCGTGAACGCGAACCTGAAATTACACAAACTATTGTTAACGAAGGTGGTAAAACTTTCGATTTAGCTAAAGTTGAAGTATTATTCACAGCAGATTACTTAGACTATATGGCTGAATGGGCTAGAAGATATGAAGGAGAAATTATTCAAAGTGATAGACAAGATGAACATATCTTCTTATTCAAACGCCCTC
Organism: Streptococcus sp. UMB1385; assembly: GCA_002871655.1. Taxonomy (GTDB): domain Bacteria; phylum Bacillota; class Bacilli; order Staphylococcales; family Gemellaceae; genus Gemella. The sequence goes on along the minus strand of PNGU01000008.1, from coordinate 72,006 downwards.
ACGGAGTAACTACTGGTATCTTACCTTGGAACTTCCCATTCTTCTTAATTGCAAGAAAAGCTGCGCCTGCGCTACTTACTGGTAATACAATCGTATTAAAACCAAGTCAATTAACTCCAATAAATGCTGATATTTTCGCTGAAATCTGTGTAGAAGTTGGTCTTCCAAAAGGTATCCTTAATATTATTCACGGACGTGGTTCTGTAGTAGGAAACAGATTAGCTTCTAATCCTAAAGTTGGTTTGGTAAGTTTAACTGGTAGCTTAACAGCTGGACAAGAAGTTATGAGAGCAGCAGCTGAAAACATCACTAATGTTTCTCTAGAACTTGGTGGAAAAGCTCCTGCTATCGTATTTAAAGATGCTGACCTTTCTCTTGCTGCTAAAGCTATTGTTGCATCTCGTGTAATTAACTCTGGGCAAGTATGTAACTGTGCTGAAAGAGTATATGTTCACGAAGATGTTAAAGATGAATTCGAAAAATTATTATTCGCTGAACTTGATAAAGTTAAATTCGGTGATCCTAACAAAGAAGGTGGTTTAGATTACGGTCCACTTATCGAAAAACGTGCTGTTGATGCTGTTGCAGAAAAAGTTGCTTATGCAGTAAAACAAGGGGCTACTCTATCATACGGTGGAACTCGCGATGAAAATCAAGTAGGATACTTCTTTGGACCAACTGTTTTAACAGATGTAACTAACGAAATGAAAATTATGAAGGAAGAAACATTCGGACCTGTAATCCCAGTAGCAACATTCAAAACTTTAGAAGAAGTATTAGAATATGCAAATGATTCAGAATACGGATTAACTTCATCTGTTTACACTACTAACCTAAATACTGCATTCAAAGCTGTAAATGGTCTAAAATTCGGTGAAACATACATTAACCGTGAAAACTTCGAAGCTATGCAAGGATTCCACGCTGGACGTCGTAAATCTGGTATCGGTGGAGCTGACGGTAAACATGGTTTAGAAGAATATCTAACTACTCAAGTTGTTTACATGCAATTAGACAACGAATAATCTATAAAAATATAGTTTAAAACTAAAATTAAATCACCATATTTGAGTAAACTTACTTGAGTGTGGTGATTTTTCTTATAATACCCCTACTTCCCTTTTACTACTGCTAAATAAATCAACTAATGAAAAGTTTTCAAAAAATTATTGACAAATTTTCAGATAAATGTTAAGATTTTAATTACAATTAATAAAGGAGCTACTCAATAATGAAAACTAAAATTTTAACTAGTAAAAGAGAATACTTTTTCGTGCCATTTTAGCAGCACTTATATCTCATAGCATTGTAGATATAAGTGCAACGATGTCTACAATGGCTAGTTAAACATGTTTTCAAGCCATTGGTAAAAATACTAAATGGCCTTGAGTATAGTATTATATATATTTTAAAAGCTATTTAGTATTTTCTAAATAGCTTTTATTTTTTAAACTATTAAAAGGAGGAAAAATTTTATGTCAGAAAATTCAAAATGGAGTTCTAAAATAGGTTTCATACTTGCTTCAGCAGGATCTGCGATAGGTCTTGGAGCTGTATGGAAATTCCCATACATGACCGCAGCAAATGGTGGAGGTGGATTCTTACTAGTCTTCCTTATCTTTACACTTCTAATTGGTCTACCACTACTTCTTGCTGAATTCGTACTTGGTCGTGGGGCTGGGGTTTCAGCCATTAGAACTTTTGGTAAACTAGGAAAAAACAAAAATTATAATATTATTGGTTATATCGGCGGATTCGCCCTATTCATCTTGCTATCATTCTATAGTGTTATCGGTGGATGGATTTTAGTATACTTAGGTATTTCAGTTGCCGATGCTCTTGGTCTTCATGCTACTGGCGACCACGCTGCCCTATTCACGAGTATTATCTCAAATACTTGGATTGCATTAGGAGCTCAGGCTTTATTCATCTTATTGAATATTCTTATAGTATCTCGTGGGGTTCAAAAAGGTATTGAAAAAGCATCAAAAATCATGATGCCACTATTATTCATTATATTCTTAGTAATTATCGCAAGATCATTAACATTACCAAATGCAATGGCTGGAGTTACTTACTTCCTAAAACCTGATTTTTCTAAAATCACTAGTTCTGGTATTTTATTCGCACTTGGTCAATCGTTCTTCGCACTTTCTATCGGGGTGACAGCTATGTTAACTTATGCATCATACCTTGATAGAAGAACCAACCTGGTTCAATCAGGTATTTCGGTTGTATTAATGAACATTTCCGTTTCTATAATGGCAGGACTTGCAATCTTCCCAGCTATGAGTTCATTCGGAATGGAATCTGAAGGTGGGCCAAGTTTATTATTCATCGTATTACCACAATTGTTCAACAATATGGCATTCGGTAAAATTTTCTACATTTTATTCTTAATATTATTCTTATTCGCTACTATTACTTCATCTGTAGTTATGTTAGAAATCAATGTAGGAAATATTACTAATCAAAAAAATACTAACCGTACTAAATTCAGTATAATCATCGGAATCTTAACTTTCATCGTTGGAATTCCTTCTGCTCTATCTTACGGTTCATTATCTAATACATTGATATTCGGAAAAACAGTTTTCGATTTAATGGACTTCTTAGTATCTAATATACTTATGCCACTTGGTTGCTTAGCATTATCAATATTCACTGGATATGTACTTGATAAAAAAGTAGCTTTAGAACAATTACACATTGATGAAAATAATAAAAAAAGCTTAGTATTATTCAAAACATGGTTATTCCTATTAAGATATATACTACCAGTTATTATTCTTATCGTTTGCTTAGCGCAATTTTTCTAATCTAATTTAAAAACAACAGTAGTGATTCAAAATAATGGGGTAATTCAAAAATCGTGATCTTAGAGAAAGTGATCTTGTCGAGCTACTACCTTATCTGTTGAATCACTCTTATTTTTTATTATAGTGTTTTAAATATTTTTTTATAAATAATCTATAATTATTGACATCCGTTTTCAATAGTGCTATTATTAAGTCATGAATTAAATATTTCTTCGGGGTCGGGTGTAATTCCCAACCGGCGGTGACTAGTTTTCTAGAAGTCCGTGAGCGCAAGCTGATCTGGTGAGATTCCAGAACCGACAGTAAAGTCTGGATGGGAGAAGAAATTAATAGCATTAAGATAAATATATCTAATACTACTGATAATATACAACCTAAAATGTATTATAATTATATATTCAGGGCTTTTTATCGAATAAAAAACAAACCATCAATCCCGATTAATTTGAATTTTCAAGTTTAATCGGGTTTTTATTTTTATAAAGGAGTTGATACTATGCATGAATATTTTATGAATCTTGCTCTATTAGAGGCTAAACGTGGTACAAAATATACACATACAAATCCTCTAGTTGGTGCAATTATAGTAAAAGATAATAAAATTGTCGCAAGAGGGGCACACCTTAGATACGGGTGTGAACATGCTGAAAAAAATGCTATTTCTACTTGTAAAACTCCTGAAAAAATATTTAATTCAACTCTATACGTCACATTAGAACCGTGTAACCACAAAGGAAAACAACCCCCTTGTACAGAAGCTATATTGAAAATGGGTATCTCTAAAGTTGTTGTAGCTCAATTAGATCCTAATCCAATAGTTAGCGGTAAAGGAATTAAATTCTTACGTGATAATGGAATTGAAGTAATAACTGGTGTCTTGGAAAAAGAAGCTTATAATCTAAATTACGCTTATAATTTATTCCATACACAAAATAGACCATATGTAGTCTTAAAACAAGCTACCAGTCTTGATGGGAAATTAGCCTTTACTAATGAAAGAACTCAAATAACAGGAAAAGAAGTGTACGACTTCGTCAGAAAAGAACGAGATAATTATCAAGCTATTCTTGTTGGGGCAAAAACTGTGTTAATAGATAATCCAAAATTAACTGGAGCCAACACTTCGTTATACCCACCAAAAAGAATAATATTAGATAAAGAAGGAACTATTTTCCAACATAAAGAACTAAATCTCTTTAAAGACGATTCTTCCGAAGTTATAGTTTTTTCAAAACACCAAAATGAAAACTTACCTTCACATGTAACTATCGTTACACCTAACGAATTTACAATAAAAGAAATTCTTACTAAAATTGCAAAAATTGGTATACAGTCAGTGTATGTAGAAGGTGGTCCTTGTATCCATGATCAATTCCTTGCTAGTGGTTACTGGGATGAAGTAATTTCATATATTTCCCCTACACTCATAGGAGGAAATAATACTTCATCATTTAGTAGTAATAGACCTACAAATGAAAAAATCACTTTACACGATATTAATATTATAAAACTCGGTGAAGATATAAGAATCTCAGGAAGGAAAGAAAGTCAATGTTTACAGGATTAATAAAAGAACAAGGGAAAATAGTAAAAATTATAAAATCAAGTCACAGTATAAAATTAACGATACAAGCAAGTAAAAATTTACTAGAGACATATAAGATCGGTGATAGCATGGCAGTAAATGGTGTATGTTTAACCTGTGTTCAAAAAAGCTCATCACAATTCACAGTTGATATTATGCCTGAGACTTATAAGAGAACAACATTTAAAGAGCTAAAAGTAAATGACTCTGTAAATCTTGAACCTGCAATGGGACATTCAGATAGATTTGAAGGACATATCGTTTCGGGTCACAGTGATGGCTTAGCACAATTAGCAGCCAGACAAAAAGATGAGAATGCTATTCTTCTAACTTTTGCTTATCCAAGTAAATTTCAAGGGGAAATCATTAATCAAGGCTCAATTACTATAAACGGAATAAGTTTAACAGTAGTAACTTGTGACAATAATAAATTTACTGTTTCGTTAATTCCACACACTGCAAAACACACAAATCTAGAAAAATTAAAAATCGGTGATAATGTAAATATTGAGACCGATATTCTAGCAAAATACATAAAAGCTCAATTAAAATTATTTGGAGGAAAGTTAAATGATTAATAATGTAAGACAAGCAATTGAAGACTTAAAAGCTGGAAAATTAATTGTTCTTATCGATGATGATGACAGAGAAGCTGAAGGAGATTTAGTAGGCCTAGCAGAATTAGTTACTGGTGAAACTGTTAATTTTATGGCAAAACATGCTCGTGGTTTAATTTGCGCCCCAGTTTCAACTGAGATTGCAAAAAGATTAAATCTACACTCTATGTTAGATAAAAATACAGATCCACATGAAACTGCATTCACAGTTAGTGTTGATTATAAAACATCAACAACAGGAATCTCTGCTTTTGAAAGAGCAACTACTATAAAAGAATTAGCAAACCCTAATTCAAGACCAGAAGATTTTAATAGACCTGGACACATGTTTCCTCTTATAGGGCGTGATGGTGGAATCAAAGTTCGCCGTGGCCACACAGAGGCAAGCCTAGATTTAGCAAGATTAGCTAATAGCACTGAAGCTTCGTACATCTGTGAAATTATGAATGAAGATGGTACTATGGCTAGAAGAGATGACTTGTATGAATTCGCTAAAAAATGGGATTTAACAGTTGTCGATTTAGATGAGCTAACACGTTTTTTGTCATTTGAAGACAGCGTTAAAGTAAAGCTTCCAACAGAATTTGGAGACTTTGATTTACAGCTGTTCGAAGATGAATTTAATAAAGAACATTTAATTATTAGTAAAGGAGATTTAACTTCTGAAGAACCATTACTTATACGAGTTCACTCAGAATGTTTAACAGGCGATATATTCGCTTCACATAGATGCGACTGCGGAGAGCAACTACACGCTGCACTTGAAAAAATCTCAGAACTAGGCCGTGGAGCTGTTCTATATTTAAGACAAGAAGGTCGAGGAATTGGACTTAGAAATAAACTTCTTGCTTACCAACTACAAGAACAAGGTGTTGATACGTACGATGCAAATGTTCAATTAGGTTTCGCTCCCGATGAGAGAGACTATAGCATTGCAGTAGACATATTAGACTACTTAGGAATAAAATCTGTAAAACTACTTACTAATAATCCTGACAAAGTAGAACAACTAAGCGCTTTAGGAATAAATATAGTAGATCGTGAACCAATTAAAATAAAACCACATAAAGAAAATAAACACTATTTACAAACAAAAAAAATAAGATTTAATCACTTTTTAGATATATAAGGAGAACATTATTATGACAACATTTGAAGGAAAATTTATAGGTAAAGATATTAAAGTAGCAATTGTAGTGGCACGTTTTAACGAATTCATCACTTCTAAATTATTAGGTGGTGCTAAAGACACACTGATTAGAAATGAAGTAAAAGAAGAAAATATCGATGTATACTGGGTTCCAGGAGCATTTGAAATTCCATTTATTACTAAAAAATTAGTAGCTACAAATAAATACGATGGTATTGTTACATTAGGAAGCATTATTCGTGGAAGTACTAGTCACTATGATCTAGTTTGTAATGAAGTGGCTAAAGGTGTAGGACAAATTAACCTTAACAGCGAAATACCTGTAATGTTCGGTGTTATTACTACTGAAGATATCGATCAAGCTATCGAAAGAGCTGGTTCAAAAGCTGGAAACAAAGGTAGTGAATGTGCTCAAGGTCTTCTTGAAATGATTGACTTAACTAAACAAATTTAAAACTATAGGCTATATAAGAAAGCTGGAGTATCGGCCTAAATCCAACTCCAGCTTTCTTTTGTATACTAAGATGTAAAATAAAGCTAGGAACTTGAACTTCAAGCTCCTAGCTTTTTGTTTTCTATATTATTATTTAGAATAGTTTGGACTTTCTTTTGTAATTTGAACATCGTGTGGGTGAGATTCGATTAATCCAGCACCTGTCATACGAACAAATTGTGAGTTTTCACGAAGTGCACGTAAGTCACGTGAACCAGTGTAACCCATACCTGCACGTAATCCACCAATGATTTGGTAAATTGTTTCAGAAACAGCACCTTTATAAGGTGTACGTCCTTCGATTCCTTCTGGAACTAATTTCTTACCATCTTCTTGGAAGTAACGGTCTTTAGATCCTTTTTCCATTGCAGAAATTGATCCCATTCCACGGTATGCTTTAAATGTTCTACCTTGGAAGATTTCTAATTCACCTGGTGATTCTTCACAACCAGCAAGCATAGATCCTAGCATTACTGCGTGTCCACCAGCAGCAATAGCTTTTACTACGTCTCCAGTATATTTAATTCCACCATCAGCGATAATTGTTTTTCCTAATTCACGAGCTACTGTTGCACAGTCGTAAATAGCTGTGATTTGTGGAACTCCTACCCCTGCAACTACACGCGTAGTACAGATTGAACCAGGTCCAATACCTACTTTTACAACATCCGCTCCAGCTTCGAATAAATCACGAGCAGCTTCTCCTGTTGCTACATTTCCAGCAATAATATCTAACTCAGGATAGTTAGTTCTTAATGTTTTAACTGCATCTAATACTCCTTTAGAGTGCCCGTGAGCAGTATCAACTACGATTGCATCAACTCCAGCTTCTACTAAAGCATCAACACGATCAACTGTGTCGTTAGTAATACCTACAGAAGCGGCTACTAAAAGACGCCCTTTAGCATCTTTTGCTGAGTTAGGATATTTAGCTAGTTTTTCAATATCTTTAATAGTAATTAATCCTGTTAATTTACCTGCTTCATCAGTTAAAATTAGTTTTTCAATTTTGTGGCTACGTAAAATTACACTAGCTTCTTCTAGCGTAGTTTTTTCTGGAGCAGTAATAAGGTGCTCTTTAGTCATTACTTCGCTAATTTTAATATCAAAGTCAGTTAAGAATCTCATATCACGGTTTGTGATGATTCCAACAACTTTCATATCATCTTCATTGTTTACAATTGGTACACCTGAAATTTTGTATTGTTGCATTAAGTTTTCTGCTTCATATACTAGGCTATCTGGCGTAAGGAAGAAAGGATCTGTAATAACTCCACTTTCTGAACGTTTAACTTTTCTTACTTGTTCAGCTTGTTCTTCAATAGTCATGTTTTTGTGGATAACACCGATTCCACCCTCGCGGGCCATTGCTATTGCCATTTTATGTTCTGTTACTGTATCCATCGCAGCAGAAATAATCGGTACTGATAGTTTAATTTTCTCCGTTAAATTAACTTTTAAATCAACTTTTTTAGGTAAAATATCACTTTTAGCTGGTACTAATAGTACATCATCAAATGTTAAACCTTCTTTTTGAAATTTATTTTCCCACATTTTATTTTTATCCTTTCTTATTTCTCATCATCAGCTTTATTAAATTTAACTTCATTATTCTCTAAAGAAGCAATTCTACATAAAGAACAAACATTGACATTTTTTTCATCTAATAGTTTTCTACCATCTTGGAAACTTTTTTCAACAAGGATGCCTACACCTACCGTTTCGGCACCAGCTTTTTCAACTATTTCCATAAGACCTAAAGTAGCTTGACCATTAGCAAGAAAATCGTCAACGATTAGAACTTTATCATCTTTATTAATGAATTTTTCTGAAACTACTATAGTATTAGTTATATTCTTCGTATAGCTATGAACTTCAGCCGTGTATACATCATTGTTTTTTAGTGTCGACGGTTTACTTTTTTTAGCAAAAACCATTGGCACACTAAACAAATTAGCAACCATAATCGCCGGAGCTATCCCACTTGCTTCAATCGTCAAAATCTTTGTTATCTTCTCTTTTTTGAAATACTCATAAAAAGATTCTGCCATTTTCATCATTAAACCAGCATCGATTTGATGGTTTAAAAATGAATCAACTTTTAGGACATTATTATCATAAACTTTACCATCAGTAATAACCATTTCTCTTAGTAATTCCATAACTCCTCCTATATAAACTTTGAGTAATTTTATTAATGATACCAAACTTTTATTAAAAATTCAAGAGCCTAATGAAATGTTAATCATTAAGGCTCTTTATTCATAATATTATTTTAAATTGTCTAATAACTCTGTTATTTCTTTTTTAGAAAAATGATATTTTTCTTTACAGAAAGCACAAACTAACTCTGTAGTCTCCTGTTTAGCAATATCTTCTAATTCTTCTTTTCCTAATGTTACTAGCGCATCAGCATAACGTTCTTTTGAACATGTACATTTAAATACTACATCATTTTTATGTAGGATACGATAATTTTCTTCACCACCGAAGATAATATTTGCAATCTCTTCAGGAGTTTTACCTTCATGAATTAACGTAGAAATTGGTTTAATATTACTAATTGCTTTTTCTATTTTTGTTATTGTCTCATTGGTAGCATTTGGTAAAACTTGTAAAATAAATCCTCCAGCAGCTATTACAGAATTATCAGTTTCTACCAATACGCCTAAAGATACTGCAGAAGGTACTTGTTCACTAGCAGCAAAGTAGTAAGTGAAATCTTCTGCGATTTCTCCTGATACTATTGGTGAAGTAGTAGTATACTTTTCATTTAAACCTAGATCACGTACTACCGTGATGTTCCCTCCACCTACTACTCCTCTTACGTCAAGTTTACCTTGAGCATTACTTGGGATATGCACTTGCATATTTTTAGCGTACGCTGTAGTCTCACCAAGCTCATTTGATGATGCGTATATAGTTCCGACAGGCCCATCACCACGCACTGCAACATCAATTTTATCTCCGCTCTTAAGCATCGCTCCCATCATTGTTGTAGCTGTAGCTGTACGCCCTACTGCTGCGATTGCTGTTGGATAAGCATCGTGTCTTTTTCTAATTTCTTCTACTAAATCTGTAGTTTTTGTTACAAAAAATCTAATTTCATCGTTAAAGGCTAATCCTCTAATCAAATAATCTTTCATTAAATAAATTCCTTTCAATTCTAGAACTTCTAAATATTTCTTACGATGTTCTATTATACATTTATTTTTAATTATTGTCTATTTATTTCTTCTTTATAAATTTTTATAATTAGCGATGAACTCTTCCATTTCTTCTAAATTTGCTGTAAATAATGTTCTCTTTCTATCTTCGTTAGTTAAAAACCCTTCTTCTACCATCTTATCAAAATATTGCTCTAAAAAGTCATAGTAACCATTAACATTCATTAATATACATGGTGCATCTTTTTTTCCTACTCGAACCCATGAAATAACCTGTGATATTTCTTCTAATGTTCCAGGGCCTCCTGGTAAAGCAATAAAAGCATCTCCAAGATCAACTAACTGCGTCTTTCTTTCAGACATATCATCGACAATAACAAATTCGGTAATACCTGTATGGCTGATTTCTCTATCTACTAAAAATTGAGGCATTATCCCAATTACTTCTCCACTATTTTCTAATACAGTATCAGCTATAACTCCCATTAATCCTATTTTTCCACCACCATAAACTAGCGTATGATTTTTATTAGCTATCCATTTACCAAGTTCTATCGCATTTTCTTTATACAATTCACTCTTTCCATTATTTGCTCCACAAAAAATGGTAATTCTCATATCAACTTATCTCCTTTTAAATTATACTAAAATCTCAGTTTCATCAAACACGGCATAAAAAATGTGGCTGATCCAAAAGTCCTAAAATTCAACAAAGTTCATATGAGAACTCATAGACGCAGTAGTTTATTGATATCTAAATTCACTTTATAAGGACTTTTAGATACCTAATAAACTTTGCCAGAGGGCGACTCAACAAAATCTATTCCTTCGAAATTACGATTTTTGAGTTACTATCTTCTCATTATTCATTTTATATAGTTCAATTATACCTTTTAATGTTAATTCTTCATCAACAATATCGACTACATCGCTATACTTAGCTATAAATTTAGATAAACCTCCAGTTAAAACTACTTTATAGTCCCCACCTAAATCTTGCTGTAAATGTTTAATAATATTCTCGAATTGACCTAAGAATCCATAAAATAATCCAGCTTGCATTTGACTTGTTGTATCCATACCTAGTGATGTATCTACTGCTTCAAACTCAACTCTCGGCAACTTAGCAGCCCTTGAATATAATGCTTCAGCACTAATATTCATCCCAGGACAAATAATCCCACCATGATAATTCATATCTTCATCTATACAATCAAATGTAGTAGCTGTTCCAAAATCAACAACTATAGCTGGTAGGTATTCGCTAACTTTCGCACCTACAATATCAACTACACGATCGGCACCTAATTTACTACTATACGGTTCCGGCACTTTTATACCTGTATTTATATCCCCAGAAACAATAATCGGTTCTTTTTTAAAATATTTTTTACTTAACAATTCCAAAGCGAACATCATTTTTGGAACAACACTTGATATTACAACTCCGTCAAAATCTTCAAACTTAATTCCTTTATCAACAAAGAAATTTCGAATAATAACATACAATTCATCTTCTGTTTTTGTATTATCAGTCGCTATACGCCACGAATGAAGCATTTTATAATCACTTCCAAAAACACCAAGTACTATATTCGTATTTCCTACATCCAATGCAAAAATCATCTTTTATCTCCTATGATTTACTTATTTTAAGAACGATTATATTATACCACAATTACTCTAATGCAAGTAGTAAAATACAAAACATACTATATATAATATTAACACTACATATAAAAAAAGATTATTGACTAATTTAGCCAACAATCTTTATTATATTATCTTTTAGATAATGACTCTCTATATTTAAGAGGTGTCATTTTCACTAGAGTTTTAAATATTCTAATGAAGTAACTTGTATCGAAGTAACCAATGTAATCTGCTACTTCTGAAATTGAAAAATCAGTATTTGCTAGTAAATAGCATGCATTAGAAATACGTTTATCATGAATGTAATCTACAATACTAATTCCCATATCTTTATTAAAGATAGAAGACAGATAACTCTTATTAACACCTAAGTAATCACTTACGTTATCTAAACTAATTTTTTCTGAAATACGATCATTGATATAAGCAATACAGTTACGAACTACAGCTTGTTTATCTTTATATTTATTTCTATCTACAAGTAAACAATAACTTCTAATAACATCTTCAGATAAATCATAGTTATCAAGTTTGTTTTTAATTTTAACCCATAGTTCTTCAATTCCTAAGAAATCATCATTATGTTGTTCTAAAGCGTAACGTAATAAATCATTCATGTTATAAGATTTTCTACGACGTACGTTAATTCCTTGCTCAACATGATTTTCTTCTACACCATGATTTCTACGACGTAAATCGAAAAGCATGTTAACACGAGAAATATTACCTTCAACTACAGCTTGTAAAATTTCATGTTTAAACTTAACTTCACTTTCTAAAATACCATTTAAATAAGAATTTTTTCTAGATGATGCTCTTCTTACATTTTTCACACTTGAATCTTCTATTAAAACAATTGCATCTAAGAAATCTACATTTTCATCTTCTACTAATAATTCTATTAGGTAGTTGAATTTTTTTCTAGGTGTGATTGGTAATGAAAAATAAACATCACAAATTAATTCACTAATACTAGCTCCATATTTAGTTAATGACTCTTGGAATAATTTAGTTGGAATTAAATACTCTAAGAAAGGCGTAATTAAATAGAAATCATCATCATTATCGCCAGGAATAAATAAACATGAAATTCCTAAACCGCTTTGACATTTAACCAGCTTTCCAGCATGTAACCCTTCTTTAATCTTAGGTAGATTTCTTTTAATAAATCTACTAAAAATACTACTTAGTTGTTCTTCCCCTAAGTTAAGTCGTATTTCTTCATCTGAGTATTTGTACGTTAATACATCTCCATTTAAATCCAAAATATCCTTAATTCGCTCAATCTTTTTTAATGAACTTCTCATTTTTCCTACCTCCTAACAATTTTATACTCTAATCTATTGTAATATCACGTCTTGCATTTACAATATAAGAAATTGTAAAGAATACAAAACTGTATGCTACTAACATAATAATTAATGCATTTGCATTATCAAACTTAAACATTTCTTTTACAGTGTGACGACCTGCTTCACTTGAATAGTATGAGCTAAATAACGGTACATCAAACATGTGATATTTTGCCCATGAGAATTTTGAAACTGCAAATATTGTTAAAGATTGAATCAATCCAGTTCCTAAAAGTGACAGCATCACTAGTACTAATGATAAAATTTGTGTTTTGAATACTACACAAACTAATACTACCATCGCTACAAAAAAGATATACACTGCTAAATCAGCTAAGTTTGTTATTATTATTTGTTTAGCAACTGTTCTTCCAAAATATCCTTCAGTTATAGTATCATTCAAATGATTTAATCCTACTTTATTTTTAAAGAATACATAATTCTTTGTTACAAAATCAAACACTGTTCCTACTACTAAGAAAATAATATAGTTAATAAATGCTAAAATTATTTTCGCAGTAAGTATCGCAGAACGAGACTTAGGTTTTGTATATAGAAACTTAATAGTTCCTTTTGAGTATTCTTGAGATAAATTGTTTGCTAACATAATTAGCGAGAATATCGTTGCTGTTGCCACAGCAACCACCGTTATTCCACTTAATATTTTTACCGCATCTACATCATCTTCAAATTGTCTTTTTGCAAAATAGCTATTTAACAAAATAATTCCAAATGACAGCAAGAAATATAACCATGTAGTTTTCTTCTTATAATCTTTTATAAATTCATTTATTAATAATTTCATTATTTTCTCTCCCCTCCTGTAATTTGTAGGAATCGATCCTCTAATGATGTTGTTAATTCACGAATTGTATCTAATTCAACATTATTAGTTACTAGGTAAGTAATGATACGAGCCTTTTCTTCACGATTCAGATTTTCAAATACAAATCCATCTTTAGTCAGTTCATATCTAAGCCCTAGTTCTCTTACTAATAATTCTGTTTTTTCAACATCATGTGTTGAAATTAATGTTTTAACGACTTCATCTGCTACTAGATTTTCTAATTTATCATCAGCAATAATTTTACCTTTTTCAATTACGATAACTCTATCACAAACTTTTTCAATTTCATCAAGAAGATGTGATGAAATTAAAATTGAAACTCCTGTTGCTGCGATTTCTTTAAGTTTATTACGGAAATCTTGCACTCCTTGAGGGTCTAATCCATTAACAGGCTCATCAAGAATAAGAACTTTAGGATCATTTAATAATGCTTGTGCTAGTCCAAGACGTTGACGCATACCTAGTGAATAAGTTTTAACTTTTTTTCTAATTACTTTTTTCAGTCCAACAAATTCAACTAGTTCTTTCATACGTGCTCTTGTTACTTTTTTTCCACATACACGTGCAATTTGTTTCAAGTTAGCCCAACCTGACATATAGTTATAAAACTCAGGTGTTTCAATCATAGCTCCAACTTCTTTAAGCATAGAAGTTCTTCCTAAACCAAGAGGTTTTTCGAAACAATAAACATCACCTTTTGTTTTCTTAGTTAACCCTACCATCATTCTCATGATTGTAGTTTTACCACTTCCATTTGGTCCTAATAATCCGATTATCTCACCTTCACGCATATCGAAGGTAATATCTTCAACAATTGTTTTTAAACCTATACGTTTTTTTACCCCTAGAACCTCTAATACTACAGGTTTTTCTTCAATTTTTTCTACTTTTTTCCCTACTAATTCTTCTTTTTTCTCAATTGCTTGTACTAATTCATTTCTATCTAGTACAACTGTTTCGGCATACTCATCAGTTACTTCTTCTGTAACAGCTGGCATAATTACTGTTTCTTCAAGATTTTCTTGTTCATTATGAGTCTTTCTAGTGTAAGTAGACGAATTCTCTATATCAACTTGCTTTCTTATTTTCTCAAGCAGATTTGAATAATCATCTGTTTTTTTACTATTTTTTGCCAATTCATCATTACTTAATATATCTTTATTTTTTTCTGAATTTGTCATTATTTGTAGAAGATTCCTTTCTCATAAATTTTCTTTTATATTATATCATATTTATACTATTATTTCCATTAAATAATGAATAATTATTTTTTATTTTACTACTTTTATCTTGTAGATACGGTAAATCATAATTTAAGATTTTTATATTTATGAAAATCTCATAATATTATGAAAATCTGAAACCTACCTACAGCAACATTCATAGTTTTCACATCTATTTATATTTTCTTAAAATTTTGATTATACTTGTACATACTTTATTATAAAAATTCTAAAAATTTATAGATAACTTGTATCCCTATAACATAACTTTATCTACCAGTAAAATCCATATTTGTTTTTATAATAACTATTTGAACACCTTTACCATAAAAATTCTTATTACAGATATAATGTACTTTTTATCATTTACATAATCATAATTACATCATTCAATTATTATACTATATCAAAATTATAATTGTATTTAGATTTATGATATAATATAACGTGAGGTGATACATTATGAAAAAAACACTTAGAAAAAACTTTATATCCGAACGAAACAGCTTAGCAAGCGACTATAGAAACTCATCTACTAAGACAATCTTTGCAACATTGGAAGAACAAAATTTCTTCGAATCCTCAGAAAAAATATTTATATACGTGGGATTTGGTAGCGAAATCATAACTGAAACTTTTATAAAAAAATGGATAAATAAAAAACAAATCTTTGTTCCAAAAATAGAAAATAGAAAGATAAATTTAATTCGCTTAAAATCTTGGGATGAGCTTGCTCCAGGACATTTCGGAGTATTAGAACCAACTTCATCCGACTACTACGAAGGAAAAATAGACTTAGTAGTTACTCCTTCTATCGTTTTCGATAATAATGGATATCGACTTGGTTATGGTAAAGGATACTACGATAAATATTTCTCATCAAGAGAATATGATATTAGCGTTGGTTTATCTTACCATAAACTACTACAAGATAATGTTCCTAAAGAAGATCACGATATAAAAGTAGATGTAATCATAACCGAGGAGAAAATTTTTATAATCAATGAAAAATATAATAGTAACCACTAGTGTAAAAACAAATTCAGAACTTAATGAAAAAGCTCAACGACTCGCCTATGATTTAAGATTAAAATATAAAATGAGAAATAAGAAAACAATAAAACAATTATTATCCTCATCAGATGGCGTACTAGTAGTCTATAAGAACAAATTAAGCTACTTCGAAAACGATTCAGAATTTTTCTTTCATTTAGACACAACAGCTCTTAAAATAAAAAATTCAGATAACGAACCTTTAGTAGAAATAATCGAAGAAAAAGAACAAAGTATTCTTGATTGTACTATGGGATTGGCTGGAGATAGCATTTTATTAAGTTATTACGGGCATAATGTTACATCTCTTGAAAAAAATAATATAATATATTCAATTACAACTAATGGTCTAGAAAATTATATTTCTCCGAATGAAGAAATTAATAAAGCGATGTGTAAAATTAAAACTTATAATGTCGATTGTCTAGATTATTTAAAAAATTGTCCTGATGATAGTTACGACATTATATACTTCGATCCTATGTTTTCTCATAACATTACAGAATCAAGAAATCTCGAAGGTATACTTACCTTAGCCGACACTATTTTTCCTTACGAAGAATTTATTAAAGAAGCGAAAAGAGTCGCTAGAAAAAAAATAATAATCAAAGCTCATTTTAAAGATAGTGTTTTTGAAAAATATAATTTTACTCAAATAATAAGAAAAAATACAAAATTCCATTATGGCTATCTTAACCTAAAATAAAAACCAAAAATCAAGCATTAAAGCTTAATTTTTGGTTTTTCATTTTTCATTTCTTTTACTGCTAAATAACCGTCAAAACCTGTAATTTCTTTAAAATCACGATACAATGAATTTTCTTCAGATTTTGCACGAACTACACTTTTAAATTCTTTATATGTAGATTTAAACTCTGTAAGTTCCACACCTGACAAATAACATTCTTCAATTAAGTCTAAAAACTTAATAATTGTCGTTATTTCCTCAGTATTATATAGCGTATAATCTATCGGATAATTAAACTCCATATCCTTACCTACTCAAAAGTATATCCGACACCACGAACAGTTCTAAGATTTTTGTCATAACCAATTTTTCGTAGTTCTTTTCTTAATCCTGAGATGTAAACCTCAATCGCATTAATAGTCGTTTCTGAATCAACACCCCATACACGATCGAAAATTTCTTCTTTCTCTAATACAATATTATTATTTATCACAAAGAAAGATAATAATTCAAGATATTTTCCTTTAATAGATTCCAACGTTCCACCATTAGATGATACTAATTCGTTTTTAAGATCTAACACTAAATCTTTGTATGTAATTTCATTTTCACCTTTTAGGTTACTTTCACGTTGAAGTAAGTTAGACATAGTTGTTAGTAAAAGAGAAGCATCCGCTACACGTGGTAGATATTCCGTTACTCTATGCTTCATAACTCTTGCCTTTTCTTCAGTTGATTCAGCTATAGTGATTACAATTACTGGTATTTTCAGTTCTTTTTCTTCACGAATATAATCTAATAGATCTATCCCACCCATTCCAGGTAAGATACTATCCGTTATGACAAAATCATATACATTTTCATCAATATATTTTCGTCCATCTAGCCCATTATAACAAACATCCGCATCGAATTTTTCTGCGATTGCTGCTTTTAACGACGAAGCTAATAATTTATCATCTTCTACAATAAGCGCTTTAAGCATCAAAAACTCCTCCTTTTATTTTTTAACTTTAGTTTCTCTAAGTAAATATTTTATAACTTTTCTAAAAAAAATACAACTAAAAACCACTATATTTTTCACTATTTTTTCACTATAAGAAAATAGATAATACTAGAAATAATAATTCCAACCAAAGCACCGCTACTGTCTATTAGTACATCTATGATATTACCATCTCTTCCAGCTACAAAAGTCTGATGAAATTCATCACTAGAAGCGTATACAACAGAAAATACAAGGCTCGTTATTGCTGTTTTTTTATAATCTTTAAACTCGCTACTTTTCACAAATAAGTTTGATAGATAAGAAAATGAAAAAAATCCTAAAATCATATATTCACTAAAGTGACCTAATTTTCTTATGATTAAATCATCTGATATCTTTGAAGATTCCTCACCAACTTGATTGGAAAATAAAAATATCGCAGCACAAACTAAAATCAACATTATTAATGAAAAGTATTTCTTATATAAAAGTCTAATAAAAATTTCTCCTTAGTATTTAATTTAATATTTTTTTCCTACTCTATATCATATCACATTCCCTCTCTTAATGATAACATTTGTAAGTAAAATAAGCAAAAAATTACTCTAGATTTTTTTATAATCATCTAAAAAACATAATATTTTCATTAGATTACAGATATAGTAAAAGTTATCTTCATTTATTATAAATTTAAATTTAATTTCATATATACACAAAATTATTATTTAGATATATTTTTCACCAAAAATTTCATATAATATGATATAATTAAAGAAAACGAATTCAAAACATGGAGGTTTATTATGCCACGTATAGTTGCTAGAGGATTTAAAAAAGAAGATTTAAAAAAAGTTAGTGCGGAACTTTTCGATACAATTGCAGAAATAATCGAAAGACCAAGAGAAGCATTTACATTAGATTTAATCGAGAGTGTTGCTATTCTTGATGGAGAAGAAATCAGTAGAGCAAATCTTGAAATTGGTTGGGTTCACCGCCCTGTTGAAGTTTGCGAAAAAGTTGCTAATGCTGTAAATGAACTTTTCAAACCATTAGGATATGAAACTGTAATGATTTCATTTAAAGATATCGATTTAGCATACGAATTTGTATTCAAAAAATAATTATTAAAAAAAGGAGTGATTCGAAAATCAGAATTCAGTAGAATCTGATTTTACGAATCACTCCAATTTTTTATCCTTTTACCTGTGTCTCATACATTTTTTTGTAGCTACCATTTAAAGATAATAGTTGTTCATGAGTTCCATTTTCTATAACTTTCCCTTTTCTAAGGACATAAATCATATCTGCATTTTTTATCGTAGATAACCTATGAGCTATTATAAGAGTTGTTCTTCCTTGTTTCAATTCTTCTATAGCTCTACTTACATTTTGTTCTGTTTCACTATCTATATTAGCCGTAGATTCATCTAAAATTAAAATTTTTGGATCTTTAGCTAATGCTCTCGCTAGACATATAAGTTGTTTTTCTCCTGTAGAAAAGTTACTACCACCCACTTCTACTTTTGAATCAAGAGAACGATTTTCTAAAATAAAATCTCCCCCAACTCTAGATAATGCTTCTCTAGCAATTTTTTCATCATTAGAAGTCGTAATATTTTCAAGTAAAGTACCTTCAAATAAAAATGAATCTTGAAGTACTATCGCTGTTTTTTCTCTTAGATATTCCTTACTATAATCATTTATGTTTCTACCGTTGATTAGAACATTCCCTTTAGTCGCACTGTAAAACTTAACAATTAGGTTCATAATAGTACTCTTACCGCTTCCCGTATGTCCTACAAAAGCTACAGTTTGATTCTCTTTAATTTCAAGATTTAAATCACGAAGTACATAAAAATCATCTTTATAAGAAAAATAGACATCTTCAAATTTAATATTTCCTAGGAAATCATCCTCAGTAATATCATTATGATTGTCTTCCTCTACTTCTAACTTAAGTATCTCTTGAATATTTATAGCTGCACCTTGCGCTCTTATATAATTTGAAATCCCCATTGTAAAATCCGCAATTCTATAAATTATATCGGTAGTATAATTTATAAATAGATATACCATTCCCAATGTAATACCATAAACATTATTAAAATGTGAATACGAATAGTAATAAACAATACCTATGAAAATCACAATTCTAAATACTCCAGTTATATTATGAAGTAATAGACTATCTACTAGATTTAGTTTTTTCCAATATTTATAGCGTTCTTCATTATGCTTATTCCAGTCTTCAATACTCTCTTTCTCTTTATTGAAGGCTTTGATGATTTCTAAATTTTGATAATTCTCATTTATAATCCCATTACTTTGAGAAAATTTACGTCGATACCCCTTAATACTATCTATAGATAACTTGTTGTAAATTTTTAATACTATAAACATTACCGGGAATAACGCTAGCATAAATAATCCAAAACGTACATCTACATAAAATAATACAATATAAGAAAAAATAATCTTAAGTACGATTATTAATATCTGCACAAATGTCGAAACGAAAAATGTTCTAATTTGGTTAACATCACTTGTTATTCTAGAGACAACTGATCCTGCAGGCATATTATCAAAATATTTGATAGGTAGGCTTTGTATATGATCGTATACCTGCATCTGAATTCTAACGTAAACCTCATTAGCACCTTTTACTAAGTAAATATTTCTAATATAGTTAGATATTCCTGAACATAGTAATATAAGTCCATACCCTGCTATTACTACCAATGATTTTAAAATTATCTGACGTGTCAAATCTCCAGTTATACCATCAAAAACTTTCGACAACACGTACACACCAGCAACACCTAACCCAACATTTAATAATGAAAAGACAAAACCTATTATATAAGATCTTTTTGCTTTTTTCATATAAGGAAGAAATTGAAATAACGGATTTTTATTCTTCATCATCTTCTACCTCCTTATTTTGATACTCATCCAATTGTCTATACCAAGGGCATTTTTCAAGAAGCTCATCATGCGATCCAAAATTTAATATTTTACCATTATCTAATACAACAATTTTATCAGCATGTCTCACCGCTGAAATTCTATGAGCTACGATGATATTTGTCTTACCTTCTCGATTTTTCTTTATATTTTCTATAATCGTTTTTTCAGTGTTAGAGTCCACCGCGCTTAAACTATCATCTAATATTAATATTTCTGGATTAGATAACAACGCTCTAGCTATACCAAGTCGTTGTTTCTGTCCACCAGAAAGTGACAACCCATTCTCACCAACTAATGTATCAATACCATCTTTAAATCTACTAATATCCTTTTTAATATCAGCTTGTTCTAGCACTTCTTCTAATCTATCCTCTTGTTCATATCTATAGAATAGTACATTTTCTTTTATAGATTTAGAGAATAATTGATATTCCTGTGGTGCATATCCTATCTTAGCCCTTACAGAATAATCATAGTAACATTCAATACCTTTTCCATCAAAAAGCAAAGTATTTTCATTTACTGGGTATAGTCGTAACAATTGTTTAATAAAAGTCGTTTTACCACTTCCTGTTTTACCCACAACACCAATAGTTTCACCTTTATTTATAGTAAAATTAATATTCTCTAAGGCATTATTACTCTCTTCATAAGCGAAATTAAAATCTTTAAATTCAATACTACTATTAAACTCAAAATTACTTTCAGCTAGGTCATTATTAACCTCAGCTTTTATATCTGAAATTTCTAGGATTCTTTTTGTACCTTGACGAACTTCTATAATCATAATAACCAACTCAGATAAAGCAATGTACGGCCACTGAATCATACCTATAACTACACAAACTGAAATCAATTCTCCTAATGTCATCATACCTAGATTAATAAAATAGAAACCACCAGCTACTGCTATAACATAACTTGTAGCTAAGGATACAGTATTCAACGGTTGATAAACAAGAGTTCTCTTCATGTATTTTTCATTACTTTTAGCATAACTTCTAAGTTTTTCTACAAAACTATTTCTAACCTTATCCAACAGACTATATGCTCTTATTACTCGAATACCTTTAACATTTTCTAATGTCTCTTCTGTAATTTCATCCATAGTTTTCGCCATCTTGTTATAATATTTTTCTTGTACTTTTCGTCTGCTAACTAAATAAATAGTTTGTATGACTAACGGTATATGAATTAACAATAAATATATAAAATTCGATTTATTAAATATAAGCATACTTATAAATAAATTGTAAATTATTCCATCAAAAATCAATAGAATACCATACCCAAAAAGCGGTGCAATATAGTTTGTAATATCATTAGTAGATCTACTAATCACTTCACCTATACTAAACTTGTTAAAAAACACAGGAGTATGGCCATAAATATCATGTTGGATATCATATGTCATATCTTTAATAATCTTATCATAACCTATAAACGTGTAGTATTCTTTAAAAAAATAGACTATATATAATGCGATCCCAGCTAAGATTATTCTAAGAATTTCATTAACTACACCATTAAAATCAATATTACCACTCGCTATACCATCAACAATATAACTCAATCTATCAGTTGGATATAACGTAAAATAATAAGATGCTATCGAAACTACCAACGCAATTATTATACGTTTTTTATCTCTATATATAAGACGAGCTATCTTATTTAATATTTGTTTATTATTTATCGTTGCGTTCACTTATTCACCCTCTTCCTTCTAGAATTAAATTATATTTTAATAATTATAACACATTTATCTTTTAAGGTTTAATGAAAAACAAGTAGAATTTAAGGTCTTTTAAAATCTACTTGTTTTATCTTACTTAGTATTTTCTTTTTTAAATTGTTCGATAGCCTCTTTTGCAAGCTTATCCACTACTTCATTCAACTCAATTCCGGTATGAGCTTTTACCTTCACAAAATTAACTTTTACCGCTGTCTTCGCCTTATTATAAAATTTTACATAATCTTGAGTATAAGGAAGATTTGCTTTCCAATCTCCAACAGCCCATGCCTCTATCCCTTGATAATCATAAAACAATGTAATCTCTTTAATCTTTTTATCGACAGCATACCACATAACAAATTTAGCTGCTTCCAATTCTCCAGCAACATTATGTAATTGTGCATAATCTTCACGATTTCCCGCATGTTTATATTCATATTTTTCATCGCCATCTACTATAACTACACCTGAACCATATATGCCACTAACTCTGTCAAAACTACCATCGATATAAGCATATACACCATCAACTTCTTCAATATTTTCAATTTTTTCTTCATTTTTTTCTAGGAAAGCTTCAGCTTCTGATAATGTTTTAAAACTTTTATAAACCGCACCTTTAAATCCAGTCACCTGTTCTTTACATTCATCCCAAGTTGAGAATATACCTGTCTTTTTACCTTTTTTTACTGCATAAAATTTCGCCATCTTGCTCTCCTTATAAAAATATTTCCTTTTAAATTATACTACATGAAAAATATTAAGTAAATTTTTAAAAAGAAAATTTAAAATAAAGTAAGAAAAATTATTTTTTTAGTTTAGATACATTTTTTAAACAAGAAAAATCATAAACAAGCCTATACAAATATCATCTTAACTTTTTTCACAAATAATAAAAAAACTAAATTTAAAATATTATTTTAAATTAGTAAGTATAATTTTTATTAATTCATAAAATTTTATTTTATTTTTTATATAGAAGATACTGATAATCTATTTCATTTGAAACGTTTTTATGTTATATTATAGATGTCTATTATTTTCAAAGGTTGATTCGACAGTCTTTATGTAAATAAGATAAAAAATTTGATTCATCTTTAATCAACCTTGAAAAAATTAATATTAGAATAGATTATTATATCATATGTAAAAGGAGAAACTACATGAAAACAAATAAATTATTAAAATCAAGTATGAGTGTTGCCTTAGCACTTACTATATCTTCTATCACAGCTCAAGCTTGGCCAACAAATAACAATATAGCAAAAGCTGATTTCGGTGATACTGCTGCCACTCAACAGACCAAGGATGAACTTAAAGAAATAATAAATAAAATCTTTAACGATCAGTCTATCACTAATAGATATTTAGGAACTACATTTTTCCACAAAACTTCTAACTTCCCTTATTACCATGTAACATTTGAAAATCATCAAGTTCCAGATGATGTTATTGACACTACCCCTTGGTATAACATGTGGAGCGAAGCTGCTGCTGCAAAAGCAAAACTAGACGCTAATTCTTATACAGAAAAAACTGCACAAAATGCAATAAATACTTTAAAATATTATATTCAACTTTATAACTTTGATGTAAATCACGATTTAAAAGATGATGGTTTTTACACTACTACTGACTTTAAAACTCCAACAATGGTAACTGTTTCTAGCGATGGTCAACAAGATTTCTATAAAAAAGTAGTTGATAATAAAGAAGAAATTAAAAATCTATTTAAAGAGTCTTTAGTAGGTATCTATAAACAAGGGCAAGATATCGAAATTAATCTTGTTGCTAATCCTGATAAAGTTAGTAAAATTACAAGCTTTGTTGTTAATAAAGTTTCTGGTTTAGATACAAATGTTAAACTAGGACCTTCTGCTGAAGATCAACATATCGTAGCCTTTAGTGTTCCTGGTGAATTAAAAGCTGAACAATTGGTTGTTTCAAATATGACTTATATCGATAAAAATGGAGTTAAACAACAAACAGGTCCATTTGCTTTAGACATTAACTACTCAGCTGCTAAAAAAAGTAATGATGCTATCCCTAAATACAGAGAAAAATTAAACGAAAAAATTCAAAATTGGATTGATCGTGGTAATAAGGTTAATGAATGGCTACTAACAAAAGAGAATACTTCAGACTCAGCTGCAGACTTCTCACAAAGAGCTAAAATTAGCGAAGCTGTAACAAAACTACAAGAATTAAAACGTTCAGCTAGCGCTAACTACGATAAACTTTATGAAATTTCTACTCCTATTCACGAAATGGAAGACATTGCAACATTAAGAGAAGTACTAGATATTAAAGTTGCAAAACTGTTAGAATTCTTTGATCTTTATAACGAAAAAACATACACTAAAGAAAGTATTGAAAACTACAAAAATTACATTAAGAGTGTTCCTGCATTGAAAAATACAAGAAACATAAAAGAATTAGTTCAACTAATAAAAGACTTCGATAACGCGAACTTCACTTACTTAAGATACAATACTACAGAATTAAAAAGAATAATCGATATTGCTGACAGAAAAATTAGAAGTGAATACGAACCTGTTAGTCTTGAAAAATTTGATCAAGCTTTAAATCACGCTAAAGACTGGATTAACCAAACAAACAGTTATAATCCTCAAATTAATGAGACATCAGATCTTGTAAAACAATTAACTGAAGCGATAAATAATCTTACTACAAAAGATGGGCGCAAAGGAGAACCAGTTCCTGCCGCACCAGTTGAGAACACTACTAAACCAGCAGAGCCATATAATGTAACTGCTAAATTCGTAGAAAGAGGTAGCGACAAACCTATTAAAACAAGATATAGTCGTGATTTAACAGAACTTATAAAAAATGTTGAAGTTCACGAATTAGGAAATGGTAAAAACGAAGTAATATTAACATTAGAACCTAAGATCATGGGAGGAGCTATCGACTTCGCTCTAGCAGATACTTTTAAATACAACAGTCTAGGAAATACAGATGCCGATGCCGTTGTTTTAGAGACAAAAAATATTGGAGGTCGTGACTACCCTACTAAACTAAAACTTACAGTTGATTCTACTAAGAAAAACATTGAAATAGCCCTTCTAGGAAATTTCAATTTTAAAGATTCATTCTCATTAGGAAAAAATGGAATCGATAACTTTACAAAACCTACAGACTTATATATCGATTACTCTACAAAACTAGAAGCAAAAAAAGAATCACCTCTGAAAGCTTCTTTAAGAGATAAAATTAATTACTACACAAGTAACACAGTACAAGATAACTACAAAGATTTAAAACCAGTGTTCAAAACTTCATTCAATCAATTAATTACTAAAGCTCAACAGCTTTTAAGTAGTGATTCACCGACTAAAGATGAAGTAGACAATATTATAAATAAATTATTAGAAGAAACAACTAAATTAGATTCATTAGCTAACCTTCATAAATCACTACAAAATGCAAAAGAACAGTATGAAAATGATTGGAAAAACAACACTCACTTTACTAGCGAAAGTAAAGCGTTAGTTAAAGAAAAATTAGATGCAGTTGAAAATAAAATTAACTCTCTAGATCCAGTCGATATAGAAGGTAAAAAAGAAACTTACTCAAATGAGTTCGACAAAGAAGGAACTGTAACAGTATACAAAAAACTAGATGAACTAACAGGAGAAGTTCAACATCTTGGAGACTATCTTCGCATCAATACTGAAGAACTTTCAGGAGAAATTAAAAAAGCTGAAGAAGCTTACAACAATTTCAACAAAATTACTCAATCAAAACTTAAACTTAGACAGTTAATTGATGAAGCAAAAGCATATGTTGCTAACGCCAAACTAACTCCTGAATCAAATGACACTGATGATCAAATAAATACCGATCTAACAGATTACTACAAAGAACAATTCAAATTCGCTATAGAAGACTTAAATGATTCTCAAAACTCTGGAGCAGAACAAGTTTCAGCTAAAGAGCAACTTAAGAATAAAATAGCTGAAGTTGAGTTAATAAAACAAGGTAAAAAAGAACCAGCAGCCTTTGTTACTTTAACTAATGAACTATCAAAAGCTAAAGAATTATTAAATAATGATACTTCTACCGAAGAAGCATTACTAGCTGAATTAAATAAACTTAACAATGCTGTAAATGCATTTAATAATTCTGCTGATTCAACTCAAAATAAACCAAGTAATCCATCGGAATCTCCTTCTACAAATTCTAATAATAAAGTTCAATTAGATGGATCATTATTAAAACAAGATTTAACTAGCCCTTCAATGGCTAATGGAATAATTAAAAACGTATATCTAGTAACTGAAAACGGGAAAAATTATTTAGAATTAGATCTTATCCCTATGAATAATGGAACAACTAATGTTGCCGTTATGAGTAAACTTACATACTTCGATGGCAATACTGAAAAAGATGTCCAAGTTCTAAAAGAAGATACTGCAGATGTTACTTACAATAATGTAACTAATTCTTATAAATATCCTTCAAAAATTAGAATACCTATCGAAGGAAAACCAACTACAATAAAACTTAACACTTTTGCAAGCAGTACATTATTCGGTACTGACAAACATGAAAACATCGCTGTATTATCTGTAAAATATCCTAAAGAAAATGCTGTTATCACTGCAGATAAAAAACAACTAAACGCACTATTCGAAGCTACTACAAGTAAATACTATGATAGTTGGAATAATGTATTTAAAAATGCAAACGTGAGCCAAGACATGGCGGTAATTAAAAACTTCGGTAACAAAATCAACGCCGCACAAAATGTATTGAAAAATAATATTGCCAGCACGGAAGAGATTTCTACTGCATTTACTGAACTATCAGATTTAAAAAATCAATACGATCTACTTATTCAACTAAGAACTTCAAACGCTGAAGCTGTAGCTAACTTCAATTCTGATAAAGATAGTAAAAACTACAGTGAAGAAAGCATCAACGCTGTAGATAGCTATCTTCAAGGAAAAATAGATAAACTAGAAGACTTAGTGCACAACAACCCTAAATCTAATGAAATCTTGAAATTATTTAATGATGTTCAAACATATTATAACCTTCTTAGATATGACACTTCAAAACTAAATGAAGCTGTTAAATCAGCCAACGATAAACTTGCTGCTAATAAATATACAGATGAATCTAAAAACAATTTAACTACAGCTATTAGTAAAGCAACTGAATTCATAAACAAAGCTAAAGAAACAAGAAATCTAGAAGATACTCGTTCTAGTTTATTAAAAGAAATCGAAGATGCAGTCAGCGGATTGAAAGAAGCACCTGCTCCTGAAGTAAATAAACCAAGTGACAACACTAATACATCTAATAATAATGAGACTAATAAACCTAGCGATAAAGTTGATACGCCTACTAACAGCGAAGTTAACAAACCTAACGATAAAGTCGACACTCCAACTAACAGCGAAGTTAACAAACCTAACGATAAAGTTGACACTCCAACTAACAGCGAAACTAACAAACCTAATGACAAAGTCGACACTCCAGCTAATAGCGATGCAAACAAACCTAACGACAAAGTCGACACTCCAGCTAACAGTAATGCAAACAAACCTAACGACAAAGTCGATACTCCAGCTAACAGCGAAGTTAACAAACCTAACGACAAAGTTGACACTCCAACTAACAGCGAAGTTAACAAACCTAACGACAAAGTTGACACTCCTAGCGATAACAAACCAACTGAAAATGATAATGATGAAGTCGCTAAAAAACTTGCTACTGAAAGAGCAAACCTTCTTTTACCTTTAGAAACAGCTAAAATCTTAGTTAATGATGACAAAGATAAAGAAGAAGTTAATAAAGAAGCATACGCTAAATTAAAAGAAGCAACTGAAAAAGCTCAAAAAGTGTATGATGAAGAAAAATCTATAGATAAAATTTTAGAAGAAAAATCTAACATAGATAAAGCATTAGAAGAGTATACTAAACATAAAAATGATAAAGAAACTGTCCCAGGAAATAACAAACCTGAAGATAAACCTACTTCAGATAATAAACCTAATAATAATTCAGACAATAATGGAACTGTAAATAACACAAAACCAAGCGACAATTCTAATAGTAGCACTGCTAATAATGGTACAAATAACTCTACAAATAGTACTAATAATAGTTCTACCGAAGTAAAACCTGGAAACGATGAAAACACAGGAAATAACAAACCTGTAGATAAACCTACTCCAGATAATAAACCTAATAATAATTCAAATGCAGGAAACACTAACACAAATAACAACGTGACTCCATCTGAAGATATAATAAACAATATATTCTCAAATGATGCTTCAGGAGTTAAAGTTACTTTAACTGGTAAAACAACTGCAGCAAAACTTTCTGCAACTCCTGTAGAAGATAAAGCTTTAGCAAGTTCAGTTCTAGAAAAATTAAACTTACCCGCAGAAAATCAAATCAGAATATTAGATTTAAAACTTCTAGACAAAGACAATCATGTAGTTGATTCAAAAGCAAACCGTACTGTAGCAATAGTTCTAAAAGAAGACGAAAAAGATGTAGCTGTTTATCACATAAAAGATAACGGAGAGCTAGACCTTATGAAGTCAAAAATAAAAGACGGAAAAGTAACATTTGAAATAGATCACTTCAGTAAATTCGCAATAGTTTCTAACACACCTAAACAAAATAATGGAAACAGTGGCAATACTTCAAATAACAGTAATAATGCTTCTATCAGCACTGATAATCATGATGCAACTCACAATGATTCTAACGTTGATAATACTCCTACTTTAGGACATAACGACTCAAATAACAAACAAACTTCTCCTACAGTGCAAAATAACCAACCTACTCAAATTGCACCATTAAATAGTAGTGTATCATCAAGCATCAACAATTCAAAATTAGGAAAACACTTAGCTAAAACTGGACTATCTAATAATAATTTAGCTTCATTAGCTGCTATCGGATTAGTATTAAGTGGTGCGCTAATACTTGGAAGAAGAAAAAATAAAAGATAATATTATTTCTAATAAGTATTAAATAAATTAATTAAAAGAGGAATAATTTTGAAAGTTAATTTCTAAAATTTTCCTCTTTTAAATTATATACAATAGATATCTATAATAAATCATTACTAAATGAAAAATAAAGAAAATTTTTGAAAATATCACTATAGAAAAAAACTCCTATTTATTGAATTTTTATCAGTTTTGTTGTAAAATTGAATTGCTTATGAAAAAAATATTAAAGAAATTTTTTATTTTATTAAAGACAACTTAGGAGATATTATAATGAGTAAATATCATTTTATAGGTATTAAAGGTTCTGGAATGAGCTCTCTTGCACAAATTGCTTATGATATGGGTAATGAAGTACAAGGATCTGATGAAGAAACATACTTTTTTACACAAGAAAAATTAGAACAAAGAAACATCCCAATGTACTACTACGGTGCAGAAAACATTAAAGAAGGATATGAAGTAATTCTAGGAAATGCTTTCGACGAAACACATGTCGAATATAGAAGAGCTAAAGAATTAGGTTTAACTACTTATACTTATTCTCAATTCCTTGGTAAACTTCTTTCTGAAATACCTTCAATCGCAGTAACAGGAGCTCATGGTAAAACTACTACAACTACTATGACAAGTAATATTTTTAAACATAGTCACGTTACTTCATACTTAATCGGAGATGGAACTGGACATGGCGAGAAAAATTCAGAGTATATGATAGCTGAAGCATGTGAGTACTACAGACACTTCTTAGCATATTATCCTGATTATGCTGTTGTAACAAACATTGACTTCGATCACCCAGATTACTTTAATGATGAACACGATATGTTTGACGCATTCCAAAGCTTTGTAAATCAAGTCAAAAATACTGTTGTTATATGTGGTGATGATCGTTTAGCTTCACAACTTAAACCTGCAAATGCAAAAACTATTAAATATGGATTTAATGACGGAAATGATTATCAAATCAAAAATGTTCAAACTACACCTGAGCACAGTAAATTCGACATATACAAAAACTCAGAATTACTAGGAACTTTCACTATGGCAGTATTCGGATTACACGATATTTCTAACGCAACAGCTGCTATTGCTTTAGCCGATTTAAATGGTATTAGTATAGAGAAAATTCAAGAATCACTTGATATATATAAACCTGCTGAAAGAAGATTCAGCGAACACAAACTTGGAAATAGTATAGTAGTAGATGATTATGCACATCATCCAAGTGAAATTAAAGCAACAATTGATAGTGCACGTAGGAAATACGCTGATAAAGAAATTATCGCAATTTTCCAACCACATACATACACACGTACAGCTAAATTCCTAAATGAATTTGCTAAAAGCTTAGAAACTGCAGATAGAGTATTCCTTTGCCCAATCTTTGCTTCGGTACGTGAAAAAGAAAAAATCGTAGGTATTGAAGACTTACAAAAAGTAACTAAAGGTGCTCAAATTATAAATAACGAAGAAGATTTCGATAAATTAAACTTCGACAATAGTGTATTCCTATTCATGGGGGCAGGAAATATCAATAAACTTTGTCACAAATTTATAGAACAAAAATCAAAATAATTGGTTGTATTTATAATAGACTTAAAATATAATTGATTATAACAATCCAAGGAGGAAAACTTTATGTTAGATATAAACTGGTTAATTTTAGCATACGCTGGAATCTTTTTAGCAGGGGTAGGTGTTTTAATCCTATGTATTAGTGCTGCTATTACACTTAAGACTGTTAGAAGATCTGTAGTTGTTGCCACTGAATGTGTAGAAGATGTTACTAACATTGCTGAAGATGCTCTTGCTCTTGCTAAAGATTTAAATGAAACAGTTAAAAAAGTTGAAGGTAACTTAGAGCCAATTATGGCAGAAACTAATATTTTATTACAAAACACAAACATCCTAGCTGAAGATTTACAAGTTAAATCTGAAAAATTAGATCCACTATTCAACTCAGCTGAAGGATTAGCATCATCTATCAATGGATTACAATCATCTGTTGATAACATGAAATCTAATGTTACTGGATTCAAAAAAAATACTGATCAAAAAATAGAAAATCTTTCTGAAAAAGTAGAAGAAAATAAAGCAAAAGCTTCTAACCTACTTAATAAATTCCTAAAGAAAGATAAAGTTGAAGAAGAAAAATAATATTTTAATTGGGGGTAATCCAAAAGTCCTAAAATTTAACAAAGTTCATATAAGAACTCATAGACGCAGTAGTTTATTGATATCTAATAAACTGTTCGGAGGTAACTCGATAAAATCTTGTTTCTTAAGAAATCACGATTTTTGAGTCACTCCCAATTAATAAAAAGATTATAGGAGCAACACAAAATTATTAATTCGTGTTGCTCCTCCTTTGTTACTAGCGAAATCTTATCTATTATCTCTTAATTTTATATTTATCTCACTTATACTATTTTTAATACTAAAATATCGAACTATTCCTATTAAAATATAAACCACAGTAGCTGTAATCAGCATTAAAATTAAAGTAGTAAGACTACTAAACCATTTCAAATAATAACCCGCTAACACAAGTGGTAACATAATAAGAAAATAATGTGATACAAATACTACTATTATATTATCATTTAACTTACTTTGAAATACTTTACCAGCTAATCCTTGTAATAAACCTAAAATAGCATATACTAAGGTTTGAATTAATACTGCCGTATTTAGATTATCAAAACTCTGAATATACAATGGCATACCAGGATAAAACTGACCATACAAAATACCAAATATTAGATTAATAACGTTTCCTACTCCTACCCCTAACAACATAAATATTACAATTTTTTGAAATAATTTCATTTTAATACCTCCTATAATCCTAATTTCATCTTAAATTCTTTTAACATCCTACGTGATACATAACTTACATCCGAATTTTTATAATTTATAACTATTGTTCCTCTCAATCCTAAATCTAAGCTATGAATATATTTAACATTAGCTATTTCACTTTGAGATATTTTTATAAAATCCTTAGTTAATGTACTCTGCACTTCATATAATTTTTTTCTAACAATAAATCTACCTTCAACTGTAACTACATATACTTTTCTATCTTCAACATATACCCTTATAATATCCTCCGTATTTAATAAACGTACTTTCCCATCTAAAACTCCTATAAAGTAATCTTCCTTATTTTCTATATAATTCACTAAATTTTGAATCTCATCATTCACTTTATTTGTTGATATAGTAACTATTATTTCTTCAAATTTCCTATCTATATTTAATTCTACTTTCACATTTTCACCTCCTTTCATATATTTAATTCAACTTTCATATCTTTATCTCCTTTCATAATTATATTTTATATAATAAATATTTAAAAATCTATAGATAATGCATATTCGGTTAGTTATCTTGTTTATTCGGTAAATTAGATACTAATTACAAATACAATATATTTTACTTAACAATTACATATATTGTTTTTAAAAAAATATAAATAATTTATAAAAAATATATTTAAATAATATGACAATTAAGATTAAAATACGTTAACTTAAACTTTTTTAAATTTTTTCTCATTTTTTAACTTTATACTTGATTTTATTTCAATTTTGATATATCATACAGAGGTATTTAAAATTTTATAGAAGGAGAATTATTTTTATGTTAAACGAATTTAAAAAATTTGCATTTAAAGGTAACGTATTAGACTTAGCTATCGGGGTTATCATGGGGGCTGCTTTCGGTAAAATCGTTAGTTCATTAGTAACTGACATTATGATGCCACTTATCGCTCTTGTATTCCCAGCTAAACCAGACTTCACAAACTTAGCATGGGAAGGTATTAAATACGGTAACTTCATCCAAATCACTATCGACTTCTTAATCACAGCATTCGCAATCTTCATGTTCGTTAAAGCAATCAACACTGCTAAAGAAAAAATGTCTAAAGAAGAAGCAGCTGAAGAAGAAACTCCAGAAGTTGATGCTAAAGAAGAACTTCTTAAAGAAATCCGTGATCTATTAAAAAAATAATAGATCAATATTTTAAGGTCCGATAATGTCGGGCCTTTTTTTATAATATAGTATAAATAAAAATCCCTTGAAAAGTTGTATTTCAAGGGATTTTTCTATATTTTTTGTAAAAGTATTTATTCACCAAATAAAGATTGCACTAATCTTCATCATTTCTACGACGTTTAAATGCTGCAAATAGACCTAAGATAGCTAAGCCTAATCCTGCTAATTCACTGTTATTTTGAGTTTCTCCAGTGTTTGCTAAACGTTTAGTTGTAACATTAGAAGTTTTAACTTTGAAATTCGAGCGAATTTCTGACTCATTATTATCAATTCCAACATATTTCGGTAATTCTAACTGAATTTCTGGTTCTCCATTTACTCCTCCATTGAATTCCGGTAAGTCTGGTTGAACCTCTAGCTCTCCATTTACTCCTCCATTGAATTCTGGTAAAGCTGGTTGAATCTCTGGTTCTCCATTCGCCCCTCCATTGAATTCTGGTAACTCTGGCTGAACTTCTGGTTCTCCATTTACTCCTCCATTGAATTCTGGTAAGACTGGTTGCTCTCCTAGCTCTCCATTTACTCCTCCATTGAATTCTGGTAAGGCTGGTTGCTCTCCTGTCTCTCCATTTACTCCTCCATTGAATTCTGGTAAGGCTGGTTGTTCTCCTATCTCTCCATTTGCTCCTCCATTGAATTCTGGATCAGTTGGATGCTCCTCTGGCTCTCCATTCGCGCCTCCACTAAATTCTGGTAAGGCTGGTTGAACCTCTAGCTCTCCATTTACTCCTCCATTGAATTCTGGTAATGTTGGTTGAACTTCTGGTTCTCCGTTTACTCCTCCATTGAATTCTGGATCAGTTGGGTGCTCTTCTGGGTCTCCATTTACTCCTCCTGCGAATTCTGGTAAGGCTGGCTGACCTTCAGGTATTCCTTTTTCATTACTATGACGAACAACTATTGGTACATCCACTTCTTCTTCACTTCCGTCTGGATAGTGGACTATTGCTACTCCTTTGTGCGCTCCTGGTGTCGTTACTTCTGGAGTTTCTTTCCATCTTACTGTTGTTCCACTTGGTGCGTTTTTCTTATCTACACTTGCTTCTGCTTCTGGCACTGTTCCATTGTCTACCGTTTGTGGTTTTCCTACTGGATCATACGTGTCTTTTTGTGGTTTCACTGTAATTGGTACATCCACTTCTTCTTCACTTCCGTCTGGATAGTGGACTATTGCTACTCCTTTGTGCGCTCCTGGTGTCGTTACTTCTGGAGTTTCTTTCCATCTTACTGTTGTTCCACTTGGTGCGTTTTTCTTATCTACACTTGCTTCTGCTTCTGGCACTGTTCCATTGTCTACCGTTTGTGGAAGCGGAGCTGGATTAAATTTCGTCATCATTGATTTAACAGTAATCGTAACTTGTATACTATTACTATTATTAGCATTGTCTGTCACTTGAATCGTTACATTATACGATTGCTCGTTAGTTCCTACGGGTAATTTTGTTACCTCTTGAACTCCATTTTTAAACTTAATCGTTTTAGTCGCTTCATCATATGTTAAGAAGTTTGGTAACCCTGTTACCGTTGTTGATTTAACACCAGTTCCTCCATTATTATCCACGGAAGTCACTGTTATAGAAGGTAATGTTCTATCTAATGTAATTAAATCCCAATTTTGTCTATCGTTAGGAGATTG
Organism: Streptococcus sp. UMB1385; assembly: GCA_002871655.1. GTDB lineage: Bacteria > Bacillota > Bacilli > Staphylococcales > Gemellaceae > Gemella. The sequence continues at coordinate 36,967 of PNGU01000008.1, read as the reverse complement.
AATTGTTGGTGCTGTTACGTCTTTTACTTCTAATGGTATATCAACTGGATCTGTCGTATTATCTAAATAAGTAACAGTCGCTTTAATCGTAGCTGTTCCAGCATTTGTTGTACTAATTGTTCCAACAGGTGTAACTGATTTCACCTTACTATTGCCATTATTATTAATAGTAACCGCTGCTTTTAATTCATCATTTGATACAGATTCATTTTGATTTTTGGTAATTTTAGTTGCTGTAGGTTCGTATTCACTATTTAGCGCTCGAACATTTATCGTTACATTCACTGTATCTTTTGAGCCATCAGGATATGTTACAGTTACTACGCCTTGCTTGTCTCCTGGAGTTGTTGTTGAAGTAGCTGGAGATGTAGCCCATGTATAAGTTGTACCTGCAGGTAATCCATTTTTATTAATACTTGTTCCTGCATCTGGTGTAGCACCATAACTCACCGTTTGTTTTTGCCCATTAGGTGTCGCATTATATTTCGTCGTCATTGATTTAACTGTAATCGTAAATTGTCTTTGACTAGGATTGTTTGCATTATCTGTTACTTGAATAAATACAGTATAAGTTTTACTATCTTGTCCAACAGGTAATTTTGTTACTTCTTGAACTCCATTTTTAAATTTAATTGTCTTAGTCGCATTGTCATATACTAAGAAGTCTGGTAATCCTGTGACCGTTGTTGATTTAACACCAGTTCCTCCATTATTATCGACAGAAGTAACTGTTATTGAAGGCAATGTTCTATCTAATGCAATTAAATTCCAATTTTGTCTATCACTAGGAGATTGAATTGTTGGTGCTGTTACGTCTTTCACTTCTAAAGGAATATCAACTGGATCTGTAGTATCATCTAAATAAGTAACAGTCGCTTTGATCGTAGACGTTCCAGCATTTGTTGTACTAATTGTACCCACAGGAGTAACAGATTTCACCTTACTATTACCATTATTATTAATAGTAACCGCTGCTTTTAATTCATCATTTGATACAGGAGCATTTTGATTCCTTACGATTTTATTCCCTGTAGGCGCATATTCATCGCTTAACTTACGAACAGCTACAGTTACATTCACAGTATCTTTTGAAGTATCTGGATAAGTGACTTCTACTACCCCAGTTTTATTACCAGGGCTTGATGTATCTGGTTTTGTTTTCCAAGCATATGTCGTCCCTGCTGGTAATCCTGTTTTATTAACACTTGCTTCTGCGCTTGGTTCCTCTTTATAGCTGACTGTTTGTGTTTGAGAATTTGCAGTTGCTGTATATTTGAAAGTTTGTGGTTTCCATACAAAACGAATACGTCCTGGTGCTCCATTGTCATTCGCATGACCTACATGTTCATAGTTCGCATTACCAGCTGGATCTTCTGTGTATAAATAACGTGTAATTGATTTTTCGCCAGTAAATGGTTGATTATTAATATTCCCACTTACAGTAATTGTCGCTGGTTGAGTATTTGAACCTGTTGTTTCTGACTTAATCTTAGTGGCTGTTAAATATAAACCATCTGGACTTCCCCCTCCTAAATAGCTACTATCTTCTTGACCTAGCCCTTGTCTATTATCTGCAGGAAATGCCAAATAGACTTTTGAGATTTTTCCATTATTATCTTTTGCTTTTAATGTAATATTATTATTTTCGTGTGAATAAAGATAAATTTCTTGGTTACCTGGATTATCATAAGGAATTTCTACTGTTGGTCTAATATTATCAATAATCTCAACTGGAATATCCACTGTTTTCATCACAGTATTTCCACGAAGAATTTCGATTTGTTTACGATGAACAGTTGGTCTTGAAGTATCTACAGTAGAGCCGCCTTTCCAACGAATCGTTAGATCAGTCGCAGGCGCAGTTCCATTTGATAAAGTTATATAACTTCTAGCATCACCTAATTCACCACTTTGATGTTGATTAATACGTTTATCTTGTTTCCCTACAAAATCTAGTACTGTGTACGGTGTCGATACATCTTTAACCGTTCCATTTTGATATGTTACTGTAACAACCGCATTTCGTGTTCCTGGTTGTTGTAGATTAAAAGGTGTTTTCCATTGCACATCAACAGTAGATGGAAGTTCATTTCCAGTTATTGATTTCACTAAATTTCTAGGATTTTTATAGAAATCATGTGGGTCTCCGTATAATGCCGTAAGATTTTGATATTTTGCTACAGCATCATTTTGTGCATTTGTTTGAATTGTTTTAGGTGCAAATCCATCTTTAAAATGGATTGTCATTGTTGCACCGTCGGTAGAAACTTCGGCATGATCATAGTCTACATGCACTGGTCTATTGACTACTCCCGGGTGTGCAGCCTCAAACTTTTTAATTAAAGCTGTTTTTTCAGTTTCCGTTAAATGGCGGACATCATCTACATAAGTTGGTGTTGCCAAATTATTAACCGTATTACGTTCACTTTGTGCCTTTACATGAAATGTATAAGTAATACTATTTTCTGGTCTCTGTCTTCCTGCAGCGATAGTTACTCTATAATCACCAGGTTCTACAGCTTCTCCCGTTTTATCATAACGCCCAAGCCAACCTCTGATTACCGCTTTAACTTCAGGATTATTAACAGGCCATGCACCGGATGTGATATCCTGAAAGTCTTCCTTTCCAGTACGAGGATTTTTATAAGCAACTCTCAATGTTATGCCTTTAAGCTTATCTAAACCACTAATAACACCTACAGTTTTTAAATAATATGGTGTTCCATCTTCCTTACCTCTATTTTCTCCATATTCATACTTATATAAAGGTTCTCCTGGACCTCTTTGACCTAAAACTCTCATAAATGAGTATATCTCATCAGAATTATAATATGTCAAGTCTGTTCTTGCTTCAGTAACTAATCCAGCTTCTCCTCTTCCATGCTGATTTTGCGTAGGTAAAAAGTATACCGCCCTAAATCTACTCTCACCATTCCCATTAATCGGTTTTCCATTTCTAGGGTCACGTTTACCGGAATGAGCACGCGTCATGCGATTAGCTACTTTATTTCGCAAATAAATTACTTCTTTTAATAGTTTTTGAATAGTTTCTTCGTTTTGTTTATCACTATTAGTAGCTGTTGATAGTTTTTCTGCTGTTTTAACTAATTCTTTTTCAGATTCACTAAATTCATAATTTATTTGATTAGCTATACTATGAATCTCATTTACAGTTTCTGTCACTTTAGTTATTTTTTCGTTGTATTTTCTAGCAACATCTTCTGTACTGTTTTGTTCTTGTTTTTCTTTATTATCTTTCTCAGAACTTACTTTATTGTCTTTTTTTGATTCGTCTTTTTCTTTAACTTCTGATTCTTTATCTTCTTTAGGTTTATCCTCTAATTTATCAAAAGCTTCTTTAAGTTCTCTTATTTCTTTATCAATTTCTTCTTGAGTTATTTCTTTATTATCTAATGCTTTTTCTGCACGTGACAAAATAAGATTAAGCTCTTTTACTGATTTTTCAGTTTTTTTGCTGATATCAGTTTTCTTAATCTTATCAACTAAATCTTTTAACTCTTTTTTGTTAACTTCTTTAACTTCTTTTTTTTCTGTAAATTTCTTATTATCTTCACTTACAGTCGTTTTTTCTAGTTTTTTATTAGAGCTTTGCGCTTGCTTCTCTAACGCGGGGATAACAACAGTTGAGTTCTGCTCACCTAAATTATTGTTTTTTTCTTGTTTAGCAATCACTTCTGAACTATTTGCATCACTTGCATATGTCACCTGTGAACTACTAATGCTCATTCCTCCAACAACAAAAAATAACGAACAACCAAAAAGGATCTGTTTTCCTTTTTTAACCATGCGCCAATTTTTTTGTTGGACTCCCTGTCGATTAAATAACATTTTTCTCTCCTTCTATATTTACACTTAAAATTTACAATGATAAATCCATTATATACCTTTCCCTTTAGAGTTTCAATACTTTTACATTATTTTTAAGTATATTTTAACTACAATTACTAACAATAAAATCATAAATATAAATAAGACTAGACAATATCACATATACATTTAATGTATTAATAAAAAAATCATAAAATATTAAATATCAAAATATAAAATTAAAAAATATGATATATCTTATCTTTTTTTAAATAAAAATAATTATTTACCTGATTTAATTTTACACAAATTCATCATAGAAAAAAATTTATCTTTAGTCTTTACAAAATAAAAAATTAGTTCTACAATAAGACCTTCTTTAACATTCAAGAAAAAAACATTTCTCTCATCAAGAAAGTCATGCATTGCAAAACTAACTTTTTATATTTTCTATTAAGTTTTTCTTTATTTATTTACAACATTCGCAGATGTTCCTGTCGTAATTACATCTACAGCAGCTTCTAATCCACCTTCTACTAGGTTCTGAATTGCAGTTTCTGTATAAAACGCTGTATGTGGTGTATAAATTACATCATCGCGATCGATTAGAGTTTGTAATAACTCATCATCGAATTCTTTTCCTTCAAAGTTTTTAGGAACATATTTACTTTCATTTTCATATACATCTAATCCTGCTCCAAGAAGTTTTCCACTATCTAAAGCACGTAACACTGCCTTAGTATCAACTAACATACCACGAGCAGCATTTAATAAAATCGAGTTATCTTTCATTTTAGCGATAAATTCATCATTTACCATGTGGTTGTATTCTTTAATAGCTGGCATATGAATAGTTATTACATCAGAATTTGCAATTAAATCATCCAAATTCTCAACATAAGTTAAAACTTCTTTTGCCGCTTCATTTTTGTAAACATCATATCCTAGAACTTTAGATCCTAGAGCATTAAATAATCTAGCAGCTTGAGTCCCGATTCTTCCAGTACCGATAACTCCTACTGTTAAAGTTCTAAGTTCACGAGATAAAATCCCTGGATTCCAAGAGAAATTATGTTTTTCTAAATTACGTTGGATTTTGTTAGTGTTTCTACTAATTCTAAGTGCGGTTGTAAGTACATGCTCAGCAATTGCATTAGGTGAATATGATGGTACGTTTGTCATTTTAATACCATATTTATTCATTAACTCTAAATCATAAATATCAAATCCTGCAGAACGAGTCGCAAAGACTTTAATACCTTGTTCGTGAGCATATTCATATACATCGCTCTCAAAAGGTTTATTTTGTGCTAAAACTACACCTTGCTTTCCTTCTAATAAGTGTTTATTAGCAGATGAAAGTTCTTCTGTATAAACGTCAATTTCAACTTCAGGATGAGCATTTCTCCAACTTTCTAAAGCACTCTTTTCATCTTCTCTTAAATTAAAAAATACTAATTTCATATCTTTTCCTCCTGTATACAAGACTATTATTATTCAATATCTAAAATAAATATTTTATTGAATATGTATAATTAATTTTACCATAAAAAACTGTATCCTAAAATACTTTTGTCTTATTTTTCAATTATTTCTTTAATAATTTCAAACAATTCATAATTGTTTTGAACTTCTTTATAGATTTCAGTACCTGGCAGATATTCTTTATTGTAACGATTTATCCAAATCGATTTCCAGCCTGCATTATTTGCTCCTAATATATCATTTTCTAAAGAATCACCAATGTAATACAGCGACTCAAAATCAAGTTTTAACTTTTCTTGCATAGCATCAAATATTCTAACATCCGGCTTGTTTATTCCTAAATCACCTGAAACAATAATATTTTCTCTAGGAATCCATTTTTCAACACCCAAAGCATCTACTTTCGCCCATTGATGCTCGCTAGGACCATTAGTTATTACTCCTAACTTCACATTATTCTTTTTAGCTAGTTCTAAAATACTTATCGTTGTATCAGACATTTTTAGTTTTTGTTGATTTTTCTTATATTCTTTTTGCATACTAAGGGCCTGTTCATCTGTTAGGTATACACCTAAATCTTTTGCCGCTTCTTGGATTCGATAAATATGATACTCCCCCATAGTCATCTCACCATTTCTAGAAGCTTCAAATTTTAAATCACTATAATATCTACTCAAAAGATAAAATTTCTCCATATCAATATCTATATCAAATAAACTCCTAAACGCATTTTCAAATGGAACTATCTGTTCATACAGAGTATCATCAACATCAAAAACAAAACCAATCATTTTATTCTCCTTATATTAAAATCAACTCAATATCATTATAACTCCACTACTAAGCTCAATAACTTAGTATTTTTAGTTATTCATTGAGTTGATTTTAAACATTATTTTATTAACTTTTCTATTTTATTTTTTGCTTCTTCTAGTGTCTCACTATTTTCTAACTTCTCTAAAACTAACATTAGAAGTGTTTTTTTATACTCCATAAACTGTTTATCTGTCATACCTTCTACATTATTTATGTTATCCATACTAATCTCCAATTCTAAACATATTTTATTCTATTTACTATTATATCATATCAATAATTTTTTTATCACCAAATTTATTTTTCCAATCAATTTCAAAATCTATAACGGACTTATCGGTATAAGGATGCCAAACACTTGTTTCTATTAATTCAGGAGATATAGTTGCCGCTTCGGCTCCTTGAAGCAAGATTTCTTGAATCTGTTTTATATTTTTAAAACTCGCAGCCAAAATCTCTGTTGGATAATCTATTAATAAATCACTTATTACAGAAATTGTTTCTGTTGCATCTTGCCCGACATTTTCCATTCTATTTACATACGGCGCTACATAACTTGCTCCATTCATGGCTGCAGCCAATGCTTGCATAGGACTTAGAACTGCTGTAGCCGTCACCCTAATTCCTTCTTTTGAACAAAGTTTAATAGCTTCTAAACCAGCCTTTGTTACAGGAATTTTTATATAAAATGTTTCCCCAAAAAATTTTCGTAGTACTCTTGCTTCATTTAATATTCCTTCAACTTCACTTTCTGTTGTTTGTATATGAATTTCATATTTATCATAAGTAAATTTCTTTAATTCTTTTAAAATATTTTTTATATCCCCTTCTACTTTTGATAATATTGTTGGATTAGTCGTTATCCCTGTTATCTCTCTATATTTCGATATTTCTTTAATTTTTTCTACATCTGCACTATCTATTAAAATTTTCATTATTTTTCTCCTCTAAAATGCTTATAACCTCTCCCAGATTATTAACAATTCTATAAACTTTTTCTTTACAAACTTCATCTGGTTTAAACATATCAGGAACCATAATAACCTTAGCTCCTGCCGAACTACCCGCTATAACACCAGCCTTAGAATCTTCTAAAACTAAACACTCTTCTGGTTTTTCACCTAAGCGCTTTGCAGCTAATAAGAACACATCCGGTGCCGGCTTCCCATTTTCAACTTCAGCACCACTGGCAAACTCATCTATATATTTCTTCAAGCCAGTCTTTTCCATATTATTTATTATGTGGTTTATACTAGATGATGAAGCTACCGCTACTTTATAATTATGCTCTTTCAAATATTTTAATAACTCTTCGATATATGGCATTTTCCTTGGCCCTGTAGTAAATAAAATATTTTCTATATATTTATAATGATCATCTACTAGTTGTTTTCCACTAACATCAGAATTTTTGAAATAATTCTCCCAAAACTCATAAATACTTTTCGTAGTAAATCCCAATACCAAAAGTGTTTCTTCTTTTGTCATATCATATCCTTGCTTTTTCGCACTATGAATAAACGCTTCAGTTGCTAAACTTTCCGTATCAACCATTAGTCCATCCATATCAAATAACACAGCTTTTATATTCATATCATCGACCTCATTTTTAGTTCTATATATTTATTATAATAAATATAATTGAAATTCACAAACTACAAAAAATAGGGGAATCTCCCCTATTTCATCTATTAACCTCTTGTTTTTCCACCCGCTACATTATACGTAACACCATGAACATAACTTGCTCTATCACTTGCTACGTATGCAACTAAATCCGCAACTTCTGATAATTTCCCATCTCTTCCTAGTGGAGTAGTTTTTGTACTTGTATACCCCGCACGAATTTGTTCTACTGTTACACCGCGAGTATAAGCTAAGGCTTCTTCGTAAGCTAATGTTCTAAGTCCTGTCGCTTCTAATATACCAGGAGCTACACCTACTACTCTAACTCCTAATTTACCTAGTTCTTTGGCCCAAGAACGTGTAAGTGAGTTTACAGCATTCTTACTTGCTGCATAAATACTTTGTCCTTCTGATCCTTCTAATCCAGATTCTGAAGACATGTTTACTATTACACCACTACCTTTAGCAACCAGTATACGTCCAACTTCTTGAGAGAAAATGAATAAACCTTTTACATTAATATCCATAATCTTATCATATACTTCGTCACTAAACTCATATTTTCCTTCAGGGGCATTTTTATCCACTAATAAACGAGGAATATTAATCCCTGCATTATTTACAAGGATATCAATTGTTCCGAATTTTTCTACAGTTTTAGCCACAACTTCTTTAACATCGCTTCTATTAGTAACATCACATTTTACATATAGCAATTTATCGTTATCAGATTCTTTTTCTGTAAGGTCACTTACTACAACATTACATCCTTGATTTAAGAACTCATCAACTACCGCCGCACCAATTCCTGATGCTCCACCTGTTACTACTACTGTTTTTCCTTCTAAATTTAACCAACTCATGATTTTTTCTCCTTACATTATTTTTTTATTGTAATTTTTGTATTTATATCAATCTTAGGACAACTTTTGTTTTCTACCACAATTGCACCAGGAAGCAAACTATCTAAATCTCCTGAAAAATGAACTGTTAAGTGCCCTAAATCTACTAAATTTTTCTCTGCTACATCACCAACACCAAGAATTTCAAATTCTTCTTCATCTACCATTAACGTTTGACCAACTTCTATAGTTTCATTAGTAGGTACTACATCAACTCCATAGCAATAATCTTTTAACATATCGGGTGCATTATCTCCAAAAAGGATAAACATACCATCCCCAAATTCACCTACAAGACTACCTTTACTTTTTACTGTATTTTCATAAATTATCATACTCATTCTTCCTTTATTAATCTTTTATTTCATTTTTTACGGTCGACTTTGTCGTTTATGTAGGAAGCGATAACCGCTTCCTATTAAATATATATAATTAGTACATTCCAAAGCTTGCTAACCAAGCTACGATAACCCTTGGTACCCCAATAATAAATCTTGAGTAAAGTACTGATACTACTCCTACTTCTACTGTTTCTGGTTCAGCTTCCGCAAGACCTAGTCCAACTGGGATAAAATCACAAGCACACTGTGTATTAATTGCAAATAATGCAGGTAATGCTAATTGTGGTGGAATAGTTCCTTTTCCAATTTCAACCCCTATTAATGTACCTATAATTTGAGCAATTACTGCACCAGGACCAAGTAACGCAGATAATAATGGGATAGAACATACAAATCCTAAAGCTACTAATCCAAAAATATTTCCTGCTAGAGGAGTTAATAATTTAGCAAACCAGTTACCAAATCCAGATCCTTGGATAACCCCTATTAACATCGCAACAAATGCCATGAATGGTAAAATTGTTGTAATCATTGATTGAACTGCATCTCTTGCAGCTTGGTATAATGTATGAACTACTTTACCAGCACCCATACCGATTTTTTGAATAACAGATGATTTAGCATTTTCTGCTAAACTTTGTGAAACTTTTTTATCTGCACTATATTTAAATTCACGTTTTGGTTCTTCTTGAGTTTTTTCCTCAACTACTACTTCTTCACTACCTTCAGCTAATGAGATTTGATCTAATCCTACAGCTGAAACATAAATATCTTCTTTAATAAATTTAGCAAGTGGTCCACTCGGTCCAACAGGCATAATGTTAACTGTTGGAATTCTTTTTTGTGGATAAATACCACAACGTAATGTTCCACCACAGTCAATAATTGCTAAGAAAATTTCTTCGTCTGGTACTGATGTTTTAAATCCATTAACCGCAGTAGCACCTGTTAATTTTACGATTTTTTCTACAATTTCAGGTTCAGCTCCACCACCTGTGATATATAAAATTTTATCTTTTCCTGGTTTTGGAGTTACTACTAAAGGTCCACCGAAACCACCACTACCTTTTTCTATTTTAATTGTTCCGTATGTCATAATTATTTCTCCTAATCCTACGCTTTTAATTCATTACTTAATTCAATTTTTTGTTGTTTCATAACTATTTTTGTTGTGAAATCTGTAACCCATCCAGCAAAGAAGTTCATTACTAACCCTACAAGAAGGTATCTAATTGCTAATGGTGTAACGTCTAATCCTAATTGAGTAATTCCATTTGCAATACCTAAGTAGATGAAAATTTCACCAACGTTAATGTGTGGAAATATCCCACTATTTGTATGACAGTGATATGATGCAGATGCATAATAACTAGGTTTCATACGTTCTGGTAAAAATTTACCCATTGATAATGCCATAGGGTTTGCTAACATAAATGCAGAAACGAATGGTAAAATTCCGTAAGCTAAAATTACATTTTTAGAACACACTTTAGCAAATTTTTCTACTCTGTGTGGTCCAATAAAAGCAACTAATGCATTCATAAATACAAGAAGTAATAATACTTTCGGTACGATTCCTCCAACCCAACTTACGAATACTTTTGCACCTTCGTCAAATAAACCTGTAAAGCCTGATGCTAATTTAACAATATAATCCATATTGTCCTCCTTATAATATTTAATTTAATTTTAATTTTTTTGCTAATTTCCCAAATGGACTTGGCTCCATTTCAACCTGTCCACCAGCAGAAATTGTTTTATAATTAACAACTCCGTCAAGCACTGCACTAGTTAGAGATGCTGATAGTTTTATCGCTTTACAATCTTCTCTATTTATAGTCCCTACTTTAAGACCATTGAAATATTCAAATTTTTTAAATCTAGCAAGTACTGTTACTCCTTGCATAGCTTCTCCAGTGATAACCTTATCATTATCGTCTATAGCTAGCATAACAATTGCTCCCGCACGTGCAGCACCTTTTTTTCTTCCTATTACTACTCTACCTATTCGTCTAAGTTTACTATAGCTTCGTTTGAAACTATTTAACTGAACATAAGTTAGAGCATACTGTAAAATAAACGCTAAAATAAAGAGTATTCCTAAAACTATTAAATTCATATGTCCTCCTAATTGCTATCTATATAAATTAGTATTTTTTATAAAGTAATTTACTAATAAGTCATAATTATCTATTTTAGATATGTCTGTAATTAATTTTTCATCTTTAATAATAGAAATTAATTCATCATAGGTTTTAGCTAAAATCAACCCATTTTTTTCTCCTTCAGGTACACACGCCATAAATATTAGTTTTAAGTCTTTATTATCCTTAAATCCTTTTTCACTTACCCCTAGAGCAATTATTAAATCATCTCCCAGTTTATTTATCGTATGTGGAAATGCTACACTTTTCTCAAAAATCATAGACGATTTTTTTTCTCTTTCTCTGATTCTCTTTAAAAACTTATCATCTACTAAATGCTGTTTTATTAACTCTTCTATCATAAAATCAATATTTTCAGCATATGTTTTTTTACTATCACATTTGAAAAATGTCTCTTCTCTCATCGAGCTTAGCAATACTGATTCCATTCCTCGAATACTAGGATTATTCATTTTATTAACATATTGTAGAAAATTAATTTCTTTTTTCAAGTACATCTTATCTAAAATTTCATTTTGATAAATAACCGGCATTTCTGTTTCAAACTTTATATCTTCAGTAGAAATTATAATATTAAATTTACTATAATCAACTTTTTCAAAAGTGGTGTATGCTGATACTTGTGAATTTACTATTATACTTTCTATTTCATTTATCATAAGTTTGCTATATGCTGGTCCTGAATTAGTTATCAACAAGATACTTAGATTTTCAGATTGAACTTTTATTTTCTTCAATAACGTTTCAAAATATATTGCTAGATAACTAATTTCATCTTCTGAAACTATATAGTTATACTTATTGTTAATTACTTTACTAGCAGTTTTAGCAATTTTATATGATACCGGATATTGTTCTTTAATTTTCTCTTTCATATTGTTGTTATATCTAACACCGTATTTTAATCGTTCCATTAAGAAGTATATGTGATAGATAAATTCTTCAATTATATCCGAAGTATCAAATTCAAGTCCATACTCGTAAACAACTGTTTCTAAAATTTCCTGAACAAGTTTTGTATACTCTTCAGTATATTTTAGATTTTCTCTTATTTTATTTATTTTTGTAGGAACTCTCATCGTAGCAAAGCAAATCGCTAAAAATTTGATTTCATCAGTAGTTAAGCATATCTTATATTTATTCTCTATATAATCACTTATCTCTTTAATAAAAGGTTGTGCATAGTTGTTTAATAACTCTTCATATTGCTTTTCTTCAAACTTTAGATAAAAACCATTAGCAAATCGATCTAAAGACACTGTTAAGTATCTGAAAAATTCAGCTTTTGCCTGTTTATCAATTTTGTACTTTTCAAATGTTTCATCAAAAAACATATTATCATCTTTATCAAAAATATCTTCCTTGTACATATAATTAAAAATATTTTCTAAGATAAAAATTCTAATATCTTTTTCTAGACCAACTACTTTAATACCTGTATTAGGTTTTCCTTTTATAACAAGATTATAACTACTTATAATGTCATTTAATTTTTTTATATCGGAATTTAAAGTTGTTCTACTAACTATCATTTCAAAAGCTAAATCGTCTATTAGTGTACTTTCACCCGATGAAACTAATGTCTTAAATATATATACTAGCCTTACCTTACTAGAATCAAAATTAACACTAGCTTCATATATAGATCTTTTTCTCTTTAAGTATTCTTCTAACTTTGTAATAAAAAGACTATAATTTGAATTTTTATTTTCTATGTATGCACAGTCTTCAAATAATTCATTTAAAGATTTTATTTCATTACTAATAGTTTTTGAACTTACCTTTAATACATCTAACAAGTATTGATCCTGAACTAAAAAGTTAGATTCTAGTATATTCAGTAGTCTCAAACTTCTATTATCATAATTAAAAATCTCCATTTGCTTCACCACCTACATTTATTATAATGTTAGCGTTTCAAAAAATTAATACAGTTATTTTCTCTTAAAAAGAAAAACGCTTTAATTTTTTATAAAACCCTACTCTCATGACTTTAACTACATATATTTCTAAACAATATAATTTATATAATATAGTTTTAAATAGAAAAAGCACCCTTAAAAAATTGAGGATGCTTTTACTTATTTTATAGGCTTTCTATAACATTTTTTACTATATTATCTACTGTTAAGCCATTTTCTTTCATTAGTTCTTCTACATTATATCTATCATAGAATTTTTTATCTATTCCGTAGTTTTGTACTTTCAATACTGTATTCCCTAAATAGCTCGCTACAGTTTGACCGTATCCACCTTCTACTATACCATCTTCAACCGTTACAACCAATTTATGATTTTCTTTTAAAGAGTTTAGTAATTTTTTATCCAAACCAGTTAAAAATCTTGGATTTACTAATGTTGCCTCTATATTATGTTCTGATTTCAATTTTTCAGAAACTTCCTCTGCTAAGTTATAAAAATTACCTACTCCAAATATTGCAACCTGTTCTCCAAATTTTTCTACTTTATTTTTATTTAAAATAGAATAATCTGTTTTATCTTCTTTCCCAGTTTCTACAACACTCCCCACAGGAACACGTATAGCAACTGGATGCTCATTTTGGTTAATTGCCCATTCTAACATCGCCAAGTGCTCTTCTTTATTAGTAGGAGCTAAGTATACGAAGTTTGGTATATGTGATATAAATGGAATATCAAAAAATCCTAAATGACTTTCATCATTCATTGAATTTATAGAAGCACTGTATACTAATACTACCCCTGCTTGATTGTTTAATGCCATATCGTGAGAAAGTTGGTCATATGTTCTCTGTGAGAACGTTGATAATACAGCCCACACTGGTTTTGCTCCATTTTGAGCTAGTCCCGTTGTCATCGTTACCGCTTGTTCTTCCGCAATACCTACATCGACAAATTGGCTTCCCAATTGCTCTCTTAGCTTTCTATTAAAAACTATTCCTGGCGTTCCTGCATTAATAACGACAGCTAATGGATCTTCTTTTAATTTCTTAGTTAAATACTCAGAAGTAATCCCATTGTATGTTGAAGTAACAGCACCCTTTTTAATATACTCCCCTGTTTCTAAACTAAACGGCCCTCCAGCATGGAATTTTTCATGATTTTGTTCTGCAGGTTTAAATCCTTTCCCTTTTTCTGTATAAATATGTAATACTACTGGATGATCGATATCTTTTACTTCTTTAAACAGTGAAATTAGCTCTTCTAAGTTATTACCATCTTCTAAATAATGATAGTCATATCCTAAGGCTTTAAAAATATTGTTTGTCGCCTGCCCCTTAGTTTCACGTAAACTTTCTAATGCAGTATATATACCACCTTTAGGATTTTTAGCAATCGACTGATCATTATCATTTATAATAATTATTGCATTAGTTCCAAGTGTAGCTATTGTATTCAATCCTTCATAAGCCATTCCACCAGATAGCGCGCCATCTCCGATAATCGCTATAACATTACTTTTTTCATTCTTTAAATCTCTAGCATGTAAAATCCCACTTGCTAACGATAGTGAGGTTGATGTATGTCCAATAGTGAAAAGATCATGCTCACTTTCTTTTGGATTTGTATATCCAGAAACATCATCATAATGTTTAGGATCCATAAATGCTTTTTGACGTCCTGTTAACATTTTATGAATATACGTTTGATGCGATACATCAAAAATTATCTTATCTACAGGTGAATCAAATACATGATGTAAGGCAACCGTCATCTCTACCATTCCTAAATTTGGTCCGCTATGTCCTCCGTGAGAACTAATTTTTTCTAATAATACCGTTCTTGTTTCATCAGCCAGAGAATGTAATTCTTCTATTGTTAATTTTTTAAGGTCCTGGGGTCCTGAAATATTTTCTAAAATCATATTTATCCCTCCTATTTCTATCTATTTGTATTAATATCATTATAACATAAATTAATCTAGCTTAAGTATTCGTTTTTATTATAGGTTTAGTAATACTTTTTATCATTCTTTGATAGTTGTTAAATATCTCCATCAATAAATATAAATATAATTAGGGATAAAGTATGTAACTTTCTAAATTAATTTCAACATTATTAAAACCTTAACATCCTATTTTATTCAACTTTTAATACTTCATCTATATATAAAAGTAAATTTTTTATTTCACTTTTTGTTTGAAAAAATTTTATTTTTAGTGTATTATATAAAAACGTAGTAAAGCTACAATAATTTTGAATATAAAATAAAACATGAGGTTAAAATTTATGAAAACAGCTTTTGTGTGCGATTCAGCATTACAAATTAACAAAAATTTTGCGAATAACAATCCAATTACAGTTATCCCAGTAGAAGTTCGTCTTGACGATGAAATTTTTGAGGATAACGTAACTATTACTCCTGATGAATTTTACGAGAGGATACATAACGGACAAAAACCTAGCACAAGCCAACCAGCTGTAGGTAAAATACTAAGTGTCTATGAAGAATTAAAGCAACAAGGTGTTGAGCGTATCGTTGCTTTCAGCGTTTCTTCTAAATTATCAGGAACATACTCTTCTTTTGTACAAGCTAAAGAACTTATTGATGGGATTGAAATTAAAATAATCGATACTCTTCAAATAGCAAGAATGGTAGGAATAGCAATCGAAAAAATTATCAAAGAATTTGAAGAAGGAAGTTTAACATTTGAAAATATAGAAAAAAGATATGCAGAACTTTCACAGCAACACAATGTCCTAGTAACAGTAGAAACTATGCAATACTTATACGCAGGTGGGAGACTTACGAAAGCTCAGTTCGTTTTGTCAAACCTACTAAATATTCTTCCTATTATAACTATTAAAGATGGTCTACTTTCAGTAAGTGGAAAACATAGAGGAATGAATAAAGTTCTTTCAAAAATGTGTGAAGAAATAAAAGAAAAAAATCCAAAGAGCTTATTTGTTCTTTATACAAATGATGAGTTATTAGAAAAAGCAATGGCATCTATCGAGAAAACTTTCGGAGAAATCGAAGTAGAAACAGAAATTGTATCACCTGTAATTGGATCTCACGCAGGACCTAAAGCTATAGCAATCGGATATTTAGGTTACGACAAATAAAAACATAAAAACACCTAAGAATTAGGATTATAACTAATTCTTAGGTATTTATTTATTAAGGCTGATTCCAAATCATGATGTCAAAAAAATCAAATTTGTCGAATCAATCCCACTTTTTGCTAATCTATTTTAAAATTTGTTCCTTCTAATGCAGCTTGAAGATCTTCTTTTGATGCTTCTCCTTCAACTACAACAGTTTTTTCTTGAATATTAACCTCTATATTATCAACATTATCTAGTTTTGATAATTTTTCTTTAACTGCAGCGACACAACCACCACATTTTACACCTTCGATACTATATTCATTTTTCATGATTAATCCTTCTTTCTTTTTATTAATTTAATTTTACTCTTTTTAATCTTAAAGCATTTAATACTACAGATATAGAACTAAAACTCATTGCAGCTCCTGCCAACATCGGATTTAACAACGGTCCTCCGAATATATAGAATACTCCCATCGCAAAAGGAATACCTATAACATTATAGAAGAATGCCCAAAATAGATTTTCTTTAATATTTGTTATAGTTTTTTTACTTAAAACTATAGCATTAACAACAGAATTTAAGTCAGGTTTCATCAATACTATATCTGCCGCATCGATTGCTACATCAGTTCCTGTTCCTACTGCTATTCCGACTTCTGCTTGTACTAGTGCTGGTGCATCATTAATACCATCACCGACCATTGCTACCTTTTTACCTTGAGCTTGAAGTTTTTTGATTTCATTTGCTTTATCTTCTGGTAAAACTTCACTAACAACTTTGTCTATCGATAATTGTTCTGCAATTACCCCAGCAGTTTTTTTATTGTCACCAGTCAACATAACTACCTCTAACCCTAAGCTATGTAATTTTTCAATAGTTTTCAAACTACTTTCTTTTATTTGATCAGCAACAGCTATAATTCCAGCAAGTTCAGAGTCTATAGCTATGAATAATGGTGTTTTTCCTTCCGAAGCAAATTTCTCTGCTTTTTCAACTGAATCTTTTGTAGAAATATTATTTTCCACCATTAATTTCTCATTACCGATAAGTACTGACTTCCCATCAACTTTTGATGAAATACCTAATCCTGTTAATGAACTAAAATCTTTAACTTCTAACAAATCTAAATTTCTATTTTTAGCTTCATCTACTATAGCTAAACCTAATGGGTGTTCTGAAAGATATTCTACACTCGCTGCAAATTGCAAGAAAACTTCTTCTTTTAAATCGTTAAATGTCATTATATCAGTTACCGAAATTTTACCTTCTGTCAATGTTCCAGTTTTATCAAAAACAACAGTATCAACTTCTTTAGCTAACTGCAAAGCTTCTGAACTTTTTATTAAAATACCGTGTTCAGCTCCCTTACCTGTACCTACCATTATAGCTGTCGGTGTAGCTAAACCTAAGGCACAAGGACAAGCAATAACAAGCACTGCGATAATAATTTTTAGAGAAAAACTCCAAGATGCATCTCCAACAAAGTACCATAAAATTCCAGCTATTAGTGCTAAAACAATAACAATAGGAACAAATACTCCTGAAATTTTATCTGCAAGTTTTGCAATCGGAGCTTTAGAATTTTGAGCATCTTCAACAAGTTTAATAATCTGTGATAAAGTAGTATCTTTTCCAACTTTGGTAACTTTCATTTTGAAAACACCTGTTTTATTGATACTTGCTCCTACTACTTTACTATTAATATCTTTTTCTACAGGGATACTTTCCCCTGTTAACATCGATTCATCTACAGTCGAACGACCTTCAATCACGACTCCATCAAGAGGTACTTTTTCACCAGGACGAACAAGTAGTATATCACCTGTAGATATTTCATCTACTGCTACAACATGTTCTTTACCATCTTTTATTAAATTAGCTGTTTTCGGTACTAATCCGACCAATTTACTTATAGCATTTGTAGTACGACTTTTCGATACTCCTTCAAAGTATTTACCTAGTGTAATTAGCGTTAAGATTACCGCTGCAGATTCATAGTACAAATTCATAGCTGCATGTTCATCACCTAAATATACCAATACGGTTGAATAAACACTATATAAGAATGCTGCCCCTGCTCCTAACGCTACTAAAGAATCCATATTAGGTTTTCTTCTAAGAAGAGCTCTAATTCCTACACTAAAGAATTTTCTACCAAAATACAAAACAGGTAACACCAGAATAAACTGTACAGTTGAAAATAATTTTGGATTTCCCATTGGACTTAAACTTTCCAACATAGGTAATCCCACCATCTCAGCCATCGCTATGTACAACACAGGCACTGTAAATATAGCTGAATAAATAAATCTTTTCCAAATACCATCTATTTCTTGTTGTTTTTTCTCAGCTTGGTCATCTACCGAATTATCTATTTCTAATCTTGCTTTATAGCCCGCCTCTTCTACTTTTCTCTCAATCTCAGCTACACTTAATTTTTCTTTATCAAATTCTACTACCATCTTCTCAGTAGCGAAATTTACAATGGCTTTTTCTGTTCCATCTAAAGATGAAATCGTATCTTCTATATTTTTCGCGCACGTTGCACAACTCATTCCCTCTAATATGAATGTTCGCTCCTCAATACTAGAAACATAAGTAAGCTTATATCCCAATTTCTCTACAATCTTTTCTACTTCCGTTCTATCTATTCCCTCTCCTCTAGTAAGCGTAAGTTTACTTGTCGCAAGGTTTACATTGACATCTGATAAATTATCAACTTGTTTTAAACTATCTTCAATATGCGCCGCACAAGAAGCACAACTCATCCCCTCAACTATATATGTCTCACTTTTACTCATATATTAATCACACCTATCTTTTAAATATTTTTGTTTGTCTACAATTGTAGTCTTTGTTATAAATTAAGTATACTACCATCTAAAATTATTGTCAACAATATTTTAAATAATCAATAACAGCTATCATTATGATATAGAGTAACGCTCTTATAAGGGGTTTCTCAGCTAATTTTCTAGGATTAAATTTAAAATTTAAAGCTGAAGATTTATTAAAACCTACAGCTTTAAATTTTATTTAATTTTTACTTTCTAATTTTTCATTCATCTGACGACGAAGTTTAGAAAAATCTTCTTTGACTACTACAGTGTCAGCAATATAGTCATGAAGTCCTTTTTTCTTATTAGTAAAAGAAACAGCTAGATACGGGATATACACTAAAAATATCGTTAATAGTCTACCAACTAGTTCACGGTAAACTACATCTGCTAAACTTAACTTTTCCCCTTTATTAGTTTCTACTTTTATCTTCATAATCATCTTACCTAAAGTTTGAGAAAAGAAGTAAGTCATCGAGATAAAATAAGTGAACATAACGATAACATAACTCAGAGATTCTTCTCCTAAAATTGGAAAATCTAGTTGCTTATTCAAAAGTCCAAAACTAAAAGTATTCAATAAACTAGATATAGCATAAATTACAATCATATCGATTAAATACGCAATAAATCTCGACCAAAAGCCTGCATAGAAATTTTTTGAAAGAGTCATATAATCTTCCATTGTTGTTGGCAACGAAAGATCTTTTTCTTTTTTATCGGCTCTTTCTTCTGTTTCTTTAGCCTCTTCGTGTTCTCTAGTAGATTCTTCATTTTGTATCGTATCATTCTCTAGTTCTGCAGAAGTTTCAATTAAATTAGGATCATATGAAGGTCTATTATTATTTAATTCATTATTCATATAAAAACCTCCTTATCCTAAGTAGCTACGTTCAACTTTATTTGAATTCACTTCACTATTTAATTCAGAGATAAAACTTTTTGTTGTAGCTTTAACAAATCTAGAAATTAAACTTTCTGTAGTTTTATCAGCTCTTAACTCAACTACAGTTGGATTAGATAATCCTTTTTCTTCTTTTATTAATTCAATAAGCTCATCTTCAGTACCAATTTTATCAGCTAGTTTATTCGCTACTGCTTGTGTACCTGTATAAGTTCTTCCATCAGCAAGTTTCTTAACTTCATCTTCACTTAAGTGTCTACCTTCAGCTATAGCTTTTACAAATCTCTCATATGCTTCTTTATTTTGTTCTTGTAAGATTTTTCTAGTTGATTCTGGTAAATCTTCTGTTAATCCTCCAACTGCTTTTTGATCTCCTGAACGAACAGTTTCTTGTTTAATTCCGTGATCATTTAAGAATTTTTGTGCAGATACATAACTCATAATTACCCCTAAAGAACCGGTAGTTGTTTCAGTATTCACAAAGATTTTCTTAGCTGGCGTAGATACATAATATCCACCCGAAGCAGCCGTTTTCTTCATTGAAACATAAACATCTTTGCCACTATTTTTTAAAGCATTATATAATTCAGCAGTTTCATAAACTCCTCCACCTGGTGAGTTTACTGATAATAGTATAGCTTTAACATTAGGATTATTTTTAGCTTCTTTGATTTGATTTAACACAGATCCTCTTGAATAAGTGTTCGTCATCTCAGCATTAATTTCACCTTCAATTGAAATCTTTTGAATTACTTGGCTACTATCTCCTTTTTTAAGAGTTAATTTAGTAATACTTTGCTCCTGTAAAAACTCCGTTAAGTAACCATTTAATTCTGACTCATCTTTTTTATTATTATTACTTGATGTTATAGTACCTTTAATTAGTGAAAACACTACTAAGACAACGACAATCACTGTTGATATCAGTCTTTTATTTTTAAAATTCATATTTTTTCCTCCAAAACTTTATTATAATATTTTTGTAAAAAGCCAGAGACAAATAACACTTTCGCTATCTGTCCCTAGCCTATTATTATGAACTCTTAACTATATTTTCAAAACCTTTTTGTAGGTCCACATTAGCAGTTCTTCTGAAGTAAACGTACTTCTTAGAATTTCCTTGATTTTGTTCAGTTATTAACACGATAGGTTCACCATTTAAAATAGTGAAATAGTATAGATGCGCTACAGAATTTACTGGTTTATCAATATCTGAAAATACAGCAACTATATTATAGACATCTTTATAATTTCCTTCAGGTGACCATTTCATACTAATCAGTTTATCACCTTCTAGAACTAAACGTGCATCCCCTGCCATTTCTGTCTCAGTAGGAAGTTTTAAGCCGTGGAAGTTTACTTGATTACTTGGTGTATATTCTTTATAACTTTGGTTTAGAGATTTTTCCCAACTTTTCACAAATTGATAAAGTTTGTCACCTTTGTTTTTATTCCAATAAGCTGTACTTGTAGTTTTAGCTTCTTCTTTTTTCTCAGTTTTTTCTTCAGATAATCCTGTAACAGTTAGAGTACGTTTAAACGTTCCGCTGACTTTCAATCCTTTTTTCTGAGCTTCATCCTTATTAAGAGTGATTTCAACATCCACCTTACTTCCATTCTCTAAGTTTTCAGTAGGATTATATTTAATCTCAGGTTTTTTCAAGAATTTTTTGATATTATCATCTGCATCTTTCACTTCTGGAATTTCTACAATATCAATATTCACCTTACCTTGTCTGTTAGTACCATATGCTGCTAATTCAACCTTATATTGATCTAGATGAACTACCTTATCATCTTTCTTGTAGAATTTAAAATAATAAACTCCCACAGCAATAACACATGCTAAAAGAAACGCAACTATAAATCCAAGTTTTGATGATTTTTTCTTAGATTTATCTTTTTTAGTTTCCTTATTTTGTTCCTCAATATTTTCTTGATTTAGATTAGAATAATTATTATTTCCTAGGAAATCATTATTCTGATAATCATTAGCAAACTGATCATACTGACCAGTTACTCCTTGCTCAAAATTAGTTTGATCATTCTCAACATAATTACCATCTTGGTCATAATAACCATTTACTATAAAGAATCCATTTGGGTCATAGTAACCCGCTGGTGTAAATTCATTATTATTTTGATTATTTCCATCATTTTGAATAAAATTACCGTTTTGATCGTAATAATCATTTGAAATGTAGTTTCCACTCTGGTCATAGTAGCCATTCGGAATAAAGTTTCCATCTTGATCATAATAACCGTTCGAAACATAGTTTCCATTTTCGTCGTAATATCCAAAAGGAATATAGTTTCCATTTTGATCATAATAACCATTTAAATCATTATTAAATTCATTGTTTTGAGAATTAGTGTCTCTATTTGTCATTACTTTCCCTCCTATTCACCATAAGTTTTTGATACGAACTTATTATATCGTTTCATAAATGCAAGTTCTGCAGTCCCTGTCTGTCCATGCCTATTTTTAGCAATAATTACTTCAATAGTTGAAACATCGCTCGTCTCTTGAGCTTCATTTTCATCTGCATCTTCACTTCTATAGTAGTCACCACGGTATAAGAATGAAACTATATCAGCATCTTGCTCAATACTTCCAGATTCCCTAAGGTCACTCATCATAGGACGTTTATCTTGTCTAGATTCAACACTACGAGATAACTGAGATAAAGCGATAACAGGACATTCTAGTTCCCTCGCCATCTGTTTTAAACTACGAGAAATCTCAGATACCTCTTGTTGCCTATTATCAGTTTTCTTACTTCCTTGAAGAAGTTGTAGATAATCGATAACAACAAGATCTAGACCATGTTCTGCTTTCAATAACTTACATTTTGCTTTTACTTCATTTACTTTGATAAAAGCACTATCTTCAATAAAGACATTTTTTTGATTTAAGAAATGAACCGCTGTTTCAAGTTTCATTAGATCATCATTATCTAAATCACCTTTTTTGATCTTTTCAGAATCTATCATTCCCTCACTGCAAATCATCCTAGATACAAGCTGGTCTGCTCCCATCTCTAGAGAGAATAATGCAACTGTTCTCTTCTCTTCTTCTGAACGAGGATTTTTCCCAGCAATATTAAGTGCAATATTAAGCGCAAATGCTGTTTTCCCCATCGCAGGACGAGCTGCAAGGATAATTAAATCCCCTTTACCAAATCCTACAAGTTTATCTAATGCACCATATCCTGTAGGTACAGCAACATTCTGACCTTCTCCTGCCATACGAGCCAAAATTTCTTTAAAAACTTCATCGGTAACATCTTTCATATTTTTAAACTGAGATGTTTTCGCTCGTTCCATCGCACGTTCAACTTGATCAAATAATGTAGCAGTTAAAGAATCTATGTCAGCATTCCCTTGATTCATCTCTTCAGTACTACTTAAAAGTGCTGCTCGGATTTCTCTATATATCGAATATCTTTTCACTAAATTCGCATAGTGCATAATATTACGAGAACTTGGGGTAATATCATACAAGTCCACTATATATAATGAGGCATCCACTGTTCTGAATGCCCCACTATTATTTATTTCTTCAAAAATCGTAGTGGTGTCAGGTATTATTTCCATTTCATCTAAACGTAAAATAGCACTATAAATATCTTTATTTCTCTCGTCATAAAAGTCTTCCGGATCAACCGTCGCTTTAACTTCTATTAATTTCTCTGGCTCTTGCATCAGAGCCCCTAATAACGATTGTTCTGCCATTACAACAGAATCTATATGATATTTCATATTGTCACCTTCAACTTATTTACTATTGCTCCACTACATGAACTTTAATAGTTCCTTCTACTTGGTTGTGTAGTTTAATTTTAACATTTGTATATCCTAAAGATTGGATACCGTGTGGTAAGTCGATTTTTTTCTTATCAACTTTAAGATCATGTTGTTTCTTAAGTTCTTCAACAATTTGTTTAGAAGAAACTGATCCAAATAATCTTCCACCTTCTCCAGACTTAACTTTAATTGTCACTTCAAGACCTTCTAATTGTTTTGCAAGTAAGTTAGCTTGAACTAATTCTTCTTGTTTGTCTTTTTCAACACGTTTTTGTTGACCTTTAAGTGTTGCCATATTAGCGTTAGTTGCTGCTACAGCTTTTTTATTAGTTATTAAGAATTTTGCATATCCATCAGCAATCTCCTTAACATCTCCTTTTTTCCCTTTTCCTTTAACGTCTTCTAAAAATATAACTTTCATTACAATTTCTCCTTTTATCTATGTTTTTATTTTATGATAATATTTTATCGATGGCATCATTTAGTCGCTCTAAAGCTTCATCTAAATTGACTCCCTCTATTTGAGTTGCTGCATTGGCAAGATGTCCTCCACCACCAAGCTCCTCCATAATTAATTGAACATTTATATTTCCTAATGATCTTGCTGAAATACCTACTTTTCCTTCTTCTAAATATCCAATAGCAAAACTACACTCAATTCCTTTAAGAGTTAGAAGTAAGTCTGCACTTTGGGCAAGCATTACATTAGTATAATATTTATCTTCAGGGGCTTTTGCCATGATAATCTCTGGTGATTTTTGAATAGAGTTATTAATGATTTCTACCCTATTCATAAAGTTCTCAAATGGTTCTTTAAGAATTGTTTTAACTTTTATTGGATCCGCTCCATTACTACGTAAATACGCAGCTGCATCAAACGTTCTAGATCCAGTTCTCACAGAGAAATTCTGCGTATCTACTACTATTCCTCCGAGCATAACTGTTGCAGCAATAGGAGTAATTTTTTCTATCTTAGTTTGATATTCTATTAACTCTGCTATTAATTCCGATGCTGATGATGCATACGGTTCGATATAAGTTAACAATGGATTTGTAATTATATCCTCGCCGCGTCTATGATGGTCAATAATAACTTTTCTATTAGCTTTTGATAGTATTGCTGCATCTATTACACGCGATGCATCAGAAGTATCCACAATAATTAATGTTGTTTGTGGCGTCATAAGTTCCCAAGCTTCATCACTATCTACAAATACTTTTGATAGTTGTTCATCTTGACTATCAATCTCAAACATTACCTTTTTAATAGTCTCATCTTGATCACTCTCATTTAAGATAATATAGCACTCTTTCCCTAAAAACTTAGAAAAAGTATATATACCTACACATGCTCCGATAGCATCAAAATCAGGACGTTTATGCCCCATTACAATTATTTTGTCACTGTCACTTACTATATCGGCTAACGCATTAGATACAACACGTGCCTTAATTCTAGTACGTTTTTCTTGTGGATTTGTTTTACCACCATAAAATCTAATCGTACCATCGACATCTTTCATGGCAACCTGATCTCCACCACGACCTAATGCTAGATCAAGTGAACTTTTCGCAAGTTCTCCTAATTCTGGTAGGAAATCCGTCCCCATACCTACACCTATACTTAAAGTAATCGGCGCATCAAACTCCTCTTTTAAATTTCTAATAGTATCTAAAATTTGGAATTTCTCTTTTTCTATTTTCTTTAAATCTTTAACATTTAAAAGTCCAATAAATCTATCTTCATCTATTCTTTTTAGATAAATACTATTCTTTTTAGCCCAATCTGTCAAAGTGATAACTATAGTAGCATCCAGTCTACTCGCAACTTCGTCATCTAATGAATCATAGACATCTTCATAGTTATCAAGACTTAGATTAAGAATAATAGGTCTAGTATCTCTAAACCTTTGCATTACCACTTTACTTTCTGTAATATCAAAGAAATAAATATAACCACTATCTTTTTGATAATTTACTTTATAATGTTTACCAAAAATTTCAAACTGATTATCTACAGGTGTTTCCAGTTCGAATAATTCTGAGATTTCAGGCATAAGCTCAAGAATATTTAAACCTTTTATCTCTTCAACTTTAATATTTTTATAAATAAAATTATTCGCCCATTCAATGTTTTTATCTTTATCTATTACAATTATCCCAATAGGAAACTTGTTAATTCCTTTTTCCGAAGAATCTTTGATTCTATTAGTAAGTTTGCTAATATATCTATCCATTTGTTCTACAGCTTTCTTCCTTTGAAGAATATATAATGTGAAAATAAGTATTCCTATTAATAAATAGATTACTAAGCTAAGAATATCCAGTATACCGCAGAATATTGCACCTATTAGAAAAATAGTTGAAATTATTATTTCATATTTTCTTTTTTCATTCATACTTATCTCCCCCTCTTCATAATGATATATCCTTCTCTTAGCTTAAATATACTGTCAACAAATCCAAGCAATTCAAAGATGGGACTAAAAATTAACATTAACATGAACACAATAGGTTTTGTAATCGTAGATTTATTCTGTGTTGTTTGTTCGATAAAGAAAAACGCAGTGAATAAACCATTTAATATAAATGCTAATGCTAATATACCCGATATATTTTGTAATAAAATATTCCAAAAACTGTATGTATTACCAGTTGATTGCATTTCCATTAGTAGAGTGACTAAAGAAACACCTATGTATATATAACCACTTCTCGGACTTAACATTATACGACTAAATTTCGGAAAAGCAGGAATAATGACATATTCTCTAGCCAATAAAGAAAGTGTATATTGTACTAAACATAGACTGTATACAAACAACATTATAAATAGTGTCACTGGAAATGTTTTTTGTATATTCGAAAAACTCTCTAATACTAGATTTTTATCAACATTTTGATTCATCTCTACCATAGAATTAACATAGTTATTAATAAACTCTAAAATTTCTTTACTATCGATAGTTATATGACCAAATTTTATAGATAAAAATACATATATAGCTATAGCTAGAAATAATATTGCTGTCATAGCTACTACCAGGAATAATTTAGAAGCACGCAAATATATTGTTTTGTATATTATATATGCTACTACCATATGAATTCCAAACCAAAACATCATAACTGGAGAAGCTAATACTGACAACATAATTCCTCCAGAAACTATCAATGGCAGGAATGATTTCAACCCTCTCGCCCCAAGTACATATGTAAGTGGGAACACAGAAAGAAATGCCGCAATAATCTCAATATTCAATAGTGCACCTAATAATATCAATACTAAATAACTGACTGAATACGCCAATATTTTTAAATTGCTAGGCATTCTAAAGAAAAATTTATTCGCCATTAATTTTTCAATTTCTTTACTCAAAAGATCTGAAATGTTATTATCCAAATTAACACTCCTTTTTTATTTTTATAATACCCCTCATAAGTAATTAAACTATATAGGTATCTTTATTATTATACCAAATTTCATAGTTTTTTTAAAGAAAAATAAAAAACATTAACATACTGTTATAACAAAATAAACTTGAGATAACTTTTTGATATAATTTATCCTTTTAAAATTATTTTATTAGTAGAAAAGAGGGAGTAACTCAAAAATTATGATTTCGGAGAAAACGATTTCGTCGAATCATCCCCGCACAGATTATTAGATATCTAAAAAGCTTTTATAAAGCGAATTTAGATATCAATAAACCACTGCATCTGTGAGTTCTCATATACACCTTGTTAAAATCTAGGACTTTTGGTTCAGGCTCTCTAATCCATATTATAAAGAACCCGATAAAAAACAAAAAAAGACCTCGAACGAAATTATCGCTCGAGATCTTTTATATTACCTTATCGTATAAAAATCTGTCTTTAAAATACTTTTCAGTACTTCTATCTGATATATATTCCTTATATTAATCTTCTTTTCTTCTTGTTGCTAAGAACAATGTGAATAATAGAGTTCCACCTAAGTAGATAGAAGCATTGTAACCTTCTTCACCTGTTTCAGCTAATCTTTCAACACGAGCATGAGCTTTTGGTTGACTAACTTTTACTGGAGGTACAGTTCCATTTTCTGGAGTTACTGGTTTTTCCGGCATTGGTTGAACTGGCACTTCTGGAGTTGGTTTTTCAGCTGTTGGTTGCACTGGTACTTCTGGTACTTTTAATTCTGGTACTTCAGTAACCTCAGGCATTCCTGGTACACCACCGTTAAATTCTGGTTTGTCATAAACCGGAGGATCAAGTGGTGTTACCCCACCTGTGTATTCTGGTAATTCATGAACTGGTGGCACTGGCATTGCAAACGTTGGTCCTGCTGGATTATTGTTTACAGGTGGCACTGGTTTGTCATTGCATCCACAGTTTCCATCTTTACCATCACGTCCATCTTTACCATCTTTTCCGTCACGTCCATCTTTTCCATCTTTAACAACTGTTTTCGTTACAGAACCGTCAGAGTTGATGATTGTTATTGTGTGACTTCCATCTCCATTATCTTCAACAGAAACTTTTGGTGATTTTCCATCTTTTCCGTCTTTGATAACCATATCAGTTTTACTTCCATCTGGATTTGTGATTGTAACTGTGTGAGTTCCATCATTATTATTTTTAACTGTTACAGTTGGCGATACTCCATCTTTTCCGTCTTTACCATCTTTAATAACAGATTTGTATTCACGTCCGTCAGAATCTACGATTGTTAATGTGTGAGTTCCATCTCCATTATCAACGATATTAGCTTTTGGTGATTTACCGTCAAAGATTGTAGTATTAGTTTCTTTACCGTCTGCTCCTGTAACTTTAATAGTGTGTGAACCATTGTTGTTATCGATCACTTCAAGTTTTGGTGATTTACCATCGCGTACTGTTGTAGTTGTAGTAGTTCCATCAGAGTTAACGATTGTAACTGTGTGAGTTCCATCTCCATTGTCTACTACTTTAGCTGTTGGTGATTTACCATCGCGTACTGTTGTTTCAGAAACTGTTCCGTTTCCATTTTCTACACGGATAGTGTAAGTACCATCTTGGTTATCTCTTACTGTTGCTACTGGTGATTTACCATCTTTAATGATTGTTTCAGTAGTAGTTCCATCACCATTTAGAACTGTAATTTTGTGAGTTCCATTTTGTTCGTCAGTTATTGTTACTTTTGGTGATTTACCATCACGTACTGTTGTTTCAGTTGTAACACCTTCTGGGTTTGTAATAACAATAGTATGACTTCCATCTCTATTATCACGAACAGAAGCTGTTGGAGTACGTCCATCTACTCCATCACGACCATTTTTAACAACAAATTCATTCTTAGTTCCATCAGGGTTTGTGATTGTTACTGTGTGGCTTCCATCTGGATTTTCAGTAGTTGTTGCTGTTGCAGCTTTACCATCTTTACCATCTTTGATGATAGCGTTAGTAACATTACCATCTCCATCAGTAACTTTAACTGTGTGAGTTCCATCATTGTTATCAGTTACTTCAACTTTAGGAGTCTTACCATCTTTACCGTTTTTAACAACAGTTTCTTTTGTTGATCCATCTGGATTTGTTACAGTGATTGTGTGACTTCCATCTGGGTTTTCTTTTGTAGTGATATTAGCAGTTTTTCCGTCTTTACCATCTTTAACTTTAGTTGTAGATTCTGAACCATCAGGGTTTCTAACAGTAATAGAGTGTGTTCCATCTCCGTTGTCAGTTACATTTACAACTGGTGATTTACCGTCTGCTCCATTAGCCCCATTTTCGCCTTTGTCGCCTTTTTCACCTTTTTCACCTGCTACACCTTGAGGCCCACGGATGTTACCAATCTTGTTCCAAGAACCATTTTCTTTCTTGTAAACATCACCTGTGTTAGCATCGATAAATGTATCACCGTCTTTACCATCTTTTGCAGTTGGTGCAGTAACTCCACTTAGTAATTCAGCACCATTACGTCCGTCTGCTCCAGAAGCTCCATTTGTACCATTACGTCCATTTGTACCATTCAAGATATCACTTGTACCAATTAATTCATCCACACCTGGATCGTATTTACCGTTACCATTATTATCATAGTATGCTGTAATACGAGTACCCTCTACTGGTTGTGAATCTGTAGTTGCTGGTTGTGAATCTGTAGTTGCTGGTTGCGTACCTGTTGCATCTGTAGTTGCTGGTGCTGGTACCTCATCTGGATTATCTCCTACACTTCTTGCTCTTCTTGCACTTCTTGGTGACGTAGAAGGTTGTGGATTAACAGCTAATCCTGCACCTCTTCTTAATGCCTCTGCTAATGCATTTAAGTCAATATGCGGTGTTCGACCATCTTTTCCATCTTTAACAACAAATGAAACTGGATCTTTTCCTGGTGTAGTAAATGTAACGATTGTACTACGTCCATCTGCTCCACGTTGAGTTGTAACAGTAGGTGTGTTTCCATCTTGTCCTGCTTCACCTTTAGCTCCATCATTGATAAGAACTTTAGTAGGTTGTGAACCGTCATGGTTATCTATTGTGATTTCTACACCTTTATTTCCGTCTTCTTTACGAACTGCAGTTACTGTTGGAGATACTCCATTTAGACCATCTTTAATAACTGCTAATGGTTTCTCAGGATTTAATGGTTGTCCTGGGTTAGCTGGATCTTCTTGATAAACTTTTGTTTCAGTTCCAGTTTTAACAGCTATTAGTGATTTACCATCACGTCCATCAGCACCTTTTGCTCCATCTTTAATCATTTCTGATCCTAGAAGTTCATCAGTTCCTGGAGTATATTTACCGTCTCCGTTTTCATCTGTGTAGAATGTAACTATCGTGTGAGATGGGTTTCCGTTTTGACCTTCAACACGTAATAAGTCAACTTTTGGAGTTTTTCCATTTAGACCATTTTCTCCATTTTTAACATTTACTGTTACAGGATCTTTTCCTGGTACTGTGAATGTAATATCAGAACTGTTTCCATCTTTACCTGGTTTTACAGTTACTTCAGGAGTTTTTCCGTCTTCTCCTTTTTCACCTTTAAGACCTTGAGGCCCTTGTGGTCCAACTTCACCTTGTGGTCCACGTGGTCCTTGGGCTCCGTCTTGTCCGCGTTCACCTTGAAGACCTTTTTCTCCTTTGTCTCCTTTTGGTCCTTTGATGTTTCCTTCTTTTTCCCATGTTCCGTTATTCTTAACGAATACGTCTCCTGTTTCTGTATTTACGTATTTATCTCCGTCTTTACCTTGTGTTGGTTCTGGATTTACTTTTCCGTTTAATACATCTTTTCCATCGCGTCCGTCTCTTCCGTCACGTCCTGCTGCTCCGTCACGTCCATCGCGTCCTGCTGGTCCTTGGGCTCCGGCTTGTCCATCACGTCCTTGAAGACCTTTTTCTCCTTTGTCTCCTTTTGGTCCTTTGATGTTTCCTTCTTTTTCCCATGTTCCGTTATTTTTAACGAACACGTCTCCTGTTTCTGTATTTACGTATTTATCTCCGTCTTTACCTTGTGTTGGTTCTGGATTTACTTTTCCGTTTAATACATCTTTTCCGTCACGTCCGTCACGTCCTGCTGGTCCTTGAGGTCCATCTCGTCCATCTCGTCCTGGTAAACCTTGTACCCCTTCACGTCCATCACGACCTTGAAGACCTTGGTCTCCTTTGTCTCCTTTTGGCCCTTGAGGTCCTTGGATTCCATCTTGACCTTTATCCCCTTTAAGACCTTGTGGTCCTCTAATATTACCAATTTGCTTCCAGTTTTCGCCTTCTTTTTTGTAAACATCCCCTGTAGTAGCATCGATGTATGTATCACCGTCTTTACCATCTTTAGCTGTTGGGGCATCAGCTCCACTTAATAATTCAGCACCATTACGTCCGTCTGCTCCAGAAGCTCCATCTGCACCATTACGTCCATTTGTACCATTCAAGATATCACTTGTACCAATTAATTCATCCACACCTGGATCGTATTTACCGTTACCATTATTATCATAGTATGCTGTAATACGAGTACCCTCTACTGGTTGTGATGCTGGTGCTGTAGATGGGGCGTCTGCTAAAGCTCTTCTAACTCTTCCGCTTCTTTGATTATTAATTCTTATTGCTGCTTCTGCTAATGCATTTAAGTCAATAGTTGGTGTGCGTCCATCTTTACCATCTTTTATGTTAGCTACAACAGGCTCTTCTCCAGGAACTGTAAATGTAATGTCAGTACTACGACCATCTGCTCCTCGAGCAGTTGTAACTTTAGGAGTAGCTCCCTTGTCACCTTTCTCACCTTTTGCACCATCTGCAATCACAACTTCTTTTAATTTTTTATCTGAATTATCTAACTCATTATTACCATTTTCATCATAATAGAAAATAACTGTTGTTGTTTTAGCTTCTTCATTTCTATTTGTTGCAACTAATGGAGATTTTCCATCAAATCCATCTCTTACAACAGTATTAGTCACATTTCCTCTACCATCATTAATAGTGATTGTGTGTGTACCATCAGCTTTATTATCTTTAACAGTAACTGTTGGAGTAACTCCATCACGTCCTGCTTCTCCAGTTAATCCGCGTTCCCCTTGGTCACCTTTTTCACCTTTCGCTCCTTGTGCTCCAGTTAGTCCACGTTCTCCGCGATCACCTTTTTCACCTTTTGCTCCTTGCGCTCCAGTTAATCCACGTTCCCCTTGGTCACCTTTTTCACCTTTAGCTCCAGTTAATCCACGTTCTCCGCGATCACCTTTTTCACCTTTTGCTCCTTGTGCTCCAGTTAATCCACGTTCCCCTTGGTCACCTTTTTCACCTTTTGCTCCTTGTGCTCCAGTTAATCCACGTTCTCCTCGGTCACCTTTTTCACCTTTTGCTCCTTGCGCTCCAGTTAATCCACGTTCTCCTCGGTCACCTTTTTCACCTTTTGCTCCTTGTGCTCCAGTTAATCCACGTTCCCCTTGGTCACCTTTTTCACCTTTCGCTCCTTGTGCTCCAGTTAATCCACGTTCTCCTCGGTCACCTTTTTCACCTTTTGCACCATCTTTAATATCTATATTTTGAATAAGTTCATCTACACCTTCATTATAGATACTATTTCCATCTTTATCTAAGTAGAATGTTAAGTGATTAGTATCACCAACTTTATTTTGATCAACTCTAGGTTTTACTACTTCTGGTTTTTCTACTAAGTCTTTTGCTACACCAATTTGAACAATACGTGGTTGTGCTTCTCTTGAAATAGTATTACTAATTGGTAATCCTAGAACTGTTTCTTCTCCGAATTTATGTACTTTATAAGTTATTTGACGTTCACCATTAACACCGTCTCTAACTTTTTTTGTTTCACCTTCTGCCAATTTAGTTGTTGGTAGATAGATTGTTTGGAAGTCAA
The DNA here is from genome assembly GCA_002871655.1 of Streptococcus sp. UMB1385. Lineage (GTDB taxonomy): Bacteria > Bacillota > Bacilli > Staphylococcales > Gemellaceae > Gemella. The sequence continues at coordinate 3,884 of PNGU01000008.1, read as the reverse complement.
TCGCTTCAGTAAAAGTTCTTCTTCCTGCAGCCCCTCCTGTTGGGTTTGCATCTAAGTATAATGGACGCTCTTTAAAGTAATAGTTTGAATTACTATAAGGGTCATTAATAGTAGCTTCACTTCCTCCACCTTGGTTAACGTTAAATGTCGTTGGTTGTAATCTAAATGATAGATCTCCATTTACATTACTGAAAGGTAAGAAGAATTTTATTAATTGATTTTGTCTAGTATCTACTGAACTTGCTAAAGTATATCCAGAATGAGACATAAAGTTTTGCCCCTTAACAATACTAGGATTCCCATTAGTCCCTGATACACTTCTTAATTGTGGTGCAGCAAAACCATTACCTGTGTGAAGGATAAAATTATTTCTTACAAATTCTCCACTTCCAGGACTTTGGTAATTAATAGACACATCAATACCATTTCCTCTACGAGTTGTTGTTACATCATAATGAATTGGATGAGCACCACGTGCAGATCCCTCACCTCTAAATGCATGAGTGCCATTACTTATATCTGTTGGTTCAATTGCATCTTCAAGTCTTAAACGTTCAACCTTATTATGATTAGTTGTTGCTCCAGCTGATGCATTCACTGTATTAGTAGGTGTTGCCGCTGGATGATTTGTCGGTTGACTCGGCGCTGGACGGCTTGGTCCACGTCTTCCTGCAGCTCTAAATCCACTATATCCTTCTGTACTAGAAACAGCCGCTCTAGCAGCATTAGCTTCTCTTGTTTCAGCTTTTGGCGCTGTAGCTACTGTTTCTTTAGGCGCTACAGTGTCAACTGGTTTATTTTCTGTACCAGTAGCTGCTACATTAGTACTTTTCTCTTTTTCTACAACTGTTGTTATAGCCTTTTCCCACTTATTAGCCGTGGCACTACTTCCGCTCTCTGTTGCAACAGCTTGTGCAGCTGTTTGAGATGAACCAGTTTCAGCTGCTTGAGCATCCGCTCCTCCTAAAAAGAAAAGCCCTGATAATATCGCAACACTTGCGGCTCCTACGTTATACTTACGAATACCGTAACGATTAAACTTCTCGGTAGTATTTTCATCTATCTTCCAATTAGTTTTTGATTTATTCTTCATTGTTAAACTCCTTTTCCCTGCAATAAATGTATTTTTAGGCCATTTATTAAAACCTGTTATGATTCGTCACAAAATGTTCACCTAAAAATTGGCAGCTTTTATGATGATAAAATATAAATCATTGCCTAAAATATACACCTTAAACTGCTATATGTCAAGCATTTTTTAAAGCGTTATTATTTATTTGCCAAAACATATTAATATAGTTTTTTTACGAGAAAGCCAACCTACCAATAGAAATACTCTTTTAAATCCTTTGTATCTAGGCTTTAAACATTCTTAAGTAATTTATATTTTTTTTATTTTTTAGATATAAGAAAATACTGTAGTTGCTATAATCCAGGAATACTTCTATTTAATACTATGTTAAATTATTTAACATAATATTAATGATTCTTTTACGTATTTATGTTAATCAAATACCTATACTGTATTAGCCACAATTATTACAGTGTATTATTTATTTCGCTATTCTAATAAATATTTTTATGTTCACTATAAAAAAATATATCAAATACTTTTACTAAATCTAGTATAATCGTCAAAAAATTAACACATTAAATTTTTTATATCAATATTTACAAAATGTGCATAACATCTAAATATAATGATTTTATATTCAATAAAAAATAATATAAATATATCTTTCATATTAATATTATTTATTAGTATTTTTAACATTATTACACCTGAAACAATAATAAATTAGAAATATTTTTTAATATAGATTCAGAAATTTAAGATTATTAAACTCTAATATAGTAATTTTTTAATAAAACTCATGTTTATAATTGACAAAAACCACTATTCAACTTATCATATTTAATAAGAGATACATTTAATTTTGTATTTATATTTTTTCGCATTACTATTAATATTAAATGCATTCATTATACTTAAAGAAAGGGTCATTTTTTTATGAAAAAATATATTATTACTATCGTAACAGTTACTTTAGTGGTTTTAACTGTCGCTTTAGGTGGATTTTATTATTTAACTAAAGATGATAAGGCGACAACTCCTAATTCATCAAATCAAAAACAGGATTCTAAAACTTCTACTACTAAAGACACCGATAAAAATAAAAACGATGAAAATAAATCATCAACTTTAGGAAAAACTCCAGAAACAGTTACTGAACCTACAGTTATTAACGGTATTATTTTAGCTAACAAAAAGCATCCACTACCTGCTAACTATAATCCCGGAGAAAATCCTACTGCACGACAAAAAGTTAACAAATTAATTAGCGATGCTCAAGCATTAGGACTTAACGTTTCTAATCAAGTATCAGGTTTTAGGGCTTATGACACTCAAGCTGGACTTTACAACAATTATGTAGCTGCTCATGGAAAACAAGAAGCAGATAGATTCTCAGCTCGCCCTGGATACAGTGAACACCAAACAGGTCTAGTTTTTGACTTGATCGATAATCAAGGTCAACTATTAGGATCTGAGGGAACTAATGAAAGTAGCAAAAAAGCTGCTGAATGGTTAGCTAACAACGCGCATAAATATGGATATATTGTCAGATATAAACCAGAATTCGTAGATAAAACTGGATATATGGAAGAAAGTTGGCACATCCGTTATGTTGGAGAAGAGGCAGCTAAAACAATTCACGAAAAAAATATTTCACTTGAAGAGTATCTAAACGCTCCAGGCGGAGATTATGCAAACTAAAATATTATTAACAAAGGAGAATTAAATGAATAGAAATAGTCAAGGTCCAAACAACCAAAACTTCAATAATCAAAATTTTGATCCTAACTATAATTACGATCCAAATATGGATAATACTCAATACAATAATCAAGGATACGATCAACAATACCAAAACACTCAGTATCAAAATACTCAATATCAAAATTTCGAACAACCTCAAGATTATAACAATCAACAACAAAACTACAACGTTCCTCCTATGTATATGGAAGAACCTAAAGAGAAAAAGAAAAGTATCCTTCCAGTTTTACTAACAGCAATAATCACTTTTGTAGTCCTAGTTGCGGTACTATACTTCGGATACAACAAATTCTTGAAAAAAGAAAATGTTGTCGACTTAGCTACATATGAAGTAAACTTCGTAACTTACGGTGCTGAAGGAGAAGGGAAACCTGAAGTTGATATTAAAAAAGTTCCTGAAGTTGCCAACTCAAATGCTGAAATTTCAAACTTACTATCAAATCCAGATATTTCATTCGATAAACAAAGTAACTTGAAAAATGGTGATAAAGTAGAAGTTACTATTTCATTAAATAAAAACACAGCAAATAAATTAAAACTTAAAACAACAGGTGAATTTAAACGTACATTCACTGTTAATGGTTTAAATGAAAAAGCTAAAGAAAAAGAAACTATTATTGTTAAAGAAAGTTCTGCTAACTCTTCTAGTTCATCAAACGAAGTAAGACATAGTGTAAGCGGACGTACAGCTTATGTAAAACCATCTGTCGGCGTTAACCTAAGAAGTGACAAAAACGATTCTAGTAGAATTATAACATCAATAAAAGGTGGAGCATCAGTTACAATAAGAACACTTGAAACTAATTCAGCTGGTGAAAGTTGGGCTTACGTTTATTATGGAAGTTATACTGGATATATTCGTGGAGATTTACTAGGCGGATATTAATATACAAATAATGACCACCCCTGAAAAGGGGTGGTTTTCTCTTCGGGTATAACCCTTTGTTACTAACACGTACCTCAAGGCGCTGGCTTTCACATTCGTTCAAGCCCTATTGTATTTTAACGCCCGCTACCCGTTAAACGGGTTTATCTATTTTTTCTT
>PNGU01000007.1 GCA_002871655.1 Streptococcus sp. UMB1385 | reverse complement strand
CTTTAGTCATAAGGCTTATTTTTTTTGAAAAACGACCAAAACATCAATATGTTCATTGATATTTTGGTCGTTTTGTCAACAATCTGAAGAAATCGTAGCACTCCCGTGCTACGATTTCTTTTTTTATTCAGTTACTTTATCAAACTCATAAAATTTTTCTTTGTTAAATAAACCTAGGTGTTTATCAACCATAATAGAGTTTGTCATACCACCACTAACATTTAAGCAAGTACGTCCCATATCTAAAATTGGATCTACCGCTAAAATTGGGTTAATTTGATTGAATAATGCTCCAAAACCTACTCCGTTAACTGAAACTGAAGCAGCTGTGATTGCTGTACCAGGAACACCTGCAATTCCTACAGAACCTAATGTTACAACGATGACAGTCATTATGAATAATGTTGCATCAATAGTTATTCCATTTGCATTAGCTAAAAATACAACTAACATTGTTGGATAAATTCCCGCACACCCTTGCATTCCCGCTGTAGATGAGAACGAAGCAACGAAGTTAGCTGTTGATTGGTTTACCCCCATATCTTTAGTTAAAGTATTAATAGTTAAAGGTAAAGTACCTGCACTTGAACGTGAAGTAAATGCTAAAACTAATGGTTTACTTGCTTTTTTGAAATATGTAACTGGTGAAACACCGTGTAATAATAAGAATAATCCTTGAATTATAAATTGAATTACTACCGCTACATATAATAAACCGATAAATAATAATACATCTTTAATTGATTTTAATCCTCTTTGTGCAATTGTATTAGCTAATAATGGAATTACAGCGTATGGTAATAGTCTGATTACTAAAACTGTCATTCGAGAAATGATTGCATGTAAGCTAGCAATATAATCAATAAAAGTTTTCACTTTATTTTCATCTTTATTTTGAATATATCTTGCAGCTAATCCTATAAACATTGCAAAGATTACAACTCCGATTACATTGAAGTCTACCATTGCTTTTATAGGGTTAGAAGGAATTAATTCGCGAATAATTGTAACAACATTTTTTACTTCTTTTATTTTACTATCTCCACTGCCTAAAACAATTGAACTACTTCCTAGTTTAAATATTGCAGAAACTACAAATCCAACAATCGAACTTATTGCAACCATTCCTAACGTTACAATCAGTGTTAATCTTGTTAATTTTTTAACATCAGTATTAGCATTAATATTTACAATTACATTAATAATCGAAACTAATACTAACGGAACGATTAACATTTTAATTAAGTCAATAAATCCATTACCAAATAATGAATACCACGTTGTTGTTTCAGCAACATACTTAATCTTCATCGGTTCATCACTAAAACCTGAATATGCTTGAATTAGAATTCCTAAAGCTAACCCTAGAACAGTAGATATTAATGTTCGTTTTGATGAACTAACTCTTTTTTTCGCCAAATAGTACATTAAGTAAAATAACGCAAAAAGCACTACTAAAAATAATAAAGTTTCCTTTGTAGAAATCATTATGAATTTCTCAAAAAATGTAAATTTGTTTCCCATTGTCTATCCTCCAAATGAGTATCTTACTCATCTTCTTTAGTATTTTGTAAAATTTTTATCTTAAATTTTACTCCATCTACAGATAGAGTGGAAAAGATTAAGACCTTTTTCCACATTGTACCTCCATAATGTAAAAGATATATAAATTAAACTACAATTTTCAATCATTTTCAATAAATTTGCTCAAAAAATAATCTTTTTTTAGAATTTATTTATTTACTAAACTTTTTTAATACGTTATAATAATGATTAGTTATTTATATACGAATAGAATGGAGGTTTTTTTTTGAATATTAAATTAGTTTACGCAAGTTTGACAGGTAATACTGAAATGTTATCTGATTTAATGATAGAGAAATTCGAAGAAGAAAAAGGTTTAGAAATAGAAAAACTATTTATCGAGGATATGGAAGATTTTGATTTCCTTGATGATGCTGATGCTTTTATCGTGGCTAGTTACACATATGGTGAAGGTGAACTTCCAGAGGAAATGGAAGAATTTTTTGAAGCTCTTGCTGATAAAAATTACGAAGGAAAAATATACGGAGTTATTGGAACTGGTGACACTATTTATGATGAGTATTGTGTTTGTGTTGATCAATTCGATGAACAAATTGCAAAAACAGGAGCAACAAATCCTACAGAAAACCTGAAAATAGAGATAGAAGCAGACACAGACGAAGATTTTGAAAATATCGATAAATTTATCGAGGCTTTCGCTAGTGCATTATAAAAATAACGGTTATGAATTTTCATAACCGTTATTTTTTATCCTTTAAAAAAGACGTTTACCCTTTCAAATTCGTCTTCCCAATTATTCCAATCTAATCTTATTTTAGAATTCTCTTCTAGAATATCTTCAACTAAGTTTTCGATTGTAATTTCTTCTAATGAAGATTTTATAGCTTTATTTACAGTGTTAACTTTTTTCAAATACTTGCTATAACGTTTATCAACTGCTAACGCACCTTCAAAAATTTTAGATACATAATCTGTTTTTAAAGCAAATATTTCTACTTCATCGTTTAGCGCTACATATACGTCATATAAAGTAACTTTTTTATTTGATTTATATTTATATCCCCCGCCAATACCAGTGTTAGCTTTTACTAGATCATTGACAACCAATTTTCTCATAATTTTTTTCAGATACGTTGGAGAAATATTTAAACGCTGACTTATTTCCTTAGAATTTAAGAAAACATGCCTATCTTGAAGGTATAACATTACCATTATACAGATTGCTTGTTCAGTACTTTTTGTTAAATGCATAAACTCAACCTCTTTTCTTTATAATATAACTCTACTTACATCCTTATTTTATGATATATTTTTATAATTGTCAAATGTTATCTTATTTTTTCTCCCCAGTATTGATAATAGGTACATTCAATGGAACCGTTAAATAGCTTTCTTCTTTTCGTCGCCTTTTTCCCATATAAATGTTCAAACATTTTATGAGAAGTTAATAAGTAAAGTGACCAATGTTTTTTATTTTTAAGTTCAGTCCCTAAAAATTTATACATCGCCTCTACTTCTTTTTTCTCACCTAAACGTTCTCCATACGGTGGGTTGGCAATCACACACCCAGTTTCCTTCTTCGCTACAAAGTCGAAAACTGACATCTGTTTAAACTTAATAACTCCTGCTAATCCTATTTCTTCAGCATTATTTTCAGCAGTTGCTATCATCTTAGGATCAATATCAGAACCATATAATTCTAGTTCTTTTTCATAATCAATTAGATCCTCAGCCTTATTTCTTTCTTCATCTACAAGACTTTTGGGCATCCAAGGCCATTTTTCAAAATCAAAGTTTCTATTGATACCAGGAGCCATGTTTTGAGCTGCCATAGCCGCTTCTATCAATAATGTTCCAGATCCACAGAACAAGTCATATAATGGTGTTTCACCTTTCCAGTTAGTTAATTTAACCATCGCTGCTGCTAGTGTTTCTTTTAATGGTGCAGTTCCTTGTTTAGCACGGTATCCACGTTTGTGAAGACCATCTCCAGAAGTATCCAATAATATAGTTGCAACATCATTCAACATAATTATCTCTAGTCTGTATCTTGCTCCAGTTTCTGTTAACCAACCAGTAACTCCGTAACTCTTTTTCATTTTTTCTACGATTGCTTTTTTTACAATAGATTGACAGTCAGAAACACTAAATAGTGTAGATTTATGACTACGCCCATCTACTGGAAACTTAGCATCTACTGGAAGGTATTTGTCCCACTCGATCGCTTTTGTTTTTTCAAAAAGTTCTTCGAAAGTATATGCAGGAAATTGTGCGACAACGATTTTCACCCTGTCAGCACATCTTAACCATAAATTCGAACGAACTATCGCTCTTTTATCACCAGAATAATATACTCTCCCATTTTCTACTTTTGTTTCATAACCTAACTCTTGTACTTCTTTAGCTACTATTGCTTCAATTCCCATTGGTGTTGTTGCTACTAAATTAAAATTCATTTCTTCCTCCTTAAAAAAGAGGCTCCAAAGAGCCCCTAGAACTAGTTGTTTTTCTTATCATAAGCCATATTCTGTATCTATCTTACTCAATCGAGACTAGTCTACTCTCGTAAAAATAGCTGTGATCATCTGTCTAAATATATACATATTTCCTATTCCTATATTCATTTCTACGGAATAAGTGCTTCTACCAAAATTTGAATTGCTCACTCAAGGGGTTTACCGCGTTCCACTTCTTGTATTTCTACAAGAACTCCGTCACTGTGGCACTTTCAAGATATATAACCATATAGAAAACTACTTAGGTTATATTTTCTGCCGTCACCATATGGTGCCTAAACTTATTTTTTCGTTTAGCGTTGAACACTACAGGCATCTCAGCCTGTGTGAGTATGGACTTTCCTCAGCATTGCTGCCGCGATCACTCAAAGAAAACACTCATATTACTTTACACTAAAAAAACTATTTTGTAAACAATAATTTAAACTATTTTTCTAAAACAGAAATTTTACCTTCAGCAATTTCTTCTAATGCTTTACCTACTTCTTTATGTGAAGTATATTTTTCTAATTTTGCAGTTTCTGGATCAGCAAATAATTCTCTTGCTCTTTTACTTGCTAATGAAACTAACATATATTTTGAATTTACTTTTGATTTTAATACATCTAATTTTGGATATAACATCTTTTTCTCCTACATTTCTTCTAATTCTAATAATGCTCTTCTATATTTCATTTCAATACGTTCACGTTTTAAATGTTCACTAAGTATAATAGCTTTTATACGCTCTACTGCTTTGTCTACTTCATCATTCTCGACTACATAATCATATAAATGCATCATATTAATTTCTTTTTTAGCTTTTGCTATACGCGATTCAATTACTTCATCACTTTCAGTTCCACGACCTTTCAATCTATCTTTTAGGTCAGCAATACTTGGTGGTGCTAAAAATATAAATAGAGCATCGGGAATTTTGCTTTTTACTTGACCAGCACCTTGTACTTCAATTTCTAAAAATATATCTTTACCTTTATCCATCGTCTCCCTAACGCATTTAACGGGAGTTCCATAGTAATTGTCAACATATTGCGCATATTCTAATAATTCACCTTGCTGAATTAAATTTTCGAATTCTTCTTTTGTTTTGAAGAAATAATCAACCCCATCTACTTCACCAGGCCTCATACCTCTTGATGTCATTGAAATTGAATATTCGAAGTCAACATCATTACTTTCAAAAATTCTTTTTCTAACAGTACCTTTACCTACTCCTGAAGGTCCTGAAAGAACTATTAGTAATCCTTTCTCCATTTTTCGTATCCTTCTGTTATGTTTTATTATCTTTTTATGATACCATAAATCAAAAAAAATTTAAACTATAAACATGTATATTTAAGTTATAAATTAATTCAGCATTATTTTTTCAAAATTCTTATTTTTTATAAATAAAAAAATCTATTTTATTAATTACTAAAATACATGTCTTATTATCGCTAAGGATAATATTCCAACTACAACAATAACTAGTAAACTCTTTGAAACGATTGCACTAACTACTGTAGGTAGAGAGGCTAGTAGATTTTCATAATTAATTTGAGGAAATTCTCCAATTCTTTGTATAAATAAACTATTAATCCATAATGCTGACATTATTACAATTGGTACAAAACTAAGATACTCTATTACCGCTTTTGGTAGATTAAACTTTTTCAGTAACACAAGGGGAAGTACTCTTGATAACAAGGTTACTATTGTACATCCCAATATTGTTAAGAGAATATAGTTAGTTGATAACATTTTTTAATACCACTCCTATCGAACATCCTATTAAAGTAACTACTATAATCAATGCATTACTAGGAATAAAAATCATTCCAAAATATACTAGAAATAATACAACGACAATTACAATAAACTGGATTTTTTTCTTTATAGTAAAATCTGACAGAACTTGCAAGTATAATAATCCTATAAACATTGCTACTAAAGCAAAATCTAAACCAAGCGATTTAGGATTCTTAACTATTCCTCCTAACAACGCTCCTGCGACTGAAGAAACTACCCATGTAAAATAAGATATTATGTTTGCAGTATTGAACCATTCAAAAGATAGATTTCCATTTGTATAGTTTTGCTTATTCATTCCTAAAGCAAAACTTTCATCGGTTAAAAAAGTACCAATTACTATATTCTTAAACACACTATAACGTTTAAAAAACGGGGCTATTGTCATACTCATTAATATCATTCTTGAATTAATAAGGAATGTTGCTAATACAATTGAAAGTATAGGAAAACCGCTAGATAGCATACTCACTGTTATAAATTGAGCTCCTCCCGCATATATAAATAATGACATCGCTCCTACTAATAAAGGATTAATCCCCACAGAGCTAGCTATAATACCAAATGCTAAACCTATTCCTATATATCCAAATACAGTTGGTAATGTATCCTTTATACTTGTTTTCACATCCAATTTATCATTCATATATTCATCTTCCTTTTTATTTAATTGTTATCATTTGTCAGAAGTTGTCCGATAAAAACTTTATCTATCTTTTGCTTAACAGTTTTCTGTCCAGTATAAGTCACTAATCCAGGTTTCGCACTTGGTATTTTTTTCACATTTTTTATCAGTGTTCTATCAACATTTACATACTCTTCATTTTTAAACTTCGAATAGTATGCTGCTAACATTGACGCAACTTCTATAGTATCTTCTCCAGGATTATTATCGAAGATTACAACATGACTCCCTGGAATATCTTTAGCGTGAAACCATAAATAATCACGTCTTGCTAATTTATTTGTTATAGCATCATTTTGAAGATTATTTTTTCCAACATATATTGCAGTTCCATTGTGATTAACAATAAAATAATTTCTCTTATTCTTTTTCTTATTAATTTTCACTTTTTCCTTTAGGATTCCATTTGCAATTAATTCCTCTTTAATCTCTGCAATATCAGTTTTATCTGCATTTTCAAGTTGGAATTTGATTGTTTCAAAATATTCGATATCTTTTTTTGCTATATCAATTTGTTCAATCAAATTCTCAATTGTTCTCTTATTCTTTTTATATAAATTAAAGTATTTCTCTGAATTTTTTTCAATAGTTAAGTTTGGATCTAATTCTATCTCAATATCAGATAAATCTTCACTATAGAAATTCTGCAATGTAACAATCTCAGGGATTTCTTTTTTAAATAAATAAATATTAGAAATCAATAGCTGTCCTTTTAATTTATAATCATCTCTACTATAAGCCTGATCCAGTTCAGATGTTAATATTTCTATTTTTTTATTTAATCGATTCAGTTTAGCTTTAACAAAATTAAATAAACTTCTATCAGTGTTTTTATTGATTGCTTCTTTGGCAATATCCATATAATAATAATCAAGTAATTGTGATAAAGATTCAAATTCTCTGCTATAATCTTTTACTTCAAAGAAATAAAAGTCTTTTTTTCCATTTTCTTCTATTAAGACTGGTTTATAATAACTGTCAAAGTCTCTACAAAAACTTACGAATGAATCCTTCAACTCAGTACTTGATGTCTTCTTAAAATAATTATTTAATAAAGCAGATACACCATAAAAATTTTTCATTAAGAATTTTTTATCGTCATATTCAAAATTTAAATTATTATATTTATCAAATTCAAATGGATTAATTTTTTCTATAGTTGGAGGTAAGGTATAAGCCATATTCGAGATAGTTGAACGCTTATACTCCAAGCTATAACTATTTTTTAATGATTCTAAAATAATATTCTCTTCATTAGTAAGTATTATATTAGAATGTTTCCCCATCAATTCTGTAATTAGATAATAATATTTTTCATAGCCTAAATCATCAAAATTTTTTATTTTAAAATTAATTATACGATCATTATTCAATTGATTAATCTCTAAGATTATCCCACCAGTTAAATACTTCCTTAGCACTGAACAAAAATTTGAAGGTGTTGAAGGATTTTCATAACTATTATTTGTTAATTGTATTCTAGACGAACTTGGATTAGCCGAAACAAATAACTTTAAGTTTTTTCCTTTTCTTACCGAAAATATAAATTCATCTGTAGATAAATTATTTACTTTGTTTATTCGGCCATTCACTATACTTTCTTCAAGTTCTCTTACCATCTTTCTTACAAAAAAACCATCAAATGACATTTTTATCCTCCTAAATTAAATTATATATACTAAAAAATTATACCACATATCTATATATGTGTATATGGAAATAATAGGTTAACCTTATGCAAAAAGAAGAGATGATCGTTTTATCACCTCTTCTTTGTTTATTATTTATTTTCAAATCTTTTTGATACTAATATTCCCCAGACTAATAATCCAAGTAAAACAACCCAGAAAATTACTGTCCAAAGTGTTGAATGTGGAAAATCATGTGGTATTAATCCTAATTTCTCATGAGCAGCTGCTATAACAAATAGTTTAATACCTACCCACCCTACGATTAAGAAAGCAGCTATTTCTAAACCAGGTTTAGTCTCCAATACTTTGATAAAAATATTAGCAGCATAACGCATTATTATAACACCTACAAATCCACCGATTACCATAACTGAAAATTGTCCAAGGTTAATACCTCCAATTGATTTCTCAGAGATATGTGGTAATGTAATTGCAATTGCTACCGCTGCTAAAATTGAATCGATAGCAAATGCTATATCTGTCAATTCTACTTTAATAACAGTGGCCCAAAAACCACTTTGCTTTTTAGGGACTTTTATTTCCTCAGGAGAATCTTTATGTTTTTGTTTTTCAAAAAATTCCTTTATATGTACACCAGCCATATATAGCAGGTATAATCCACCCAGTACCTGAATTTCCCAATATTGCGCTAATATTGTAATTAAGAAAATCGCAATAATTCTAAATATTAATGCTCCAGCAAGTCCATACATTAATGCATGTTTTTGCTCTTTAGGAGGAAGGTGTCTAACCATAACAGCTAAAACAATAGCATTGTCTGCTGACAATAACCCTTCTAATAGTATTAAACTTAGTAAAACTATCACATATTGAATTAAAATCTGTGTATCCATTAAACTCTCCTTCTATCCGAATATTTTTTTTATAAATCTGACTATATAAATAACTATTACTAAACCAATAATATTTAATACTACAGGTAAAAAAGTAGCAAGATTAAATGTAATATATTGATTTAAATTATTAAATGATTTAGTAAAAATTGTAAGAACGCTATTATCTATTCTTTCACTTGCAAAGTTAACTCTTGCTTTAATCATATTAGCTATTACTTCTCCTCCAAGGAAAAATAATAGTGAAACTGAAATAGCTAAATTAGTATTATTGAATAAAGTTAATGATAGTAAGAATATAATGTTTGCAAATAATAACAATAATATTAACATTGTTGCATATGCACCTGCAGTACTTGCATTCATCATTATCGATTTTAGCTCTGTGAATAAACTATTCTTACGAACAAATAATGTAGCTAATAAACTTGTTACTATTATGACATAGTAAATTAAAAAATAAATTAAACTAGCTAAGATAGCAGAAAAATCACGTATACTTTTCTTTTTACGAACTTCTATAAGCACGTTAACCTTCGATATATAATCTTCCCTATAAGATAAAATATAATTAATTCCCATAATGAATAGAATTAATATTAAATCTATCTTAAATACAATATTAAATATTATATTTATTTCAGACATGTCAAAAAAAGTTGCAAAAGTACTTAATTTATATGCAAATACTAAATTTAGTAAAATTAAAATTATAGCAAATAAGTAATTAAATTTTCTTCTAAATAACTTTCCGAATTCTAGTATAAACATCATTATAGATCAGCCTCGCCCTCATATAATTTAATCTTTTCACCTAGATTACGAATTTGATATACTTCAATATTATTTTTCAATAAACTATATACCACTTCTTCAAGTACTTCTTCTCTTACTACTATTTCATTTTCATGGTAAATCGTATATTGATATCCAGATAAGACAGTTTCTAGATTTTCATTGCTAGAAATATTTATTGCAGTTAATTGTTTTAATACTAGTAAGTCCTCAAGATTTCCATAATAAGACTTAATACCATCTGTAATAACAAGAACCTTATCTGCAATACTATTATATCTGTTCAGCATTGTATCTAAAATAATAACATTAGCATTATTTGATTTATCCAAAATAAAATCACTTACAACTTCCATATCTTCTACAGTTAAATCTTTATTAGTATTATCAATTATTAATACATTTTGATCGACTAATATTGAAAATAATATATGAAACTTGTTAATTTCGTTTGGTAATAAGTCTCTATATTTAGAACCTGGTTTAAGATTTAAAAACTCTAAATCTTCAGTTATATTATCAACTGATACTTTTATATTAAATAACTCTAGTGCTACCTTTAGATTTTTTATCAATGTTAAGTCATTATAAAATCCAAAATCTTTAGTAAATAAAAGTTGTTGTTTACTTACATCCTCATTATCAAAAAGTATTTCACCTTTAAACTTTGTTCTTTTTCTAAAAGAATCTTTTAGCAGTTCTAAATTTTCCGTTTTATTATTAATAATTGTTAAAATTTCACCTGTTTCGACCTTAAAATCAAGTTCTAATATAGTGTCTTTTTTTATTTTCTTTGAAAATTCTCTAAATTCTAAAACCATTACTTCTCCTATATAAAAATAACAAAATGATATCACCTTGTTTTTATTTCTGCATTTCTTCTTATTATAATAAGACTACATCTTATTATAATACCATTGCTTTATCTTATTGTCAAAAACAATAGTCAAAAAATTAAAAGATGATAGAAGATTAATCTCCTATCACCCTTTTCTAAATTATTTATTTTCTTTTACGAAGAAAGTTAAAACAACACCTAATACAAAACCTACTAATGCAAAGTTTAACCATGCGAAATCTGCAGGTACAGGTAAAAACTTAACTTTTGATAATAAATTATCCACAGCTGGTACTGCAAGTTTGAAAGTTGAAGTTATTGTTGCATATAAACTAAATACCCCTGTAAATAGTACAGTAGTTACATAAACAACTCTCTTTCCACCAAAGAAGTTATTTAAGAATCCTAGTAGGATTAATACCATTGTTAATGGATATAATAAAACTAACACTGGCACTGCACCTTGGATTATTGCAGCTAAACCGTAGTTACCTACTGCAAATGAGAATAAAGTTAATGCAATTGCATAAGTTTTATAACTAATTTTATCATATAATCTCACAAAGAATGAAGAACATGCAGTTACTAATCCAACACTTGTTGTTAAACAAGCTAAGAATACAATAACAAATAGTAATAACTTACCAACATTACCAAAGTAATAAGTTGTTGCTCCAGTTAATACCCCAGCCCCAGTTTTTTGTAATCCTAAAACTGAAACAGATGTAGCTCCAATATTTGAAATGAATACATATACTAGTGCTAATAATACTGCTGCTATAATAGCTGATTTTGCAGTATTATTAAATACTTCTTTTTTAGTTTTAGCTCCATAAAGTTTAACAGAGTTAATTACGATTATACCGAATACTAATGATGCTAGTGCATCCATTGTGTTGTATCCTTCCATTAAACCATTTGTAAATGCTAATGAAGTAGTAGCATATGCTTTAGTAGCTTCTTGAGCAGAACCCATAGGTTTAGCTAAAGATGCGATAATTAAAACAACCATTGAAAGTAGTAAAACTGGTGTGATTACTGTACCAATTCTATCTACTAATTTATTAGGGCTAATTGCTAACCACAATGTTAACCCCATAAAGAACGCTAAGAAAATTGCTTGAGCTATTGTAGTATTTTCTGGTGCTACAAAGCTTGATAATCCTAATTCATAAGTAGTTGTACCTGTTCTTGGGATTGCAAAGAAAGGTCCGATTGTTAAGTATAATAAAGTCGTAAATGCTATACCGAATCCTTTTCCTGCTCTACTAGATAAATCTAACAGATCCTCAGCTCCTGAATACCCCATTACAATTACTCC
Source organism: Streptococcus sp. UMB1385 (assembly GCA_002871655.1). Classification (GTDB taxonomy): domain Bacteria; phylum Bacillota; class Bacilli; order Staphylococcales; family Gemellaceae; genus Gemella. The sequence continues at coordinate 105,147 of PNGU01000007.1, read as the reverse complement.
AAGAAGTGGTAATCCTACTCCCATAATAATAAATCCAACCATCGCTGTAGATAAGTTTGTCCCAGCGTTTTGTCCTAAAAATGCTGGGAAAATTAAATTACCAGCACCAAAGAACAGTGCGAATAACATAAGTCCGATTGAAACATATGGATTTTTCTTTAAAAATTTCAACATGTCATCTCCTCCGAATATTTTCAATTAATTTTTAGTATGTTATATACAATAATATATTTCAAGACTTTTGTCAATATATTTTTAAAAAATATCTTCTTTTTTGTTTAAAAAATGTTTTAAATTTTCTGATAATTTAGATTTATAGTGTTTTAAGTTTTGCGTTTTCACCATAAATTCATCAACGTTGTAAACATTTTCTTGTTGAATTAAGTGTATATTAGTCATTTATAATATTAACAAAATAAAAAAAGATTTGATAATTGAAAATACTTATCAAATCTTTTTGTAGAAAATTCTATTTTTTTATTTCTTCTTTATAATCACAGTGATCACAATGAACACCTTTTTTACCCTCAAATAAAATATTATCACATTTCGGGCAATTTCTATTTATTGGTTTATCCCATGAAACAAAATCACAAGTCGGGAATCCTTCACAACCATAGAAAAGCTTTCCTTTTTTAGATTTCTTTTCTAATATATCATGCTCTTTACATTTCGGACATTTTACTCCTACTTTTTTCTGGATTGTATTCGTATATCTACAGTCAGGGAAATTAGAACATGCTATAAATTTACCAAATTTACCTAATTTGAATACAAGTGGAGATGAGCATTCTGGACAAGTTTCACCAGTGAATTCTTGTTTTATTTCCACTTTTTCCATTTCCGATTCTGCTTTTTCAACATCTTTTCTAAACCCATTATAGAAATTATAAATAGTTTTTTCCCATCCAACTTTTCCTTCAGCTATATCGTCTAGTTGACTTTCTAAGTTGGCTGTGAATTTAGTATTTATGATATCAGGAAAATATTGTTCAGTAATTTTACTTACTAACGTCCCTAATTCTGTTGGAGTAAATACTTTGTTTTGCAACTTTGCATAATATCTTTTTTGAAGTGTATCTACTATTGTCGCATAAGTAGATGGACGCCCTACACCTAGTTCTTCTAATTCAGCAATTAATTTTGCTTCTGAATATCGTGCTGGTGGTTGCGTGAAGTGTTGTTCTTCTTTTATATCTTTAATTTTCGCATCTTCCCCCACTTCGAACTCTGGAGCAAGTTTTACTTTTTCTTTTTCTTTTAACACTGCTAAAAAACCGTTAAATAGAAGCTTAGAATGTGCCCCACGATATACTACTTTATTATTTTCAAATGTAGTTGTACTAGTTTCATATACTGCTGCACTCATGCGACTTGCTAGAAATCTTTCCCAAATCAATTTATACAACTTGTATTGATCATTTGATAGATATTCCTTAATTGAATCTGGTGTAAAACTAACATTCGTTGGTCTAATACCCTCATGGGCATCTTGAACATTTTTACTAGACTTTCTAGACTTTATTGATGTTGCTAAATACTCTTTACCAAAATTATTAAGAATATAATCACTAGCCATTTTTACCGCTTCATCAGAAACCCTTGTAGAATCTGTTCTCATATAAGTAATTAATCCGGTAACACCACCTAATTTTTTAAGATTTATTCCTTCGTATAGCTCTTGAGCAACGCTCATTGTTTTACGAGTTTTAAAATTTATCTTTCTTGAAGCATCTTGTTGCATAGTAGAAGTAATATAAACATTTGGCGCATTTCTATTTTTCTTAGTTTTCGCTACATCTATTACTTTAAATGTATCGCCTTTTATTGCTTTTCTTATTTTTTCTACATCTTTTTTGCTTTCAAGCTTGATCTTTTCACCTTTATATGAATAAAAGTTAGCTGTTAAAACTTTTCTATTCTTAATAAAGTCTATTGGCATTGACCAATATTCTTGTGGAACAAATTTTTGAATTTCTTCTTCTCTATCTACAATTAATTTTAATGCAGCATTTTGAACTCGTCCAGCTGATAATTTCGGTTTAACTTTTTTCCATAAAACTGGAGAAATATTATAACCTACAAGACGATCTAATATTCTTCGTGCCTGTTGTGATTGAACTAAATCCGTATTAATTTTTCTTGGATGTTTAATTGCATCCTTTACCGCATCTTTTGTTATTTCATTAAATACTATTCTATTATCAGAATCATTATCTAAACCTAATATGTGAGCAATATGCCATGCTATTGCCTCTCCTTCTCTATCAGGGTCGGATGCAAGGAAAACTTTTTTCCCTTTAGCCTCTTTCTTTAAAGACTTTATTACATCTCCTTTTCCTCTTATAGAAATATAATCTACATCCACACTCCCATTATCTAGCACTTCTACTCCCATTCTACTCTTAGGAAGGTCTCTAACATGACCTTTTGAAGATATTACTCTATATTTTTTCCCTAGATATTTTTCAATAGTTTTTGCCTTTGAAGGAGATTCGACTATTACTAAATTTTCTGCCATTTTCTTCTCTCCATAATTTTTTAATAAGTAGTATCTTAAAACATTTTTATTAACTTGTCAACTTTTTTCAATAAAAATTAATCTATTTTTGTTAATATTAAAGGTTCTTGATTATCTCGAACAACTATTGTATGTTCATATTGTGCAATATATGAACCGTCATTTGCTACTAATTCCCATTCATCTCTATCTGAATTACCTACAGTTTTTGCTTTTGTAGATACGAATGGTTCTACAGCTAAACACATACCATCTTTTAGGATAATGTTATCCCATGGATCAAAATAGTTGAAAACATGTTGTGGTTCTTGGTGCAATGAAGTTCCAATTCCATGACCAGTTAAATTTTCAATTACTTCTAATTTATGTTCTTTAATTTTTTTATGAACATTTTTTCCAATTTGATTAATTTTTCTTCCTGCAACAGCATGTTTGATACCTTCGTAAAATGCTTCTTTAGCAACTTCACATACTTTTTCTTTCATAGGATCGTCAACTTTTCCTACTACAAAAGAAATTCCAGTATCTGCATAATATCCATCTTTACATCCTGATACATCTATATTTAATAAATCTCCATCTTTCAATATTTTAGTACTAGATGGAATCCCGTGCGCTGCTTGATAATTTAATGAAATACATGTATACCCTGGGAAGTCATACTCAGTTATTGGAGCTGATTTCGCACCGTATTTTTCAAATAATTCTTTTGCGATATTATCAAGTTCTTTTGTTGAAACACCAGGCACTGCTTTTTTTACCATTTCATCACGAATAGTAGCACAGATAAAACCTATTTCTTTCATTTTTTGTAATTGTTCTTCAGTTTTTATTATCATTTTTATTCTCCTTGCTATTTAATCAATTGATATAAGTTTTCTATTGAATACGTTGGTTTTTTCTCTTTTTCTTCCAATTCTTCGAAGCTTGTCACACCTGTTTGAACATGAATTGTATCTATTCCACTATTTATACCAGACATAATATCTGTATCGTAATTATCACCTACCATTACTATTTCATCTTTTCTATAATTAAATAATTTAATAGCAGATTCCATAATAATATTACTAGGCTTACCAATAATTGTAGCAGGCGTAGAAGTTGCATATTCCAAGTATTTGACTTGTCCTCCATTACTCGGAACGAAACCATGTGCAGTCGGTAATAATGTGTCTGGATTAGTGCCAATAAGTTCTGCCCCATTTAGAATAGCTTTAGTAGCAATAGCTAATTTTTCATATGTAAGTTTTCTATCTAGACCTACTACTACTGCTTCAACATCTTCTTCAGTATCCTTTTGACTAAATGAACTAAGTGTATTCTTTACCCCAGCTTCTCCTATTACATATAAGTTTTTATAGCCTTTAGACTCAAGATAAATTTTAGTAGCATCACTTGAAGTAAATACATGTTCTTCTGATGTGTTTATATCGAATTTCTTTAGATGCTCAGCTACATCTTTTGGTTCTTTCGTTGAATTATTTGTTAAAAATAAATAGTCAATATTTTTATCGTTTAAATATTCAACAAATTCTTTAGCATACCTGATTTTTTTTTCTCCATTATATATAGTACCATCTAAGTCTATCAGGTATAATTTATAATCTTTTATAGTCATGCTGTTACCCCATAAGTTTCTATTAACATAACAGTAAAATCATCAAATTAAATTAATCTTCATCTTAATATAATAATTCGCTAATATCTATCAATAGTACATACATTATATTAATATCATAATTTTGACTCATTTTAACGCATATTATGTTACTCTTTATATTTTACACCGTTTATAAAAAAAATAAAAGCACTAATTAGGTTTTTCCTATTTAATGCTTTAAATAAAATCGTTAAATATACTATCTAAAAAGATTAACCATGAGTTCATTTCAGACAATTGTTTTTTCTCATGATACCAAACTATCATAATAACTGATTGTAGCGTTATATACCATTTTAATCTATTTCTATATTTTAATGTAGGCTCTTGTCCATATATTTCTAACCATTCATTCCAATCACTTTGTGGAATATATCTGTACAGAACAAATGAAATATCGATTGCTGGATCACAAAGTATAGAATGTTCCCAATCTACTAAAAATAACTTACCTTGGTCAGATAATAACCAGTTATCTTTATGTAAATCTGTGTGACACGGAGTATACTCCACATCATCTCCAGGTATAGAATTTTCCAAATAATTAAGCGCGTTAACAATATTACTGTTTTTACGAAGTTCATCTGTAATTATAGATTTCAAATTATATAAAGAACTAGCCGCTGTTTCTTCATTATACCCTTGAGCTTTCATAATTCTTTTTAATTTTGTAGATCTATGAACTTTTTTTAGTATTTCGGGAATACGCTTATCAGTCATGTCTTCTGTATTTAATGTTCTACCATTCTCAAAATCTTGAGCAATCAATACATCTCCATTACTTATTCGTTTCGTCCACCTTAATCTTGGGACAATTCCCTCTGCTGAAAGAGTTGCTATCATAGGAGTAGTATTTTTTTTAATAAAGTAACGTTGATTATCTCGCGAACAAAAATAGTCTTCTTGATATGTATCATCTAAAGTCCAACCCATTTGATAATATTCTTTAGACATTTTTTCTACTGCTCCTTTCTTCAATCTCTTTTTGCTTTTAAAAATTATAATGCACTTTATATTTTACATTCTTTACTTATTTTTTTCAAGATGCTATTTTTTTATTAAAATTAAAAATCTCAAAGATATTCTAATTTTAATAACAAAAAACAATAAGAATATCTTTGAGGTTTAGTTTTTTATGTTGATTTTAGTTTCAACAATATTATATTAAATAAATATTTTTATAAAATTTTTACTCACAGCAAAGTTTGTAAATTCCTTCTGCATAAATTGCAGTTGCTAATAATAAATCTTCAATTTCTAAAAATTCATTGGCTTGGTGCATTGTATCTTGTTTCCCTGGGAAAAGAAGTCCAAATGCTACACCTTTTTTCAAGCATCTAGCATATGTTCCACCACCAAGAACGAACGCATCATTTTTAGTATCTCCTGTATATTTTCTATATACATCCATAAGAGTAGTAACTAACTCATCATCTTTTGGTACATAGTGCGCTTCTTTTGTACTAGTAACTTCAATATTAATATTATCTACTTTTACTTCTGCTAATTTTTCTACTAAGTTAAACTTCATTGGATGACGACAGTCAGTTGATACTACAGCAATTTTTTCTGCTAAATCATATTTTAGAATACCATAATTATATGTAGCTGCTCCCATTTCATCATCAGAATAGTTAATTCCTAATTTTTCACCAAATGGATCATTAGCAAGTTTTTCTACTATGTAATCAACAAAGTTTTTACCATTAGCATCTAATCCTAATGTACTTAAAAATTCTGCTAATTTTGTAGCTCCATTAATACCAAATTGTGGTGTTGATCCGTGTGCAGCTTTACCTTTTAGAGTTAGTCTGATTGTATCTCCTACCTCTACTTCTCCTTCAAGTTTTTCTTTAGCTAAGAATTTTTCAAATTTTTCTTTAATATCAGCAACTTCTCCAACTAATTCAGCTTCTGAGCTCGCAATAACCATATTAAGAACTTGACCACCATTGAATTTAACAAGTTTATAGTTATAAGTTCCTTCTTCATCAGTAAAGATTAATTTGTGATCAAAAGTAACACGAGCTTTTTCAGCATATACTAGAGGAAACATAGCATCAGGTGTAAATCCTGTTGCAGGTTGTTCTTCATGCTCAAAGTACGATTTAACACATCTAAATCCTGTTTCTTCATCACTTCCGATAATTAAACGAACTCGTTTATTCCATTTTACTCCTAGTTTATCTAGTAGCTTTACAGCATAATATGCAGCCATTGTAGGACCTTTATCATCTAATGAACCACGAGCATAAATTTTTCCATCTCTCACTTCTGGTTTAAATGGGTGGCTAATCCAATCAGCCTCTACAACTGGAACAACATCTACATGTCCAAGAATACCAAATAATTCTTCACCTTCACCTACTTCAATGTGACCAGCTTTATTTTCAACTAACTTAGTTTTATATCCATCACGTTCACCAAATGATAGAATTAAATCTAAAGCTTCTCTAGGTCCACTACCGAAAGGTGTTTCTTCAGTTATATCAGTTCCTAAAATTGAACGAACACTAAGTAATTCGAATAAATCTTTTAGTAGATCCTCCTTATGATTTTGAACTTCTTGTTTAAAATTGATATTCATAATATATCCCTCCATTATTTATTTAAATTTTTTAGTTCCTCTTCTGTTAAATACCTATATTCCCCTAATTTTAGATTTTCATCTAATATCAAAGTACCTATAGATAGCCTTTTTAAATATGTTACTGTAGTTCCAAGAGCCTTCATCATTCTTTTAACTTGATGGAATTTACCTTCTGTTATAGAAATAAATGCTCGACTTTTCTCTACAGAAGATTCAAGTATGTCCAAGTTTGCACTTTTACATTCATATCCTCCATCGATAATTAGTCCGGCTTTGACTATTTCTATATACTCTTTTTTTAACTCTCCATTTACTTCAACGTAGTATTTCTTCTCTACATCTTTTTTTGGAGAAATAAGTTTGTGAGCAAGTTCACCATCATTTGTCAGCAACATTAATCCTTCAGTATCCTTATCTAGTCTACCAACAGGAAAGACCTTATGTATGCGATCTTTTTCTTCAAGAATATCAACTACTGTTTTGTCAATCGCATCTTCTGTAGCTGATACAACATTTTGAGGTTTATTCATCATTAAATATACATATTTTTGATAAACTAACCGTTCTCCATTCACTATAACCTGATCACTTATTTCATCAACCTTATAATCAGGGGATTTTACTAGAATATTATTAATTAATATTCCCTTTTTTATAATTTTTTTTGCTTCTGCTCTACTTAGCGTCGTCGTTGTACTTATAAATTTATCTAGTCTCACTATCCTCTTCTCCTCATATTTCTTAATGCTGATAAGGTTATTGTTCTTCCAAACAAATACTTATCAAATTTCATTCTAGTAATACTAAAGAAGTAGACTGCTGCGCCTATAACAGCACATATTATTATTAATATCATACTAGAGATTTTTGATTCAATAACAAAATTAGAGACAATCGAATCATAAACCGCAGCGACTGCAATAAACATAATGAAACAACTACTTAAAAGAATAATTAATTTTGATAAAAATTCTAAAACTTTAAGTTTAACAACACTATTTATAATTACTAAGTTAATTATAATCATAACTACATAAGTTGTTATTGAAGATAAAATTACACCGTTTGTCTCATAATTAACTACAAATGGAGTAATCGTCATGTATTTGACCGCCAACCCAATTACTATAGTTATAAGATTTATCAATTGTTTATTTATTGCTTGCATTATGATACTAGTTAAACTATAAAGAGAATACAAAATCGCAAGTGGTAAATAAAATCTAAGTAAATCTGCATTTATAAGACTCCTACTATAAAAAGTAGAATAAAGTGGATCGGCAAGTACATACATCCCAACCAATGCTGGTAATACCATCATCATAAGAGCCAATATTACTTTGTTAATCTGAGAACTCACACTTACTTTATCACCTTGTGCAAATAATCGCGTAATAGAAGGTAAAAATGTACTTGAAAATGCTGGAGCAATAGCCACAGCTATCATTACTACCTTATTAACAAGTTGCAATGCAGAGAATCTCCCATCAACAATATCAGCTTTTCCTATTTTTGTCATACCATGAATAAAATTATGTTGATCAATTATATTTAAAATCGGAAATAATCCAACAATAAATATAAACGGAATTGAAACTGATAGAAATTCTTTTACTAATTCTCCAGTAGTAATCTCTATAGAATTACTATCTTCTGGAGAATTAAAATCTAAACTTCTTCTATATTTAGTATAAAAAAAGGATAGCGTAATTAAAGAAAACACAGCTCCTACTGCTGCAGCAAAAGTTGCACTAACATTCCCTTCAACGACTCCATAACCTAAAACTCTCATAATAAAATATGTTGCACCTAACATAAAAGCAATACGAGCTACTTGTTCCACGAATTGACTTAATGCTGATGGTAACATAATCTCATGACCTTGGAAAAGTCCTCGAATACCTGCTGAAATTAATACAAGTGGTATTCCAAAACTCAAACTTTTTAGTACCAAAGCTCCTTCTTGAGGTGTAAATTTTTGTTGATTACTAATTAATATCTGTTCCGAAATAAATCCAGAACCAAAAAATAAAATACAAAAACCAATTATTCCCATTACTACAAGAATCCAAGAACCTAACCTATAGATTTTTCTACTTATACTATAAGCACCTAAAGCATTATACTTTGCAACTAACTTTGCTATTGCTAAGGGAACCCCCGCTGCAGAAATCTCCAATATAGTAGCATAATAACTATATCCATAATTGAACAAAGCCATCTGTTCTTCTCCACCAATAATTTGATAGAACGGAATTAGATATACTGCTCCCAAAACTTTCGTCAAGATTAAACTTATGCTAAGTATAGCAGTCCCTTTAAACAAGGAATCTTTTTTCAAAATTTTCACATCCAAACTTAATATTTAATTGTAATTTTAATTATTTTATAAGTATAAATATTGATAGCAAAATACTAAAGCACTAACTAAACTATATGCTGCTACCAATGTCAATACCTTATCCATACGTCTTTTTTTTATTTTTCTATTTGCTACTAACATTATATATGAACCTAATAGTAGTACAAATGTAATAATAAAAACTATAACAGATAAAAATATCGCCATACTATCATCCTTTCTTTTTTATATAACCTTATTTTATCATGATTTATAAAAATTTTAAACATACTTTATATAGATATTTAAAAAAACTCAATAAAACTGTGCTTTTGATTTACATATTTTTATATATGTTAGATTTTATAACATACACTTTATTTTATACATTTTTTTTGTTATTATACTTATAGATATAAAATATTTATTTCACAAAATCTGATTAGAGAGGTACTATTATGGGGTTTAAAGAATTACAAAAAAATCTTCCAGTTTTTTCTATAAGTGTAGTAACAAAAATTACCCAGCTTACTGCAAGACAAATACGATACTATGAAGAAAAAAAACTCTTCACTCCAAAACGTACTGAAGGGAACACTAGACTTTTTTCATTCAATGACATTGATAAATTATTAACTATTAAAGACCTACTTACAAAAGGCTTCAGCCTAAAAGCAATCGATGAAATTATAAATGAGAAAACTGTCTCTGCTGAAACAACACAAATTAGACAAATTATCCATAATGATATATTTGCTGGACCAAGTGGATTACCTAGGGAACGCTCTATTGGACGTGGTGATTTATCAAGATTTTATAGCAAGAAAAACAATAAATTTTAATGTTAGATTTTTTTACAATATATATTTTCAAATAACAAGGAGACGACATGGCTAAAACTATTACTAGAGAAGAAATTATTAAAAGAATTGAAGAAGAAAATGTTAAATACATTCGATTACAATTTACTGATATCACTGGAACTATAAAAAATGTAGAAGTACCAGTTAGTCAAATTGAAAAAGTATTAGATAACAAAATGATGTTTGACGGTTCATCAATTGAAGGTTTCGTTCGTATCGAAGAAAGTGATATGTACTTATACCCTGACTTAAATACATTCTTAGTATTTTCATGGGATAGTGAATATGGAAAAGTTGCTCGTTTTATCTGTGATGTATACACAGTTGATGGTAAACCATTTGCCGGGGATCCACGTGGTAATTTAAAACGAACTCTTGAAAGAATGAAAAAACTAGGATTCGATACTTTAAATCTTGGTCCTGAACCAGAATTCTTCTTATTCAGACTAAAAGAAAATGGTGAACCAAGTTTAGAATTAAATGATAATGGTGGTTATTTCGATCTTGCTCCTGTTGATTTAGGAGAAAATGTTCGTCGTGATATCGTACTTGAGTTAGAACGTCTTGGATTTGACATTGAAGCAAGTCACCATGAAGTTGCACCTGGACAGCATGAAATCGACTTTAAATACGATGATGTAATATCAGCTTGTGATAACATTCAAACTTTCAAATTAATCGTAAAAACTATTGCTAGAAAACATGGTTTACACGCGACATTTATGCCAAAACCAATTTTTGGTATTAACGGATCTGGAATGCACTGTAACGTTTCTATGTTCAGCAATGGTGAAAACAGCTTTTATGATGAAAATAGTAAAAATGGTTTAAGTGAAGTTGCATCACACTTCATCGCAGGAATTCTTAAACACGCTCGTAGTTTCACAGCTGTATGTAATCCAACAGTAAACTCATATAAGCGTTTAGTACCTGGTTATGAAGCACCTTGCTATGTTGCATGGTCAACTTCAAATCGTTCACCTCTAGTTCGTATTCCTGCTGCACGTGGTAAATCTACACGTGTAGAAGTTAGATCAGTAGATCCAGCTGCAAATCCATACTTAGCAATGACAACAATCTTAGCGGCAGGTTTAGACGGAATTGAAAATAAACTAGTTCCAGCACCTGAAGTTAGAAGTAATATTTATGTTATGACTCGTGAAGAAAGAATCGCAAATGGTATAGATGAATTACCATCAACATTATACACAGCTCTTAAAGAACTATCTTCATCTTCTATTATGAAAGAAGCTCTTGGTGACCATATCTTCTATAACTTTATTGAAGCAAAATCAATCGAATGGGATTCATTTAGAACTCAAGTTACAGACTGGGAAATTGATCAATATTTAAAAAATTATTAATTAAATGAAAACAAGGAATAGCTTAATCAAATGCTATTCCTTGTTTTGTCTTTAATAAAAAAGCTACAGAATATTAATTCCGTAGCTTTTTTTATTAGTATTTAGATAGTAATTCTACTAATGCTTCTTTTGGTTGGTATCCAGTTTTTTCTTCTAATACTTCTCCATTTTTCATAATTAGTAGAGTTGGAATTGACATAATTCCAAATTCACCAGCTGCTTCTTGATTTTCATCAACATTAACTTTGTAAAATTCAATGTTAGTTAATTCGTTTGAAACTTCTTCTAATACTGGTGCTAACATTTTACATGGACCACACCATGGTGCCCAAAAGTCAAATACTTTTACACTATCAGTTTTTGATAGTTCAAAAAATTCTTTATCTGTAATTTCTCTCATTGTTTCTGTCTCCTTTGTAACTTATGTTTTTATTTTATAATATCATAGAAAAATATTCAAATTATTTGTCTTACTAATAATTTACTACATCATTGGCATTTGAGGTTGCATTGGCTCATCCTTTGAAATATCTGCTACTACTGCCTCTGTTGATAAGAATAAACTTGATACACTTGCCGCATTTTGCAAGGCAGAACGAGTTACTTTTGTCGGATCAACTATACCTGCTTTAATCATATCAACCCATTCTTCAGTAGCAGCATTGAATCCATAGCCTACTTCTACTTCTTTTAATTTAGCAACAATTACACTACTTTCTAATCCCGCATTTTCTGCGATTTGACGAACTGGTGCTTCAAGCGCTTTTTTAATAATATTTATACCAGTTTTTTCATCTCCAGCTGCTTCCAATTTTTCAACCTCTGATATTACTTGAACAAGTGCTGTTCCACCACCAGGAACTATACCTTCTTCTACTGCAGCTCTAGTTGAATTTAAAGCATCTTCTATACGAAGTTTTCTTTCCTTTAATTCTGTTTCTGTAGCTGCCCCAACTTTAATAACTGCAACACCACCTGAAAGTTTCGCTAGTCTTTCTTGTAATTTTTCACGATCAAATTCAGAACTTGATTCTGCATAAAGTGCTTTTATTTGCTGTGCTCTGCTGTCTATTTTCTCCTTATCACCTTTACCACCAACGATTACAGTATTGTCTTTCGTCACACTTACTTTAGCTGCTTTACCTAACATTGTAATATTAGCATCTTTTAGTTCAAGACCTAAATCATCAGTAATTAATGTTCCACCAGTAAGAATAGCTATATCCTCTAAAATTGCTTTTCTTCTTTCACCAAATCCCGGAGCTTTCACTGCTACAACATTAAAAGTACCACGAAGTTTGTTTACAACAAGCGTTGCAACAGCTTCCTGTTCAACATCATCTGCAATAATTAGTAATGGTTTCGCTGCTGCAACTACTTCTTCTAATACTGGTAAAATTTCTTGAACAGCACTAATTTTCTTATCAGTAACAAGAACATAAGGATTGTCTAAATCAGCAATCATTTTCTCTGTATCACTTACCATATATGGTGATAAATATCCTCTATCAAATTGCATTCCTTCTACCACTTCTAAAGTTGTTTCAAGACCTTGAGATTCTTCAATAGTAATAACACCATCATTACCTACTTTATCCATAGCTTCAGAAATGAATTTTCCTATTTCTTCATCAGCCGCTGAAATAGCTCCTACTTGTGCAATTTTGTCCTTAGAATCCACAGTTACACTGATTTCGCGAAGACGTTCAACTGCTACTTTTACAGCTCTCTCCATTCCTTTTCTAATTCCAATTGGATTAGCTCCACTAGTAACATTTTTTAAGCCTTCCGTTATCATTGCTTGAGCTAAAATAGTAGCTGTCGTAGTTCCATCACCAGCAATTTCATTAGTTTTATTCGCTACTTCTGCTACTAATTTTGCCCCCATATTTTCATATGGATCTTCTAATTCTATTTCCTTGGCAATAGATACTCCATCATTAGTAATTAATGGAGAGCCAAATTTTCTATCTAATACTACATTTCTTCCTTTAGGTCCTAATGTTATTTTCACAGCATTTGCTAGTTTATCTACACCAACCTTCATCGATTGACGAGCATCTTCTGAAAATTTTAATTCTTTTACCATGTTTCCTCCTATTCTTCAATAACCGCAAGAACTTCTTCTTCATTAACTAAAAAGTATTCTTCGTTTTTGAAACTTACCTTTTTATAATTATCTGAAAAGACTACTTTACTTCCAGCAGTTAATTCGCCATCATTATCTTTTGATAATAAACAACTTTCTCCTAAAGCAACTACTACAGCTATATTGGAAGTATCTTCTTTAGAAGCTAATACTATTCCACTAGTCGTTGCTTTTTCTTCTTGCACTTTTTTTAATAATACATTATCAAATAATGGTTTAATCATATTAATAACCTCTTTTTATTTTTATTCTTACTTTATATTATACACTGAAATATATAATAAAACAAAAGTCAAAAAAAGTCAAATTATAAATTTTTATATTATATAATTATTAATATTTTCAGTGCTTTAAAAATAAATATTTGACAAAATTGTTTATAATAAGGAACATATTTTCCGAATTAGTAAAACGATAACAAAGCCTTTCTCATCATTTTTTCTATCCATATTATTTTTTTATTTTAGTAATATGTGTTATAATAATAAACGTATAATGATAAAATAGTAATTATACGGGAAAAATTCAAAATCAAAAATATTATTAGGAGGAAAATATATGAAATATGTAGTTGTTGGAACATCTCACTTCGGTTACGAAGCTGTTCAAACTATTTTAAAAAACGAGCCAAATGCTGAAATTCATTTATACGAAAGAGGCGCTGGTGCTTCATTTATGGGTTGAGGTAGCCAATCTTATTTAGATGGGACATCTAAAGCGTTATCTGAACTACACTTTGCAACAGAGGAATCTTACCGTTCTCAAGGCATTAACATCCACTGTAACAGTGATGTTGTAGGATTAAACTCAAAAGAAAAATATGTTGTTGTTAAAACACCAGCTGGTGAAGAAAAACAAAGTTACGATAAATTATTATTAAGTCCTGGTGGAGCTGCAATTAAACCTCCATTCGAAGGAATTGAATTAGAAAACATCCATACTTTCCGTGGACCAGAAGACACTCAAGCTGTATATGATTGTATGCAAAACAGTAAAAAAGCTGTTGTAGTTGGTGGTGGATACATCGGTCTTGAAGTTGCAGAATCTTATGCAAAACACGGTATCGATGTGACAATCGTTGACTTCGCACCAAGAATCTTAAATACATACTTAGATCAAGAATTAACTGACATCCTTACTGAAGAAGGTGCTAAGCACAACCTTAAAGTTCGTGGTGGAGAAAAAGTTCTTTCATTCAAAGGTGAAAACGGAAAAGTTACTTCTGTAGTAACTGATCAAGGTGAATACGAGGCAGATACAGTTATCGTATCTGTTGGTGTTCGTCCAGATGCATCTTGGTTAAATGGAGAATTAGAAATGACAGAACGTGGTTTTGTTGTTACTAACGAATACTTAGAAACATCTGCTGAGGATGTATACGCTGGAGGAGACTCTACTCTTCTTCCTTACGCTCCAACACGCGGAGAATTACCAATAGCTCTTGCTACTCTAGCTCGCCGTCAAGGTGTGGTGGCTGCATTAAATGCTATGGGTACAAAAACTAAAATGCCTGCAGTAAACGGTACTTCTGCATTATCATTCTTTGATTACAAATTTGTAAGTACTGGATTATCTCAAAACGGTGTAGGTCTATACGACGGTAAAGTAGCTTCTAAATATGTAGAAGAAAGAATCTACCCTGACTTCATGAGAAAAGAAAACAATCTAGTTCACATGAAAGTTTACTATGATGAAGATACTCACAGAGTTCTAGGAGCTCAATTTATGTCTAAACACGACGTTTCTAGTGCTATCGCAGCTTTATCAATAGCTATCGCATCAGACTGGACATTAGAACAATTAGCACTTGCTGATATATTCTTCCAACCAGAATTTGACCGTCCATGGCACTTCATTAACGTACTTGCTATGGCAGCTCTAGACTACAAACTAGGTGGAGCAGATAAATTACTATTCTAGTATAATGAAAAAAGTTCACAGAAAATTTCTGTGAACTTTTTTATTCTGAAATTACTTGATCTAAATTTGATACTATTCTCGCTCTTCCCTGTACTTTAAAGTTTACGATATTATCAAAAATATTTAGAATAATAACTTCTCCCTTATTTAATATTTCTAAAACTTCTTCATTATTCGTCTTTTTCGTAATTACTTTTACATTATCGACTTCAGCTCTAATAATAATATAGCTACTTTCTTTCATAATCTACTCCTGTTAATACTATAACTTGATTTTATATTGAATGTCTTTTACTAATTCTGTATCTTCTAAGAAAATACCCGTTTTTTTGCTAGTTACTGTTTTTGATCCAATTTTCTTGATTCCACGCATAGCCATACACATGTGCTCCGCTTCAATAATTACATACACACCTTTCGGTTGCAATTGCTCTTCAATCGCTTTTACTAACATAAGTGTCATATCTTCTTGAATTTGAAGTCTACGACTAGCACTTTCAACTAGACGAGCAAGTTTACTAAGCCCAGTAATTTTTTTATTATTTGGAACATATGCTATATGACATACCCCATAGAAAGGTAACATATGATGTTCACATAATGAATAAAACTGAATATCCTTTACTAAAATAGGTTCATCATTATCTGATTCAAAAAATGTATTTATTTCTTCTTTTGGATCTACATTTGTTTTAGATAATAATTCTTCATACATTTTTACACATCTTTTAGGTGTATCTAGTAATCCAGCTCTTGATGTATCTTCACCAATATTTTCTAATAATGTTTTTATAAGTTCTTGTGATTGTTCTTTATTTTTCAAAACTATCCTCCGTTTTTATAAAAAAAAGAGTTACTAAGTAGTAACTCCTCTTTTTTGAATTAAATTGTTATTATTTAACTGCGTCTTTAAGAGCTTTACCAGCTTTGAAAGCAGGAACTTTGCTTGCAGCGATTTCGATAACTTCGTTAGTTTGAGGGTTACGTCCTTTACGAGCAGCTCTTTCTCTAACTTCAAAGTTACCAAATCCGATAATTTGGATTTTTTCACCTTTAGCTAAAGTTTCTTCAACTGTTTCTACGAATGCTTCGATAGCAGCAGTTGCTTGTTTTTTTTGTAGTCCTGATTTCTCAGCAACTTTTGAAATTAATTCTGATTTATTCATTAATTCTTTACCTCCATTATTGAGTAACGGTTCTACCGTTTCACTTATTAAATATTACCATATAAATCGCTAATAATCAAGGTTTTATTATATAATTTTAGCGTTTTTTAGCATTTTTTCTATATTTTTATTAGTAATTTTCAAATTATTTATCTTTCTACTAATACGTAAACTTATTTATTCAAATTTATTTAATTCTTCTGCTGCCATTTTATTCATAAGGTTATTAACACAGTCTTTAATACTTAGTCCTTCATATAGTACTTTGTATATATTCTCTGTTATTGGCATATACACATCGAATTGTTTAGACAAGAAATAACATACTTTTGTAGTTCTCACACCTTCAGCTACCATATCTAATTTTTCAATAGCTTCTTCCAATGAGTAACCTTGTCCGATTAAATAACCGCAATTATAATTTCTTGAGTGTTTAGATGTACATGTTACTACTAAATCACCTATTCCTCCAAGACCTAAGAACGTCATTTCATCGGCACCAAGCTTTTTCCCTAATCTTGTTATCTCGATTAACCCACGTGTTAATAATGCTGCTTTGGCATTATCCCCATAAGCCATTCCATCAATTATTCCACATCCAAGGGCAATTATATTCTTTAATGCACCACCAACTTCTACACCAATCAGATCTTTATTAACATAAATTCTAAAATATTTATTATGAAAAATTTCTTGTGCTACTTTATTTAATTCATCATTTTTAGACGCAATAGCAACTACTGTAGGATTTCTTAGTATTAATTCTTCTGCGTGAGAAGGACCACTTAATACACCTACCCCTTTTAGTTTATCGCTATCGATTTCATCAGATATAACTTCTGACATTCTCTTATTAGTTTCCATCTCTAAGCCTTTAGAAACATGAATGATAAACTTAGGACGTTCCAGATATTTATTAATATCCTTTGCTACTTCTCTCATCACTTTTGTAGGAACTGCAATAACAATTACATCTGCAAACTCAACTGCTTCTTTTAAACTACTAGTAGCAACGACTTCTTTTGGTAAAATAGCATTTTTTAAATACCTACTATTTGTATGATTTTGATTTATTTCATCTCTTGATTTTTCACTTCTTGAATATAAGCGTAATTCATGTCCATTATCTACAACTGCTTGAGATAAAGCAGTCCCCCAACTTCCTGAACCTATCACAGATATTTTCATTGTTCTGTCCTCACTATAAATTATTGTTACTTTAATTATATCAAATTTTCTAAAAATATACATTAATTTTACTTATAAGCATCATTTTATCTTAACTAAAAATCCAACTAGTATAATATCTACTATACTATTTTTTTCTCTTAAATTATGTTATAATTTAGTCAGAATATATTTAAGGAGGTAATTTTATGAATTGGTTTGAAATTACTCTAATTGACGGGAATAGAGGATTACTAAATCTAAACAATATTGTCGATATTTGGAAAGGGCTAAATGATGAATATGCAACTATTTCTCAAGTAAATGGAGAAGAAATTGAAGTACCCGCATCAGAATATGATAGAATGAAACGAGCATTAGATATGAAAGGATACGTATTAGGAGGATTCTAATATGGCTAGATTTTTAAAAATATTTCTTACTTTATTATCAATTACTGCAATTGCTATAGGATTATATTATTACTTCAATGGATCTTTTTCATCGACAAATGATGATCAAGTTGATGATAAAACTAATATAGAAAATATAGTGAAAAGCGATTCATCTTCTCAAGAAAAAATTGAAGGAACTGTAGTAGCTAAACGTTCTACAGAAAACAACTAATTATGCGAAAGGATAATACTATGAAAAAGAATACTTTAAAAAAATTAACAAGCTTACTTCTTACTTCGACACTTATTCTTTCTACATTAAGTGGTTCAAGCATAAATATAGTTGAAGCAAAAGGCTCATCAGCTAGACCAAGCGTTTCAAGATCTAGTTCTAAACCTAGTTCTTCTAAACCGTCTAGTAGCAAACAAAGTTCTAAACCTACTAGTTCAACAGCTAGTAGCAAACCAACTACAGGAACTAAAAAGAACTTTTCAAATAGTACAAATGGTTCATATAATAAAGATTACAATAGTTACAATAATCAAGGATATAAAAGACAATACACAGACTATATAAACAATAACTATAGAACTAGTGGTTTCTTTTCTGGAAGCACTATAACTAACGCTCTTTTATGGTATACACTATTTAATTCTGCAACTTCACACAATCATGTTCAAGCAAGTGATAAGCAAAAAGAATTAGTCGACAATGTAAAAGATTCGAAAGTTCCAGTTTATATGCTTGAAATTAAAACTAAAGATGGTGAAACAAAACACGTTACCGTTACAAAAGAACAATATGAAAAAGTTAAAGAAGGGGATAATATCTCTTTAGATAACGGAAACTTAGAAATTAAAAATCAATAATATTTAATCTTGTTCAAGAGTATAAGAGTACTCTTGGACATTTTTTAATTAAACATATCATACAAAAAAACTTTCGAAATAGTTTCCTACTTCGAAAGTTTTTTTAATTTTATTCTTCTGAATATTTAGCTTTACGAGCTGCTTTTTCACGAGCTGCTTTATCTAATTCTTTTTTACGTAGACGAATTGACTCTGGAGTTACCTCTAAGTATTCATCATCACTTAAGTACTCAAGACTTTCTTCTAAAGTCATAATGCGAGCTTTTTTAAGTGTTACTGTTTGGTCTTTTGTAGAAGAACGTACGTTTGTTTGAGCTTTAGCTTTTGTGATGTTAACTGTTAAGTCATTTTCACGGCTGTTTTCTCCAACAATCATACCACCATATACATCAGTACCTGGTTCAATAAATACTGTACCACGATCTTCTAAACTTGAGATAGAGTATGCTGTAGCTTGACCATTTTCTAAAGCTACTAATACACCATTACGACGTCCACCAACACGTCCTTTTTGCATTGGTTGGTAAGAGTCAAATGTGTGGTTAATAATACCATATCCTTTAGTCATAGACATGAATTCTGTAGAGTATCCGATAAGTCCACGAGCTGGAACGTTAAAGATAAGACGAGTTTGTCCATTTCCATCAGCTTGCATATCTACCATATCACCTTTACGTTGCCCTAATGATTCAATAACAGCACCAACACTTTCATCTGGTACATCAACTTGAACACGTTCAACCGGTTCGCAATCTACACCATCAATGTTACGGATAATTACTTCTGGTTTAGATACTTGAAGCTCGTAACCTTCACGACGTAAGTTTTCGATAAGAATTGATAAGTGAAGTTCCCCACGTCCACTTACTACCCAAGAATCACTTGTATTAGGTTCTACTCGTAATGAAACGTCTGTTTCTAATTGTTGCATTAATCTATCTTCTAATTTACGAGCTGTAACAAATTTTCCTTCTTTACCAGCAAATGGTGAGTTATTAACTAAGAAAGTCATTTGTAGTGTTGGTTCATCAATGTGAAGTACTGGTAATGCTTCTTGATGATCTGTTGGACAAACTGTTTCCCCAACGTTAATATCATCCATACCACTTACTGCAACGATATCCCCTGCATGCGCTTCTTGAATTTCTTCACGTTTTAATCCAAAGTAACCAAAAATCTTAGTTACACGGAAGTTTTTAACTGTTCCGTCAAGTTTCATAAGAGAAACTGATTCTCCTACTTTCATACTTCCACGGAATACACGTCCAATACCAATACGTCCAACATAGTCATTATAGTCTAATAATGCTACTTGGAATTGAAGAGGTTCATCACTATTATCTTTTGGTGCTGGAACATAATCAATTACTGTTTCATATAAACATTGCATGTTTTCTTCTTGAGCACTTGGATCACTTTCTAAAGAAGCTGTTCCATTAATAGCAGATGCATAAACAACTGGGAATTCAAGCTGTTCATCGTTTGCTCCTAATTCGATAAATAAATCGATAACTTCATCTACTACTTCTTCTGGGCGAGCTGAAGGTTTATCAATTTTATTTACAACAACGATTGGTTTTAAGTTTTGTTCTAAAGCTTTTTTAAGAACGAAACGTGTTTGAGGCATTGTCCCTTCATAAGCATCTACTACTAGAAGAACACCATCTACCATTTTCATAATACGTTCTACTTCTCCACCAAAGTCTGCGTGTCCTGGTGTATCAAGAATATTAATTCTTTTACCTTTATAATCAATAGCTGTATTTTTCGCTAAGATCGTAATTCCACGTTCTCTTTCTAAATCATTAGAGTCCATTGCTCTTTCTTCTACATGCTCATTTGAACGGAAAATTCCTGATTGTTTTAATAATTCATCAACCAATGTTGTTTTACCATGGTCAACGTGAGCTATAATTGCAATATTTCTAACATCGTCTCTTAATTGTACTGACATTTTTTTCTCCTTGTTCTTACTTTATAAAACATACTAAATTCTCGAATACATTTTATTTAATCTAACTTAACAATAATACCATTATTTCATCTTATTGTAAACAAATATACTAGCTAAAACTCTATAATTTACGATATTTTTTTTCGTTAGCACTTTCAAAAAAAAGAGATCGAGTATGACTCGATCTCACTTAAAATTATACTTTTATTATGGGTGTACTGGAATCATCCATCCAAGTACTCTAGTTGATTGAAGTGCGACGATAGCACACACAATAATTAATAGGATGAAACTGTGTTTAACTGTAAATTTAAGTAAGTCTGACTCTCTTCCTACTAATCCAACCGCTGCAGCTGCTACTGCGATAGATTGTGGAGAAATCATTTTACCTACTACTCCTCCAGATGCGTTAGCCGCTACTGCTAATAGTGGATCCATTCCTACTTGGCTAGCTGTAACTTGTTGTAATTTAGCGAATAATAAGTTAGCTGATGTATCAGAACCAGTGATGAATACTCCAATCCATCCAAGTGCTGGAGAAAGGAATTTAAATGCTCCACCAGTTGCTGCTAATGCATATCCTAGAGTATTTGACATACCTGATGCATTCATGATGTAAGCAAATCCTACTACAAAACAGATTGTTAATAATGCAATTTTAACTTCATTAAATGTTTGTGCAAATGTTACAGCTGCATCTTTCCAACTAATTTTAATGATAAATTTAGAAATTAATGCTGCTACTAAGATTGCTGTACCAATTGATCCTACTAAATCTAACTTGAATACTGCAGCTATTTCTTTACCAGATACTGAACTGATAATATTGTTGTGAATAAATGGAACCTTCGGATTTAAAGCAATTGTTTTGAAGAATGCTTTAGAAGATTTCATAGTCCATAAGAAGATAATCACTGTTAATACTACGAATGGTGACCAAGCTACTAAAACCTCGTTTAAGCTGTGTTTTGCTTTAACATTGTCTTTTCCATCAACTTCTTTTTCATCAGCAAATCTCCAAGTTGTTTTTGGTTTCCAGAATTGAAGTAAAACAACGATTGAAACTAATGATACTAATGAAGAAAGAATGTCAGGTAATTGTTCTCCCATATAGTTAGAACTTATGAATTGTGCTATCGCAAATGACCCACCAGATACTAATAATGCAGGCCATACTTCTAATGTTTTCTTAAATCCAGCCATGATTAATACTAAGTAGAATGGAATAAAGATAGACACTAATGGTAATTGACGTCCAATCATCGCTGCGATTTCAGCAGCTGCGATTGGTGATCCATTTGCATAAGTTGCTAATCCATCCATAGCTGTTACCGGTGCTCCAACTGCTCCGAATGCTACTGGCGCAGTATTAGCGATCATACAAACACCTGCAGCATAAAGTGGTTTAAATCCTAAACCTACTAATAATGAAGCCGTGATTGCTACCGGTGCTCCAAATCCTGCAGCTCCTTCTAAGAAAGCCCCAAATGAGAATGCAATGATTAATGCTTGGATACGACGATCATCAGTTAATGAAGTAATACTGTCTCTGATAATATCAAAGTGACCAGTTTTAACTGTCATTTTATATAAGAATACTGACGTTAAAATAATCCAACCGATAGGCATAATACCGTATACCATACCGTGAATTGTTGAGAACGCTGCGAATTGGAATGGCATTTTAAAGAATACGCATGCAATTACAATTGCTACTAATAAAGTTAAAAGTCCTGTTAACCACCCTTTAACTTTAAATCCTGCTAGTGCTACTAAGTAAAACACAATCGGAATTAATGCAACAAGTGCAGAAAGATATAAATTATCAGCAACCGGCTGTAATAATTGAGTGAATTTTTCCATAAATACACTTCTCCTTTGTATAAATATATTTTGTTTGGTTTGTGAAAATCTATTGTTTTTAACTACCAAATAATATGTTAACTAAAAATAAAATATTGTAAAAATTCTTAACTGTTTATTCTAAAGACTATTTCTCTCCGTCTCTTTAAATCAGATATATAACAGTTTTTTTGCTGTTACATTTTTTACTATTTAGATATAATAACTCTTTTAGATTTGATGGTAATTTGTCAACGATTTTCTTGTTTACATTAAATATTGTAGCACGCTTTCATTTAAATGTAAAGCGTTTTTTTAGTTATTTTTACAACATTCTTAAAAAATCCACTAATACCAAAGAAAATAATATATATTTTTTTGAAAAAATTAACGTTGTTTTTTTATAACAGTTCTATTTTAAGAAAATATTAATTATTAGAATCCATATCATAAAGTAATATTCTTCTATTATTTTATACTTCATATAATAAAAAAACATATTGTAATAAACTTTATCACAATATGTTTCTCTATATTTTTTATAAAATAATACGTAGTTTTTTAATATTTTTGTTTGTCTTTTAATACTCTATTAATTTCTTTATTTGCTTCTTTTTGCTTCAGTACATGACGTTTATCATAATTCTTTTTACCTTTAGCAACCCCTATTAATAGCTTAGCATAGCCATTTTTAATATAAAGTTTCAGTGGAACAATACTCATTCCTATTTCATTTTGAATATTAGTTAATGAAGCTATCTGTTTTTTCTTTAGTAATAATTTTCTTACTCTTAATGGTTCATGATTAAATCTATTTCCCTCTTCAAAATGAGAAATATGCATATTATAAACAAACATTTCACCTAATCTTGTTTGGCAATATGAATCCTTTAAATTAATTCTTCCACGACGGATTGATTTTATTTCTGTACCAGTTAAAACTAAACCTGCTTCATACGTTTCTTCTATGAAATAATCATGATTTGCTTTTTTATTCTGAGCTATTACTTTAATTTCTTTATTCATAATATCTTCCTCTACTTATTACTTATTACTTATTATTGATTTATGTTTTAATATTTTAAAATCTATCTCCTGATTTTCTAAATCAACATTTGCAACTTTAACAATGACCTCATCTCCAAGTCGGTATACTTTTTTCTTTCTTCTTCCGATAAGTATCATATTTTTTTGATCATACGTATAATAATCATCATTCATAGCTTTAATATGAACTAAACCTTCAATATTACTTCTCTCTAACGTTATAAATACTCCAAAGTTAGTAACACTAGAAATAATTCCTCTGAATGTCTGTTCTTGATATTTCAGCATATACTCACACTTTTTCATTCTATCAACTTCACGTTCACATTCTACAGCACGTTTTTCATATTCCGAAGAACTTTCTGCCAGTTCTGGCAGTTTTGTTATAAAATTATCAATAGTTTTATCCGATACATCTCCATTAAATAAATAAGTTCTTATCATTCTGTGTACCAGTAAGTCAGGATATCGTCTTATTGGTGATGTAAAGTGAGTATAGTATTTTGTAGCTAATGCAAAATGTCCTATATTATTAGTAGAATATCTAGCTTGATTCATAGTTCTTAGTAAAATTGTAGAAAGCATCGGTTCTACCACTTCACCTTTGAATTTTCTTAGCATATTCGCAAGAATATAAGGTTCAATTTCTTCAATTTTACCTTTTGTTCTATAGCCTAAACTAGCGGCAATATCAAAAAATTGTCTAAGTTTTTCCATTTTTGGCTCTTCATGAATACGATAAATAAATGGTACTTGCATCCAGAAGAAATGCTCTCCAATAACTTCATTTGCACTTAACATGAAATCTTCAATAAGTCGTTCTGATATCCCTCTTTCTCTCAATACTATATCTATTACTTCACCATTCTCATCTACAACAACTTTTGATTCCGGTTTATCAAAATCAATTGCACCTCTGGTTTCTCTATTTTTACGAATTTTTTTTGATAATTCTAGCGCCGTATTTAACATTGGTACATACTCTTTGTATTCTTCTATAACTTCTTTGTTTCCCGCATAGACTTCATTAACCTTTTTGTAAGTTAATCGACCTTTAGATTTTATTACTGCTGGATAAATATCATAACTTTCAGGATAACCTTTTGAATTAAAATCAATATCACAACAAATAGTATATCTCAATACATGTGGATTTAACGAACATATATTATTAGATAATTTTCTCGGTAGCATAGGTACAACTCTATCAGCTAAATAAACACTGCATCCTCTATTAGCTGCTTCTTTATCTAATGGGCTGTCTTCAGTAACATATCTACTGACATCGGCTATAAAGACTTTCAACCTATAACCTTTTTTAGTTTTAACAACAGATACGGCATCATCTAAGTCTTTTGCATCATCTCCATCAATTGTAACTACCATTTCATTTGTGCAATCTCTATATTTATCTTCAAGTTTAATCTCTTCACTAATTTCTTCAGTTTGTTCAACTACTTCTTTAGGAAATTCATTCGGAACATTGTGTTTGTATATTACTGAAAGAATATCCACTCCAGGATCATCTTTATGTCCTATTGACTTAATGATAATTCCTTTATGATCTTCAAAACTAACCTTAGAATAATCAGTAATTTCTACCAATACTTTTGTTCCATCAACTAAATTAAAGTTTTTAGCATTTGTTATCTTAATATATTTTACAATATTTTTATCATCACTTTTAACAAAAGAGAAAAACTTAGCATTAGTTAGTGTCCCAACTGTATATTTAGTATTTCTTTCTAATACTTTTTGAACTATTCCTTCTAGATTACGATCATCCTTATATACACTATCGACTTTCACTAGTACTACATCTCCAGTCATAGCACTTTGTGTGAAACCTTTTGGTATATATACCTCTATTCCTAATTCAGCTGAAAAAACAAAGGCAAAACCTTTTTGATGCAATCTAATTATTCCCTCAACTTCTAGAGCTTCTTTAACATAAAGAAACTTTTCATTCGGTAATTGAGTTATTACTAATTTTCGTTCTAACTTACCTACATTTTTCACTAATTCAACAAATTCTTTTGCTGACTCAATATTTAATTTTTCTTTTAAATCTTCTATACTTAAAACTTTTTCTTCTTTAAATATTTTTTCTATTTTCTCTAACATATAATCCTCCTTAATTTTAGATTATATAACACATAATTATTATAAAAATAAACCTAAAATGAAATTACATTTTAGGTTTATCATTGTTTAGTCTATAATTTTAACCAAGTAAGACACACTAGTGATATAAAAAATATTAGTCCTAGTACTACTGTAATTCTTTGTAAAACTAATTCAGCACCTCTTACTTTTTGTTTTCCAAACAGTTCTTCTGCTCCACCAGTTAATCCAGATAGACCACCTGATTTACTTTCTTGTAATAAAACTACTACAATTAGCAGAATACTGCTCACTATTGCCATTGTCATTAAAAAAGTGTGCATACTCTCCTCCTAAAATAATCATTCGTTAATACAATACAATTTATATTAACACATTTTTTCAAAAAAAGCAAATTTATTAAACAATTCTAGTGAATATAATTCTACCTGAAGATGTTTGTAATACACTTTGTACTTCAACTTCAACAGTTTTACCTACTGCACGTTTACCATTTTCTACAACAATCATTGTACCGTCTTCAGTATATGCTACACCTTGATTATTTTCTTTACCTTCTCTTAACACCTGAACTTTTAATTTTTCACCAGTAGTTAACATAGGTTTAACTGCATTACTTAAATCATTAACATTAAGAACCTTAATTGATTGTAAAGTAGCAAGTTTATTAAGATTGTAATCAGTTGTTATAATTGCACATTTATATTTCAATGCATAATCTATTAATAAATTATCCACACCTTTATGCTCATTATAATTATATTTATTGTCAATCTCAAGATCAATTTCTTTCATTTTTTGAAGGTGCTCAACACAATCTAACCCTAATCGACCTTTTGCACGTTTTAATGGATCTTCTGAATCTGAAATTAATTGTAATTCTTTTAATACAAATTCAGGTACTATAATTTTCCCTTCTAAAAATCCTGTTCTAGCAACATCTTGAACACGCGAATCAATTAAGGCACTTGTATCAACAACTTTAGCTATTACTTTTTTAGTTTTCACTTTAGCTTCTTTTTCTTTTGGTTTAGATCCAAGTTTAAACGCTGTAAGTGTATTTAAAAATTCCCCTTCACGTCTATATCCTAGTACCAATCCTAAGTATCCAAAAACAATATAAATCACAGCTGAAATAATTCTACCCATTATTCCTGCACCAGCTATAACATCGACTCCTGATGAAAGTAAACTAGCTAATAGTAACCCAAGAATTAAGCCTATTGTCGTGAAAACAATTTTTTGTATTGGTGTTCTTGAAAGACGATCTTCGATTCTTTTTAACATTGCTACAAATCTATCTGAAAATAATAAAGACATTAATACAAAAACTACTGTAGTTCCAATGGTAACAATAATTCTTAACATCGTCTCGCTCATTGATGTGAATATATTATAATAAATCAATGCGCTAGTTGATAGTGTTCCTACTGTTATTCCTAAGAAAAAGGAAATAATAATTAAAACTTTTTTCAACATAAAAAATCACTCCTTTTAATATTTAATTGTAAAACAAAATTATTAAGTATACTTTAATAATTTTATATCATGGTATAAAGAGTCATATAAAAGATCTCTTCTATTTATTCTACTACATTCTACTTAAAATTAACATAATTAATTTCAAAATAATTTAAGTTTTTTTATACTGATAGATGAATAGAGAAATAAATATACTAAATCTCTATTCACCTATAATAATTTATTTAAAACACATTGTTAAAAGCTATATCTAAACATTCTCTAATATCTTTTACCGGTATTATTTCAATTCCATCTGGGAAATCAGAATTTTTCATATTTCCAATTGGGACAATTACACGTTTAAATCCATGTTTTTTAGCCTCATTGATTCTTTGTTCAATTCTACTTACTCTTCTAACTTCACCAGTTAATCCAACCTCGCCGATAAAACAATCATTCATATTTACAGCGATATCTTTGAAACTTGATGCAACGGCCATCACTACACCTAAATCTACAGCTGGATCATCAATCTTAACTCCACCTGATACTTTCACATAAACATCTTGTTGTTGTAATAAATAACCAGCCTTTTTTTCCAATACAGCCATTAATAAAATCAATTTATTATACTCTAATCCTGTTGAAATTCTTCTTGGGTTATTAAAGGCAGTTGGCGTTGTTAATGATTGAATTTCTACTAGAAGTGGTCTACTACCTTCCATAGTACTAATAATAGTTGCTCCAGCAAGATTTTTACTTCGTTCTTCAAGGAACATCTGTGAAGGATTAGCTAAATCTTCTAGTCCACTATGTTTCATCTCAAAAATACCAATCTCATTAGTAGATCCAAAACGATTTTTCACAGCTCTAAGTATTCTGTAGCTGTGTTGCCCTTCTCCTTCAAAATATAGCACTGTATCAACCATATGCTCAAGCATACGAGGTCCCGCAATAGTTCCTTCCCTAGTAACGTGTCCTACTATAAAGATAGCTATATTTAAACTCTTAGCAATCTTCATTAATTGTTGTGTACATTCTCTTACTTGTGTAATACTTCCCGGAGAATTTTCTAGATTAGGGTTATAAATTGTTTGAATTGAATCAATAACTAAAAACTGAGGTTTTATTTTTTTTACAACTTGATAAATTAAATTTAAATCAGTTTGAGCATAAACAAACAATTCATCCGTATTATTTTTTAATCTATCTGCTCTAATCTTAACCTGTCTAACAGACTCCTCTCCAGTTACATAAAGAACATCGTGTTCTTTAGCTAAGTAAGCTGATATTTGAAGAAGTAACGTAGACTTACCAATACCTGGATCTCCTCCTAAAAGTACTAGTGATCCTCCTACAACTCCCCCACCTAAAACCCTATTTAATTCACCACTATCAGTAAGTGTTCGAGGTACATCCTGTGTAGAAACTGATTTTAGTTTTCCAGCTTCTACACGTTCTGTGTCATTTGTTTTAACTTCAAATTCTGTATGTTTAGTAGCCTTCTTTGCTTCAACTACTTCTTCCATAGATGCCCATTTTTTGCAATTAGGACATCTTCCCATATATTTCAAACTTTGGTAACCACAGGCATTACATTCGTATTTAACATTTATCTTTGCCATAATTACCTCTTAGTTTTCTTTACAACAAAGTTATCATTTTTATAATCAATATTAATAGTTCCAGTTAATTCAGGATTTCTTAATAGTTCTTCACTTAATAAATCTTCTATATTTTTTTGAATACTACGTTTTAATGGACGAGCCCCGTATTCTTTTATACTACCATCTTCAACGATTTTAGCCATGGCTTTTTTCGTAAGTTTAATAGTAATATCTCTATCTGCTAATCTCTTAGATAATCCATCAATTAATAACTCAGAAATTTTTTCTAATTCTTCTTTTTCAAGAGTTTTGAAGACAATAATATCATCTATTCTATTTAAGAATTCTGGACGATATTGTTTTTTCAATGCTTCCATCATAGTATTCTGAACATTTTTGTAATCATTTTTAATTGATTCACTTCCACCAAATCCTACGAATTTCTGATCACTTAATTCACTTACTCCAACATTTGAAGTCATGATGATGATAGTATTTTTGAAATCTACCACGCGCCCTGATGCATCTGTTAGGCGCCCATCATCCAATACTTGTAATAAAATATTAAAGATAGATGGGTGAGCTTTTTCAATTTCATCAAATAGTACTACAGAATATGGTTTTTGACGAACTTGTTCTGATAATTGTCCCGCTTCTTCATAACCTACATAACCTGGAGGGGCTCCTACAAGTCTACTAATTGAGTGTGGTTCCATATACTCACTCATGTCAATACGTATCATATTATCTTCTGAACTAAATAATGCTTCAGATAAACTTTTCGCAAGTTCTGTTTTTCCTACTCCTGTAGGTCCTAAGAAAATAAAACTTCCTATCGGTCTATTAGGTGCTTTGAATCCACTTCTTGCTCTTCTAACTGCTTTAGCTAAACTTACTACAGCTTCATCTTGTCCAATAACTCGTTTGTGTAAAATTTCTTCTAATTTTAAAAGTCTTTCACTTTCAGTTTCTGTTAATTTAGTAACAGGTACTCCTGTCCAAGCAGCAAGAACTTCAGCTACATGATCAGCACTAATTTTAATTTTATCTTTTGATAAACTATCTTGCCAAGAAATTTTAAATTGTTCAATTTTACTAATTACTTGATTAACCTCATCACGTTTTTTAGCAGCTATTTCAAATTCTTGATTAATTACAGCTCTATCTTTTTCTTTATTTAAACGACTTAATTCATCTTCATATTCTTTAAGTTTTTCTGGTGATTTATAAAATCTTAATTTAACCTTAGAACAAGCTTCATCAATAAGGTCAATTGCTTTATCTGGTAAACATCTATCAGTAATATAAGTTGTACTTAACTTAACCGCTGCATCTAAAGCTTCATCTAAAATTTCCACATTATGATGTTCTTCATACTTATGACGTAATCCTTCAAGAATTTTAATTGAATCTTCTGTACTAGGTTCTTCTACTTTAATCGGTTGGAATCTACGTTCTAAAGCTGCATCTTTTTCAAAATATTTTCTATATTCTTCAGTAGTTGTTGCACCTATACATTGAATTAAACCACGTGATAAAGCTGGCTTAAGGATGTTTGATGCATCGGCACTACCTTCAGTTCCTCCAGCACCAATTATCGTATGAATTTCATCGATGAATAAAATAATATCTCCTGCTTCTTCAATTTCAGTAATGATATTTTTTAATCTTTCTTCGAATTCACCGCGATATTTAGTACCTGCAAGTAAAGTTCCCATATCAAGAACCATAACTCTCTTACCTAGTAAATTACTAGGAACATTTTGAGATACTATTCTTTCAGCTAAACCTTCAACAATAGCTGTTTTCCCTATCCCTGGTTCTCCAATTAATACCGGATTATTCTTAGTACGTCTATTTAAAATCTCTATCATACGAGTAATTTCTTTATCGCGTGCTAAAACCGGATCTAATTTGTTATTAAATGCATCCTTAGTTAAATCTTTAGCTAAAGAATTTAAAGTTTTAGTTTTTGCTGAACTATCTTCTGAAGCTTCTAATTTTTTAAATCCATCAAATAATTTAGATAATAATCCTTGGCTTTGTTTTAATAATTCAAATAGTTCCGTAATTAATGCATCAACATTAACCCCTAACTTATCAGTTAATAAACGAACCGCAGTTCCTGTTTTCTCATTCAGTAAAGATAAAAGTAAGTGTTCGCTCGTAACTACAAAACTAGATGTATCATCTGCAAATTGTTGACTTTTTTCTATAGTTCTAACTGCTCCATTAGTATAGTCAATTTTCATTAGAACATTACGATAAAAATCAGTACCTTCTAATTCCGCTTCATAAAAGTCTACTACGCTTTTTCTGAAATCGTCATAGTATACACCATATTTATTAAGTGTTTTACATGATAATGTATTGTTCATACTCAACATAGCTAATAGTAAATGCTCAGTTCCTACAGCCTTAACACCAAAATCATTAGCTTCTTCTTTTGCTGTCGTTAGCACCATAAGGGCTGTTTCATTAAATCTTATGTACATAACCTTATCCTCTCTTATTATATTTTATATTTGTTAAAAATCTTATTGTTAAATCTTTCAAATTTGCTTTTGTTTTAGAAATCATCTCTTCAGCACTATTTTCATCAATATGTTCTAAAAACTGATTATGCACTTCTGTAATAATCTCTACACTATCTATAAAATGATTGTAATCAAATTTATCTATGTATTCTTTTTCAAGTAAAATTTTAGCTATTCTCATAGCTTCATCTACCTCTAAAATTTCATTATCTATTGTCTCAATTAAATAGTCTATGTAATCTTTATTTTTGTGAAGAGTTATTTTAGTAATTCTAATAAATCCTCCCCCTCCACGTTTACTTTCTATAATAAATCCATGCTCCGGAGTAAATCTCGTTTTTATTACATAATTTAATTGGGATGGTACGCAGTCAAATTTTTGTGCGACATTACTTCTTTTAATAATTATATGATCCTCTGTTGCCTCGTTAAATAAGTTCATAATATATTGTTCAAGAATATCTGTCATATTATTATTCATAAGGGCACCTCCTTTATTGACTAAAATTGACCTTTATTAAATTATACTACATCTACAATATTTTGTACAACAAAAACATTGATTTTCAAGCCTAAACACATAAAAAAAGAGAACGTTTTTATAAAATCGAAGTATTGTCTAAATCGATATTATAAAGTCATTCTCTTTTTATTTTTTTGAAGTTCCTATATCTGATATATCTAACTAATTATTTATTTAATTTTGATTTTCTATTAAAAATTAAATTCATTACTATTGCAACTATTGTTCCTAGTACAATACCACTATCAGTGAACATACGAATAAAGCTTGGTAATTGTGAAAATGCTGTTGGAACCGTAGTAACACCAAGTCCTAATCCCACTGAACAAGCTATTATCATAAGATTTTCCTTTTTAGCAAAGTCTGTATTACCTAACATCTTAACTCCATATGCTAGAACCATACCAAACATACTAATCATCGCTCCTCCTAATACTGGTTGAGGTACGATTGTAGCTAAAGCTCCAATTTTTGGAATAGATCCAAAAACTAGTAGTAAAAGTACCATTACATACATAACTTTTTTACTTTTCACACCTGAAATTTGCACAAGACCTACATTTTGAGAATAAGTTGTATACGGGAATGCATTTACTAATGAACCTATCATTACAGCTAAACCTTCAGCTAAGTAACCTCTTCGTAAATCAGGTTCTTTAACTTCCTTATTACAAATATTCCCTAGGGCATAATATACACCAGTCGATTCAATCATACTAACAATCCCAACTATAACAAATGTTAAAATAGCACTCATATTAAATTCAAAACCAGTAAATTTAAATGGTGTCGGATGCTGGAACCATCCCGCTTGCGATACTTCTGATAAACTTACCATCCCCATAAAACTAGCAATAACTGTACCAGATACTAATCCTAGAAGAATAGCAATTGATTGGATAAATCCAGTAGTAAATTTATATATTACTAAAATAATTGCTAAAGTAATACATGCTAACAAAATATTTTTTGGATTCCCAAAATCTTTTGATCCTTGTCCACCTGCAATATAGTTCATCGCAACAGGTACTAAAGTAATACCAATAATCGTTACTACACTTCCTGTAACAACAGGAGGAAATAATTTAGCCACCTTCGCAAAAAACGGTGCTATTAATACAACAACCAACCCTGAAACGAAAATTGCTCCATACATAGTTGGTAATCCAGAACTATTACCTATAGCTATCATCGGTGCTACTGCAGTAAAAGTACACCCAAGAACAACAGGTAAACCAATACCTGTAAATTTACCTTTATAAACTTGTAAAAACGTCGCTACTCCACACATGAAAATATCAACTGACACTAAATAAGTTGTTTGTTCTGCTGAAAGACCTAATCCACCAGCCACAATTATCGGTACAATAACTGCTCCTGCATACATTGCTAGTACATGTTGTAAACTTAAAATAAAAGTTTTCAAGATTCTTTTCTCCTTAGTTATATATTATTTTTTGACAAATATAACTATATAAATACAAAAAATCACCTATAATTACTTATAGGCGATTTAAAATTCTAATACAAATAGATGGGAGTGACTCAAAAATCGTGATTTCGGGGAAATCGATTTTGTCGAGTCACCCCGGCACAGTTTATTAGATATCTAAAGAGCTTTTATAAAGCGATTTTAGATATCAATAAACCACTGCGTCTATGAGTTTTCTTGTAAACTTTTTTAAATCTAGGATTTTCGGGCCAACTCCAATAATATTATAATAAGAATGCCCATAGTCATCAAATTTACGGTCTGATGGTAGAAACTTGCAAGCCATATTCTTGCCTTTATATGTGCTATATTTTGTCTGTACAATATATAATATCAATTTTCAAATTGATTTTCAAGTGTTATCTATAATTTATTTTATATTTTTATTATTTATCATAGAAGAATTTAATATATTATTAGATTCTCAACTAGAATATTTAAGCCACAATAACTATTCTATTACTTTCAATTTACCTCTAAAATCATCTAAGCTAGAGTACCCTTTTTCTTTCATTACTTCTTGAAGTTCTTTAGTTAGTCTAGCAAAAACCGAAACTCCCTCTTTATGTAAAGTTGTTCCTACTTGAACTAAATCTGCACCACATAGAATATGTTCAAATACATCTTTACCATTTATTACTCCACCAGTTCCAATAATTTTTATACTTGGATTCAAGCGTTCCCTAAATGCACGAACATTAGCTAGTGCTGTTGGTTTAATATACTCTCCACCTAGTCCACCAAATCCACCTTTTGGCTTAATAACTACTTGTTCTTTGTCTAAGTCAATATATAAACCATTCCCTACACTATTTACACTATTCACATATGTAAGAGGATATTTATTAAGAATTTTAGCCATTTCATCAAAATGAGCAATATCGAAATACGGAGGTAGTTTTACCCCAATAGGTTTCGTAAAGAATGTGAATACCTCAGATAATAATTTATCTGTTAGTTCAAAATCATAAGCAATCTGAGGCTTTCCTGGTACATTTGGGCATGATAGATTAAATTCAGTCACACCTTCATATTCACTCTCTTGAATTTTCTTTAGTAAACCAATATTCTCTTCATAACTCATACCAGTTACAGATAAAAACTGCAATTTGGCTCCAGCTCTTTGACGTTCAATTACATAATCTAAATAATAATCTAAACCATTATTTGGTAATCCCATTGAATTAATACTTCCTAAAGCAGTATCATAATATCTAGGCTCAGGATTTCCTTCTCTATAATCTCTAGTTGCTGTTTTTGTAACAAAAGCCCCCGCTTCACTATTCGCTAATTCATCTAGCTCCACAGTCGTCATACAATGAACACCTGATGCATTCATTAACGGATTAGATAATTCTACATCTAAAAAATTAGTTTTTAACATTCTTCATACCTCCTATGTATACTAGTAACAGTTTATCATAAAATACTCTTAATAACCATTGATAAAACTAGTTTTAGATTTATATTCAAAAAAAAGAAGAATTATAGAAAATCAATTTTATCTATACTTCTCCTTCTTTAATTTTCTTATCTAAAATAAACAATTCTTAATTATGCTTTTAGATACTTAATTATATCTAAATACAAATTGTCCATCTTAGGTAATATTTCTTTTATTCTATCAGAATGATCTTCTTTTAACCAAGAAGTAGGTTTTTCATATACTACTTCTGTCTTATCTTCTCTCTTAATAAGTAATAATTTAAGTGGTAGGTTAAAACTTAGATATAAGTCATCTTGCATTAGTAATGTTCCTACTTTTGGATTACCAAATACTACATATTGAATATCCTCTAATTCTAAATTAACATTTTTTGCATATTCACCTTGGTTTATATTTAAAAATTGGTGAATGTTATTTTTTTCTAAATATTCATCTACTCTTGATTTTACATTAACAAATTCTTCATTAATTAGATATTTTTCCATAATTTACCTCATATAAATACTAATATACTTTTTTAACCATATCTTAGTATAAAAAAGACATTTACACAAATAATTTGTACTTTTCTTCTAAATTTTAAAATGTTTTAATATCATTTTTTATTGAAAAAAGTAGAAATCTAAGCAACAAAGTACACCTAGATTTCTAATAAAATTTTTCTTACTTGATAAAACCTCTTTTTATTTTCTTAGATATTTTCTCGTACAACCCAACCCTAAGCTTGCTAGCAGAGCAAAACCTAATAATCCTAATATAGAATCTTTCATTCCCGTATTTGGATGTTGCTTCTTAGATTTTCCCTTTGAATTAGTAATCTTTACAGATTCTTAAGATATTTTATCATCTTTAATTTCTTCATTCCCAACCATTTCTTTTTTTGTTTCCTTCGTATCTACAATGTTTATGACTTTACCAGTAGCATAAGTAACTTCTTTTGGTTCACCTCTTATGTTAAAAGAAATACCATATCAATATTTTTCAGTAAATTATATTTTATCTTATTTAATACTTAAAGCTCTCTACTGCTTTTGATCTCTCAATTAGTTTTCCATACACCTTAGAATGTTCTAACAAGTAACTATGTGTTCCTTGGCACTCAACTATTCCATTATCTAAGACAATAATTTTATCCACATTTTCAATTGATTTAAGTCTATGAGAAATAACAATTACTGTTTTATTTTTTATAAGATAATTTAAACTATCTTGAATTTTTTTCTCATTTTCTACATCTAGAGCTGCTGAAATTTCATCTAAAATAACTATAGGAGAATCTTTCAAAAATGCTCTGGCTATTGATAATCTTTGTCTTTCTCCACCAGATAATGTTGCTCCATTTTCACCAACTATTGTATTGTACCCATTCTCTAAATCATCTATAAAGTCACAACAAGCCATCTTAGCAGCTGCCATAACTTCTTCATCAGTAGCACTACTACGTCCTATTCTTATATTTTCAATAATAGACGTATTGAATAATACTACATCTTGGAAGACAATTGAAACATATTTATATAGTGTGTCTGTAGAAATTTCTTTTATATTATGTCCATCTATAATTATCTGTCCATCATCATAATCATATAATCTAGATATTAATTTTAAAATACTAGTTTTACCACATCCTGATACACCCACTAGTGCTGTAACTTCATTTTGATTAGCTGTAAAACTGACATCTTTCAATACTGGACTATCTTTACCATAACCAAATTTTACATTTTTTAATTCAATACCAAAATTATCCAATTTAATTTCTTTACCTTTTTGAATTTGAGTTTCCCTCAATTCTTTGATTCGTTTAATACGAGCATCTAGGTAAAATAATTCTGAAGTATTTGCAGCTAATCCATCAACTATATCTTTCATTTTCATCGCAACAAATATATAACCGATTAAGTATAGCAGATTAATACTTCCACTTGCATAAAGTGTTGTTCCTACTATTATTACGACTACTAAAGTTCCTTGAGCAACAACCCATGATAAAAATAAAGGTATAAATAGTACCATTTCCACTTTAAGTTTTAATTTTTCACTTTTATCCATATCTTTATTTAATTTTTCTCTTATCTTATTACCTAAACCAAAACTTTTAATATCCTGTTGAAGTTCAATCGCTTCTTGGAAGCTTTCAGAATTATGACGAAGTTGCTCAAAATTTTCATATTGTTTTTTTAATTGAATTCTTTTAGAAACTAGTATTAGAGAATAACTTAGGACTACAGGTATCATTATTGATAAACCTAAATATATATTCCCAACTAACATAAGTATAGACATAATAGGGAAGAAAAGTATGAATCCTATAATCTTTGCCATTGCATGACTCATTGCATGTTCTATTGCTTCAACATCTTTCATAACGGTTTGACTTATATCTGATAAGTTGTGTTTTGAAAAATATGCAAGAGGAAGTTTACTTAATGTTGTAGCTATATCTATTCTTAAATTAGCACTTTCTTTATAGGTTGCACTATACAATGCATCATATTCTTTAGCTAAAAGTACATATATAACAATCAGTACGACTATTGATATTACTATATATAGATATTTACTTTTAACATTACCTAATAAAAGTTCATCTACTAATATCATAAGTAACATAGCAGGAAACATATTTGAAAAATATACTAGAAATGATAAAATACTGGCTCTTATTAAATCACTCGCTCCTTGGTTTGTTAAGGCAAACCAACTTTTAATTTTATTTTTCATAATTAACCCTCCACTCATTTGCTTTATTGTATAAACTTTGGAGTTTTTTATACTCACCATCCAAAGCCATCAACTCCCTATCAGTTCCACGTTCTATAATTTCCCCATCGTCCATTACTAATATCTCATCTACATTTCTAATACTAGGTAATCTATGAGCAATCATAATAACTGTTTTATCTTTTATTAAATTTGAAAATGCACGTTGCAATTCATATTCATTTTCTGGATCAACTGCTGCACTAGCTTCATCCATAATAATAATTTTTGCATCTTTTAATATCGCACGAGCAATTGCAATTCGTTGTTTTTCTCCACCAGATAGATATACTCCTTTAGTTCCTATTTGAGTTTGTTCCCTTTCACTAAATTTATCAAGAATACTATTACATCCTGCTAAATTCATAGCAGTCATAACCTCTTCATACGATGCATCAGTTTTACCGATTTTAACATTATCATAGATTGAGGTTTTAAATAGTTTTACATTTTGAAAAACAAACGCAATATTATTAATCAGAGCCTCTTCACTGTATGAACTTATACTTCTATTTCCAATTTTAATAACTCCACTATCTACCTTATAAAAACCAGAGATTAGTTTTGCAATAGTAGATTTACCACTACCAGAAGACCCCACTAAAGCATAGCTCTTGTTTTCTTCTAGACTGAAACTCAAATCAGTTATAATTTTTTTATCAGTATAACCAAAGCTAACATTTTCAAATGTAATATTATAATTTTCAAACTCATTATTAGAACCAAATGTTAATTTATTACTATTCATTTCTTCAAAAATACTCTCTAGTTTTTCAACAACAGACTGTCCCATAAATGCATACATCGATACGTACATTATTGCCATTAATGAAACAAACAGTGCCCCGCTTAAAAATAGTACCATAATCAATTCAACAGCCAACATTTTTGGATCTTCAATATTAAAAAATAGTAAAAGAATTGGAATTACCATAGCTATAAAGCTAAAAAAGAACCAT
Source organism: Streptococcus sp. UMB1385 (assembly GCA_002871655.1). GTDB lineage: Bacteria > Bacillota > Bacilli > Staphylococcales > Gemellaceae > Gemella. Next base: position 66,379 of record PNGU01000007.1, on the reverse strand, counting down.
TGAAATCCAACAAAACCTCGTTTACACGACATAGCATATTCTAAAGAATATTTAGAATAATTTTTTATAGCTGTATTTAAGGCTTTAAATGATTCAACACTAATACCAAAAATTTTAATAACTTGAATTCCTCTAACATACTCTACTGTTTCACTACTTAAAGTTTCTAAAGACTCCTGATAAATCTTCATAAATTCTTTTTCACCAGTCATCATTGAAAGTGATATTCCCCCAACAATGCTAAGTATTATTAATATAATACCTACTTTCAAACTGACAAAAAATCCAAGTACTAATAATAGAATTGGCATTAATATAGCTCCAGCATTATCAGGTATTAGATGAGCTACAATCATATGTGTATCAGTCGCATTATCATCTATTATTTTTCTTGTTTTTCCTGAAGGATGAGTGTCAAAAAAACTAAAGCTCGCTTTTGATAATCCCTCAATTCCATATTTTCTAAGATTTGTTTCCAATCTAAATCCTAATACATGTGTTACTAATCCAGCAATTCCATATAATGTAATACCAATAATTAGTAAACCAACTACACAAAATCCATAATACTTAGCATTTTCTATATTATTATAAACAATTATTTCAATTAAAAACTTACTTAAATAATAGTATCCCCATACTTTGAATACTACTGACAACATAGATAATAAAATCCCTATATAGGCCAAATATCGTTCTTTAGGAACATAAGATAAAATTTTTTTATATACTGTTAACATAATTTCCTCCTTATTTTTTTATAAACTTCCATTTAAATTAATACTTTAACAATAATTTAAAACTCTTACATTAATTTTATCACTCTTATCTTTAATTGTAAATAATAACTATTATCAATTATATATAAAAAAGTAAAGAATTGTTAAAATTCAATTCTTTACTTTTAATACTTATTTATTTAGTTTTGCGAATATATCTAAGTCTATATATTCACCATTCAATACTTCGTGTTCTACTAGTGTAGCTTCTTTAAAATAACCTAAACGTTGAGGAACACCTGCACTCTTATAATTTTCAGAATGTACCCTAATTTGTAATTTATGTAGTTTTAAGTCGTTAAAAGAATACTTTTCTATCATATCAACAGCTTGTGTCATTATGCCATAACCTTCGAATTTTTCACTTAGCCAATAGCCGACTTCAGCCCTTTTTGAACTTCTATTTATGTTATGAAGGTCAATCATTCCTGCCACATTTTCATCTACTAGGATAATAAACATCATCATTTCTTCTTTATGAATTTTTTCTATACTATACTCAAGGAATTGTTCCTCATCCTGAACTGATTTCATATCCATTACCCAAGGTAAGTACTTTGCTAGTCTTAATCTTTCATCTACTATTACTTTATAAATATCTTCAGCATATTTTCTATCAGGTAATACTAGTTTACATTCACTACCATTGTTTAAAATAAACTTCTTTGTTTTATAAATAAACATTGTACACTCCCTATTCGTTTTCTAATTCATCTACAACTTCTTTTAATAATTCATATGAGTGATGTTGAGCTTCTTCATCATAAATATATGAATTAATCATAAGCTCATCAAATCCTACTCTACGTTTTAAATCAGCAATTTGTTTTTTTACTGTTTCTTTACTACCAATAAACGAAATTTTAGTCATTTGTTTAACTACAGATTTCTCATGATCTACTATTTCATCGTGTTCAAAAGCTATTGGTCCAAAATGTGGAACCTTCGTAGTCGCGATATAATTTTTCCAAACCGCTTCTTCTGATTGAACTGGAGGAACCATTCCTTGTGGATTGCTAGTTATTATATTTAAAAATGATTGAATCTGAGTTGTTGATAATCTTTTTGCTTCTTCATCAGTATCTGCAACAACTGCATTAGCACCCAAAATTACATACGGTTCACTCAAAACTTCTGATGGTTTGAAGTTATGTCTATAAATTGCTACTGCATTTTCCATCATAGCTGGAGCAAAATGTGATGCAAATACATAAGGTAGTCCTAGTTCAGCAGCTACATATGCACTATCAGTACTAGATCCCAGAATATATAGTGGAACATCAAGACCGGCTGCTGGATATGCATGAACAGGTCGCTTATCTTTAAAATACTCTGACAGTTCTACAACTTCTTTTTTAAAATCCATCTCTCTATTAGTATTTCTTCTAATAGCACGCGCAGTATTATAATCTGTACCAGGTGCTCGACCTAACCCTAAATCAACTCTATCTGGATATAAAGTTTCCAAAGTTCCATATTGTTCTGCAACTATATATGGACTATGATTAGGTAACATCACACCACCCGAACCTACTCTAATACTACTAGTGTTATCTAGTGTACGTTGGATTAATAACTGCGTTGCACTACTAGCTACACTTTTTGTATTATGATGTTCTGCAATCCAATATCTTTCATAGCCTAATTCATCAGCCTTTTTAGCTAATCTAATCATTGCATCTATTGCATCTTTAAAATTTTCTCCTTGTCTTAATGGAGCTAAATTTAAAATTGAAATTTTCATAGTTGTCTCCTTACTTGTTATTTATAAATATTTTAATATGAATATATAGCTAGATAAAAATATCCTTTTGAGCTAAATTCTCAATACACTCATCATAGTATGCTGCATCATGTTCTTTATAAATCGGCTTATTTATTTTATACTCTTTTAGATCGTTGTGAGGGGCACAAATTTTTCCTCTATAATTTTTATCTAGCCATTCTTTACTAACATTATAGCCTCTATTCTTCATTTCCTGCATAACTAATTCATGATACTTAAAAAGGAAAAACGGCTTATGTTCAAATACATAATCTACCGTTGCATGTTTCTTCCCCCAACCATTTCCTCTTAATGCACAACACTCTCTATGTTGACCTAAAAGTTGTTGCCTTGGTAATTTTGATATTAGTTCTTCATGCCAAAGTCTCATTTTGTCCTCCATTGATAAAAGTAGATTCTTCCAAATATTTATTTGGATATTTCTCTAGAAGATATTTTACTTTTTTTATCAAATCTTCTTTTTTATATTTATTATTATGATATTCTTCAATCATTTCAAAAAAATTATCTTTTTCTTCTTTTGTTGCATATTTTTTAAAATATCCCCAGACATGATGTAATGCATTCGTTACTTGTCCTTTATCTTCAGGTAAACTTACAGCTTGTTTTATAAGCTCGCTCACTTTATTTTGGGATACTTCTTCTTGCTTTAAATACGTTCTAATTTCTAAGTATATTTTGCTTGAATGGCTTAAAACAAGATATTTATTTTTTGCCCATAACTTTTGACATTGAACTCTTTCTTCTTTACTATTCATTTTATCCTTTCGAAAACAGTTTATTTTTAATATCCATATTATATTATATCTTGTGCTTTTTTACTACATATTGGTATCACAATATATGTAAAAAAGTTCCTTATTAAGTTATATATTAATAAGGAACTTTTTTATTAGATTTTGGTTATATTAAATTTAACCATGTTCTTTTTATTTGCTACGTCCATTTTTATACGCAATAAATTTAATAGATTGTCATTGTCAATCGATACTTTTCCTGAGTCATCTACTTGAATTGCAAGGTATTGTTTTTCTTTTGCCAAATAATCCATACCTTGTAAATCCACGTATCCATCACCTTTGAAATCAACTGATGCTAAGTAAAAAATAAATTTAGAAAATCCTTTTTCTGCAATATTTTTACTTGTTGCATTCATTTGAGCTAACGGCTCAAAAAATGTTTTGTAGTTTGGTTTATAAGTAGCTTTAACCGTATATTGATATGTATCGATTGTTGGAGCGATTAAAGATAAGTAAACAGTATTACCCTCAACTTTATAATCTATAAAATCATAAGCTCCAGCCTTACCATAAGCATTACCATTAACTTTTAGAATCATAGGACCATATTCATTCATATCGTAATTAATATTTTGATATTTAAAATTAACATTTTCTTCCGATGGAATCATGGACTGTTTTAAATCATTCCAAACTTTTTTATACATTTCTCTTTGATTATTAAATCCCCCTGCTTTCACAATAACATCGATATTTTCTTGGTTTACATAGAAAGCATCAACAACTTTAAGTGCTTCTTGGACTTTTTTATCAGTTATGGTTTTACGTTTTTCTTCTAATTTACTCTGAGCTCTCTTTAATCTAGTTAGGTCGTGCTCAAAACTTTTTCCAGTATTTTGCTCAATATAAGTACGTTTAGTACCAACAGGTGAAACTTTAGCATTCCAATCAAAATCTTTACCTGGTCCTTCAACAGTTTTTAGTTTTTGCTCACTCTGCTTATTTTCAGTCGATTGTTTAATACCACAACCAACTACACCAATAGATAACAGTGTTGCTACTGAAATTAATAAAATATTTTTCTTCATATACTTTCCTCCTAAATAACTACAAAATTATAGTCACTATAATTATAACATAACAGTAAAAAAAAGAAATGATATCTTTAATATACACTTCTTTTTAAAATTTTTTTTACTTTTAAAATACCAATGAAATATTTCCATATAATATAATTCTAAAAATACCTATAATAGCTAAATGTATTGGATAATAGTAGTAAAAGAACCACTTAGAACCAATGTGTTTTCCTCTAGTACCATCATATCTCATTAATAATGGTAGGGAGAATAAAGTTGCAAACTGTAATACTCCATAAAATACATCTATAAATATAATATAAATAGCTGCATAAACACTTATCCAAATAACATAGTCAAATATTTGTTGTTTTTTATTCCCTCTATGATTATATAGGAAGAATGGCATCATTAGAGCTATAGAAGACCAATCCGCTACAAACGTTAATAAACAGAAAACAATAATTGCTAAAATCTTTAATGTATTATTTATCTTCTCATTTCTAAATATTGCGATTAATGCAACCGACATCGCTAATGGGAATAAGACACTCGTTTTATTAAATATACTTCCTGTAGTTATATCAAATGTTATTCCTAAACCAAAGCAAAAAGCAAAGTGACTGACAACAGCAAAACTCATAATTCTAAAGAAATATTTCTTAATATCTTTTGTATAATAACATCCTTCTGCTATAAAATACCACATAATTGGAGCTGTTAAACGTCCTACTATGTGCATCAGTACTGGAATCGGTTCTTTAACTAAACCTGGATATAATAGCCACGCTAAATGATCAATTGTCATAGCAATTATAGCTATATATTTTAACTGCGTTCCATCAAACCTTAAATTCTTCATTTTCTTCCTTTCTATACTATTTTGACTTTATTTAAAAATATTAGTTAATATATTGCTCACAAATTTAATATAATGAGAATGCTATAAACTACCTTAACACATATTATCATATTAATATGCTTTATACAATTATTTATCTAAATAATATATATAATTCTAAAATAAAAAAGACTTTCGTCTTTCTTATCTAAACATAGCTATTTCTAGGCTATCCATATATTGAGCTAATGACTTATTAAATTTTTCATAGTCAGCTACTTGAAATTCTTCTGTAACACAAGCTACTGAACATCTAGCTACTTGTAGTTGATTAAAAAATGTTATCATTAATGGTACACCTATTATTTTAGAAATACCACGTATAGTCATCTTTCCAGCTTCTTTTAAGTCCATAACTTGTTCTTTTGAATTTATATTTACTATTTTATCATCAACAAGAACTTCAACATTCTCATAATAGTCATAAGCTAATTTAACTCCTTTACAGATATGTTCCCAATCAACTCTATAAGTCAAGCTATATTCTGCTAATAACCATCCATTTTCTTTCTCTACACCTAGTAAAAGCATATTATTCATCTCCTAATATTCACAACATAGTTTATTTATAATTTTATTATATTCTAACTTATACTTATTAGCAACAAAAAAATGCCTAAGTTTTTTCACTTAGACACTTTATATTTTATCTTTCTTTTGTCAAAATACCATCTTTCATTCGATAAACATGATCACATTTTTCAATCATTCTATTATCATGTGTTACCATAATAATTGATTTATTTTTTTCTTTACACTCTTTTGAAAGTAAATCTACGACTTCAAACGCTCTATCTGAATCAAGGCTTGCTGTTGGTTCATCAGCTAAGATGATTGCCGGATTATTGTAAAGTGCTCTAGCAATAGCTAATCGTTGTCGTTCTCCGCCTGATAAGTCTTTGGGTAATTTATTTTCTAAATGATCTATTCCTAATTCTTTAAATAGAGATTCTTGATCTTGAAGTGTTTGTCTTTTTTGCTTATTTATTCTATCAACAAGTTCTAACTGTTGTTTTGCAGTTAAAAATGGAACAAGATTAGATGCCTGCAGAACAAATCCAATATCGTTAAATCGTAACTTTGCTCTTTCTTTCTCAGACAAATTAGTATAATCTTTTCCGTTAATAATTATTTGACCTTTAGATGGAGTTTGTAAACCTCCAGCTAAAGTTAAGAAAGTTGATTTACCTGAACCTGATGGACCGATAATCGCAATAAATTGACCCTCTTCTATTTTAAAATTGGTTTCTTTCAAAGCTTCTATTTCTTTATTTCCATCCTGATATGATTTAGTTACATTTTTAAATTCTAATACATTCATTTGACACCTACCCTATTGCTTTTAATGGATCAATTTTTCTAATAGCTAAAACAGAGAATAATGTTCCAACTAAAGAAAAAATAATCAAACTAACGAATATAATACTGTAATAAAGTCCATTTCCTAAAAATGGTACTGCTGATGGCAATACAAGTGATGTTCCCCATGTTCCAACCAAACCTAGTATACTTCCAACTAATGAAAGTAAGAATGTTTGCGATAAGACAGAAATTCCAATCATTCCATTCGAGATTCCTTGTGCTTTCATTATACCAAAAATAGGTGTTTTCTGAATAGTAAGTACATACATGAAGATCCCTATAATAATAGCAGAAATCACTATTAAGAATCCTATCATTAGTCCAAATGTTAAAATTTGAGCATTATAACCTGGTAATTCATTAATGAAATCAGCTATACTAACTTTTTGGAAAATAGACCTGTCGTAATCCTTTAATTCTCCTTTTACCACGAAAGCATTAATCATAGTATTATCAGTTGATTTATTATTACCATATTTCAACACTTGAAAATCATTAATATTCATATATACTACAGGAGCAACATTAAACCTTGATTTTTCCGTGTAACCTACTATTTTTAATTCAGTATCAGAATTTGCTGTTTTAATGGTATCGCCTATAGCAAAACCTTCTTTTTCAGATAAACTCTTTTCAATCACTACTTCATTTTCTGCTTCAAAACTTCTTCCCTCTATTATCGGTGGAATCAAGAAACTCCCATCATTAACTCCAAAAATACTAATCTTCTGTTTAACATCATCATTTGAATTCTTTTCAGTCTTAGCAACTGTAACTATTTGACTAAATGGCTCAACATTATCCGCAGATAACGATGATTTATCCGATAATTTAAGATTTGATAAAGCTAAAGTTCTATTAGCCTCTGAAGAAAGTAATACTGTATCTGCCTTCCAATGATCAATAGAAGATCTATTCTGATCAATCAATCCAAAAGCCAATCCAGATAAAAAAAACATCAAATAAGAAACTAGTGTAAGTAATCCTACAATAAGACTATACCTGAGCTTAGCATCCTTTATTTCATTAATAGCTAAAAACATTTTTTCTCCTTAAAATATAAAATTTTTATTAATAAATAATAAATTGCATTATACTAAGCATATAGAATATAACTTGTAAAGTCAAATTATTAAACTATGAAGGATATCAATTATCGCTATTTAAATGGAATAATATTTTCTACAAATAGCTAAAAGAGACCTTTAGACTTTCTAAAGACCTCTTTTATTAACAATAAATTTATTAAATTATTTTTCATTAATCCAACTGTGTACTATTGTAGCAATTTCAATAGGATGGTTCATATACATCTCATGGCCACAATTTTCCACTAACTCAACATCAAAATATTGTGGAAGTTTATCTAGTGATATCTTTCTCCATTCAGGTTCTTCCTCATATGCTGGAGCTATAAATAATACGTCTTTTGATTCTAAATTTCTTTGATATGATCTAATAGCTCGACGTAATTTAAGTAAACAAGAAACTTTTTCAAAATCTAAATCTAATTCAAATTTGTCAGAAGTATTATTATAACGATAAGAATTTCTTAATGCTTCTTCTAGATTTTCTGACCAATAATACGACTTAGATTTTTCATTAGCTATAACTTCTTCCAAATTTGAAAAAGTATGCTGACTAAAATAATCTTTTGTCGCTTCTATCTCATTTTCAAGAGGCATAATTTCATCTAAATTCAAATAACCTCCATCAAGTAAAATAAGTTTAGTTACTTTCGGACAACGTGATGCTAAAAATCTAGCTAAATCACCACCTAGTGAATGACCAATCAGATAAACCTCTTCACAATCTCTTACTTCATCATTAAACCAATTTTGCAGTTCTTTTTTATCTTGTATTATTTCTTTATAAGGATTTAAAAAAATAGTTTCTACTTCAAGCTCTTGAAAGAAATCCTTTGCGAAATAATAATTACTGCCTAAACCACCTATAAAATATATTTTTATTTTTTGATTCATTAATTCTTCCTTCTCCTAAAATAAACTAGTTTATTTAAAAATACTATAAACAATTATATACTAAAACTTATTAATTAAAATTTTTTAAAATAATAATTAGTAATACACTAATTATAAATAAGAGAAACTGAACTCCGAAAATAACTAACACAAACTTATAAAAAGATATATACTTACGAACTTGGATAGTAGTATTAAAAATAGACTCTCGAAATCTCTCATCACTTTCAAATGAAATAATATACTCCCCTTCATCAGCTTGAAAACAATAAAATTCTACTCTTCTCCAAATAACCCCTAGTCCTTTAGATTTATAAACTACTTCTTCTAGACATTTTTTTTCACAAGTATTTTTATTAGTAACAGTTATCCTTAAATCTCTAATGTTAGTAAAAGAATACCTCTTATCTTTTATCCAAATAGAGTATTTCCCACTTTTTTTTATAATAAATTCCTCTTTTTTAATCCCGGTAGATAATTCACAAATTGCTTTATTTCTAAAAAATTTTACAACAATTAAACTACAAATAAATAATAAGACTATTGATATCAACGCTAATAAATAAATTATAGTATTCACAATCTTCTCCTTTTCCTAAATAGCTTATAATTATAAATTATATACTTGTAATATTATTATAAGCTATTTACTTTATGAGAACAATAGTAAATTAATAACCGATGATATATGATAGCAATTTTATAAATAATATATCCAAAATACTATTATTTTTATACCTATACCTGATTCTAAAAAATCTATTTAGCATAATTAATAAAAAATCGAAGCTAATTTCTTAACTTCGACTTTTTACTATTACTCAATATCCCTAGAGTAATTAGGTTTTATTTTAATAATATATAAATTATTTAAATTTATTATATTATTTCCCCTATACTACCTTTAAACATATTATACACCTCTTACAGATTTTCTGCAAGTATTTACCAAAAATTGTACGTATTTCATAATAAAATTACTAAAAATAATGATTTTATACTGAAAATACAATATTAATACATATAATATATTGAAACTATCAAATATCTATAATTAAATATGAACATTATGTAAATCTGTATTAAACATATATAAAAAGCAAGGTGAAAATCACCTTGCTTTTTATGTTTCAATTCAATTATTATTTAACGATTGAAGTTACAACACCTGAACCTACAGTACGTCCACCTTCACGAATTGAGAAACGAGTTCCTTCTTCGATCGCGATTGGAGAAATAAGTTCTACGTTGATTGATACGTTATCCCCAGGCATTACCATTTCAGTACCTTCTGGTAAAGTAACTACACCAGTTACGTCAGTAGTACGGAAGTAGAATTGAGGACGGTAGTTTGTGAAGAATGGAGTGTGACGTCCACCTTCTTCTTTAGATAATACGTACACGTCAGCTACGAATTGAGTGTGTGGAGTGATTGTTTTAGGAGCTGCTAAAACTTGTCCACGTTCGATATCTTCACGAGCAACACCACGTAATAATGCACCGATGTTATCTCCTGCTTCAGCGTAATCTAATAATTTACGGAACATTTCAACACCTGTTACAGTAGTTGAAGCTGGTTCTTCAGTTAATCCAACGATTTCTACTACGTCTCCAACTTTAACTTGTCCACGTTCAACACGTCCAGTAGCAACTGTACCACGACCTGTGATTGAGAATACGTCCTCAACTGGCATCATGAATGGTTTAGCGTTATCACGTTCTGGAGTTGGGATGTACTCGTCAACTGTTTCCATTAATTCGATGATAGCTTTTTCTGCATCAGCGTCTCCTTCAAGAGCTTTAAGAGCAGAACCTTTGATTACTGGTAGTTCATCTCCGTCGAATCCGTATTCAGATAATAGTTCACGAACTTCCATTTCAACTAATTCTAATAACTCTTCGTCATCAACCATATCACATTTGTTTAAGAATACAACGATTTTTGGTACTCCAACGTTACGAGATAATAGGATGTGCTCACGAGTTTGAGCCATTGGTCCATCTGTAGCAGCGATTACTAAGATAGCTCCGTCCATTTGAGCAGCACCAGTGATCATGTTTTTAACATAGTCAGCGTGTCCTGGGCAGTCTACGTGTGCGTAGTGACGTTTTGGAGTTTCGTACTCGATGTGAGAAGTGTTGATTGTGATACCACGTTCTCTTTCTTCTGGTGCGTTATCGATTGAAGCGTAGTCTTTAGCTTCTCCACCATAAGTTTTTGCTAATACAGTAGCGATAGCTGCTGTTAAAGTAGTTTTACCGTGGTCAACGTGACCAATTGTTCCAATGTTAGCATGTGTTTTACTACGGTCAAATTTTTCTTTTGCCATTTTAAAAATGTCTCCTTCAAGTTAATAAAATTTTAATTTTTTAAATTAGTCACATAGCATTCTATGATAACTATATTTTATAATGTTACAACGAAAATTGCAACTATAAAGAATAATTTTTATTATCCTTTATTTTTTTTGATAATTTCTTCAGAAATTGATTTAGGTACTTCTTCGTAGTGGTCGAATACCATTGAGTAAGTACCACGTCCTTGAGTTGAAGAACGTAGAGAAGTTGCATATCCGAACATTTCAGATAATGGTACTGAAGCACTTACTACTTGAGCGTTACCACGAGCTTCCATACCTTCAACACGTCCACGACGTGAAGTGATATCTCCCATGATGTCTCCTAAGTATTCTTCAGGCATAACAACTTCAACTTTCATGATTGGTTCTAAGATTACTGGGTTACATTTTTTAGCAGCTTCTTTAAGAGCTAATGATGCAGCAACTTTGAACGCCATTTCAGATGAATCGACATCGTGGTATGATCCATCGAATAATTTAGCTTTAACGTCGATTAATTCATATCCAGCTAATACCCCGTTTGCCATAGAGTCTTTTAATCCTGCTTCTACTGCTGGGATGTATTCACGTGGAACTACCCCACCAACGATAGCATTTTCGAATTCAAATCCTGCACCTGGCTCATTTGGAGTGAACTCAATCCATACGTCCCCGTATTGTCCACGTCCACCAGATTGACGAGTGAATTTACCTTGTACTTGTGCAGCTTGTTTGAATGTTTCACGGTAAGATACCATTGGAGCACCTACTGTACATTCAACTTTGAATTCACGACGCATACGGTCAACGATGATGTCTAAGTGAAGCTCACCCATACCTGCGATGATAACTTGTCCAGTTTCTTCGTCAGTTCCAGCACGGAATGTTGGGTCTTCTTCTTGTAATTTTTGTAAAGCTGTAGACATTTTATCTTGGTCAGCTTTAGATTTTGGTTCAACTGAAAGTTGGATAACTGGTTCTGGGAATTCCATTGATTCAAGAATAACTTCGTTTTTCTCGTCACAAAGTGTGTCCCCAGTAGTAGTATCTTTAAGCCCAACAGCAGCAGCGATATCACCAGCATATACTTCAGCGATTTCGTTACGAGTGTTAGCGTGCATTTGTAAGATACGTCCTACACGTTCACGTTTACCTTTAGTTGAGTTTTTAACGTATGAACCAGATGATAAAATACCTGAGTACACACGGAAGAAAGTAAGTTTCCCTACGAATGGGTCAGTCATAACTTTGAAAGCTAGGGCTGCGAATGGCTCTTCGTCAGAAGAGTGTCTTTCTGTTTCTTCATCAGTGTTTGGATCAATACCTTTAATTGCTGGTACATCTAATGGAGATGGTAAGTATTCTACTACTGCATCTAGCATTGGTTGTACACCTTTATATTTGAATGCTGATCCACATACTACAGGGAAGAATTCTACTGATAAAGTAGCTTTACGGATTGCAGCTTTAAGCTCATCAATTGTAATTTCTTCTCCACCTAAGTATTTTTCCATGAAGTCTTCATCGAATTCTGCAACAGCTTCGATAAGTTTTTCACGGTATTCTTCAGCTTGATCTTGGTATTCAGCTGGGATTTCTTTTACAACAAGATTTTCCCCAACGCTACCTTCGTTGTAGATAGCTTTCATCTCAACAAGGTCGATTACACCTTCGAATAGATCTTCAGCTCCGATTGGAAGTTGAATTGGGTGTGCGTTAGCTTGTAATCTGTCGTGGATTGTTCCTACAGAGTATAGGAAGTCAGCTCCTGTTTTATCCATTTTGTTTACGAATACGATACGAGGAACTCCATAAGTTGTAGCTTGACGCCAAACTGTTTCTGTTTGTGGTTCAACACCTGATTGCGCATCTAATACTGCTACTGATCCATCAAGTACACGAAGTGAACGTTCAACCTCAACTGTGAAGTCTACGTGTCCCGGTGTATCGATGATGTTGATACGGTGGTTTTTCCATTGAGCAGTTGTTGCAGCAGATGTAATAGTGATACCACGTTCTTGTTCTTGTTCCATCCAGTCCATTTGTGAGTTACCATCGTGAGTATCTCCGATTTTGTGGATTTTCCCAGTATAGAACAGAATACGCTCAGTAGCAGTTGTTTTACCTGCGTCGATGTGAGCCATGATACCGATATTACGAGTATCTTTTAAAGAAAATGCTCTAGTCATGAGTCAATTTTCTCCTTTCATAAATTTTTAAATGTTTTGAGTAATTTGTCTTTTATAGTGAAAAACTCAAGCTATAAAATAGCTTGATATTCACCCTATAATTACCAACGATAGTGAGCAAATGCTTTGTTTGCTTCAGCCATTTTGTGAGTATCTTCACGTTTCTTAACAGCTGAACCAGTGTTATTTGCTGCGTCTAAAATTTCATTAGCTAAACGTTGTTCCATAGTTTTTTCTCCTCTTAAACGAGAATAGTTAACTAACCAACGTAGACCTAATGTAGTTCTTCTTTCAGCACGTACTTCTACTGGTACTTGGTAGTTAGAACCACCAACACGACGAGCACGAACTTCAAGAACTGGCATAATGTTGTTTAATGCTTCTTCGAAAACTTCCATAGCATCACGTCCTGATTTTTCTTTAATTAAATCAAACGCAGAATATAAAATTCTTTGAGCTGTACCGCGTTTCCCATCTAGCATTAATTTGTTAATCAATTTTGTAACTAATTTTGAGTTATAAATTGGATCTGGCAAAACGTCACGTTTTGCAACTGGACCTTTACGTGGCATAGTGTCTGCCTCCTTTCACGAATTCTTTATCAAATTTTTATCTTATATTATTTTTTCTCTTTTGGTTTTTTAGCACCGTATAGTGAACGTCCTTGTTTACGGTCGTTAACTCCTGCAGTATCTAAAGCTCCACGGATAATGTGGTAACGTACCCCTGGTAAGTCTTTTACACGTCCTCCACGAATAAGTACAACACTGTGTTCTTGTAGGTTGTGTCCGATACCTGGGATATATGCTGTTACTTCGATTTGGTTTGATAAACGAACACGTGCATATTTACGTAAAGCTGAGTTAGGTTTTTTAGGTGTCATAGTCCCAACACGAGTACAAACTCCACGTTTTTGAGGTGAAGAAATGTTAGTTTCTTTCTTTCTTTGAGAGTTGTAACCTTTGTTAAGTGCTGGTGAATCTGATTTTGATACTTTTGATTTACGAGGTTTACGAACTAATTGGTTAATAGTTGGCATTTTTCTGATTTCCTCCTTCCCTGTTTATTTGTGAATCACCTAGCCAGGTGTATCACATTTTTAAATTTTTTATAAGCCTTAGTGGCTTTACACAGAGTGCCGTAACACTCACGTACTAAATAATACCACTTTTATTTTTTCTTGTCAACACTTTTTTAAAATTTTTTTATATCTTTTTTCACTTGATATTATCATATTCTATTTTCACACTTAACCAGGTGTATCATATTCATAATATAAATAAACACTTCCTGGTGTATCACAATAGTACTTTTAATAAACTATTCCAGGTGTTTCATTTCCCATTTTAAAATTTATTATTTTTATAGAAATAATTAAATTATACTCTTGTTTATTAAAACGATTACAAGTATAATATAACTATATAAATATATATGGAGGGATATTTATGATAGAAATTAAAAATCTAACCGTGAAATTTGACACAAAGTATGCAGTTGATGATTTGAGTTTCACTATTAATGATGGAGAAATATTTGGTCTTATCGGACATAACGGAGCTGGTAAGTCCACTACGATCAAATCTTTAGTTAGTATATTAGAACCGACTTCTGGAGAAATTTATTTCAATGACCTTCTTTTAAAAAATAATAGATTAGAATGTAAAAAGCAAATTGGATATGTGCCTGATTCACCTGATATGTTTCTTACATTATCAGCCTTTGAATATTGGTCATTAGTCGCTAGCATATATGAAATTGATAATAAAATAAGAGATGAAATTCTTAGTAAATACTGCAAATTATTTAATATGGCAGGAGTTGAACATCAAGAAATTAGTTCTTTTTCTCACGGTATGCGACAAAAAGTATTCGTAATTGGTGCCCTATTATCAGAACCTAAGTTTTGGATTATGGATGAACCGATGACAGGATTAGATCCACAAGCTGCATTTGACTTAAAAAACTTAATGAAAGAACATGCCACTAAAGGCAATAGTGTTCTATTCTCAACTCATGTCTTGGAGGTCGCTGAACATCTGTGCGATAGAATAGGTATCCTCAGCAAAGGAAAACTAGTTTTTATCGGTACACTTAATGAGCTTAAAGAACAATTTGAGGGAGATAATTTAGAAGAAATTTATCTTAATATAGTAAAAAATTCAAATTCTAATGTTTTAGGTGGTGATTAAATATGAGATTCAATGTAATAAAAGAATTATTCTTAACGAATCTTCTTTATAGTTTTTCACCTCAAAGAATAAAATACAGAAAAAAATTTAGTGAAAAGAACGATATAAGACATAATCTTTTTAGAAATGTATTAATGATGAATTTTTTCAATTTCTTAAATATTTTATTTGTATTTTCAATGTTTTCTCGTGGTTTTAACTTTTCTGGACCGGGATATCGAAATATACTTTTCTTTATTTTATTATTAGTGTTTATTCAGATTTTAAATAATTTTATCAATATGTTTTACGAAAGTGATGATACATTAGCAATTATTCACTTACCTGTTACAGGATCTGAAATATTTTTTAGTAAATTGTTCACTCTACTTTCACAAGTTATTAGTAATTTTACTCCTTTAATAGTTATAAACTTGATTATTGGATTAAATGCAGAGTTTTCAATTCAAAAATTTTTCTTCGTATTAGTATATAGTTTTGCATTTATGATTACTTTAATATGTTTTATAATGACAATACTTTCATTTATTACTTATATCCCAAATTTCAAGAAGAATAAAGGGAAAGTTAATGCAGCTTCAATCTTTATTGGATCAATAGCTTTAATAGGATACATATTTAATTTTGCTCATACTTTTAAAAGTAGTGGTTCTGAATATAAAGGAGATTTATTTTTAAATATACTCGTGTTAGATATTTCTAAGACATATATTAATTTAATTGTACTGGTAATCCTAGCAGCTATCTCTTTCTTTACTACTTATGTATTCGTAGTAAAAAAATACATGAAAAACTTATATAGAATATCAGGTAATACATACACATCTAGTTCTAAAACTGTAAAAATCAAAGAGAAAACTAATAGTACATCAACTACATTATCTTCTAAACTAATTAAGAGAAATGCAAAACTATTGTTAAACAGTACAATTTCGACAACTGTATTTACTAATCTTCTTATCACGCTTGGTATATTTATAATTCCGATTATAGAAATTAGAAAGCATGGAGGTATTACACTACCACTTATATTCTATCCAGTAGCTATGACTATAGGATTTACGTTAGCATTGTACATTAATTCTAATCCTATGAATTTTACAAGTATAGCAATATCACTAGAAAAACAAGATTACTATTTTTTAAAATCTCTACCATTAGATTTTAGAAAATATCTAAAAACAAAATTAGCAATCGCCACTTGTTTACAACTTGGTTTTGGATTACTTGCTCTGCTTATGATGTTAATTATAACTAAAACACCAATCTTATTAGCAATTGTAACTATTATATCCTACATTATTTCAAGTCTTGTCTTTTCTTTCTATAGTTATACAAGCGACTATAAAAAATTATATCTAAATTGGAACACTATCACAGATTTAGCTAATCGTAGTTCGATAAATCAGGTACTATTAACTATTTTAGCTTTTGGAGCTATTTTATTATTAGTACTACTTAATGTCGTGACATTTTTCTTAATTGCTATGGTTCCATCATCAGCAAATATAGTAGGAATAATATATTCTCTAATACTAATTATATTGTTGATTCTTGCGACAAGAAAATTAAGAAAAAATGTATTTGATAAAGTATATTCGTAAACATAATATATTAAAAGAGGGAGCGACTCAACAAAATCAATTTTGAGTCGCTCCCTCTCACTTTTTTTATTATTCTATTCCCCTATAATAATCACTGTCTATTTCTCTATAAGGAGCTATATCCTGAACGTATTCTAATACTCCTTGAAATTCATCATTTTCATCATATACACCTGCATAAGTGACATGAACAAACTTTCCTCTTGATTCTGATTTAAACCACATTTCATACTTATCTTTTTTTCTATCTCGTAAGTTTTTCATTATAGTTTTAACTTTCTCTAGGTACTTTGGTGGATGACATAGTTCTACATTTCTACCTACTTGACCTGACGTACGTTTAAAAATCATCTCTTCTTCTGAACAATGATTATTATAATATTGGAAGATTTCCTCTTTATTCACAAAAGTAATTTCCATAGGCAGATGATTCAATATTAAATCAATTTGATTTAATGATAGATACCCATTTCCAATTTTCTGAGGTGTATCTCTATTTAAAGTTTCTTCTTTAACTTCTTTTGGTTTATAGGTAATAGTGAACTCTCCTTCAGGAGTTTGAATTACTTTCGTTAATTCCCTTTCGCTTACTTCTATTACTTCACTGTCATCACTAGTAATTTGAGTTTCAAAATCTTCTCTATGAGGAACCCACTCCTCTTGAGGTCGAATTATTGCATAACCGTAAGCATCACTGTCCTTAGCTATACTCAACCAATCGTCTTGAGTAAATGTTTCTAATAATATCATCAGAAGAATCGACTCTTCCTTAAAGATCATTTCCTCAAATTCTTTAACAAAAACTTCAAATTTTTCTTTAACGACAGCTATCTCTGCATTAGGTAGATTCTCCGCTTCTTCTTTAGCAAGTTTGAATAAATCTCTTATTTCATCGTCAACACCCCACATAACCTTAGGTGGTGCATCGTGACCATATTTTTCCATTATAGGAAACATAAGTTCTTCTTTGCGTCTATAATGAATATCAAATTGTCCTAATAATTGCAACTGACGAAGCAATCCTTTTAAAACTGCTTCTTTTGTTTCACCTTCATCTAACTTTGCATAGTTATCTAAAATTCGACGAACTCGTATAATCGCTGCTCTTAAAGCTAAATTCTCTTGTTTAAACACTTGAACTGGATGTCCTGGATGCTCACTATCTTCAACTTCTACATTTTTTATCGCACCTTTAAACAAATTAGCATGTACATTACATAACTTCATAACATCTTCAAAAGTTACGCCAGAATCTGAATTCATAAGCTCATGCTCCATTAACGATATCTCAATCGCAGATACTCCTGAAAAATGTTCATTGAATTCATCTTGAACAGATTCGGCAGACTCACCTTTATGAAGTCGTAATAATATATCGCGTAAAACTTCAATTCTCTTTGTAGCCATTAGTCTAGTCCTACTACTTCATATCCATTAGCTTCTAATGTAGCAATTATTGTTTCAAGTTTAATCCCTGCCAATTTTGAACCCATTCTAAGTGAAGTCTTTCTCCCTACAGTATTTCTCATAATAGGATTAGCCAAAGGCTTAAACCCTAAATCTACTAAAATATCCAATACTTCTGGGTGTTTATCAACAACTTGTGCAACTGGTATACTCGCATCTATAATATTATCCATTTCTCATTACCTCACTACCTTATATTATTAATACAATTATACCACAAGCCATTGATAATCGCTATCAAATTAAAAATGATAATGTAAAAAGATGTAACCTAAGACTTTCACCTAAGCTACATCTTTAATATTACTTTATACACTTTATTTCTTTGAAACTAATCTCAATCTGATATTATAAATTATTTCTCCACTCAAGAAGTTTTTCTACGTCTTCTTGTTTGATATAATCACTCGCTACCGCTTCTTCGATTAAGTAATTATAGTTAGTTAAAGTGTGGTACTCTACTTTATCAACTGCAAAGGCATCTTGTGCTTTCTTAAGTTCATAACTAAATATTGCTACAACACCTAGAACTATTGCACCAGCTTCTTCTAATGCTTTAGCTACTTTTAATGAAGATAATCCAGTTGAGATTAAGTCTTCAATAATAACAACTTTTTGTCCTTCTAGTAATCTACCTTCGATTTGATTTGTTTTCCCATGTTTTTTAGCTGAATCCCTAACATAAATCATAGGTAAATCAAGAACTTCACTTACCCACGCAGCGTGTGGAATACCTGCTGTCGCTGTCCCAGCAACTACTTCTACTTCTGGAAATTTATCTTTAATTACTTCACTCATACCAGCTACTATTTCACGACGAATCGCAGGGTATGACATTGTAATCCTGTTATCACAGTAAATTGGTGATTTAATTCCAGATGTCCAAGTGAAATAATCGTTTGGTCTTAATGCCACTGCTTCAATATCTAATAAGTGTTTTGCTATTTTTCTTTCTAATACCATGTTCTTCTCCTTTATGTTATCTGTATATTTTTATTTTACGAATTGACTTTTTATCAGTTTATAAACTACAAGTGGATTTTCTGATTTAGTTATAGAACGACCAACCACGATGTGTGTACTTCCTTCTTCGTTAGCAACAGTTGGAGTCGCTACACGTTTTTGATCTCCTACTTCATCTGTTTCTAATCTTATTCCTGGCGTTATTTTTAAGAAATCATCTCCACAGTTTTCTCGAATCAATCTTGCTTCCCAAACCGATGAAACTACTCCATCGAGTCCTGCTTTTTTAGCTAGTTTAGCATAATTAATTACACTCTCTTCTAGAGATACAGCAATTAGTTGTTCTTCCTTCATCGCTTCTTCTGATGTTGATGTTAATTGTGTTATTGCTATTACATTAGTATCTACACTACCACCTTCAACCATTCCTCGTTTTGCTGCTTTTAGCATTTCATAGCCACCTGCTGCATGCACTGTAAGAATATCAACTTTGAATTTTGCTAATCCTTTTGTCGCACCATAAACTGTATTAGGAATATCATGTAGTTTAAGATCTAAGAATATCTTGTGTCCTAATTCTTTGATTTTTTCAATAACAACAGGTCCATTTTGTAGGTATAATTCCATCCCTACTTTTACAAATAATTTTTCTTCACCAAATTTTTCTAAAAAACTTAATGTATCTTCCAAAGTTGGAAAATCTAACGCTATTATTACATCTTTATTCATAATATGTCTCCTTTTTATTTATATGCACGACCACGAAGTTCTAGAATATGTTCTACTCCTAATTCATCAAGCGCCGCTTCTAATTTATCAATAATTTTTGGACAAGCATATGGATCTGCAAAATTCGCTGTACCTACTGCTACTGCACTCGCTCCAGCAGAAATAAAGTCGATTACATCCCACTCATCCATAATTCCTCCCATACCTATAATAGGAATGTTTACAGCTTGACTTACTTGATAAACCATTCTTATAGCTACAGGTTTAACAGCAGGTCCAGAAAGTCCTCCAGTTACATTCGCTATAATTGGTTTTCCAGTCTTTTTATCTAGCCTTACACCTACTAAAGTATTTATCATTGTAATACCATCAGCTCCACCTTCTTCTACAGCTTTTGCCATGGCTACAATATCGGTAACATTAGGTGAAAGTTTCACATAAACAGGTACACTAGATACTTCTTTAACTTTTCTAGTTAAGTTTTTGGCTGTTTCTGGATCCGTTCCAAATTGAATCCCACCATGTTTTACATTAGGACAAGATATATTTAACTCTAATGCATGAACATTCGGTGCTTTACTTATATGCTCTGCTACATAAACATAGTCATCTATTTCACTGCCTGCTACATTAGCAATAATAGGAACATCATATTTTTCTAATTCTTTTAATTTAGTTTCTAATATCTCATGAACCCCAGGATTTTGTAGACCTATTGCATTCAACATTCCACTAGAAGTTTCAGCGACACGTGGCGTAGGATTTCCAAAACGTGGTTCTTTAGTGGCTGCCTTAATCATGATTGCACCAAGTTTACTTAGATCATAAAAGTTAGCATATTCTAAACCAAATGCAAAGCACCCTGATGCAGGCATTACAGGATTTTTTAAATCTAATCCTGGTAATTTTACTCGTAATCTCTCGCTCATAAATTCCTCCTATAATGCTATTTCTTTCGAATCATATACTGGTCCATCGTAACATACACGTGAGATCGAACCATCGATTTTTTCACAAACACATGCATAACATGCACCTACTCCACAAGCCATTCTTTCTTCTAAAGAAATATACCCCATCTTTTCTTCATCCATCTTAGTTAATGCTTTTAACATAGCAAATGGACCACAACTATAATACTTATCATAGTCAACTTCATAATTTTTTATAACATCAGTAACAAAACCTTTTTCTCCGTAACTTCCATCAGCTGTAGCAACATAAGTTGTACCAAGCTCTGCAAATTTTTCTTCATAAAACACATCTTTCACATTATTAAAACCTAAAATATGTACAGTGTTTACCCCTTGTTTTCTAAATTGCTTTGCTAATTCATATAATGGTGGAACTCCAATTCCTCCACCTACTAGCAACGCAGTTTGCCCTTTTTCTAGCGTATAAACATCATATCCTTTTCCTAATGGTCCTAATACGTCTACTAAATTACCTGCTTCTAATTCAGATATTTTCTTAGTACCTGCTCCATCTGCTCTGTAGACCATCACAAATGTATTTTTTTCTTTATTAATTTCACAAATTGAAATTGGTCTTCTTAATAAGAACTCATAACTATTACTAACTTTAATATTTACGAATTGTCCTGGTGTATTCATTTCTTTAACTACATCTCCTTGTAGTTCAATTCTAAATATTTTATCTGCTACTTGTTCATTACTGATTACTGTTGCTAAATAAGTATCCATCCAAATGCTCCTTCTGTAAGAAGAAGGGAGTGACTCAAAAATCGTGATTTCTTAAGAAATCGATTTTGTCGAGTCACCCCCGCACAGTTTATTAGATATCTAAAAAGCTTTTATAAAGCGAATTTAGATATCAATAAACCACTGCGTCTACGGGTTCTCATATGAACCTTGTTAAATTTTAGGGCTTTTAAGTCAGCACCCTTCTTCATCATTTTTTATTTTATAGTGGTAATATATCAAATGAGATTGATTCTAAAACTTTTAGTAGCGCATCTGCTGTATCTAATGATGTTAAACATACAACCTCTTGTTCACTCGCTACACGGCGAATCTTGAATCCGTCTTTTGTTACATCTTTATCTTTTGAAGTAGTATTTACTACTACATCCACATCTCCATTATATATAGCATCAAGTACACTGTATTCACTCTGATTAATTTTTCCTACCGGAGTAACTCTTAATCCGTGTTCATCTAAGTACTTAGCTGTTCCTTCTGTTGCTAATAGGTTATATCCTAATCCAAAGAATCGTTTTGCTATATTTAATGCTTCTTCTTTATCATCGTCACTAATTGTGAATAAGATATTTCCTTGATCACTTACTTTGATTCCTGCTGCAAGAAGTCCTTTGTATAGTGATTTTTCTAGAGTTCTATCACTTCCCATTACTTCTCCAGTTGATTTCATCTCTGGTCCAAGAGTAGTATCTACGTCTTTTAGTTTTTGGAAACTAAATACCGGTACTTTAGTGTACACATTTTCTGCTTCTGGTAATAATCCTGTTTCATATCCTTTAGATTTAAGTGTTTCTCCAATGATAGCTCCAGCAGCAAGTTTTGCCATTGGTACTCCTGTAATCTTACTTAAGAACGGTACAGTTCTTGAGCTTCGTGGGTTAACTTCTAGTACGAATACTTCCCCTTTACTGATTACATATTGAATATTTAATAATCCAACTATGTTTAATCCTTTTGCTAATTTAATTGTATATTCTATTAACTTAGCTTTTTCACCTTCTGTTAGTGTTTGAGGTGGATACACTGCTATAGAGTCCCCTGAGTGAACCCCTGCTCTTTCAATGTGTTCCATAATACCTGGAATAATTACTGTTTCACCATCACTAATAGCATCTACTTCTATCTCACGACCAACTAGATATCTGTCAGTTAGTACTGGGTGTTCTGGTGTAAGTTTTACCGCTGTTTTCATGTAACGACGTAGTTCAGCTTCTTCATAAACTATTTCCATAGCTCGTCCACCAAGTACGTATGATGGTCTTACTAATACAGGATATCCGATTTCTTCAGCATTCTTAACTGCCGTTTCTACATCAAAAGCAGTTTTTCCTAGTGGTTGTGGTATATCTAGTTTATGTAATAGTTCTTCAAATTTATCTCTATCTTCTGCATTATCAATTTCTTCTAAGGCAGTACCTAGAATTTTCACACCGTGTTTTTCTAATTTAGCAGCTAGATTAATCGCTGTTTGTCCACCAAATTGAACTACAACTCCTAGTGGATTTTCATGATTAATTATCGCCATTACATCTTCTTCAGTTAGTGGCTCAAAGTACAGTTTATCAGAAATTGTAAAGTCTGTAGAAACTGTTTCTGGGTTGTTATTAACAATGATTGCTTCATATCCAGCATCTTTAATCGCCATTACCGCATGTACTGTTGCGTAGTCGAACTCTACCCCTTGTCCAATTCGGATAGGACCAGATCCTAGTACAACAATTTTTTTCTTATCGCTTACGATTGATTCTTGCTCTTGTTCATAACTTGAGTAGAAGTATGGTGTTTCTGATACAAACTCAGCTGCACAAGTATCTACCATTTTGAATACTGGAGTTATTTTGTTTTCTTGACGAAGGTTGTAGATATCATCTTCCGTCATTCCCCATCTATGTGCAATTACCTTATCAGAGAATCCGTATTTTTTAGCATATTCTAGTAAATCAATATTTCCAACATTGTCTTTTAATTCATGCTCAATATCGATGATATTTTGCATTTTCTCTAAGAAGAACATATCAATTTTTGTAATATCGTGAATATCTTTTGTGCTTTGTCCGCGTCTTAAGGCTTCTCCGATAAAGAATAATCTTTCATCTCCAGCTTGTTTAATCTTGTCAATAATTTCTTCTAATGTGAAATCATCTCCATTAGGTAATCCAAGGTGGTGCACTCCATATTCTAATGAACGGATAGCTTTTAGTAAACTTTCTTCATAAGTTCTACCCATCGCCATTACTTCACCTGTGGCTTTCATTTGTGTCCCTAGTTTTCTATCCGCATTTTCAAATTTATCAAATGGGAAACGTGGAATTTTACTTACTACATAGTCAAGCGTTGGTTCGAAACAAGCATATGAATTTTGTGTAACTGGGTTTATAATTTCATCAAGAGTTAAACCTACAGCAATTTTCGCTGCAATTTTCGCGATTGGATATCCTGTTGCTTTTGAAGCTAAGGCTGATGAACGTGATACCCTTGGGTTAACCTCGATAATGTAGTATTTGAATGAATTTGGATCAAGTGCAAGTTGTACGTTACATCCTCCTTCAATTTTTAAAGCTCTAATAATTTTTAATGATACATTACGTAGCATGTGGTACTCTCTGTCTGTTAATGTTTGAGAAGGTGCTACTACTACTGAGTCTCCTGTATGAATCCCTACAGGGTCAATGTTTTCCATGTTACATACAACAATCGCTGTATCGTTAGAGTCACGCATTACTTCGTATTCAATTTCTTTAAAACCTGCGATAGATTTTTCTAATAAACATTGAGTAACTGGTGAATAGTGTAATCCACTACTTACGATTTCTTCTAAATCTTTTTCATCGTAACAGATACCTCCACCTGTTCCTCCCATAGTGAAAGCAGGACGAACGATTACTGGATATCCTATTTCAGCAACGAATTCTCTCGCTTCATCTAAAGTTGTTATAATTGCTGATTCCGGAACTGGTTCATTAAGTTCGTTCATAAGGTCACGGAATAATTCTCTATCCTCTGCTTGTTCAATCGAACTTAATTTTGTTCCTAGTAATTCAACTCCATATTTATCTAAGATTCCACTTTTATGAAGTTCAACCGCAAGGTTAAGACCTACTTGTCCTCCTAATGTTGGAAGTAGTGCATCAGGTCTTTCTTTTCTTATAATCTTACTTACAAATTCAAGTGTTAATGGCTCCATATATACTTTATCAGCGATTTCTTTATCAGTCATAATTGTTGCTGGGTTAGAGTTAACTAGGATAACTTCATATCCTTCTTCTCTTAAAGATAGACATGCTTGAGTTCCAGCGTAGTCAAACTCTGCTGCTTGACCTATTGTAATTGGTCCAGATCCTATTACTAGTATTGTTTTTATATCATTACGTTTTGGCATTTTTATTCTCCTTAATTTTGCATTGATACTCTATTGTTTTTCAGGTTATTTCCTATTTGTTTTCTTTAAATTCTCTCATATAATCTATAAACTGATCGAATAAGTAGTTAGGATCGTGTGGTCCTGGTGATGCTTCTGGGTGATATTGTACTGAAAATACTGGGTATTTTTTGTGACGTACCCCTTCACATGTTTTATCATTTACTGATAGGTGTGTAAGCTCTAAATCTGTATCTTTTAGTGAGTCGATATCAACACTGAAACCATGGTTTTGTGAAGTAATATCTACTTTTCCAGTTATTAAGTTTTTAACTGGGTGGTTAGCTCCACGGTGCCCAAATTTAAGTTTGTATGTTTTTGCTCCAGACGCTAGTGCAATAAGTTGATGTCCCATACAAATTCCAAAAACAGGAATTTTCGGCATAACTTCTTTAAGCATCTCGATTGTTTCTGGAACATCTTCTGGATCCCCAGGTCCATTACTTAACATGATTCCATCTGGGTTAAGTCTGAAGATTTCCGCAGCAGTTACATTGTGAGGTACTACAACGATGTCACAATTACGTTCATTTAATTCTCTTAGTATTCCTGATTTCATTCCGAAGTCTACTAGTACTACTCTATATCCATTTCCTGAAGATAAGAAAGCTTTTTGAGTTGAAACTTGTTCAATTTGATTCGTTGGCAGGTCAGTTTTTCTAAGATTTTCTAATTGTTCTTCTGGATCCATGCAAAGGTCAGTGATTATCCCTTTAATTGTACCGTGTTCTCTTATTTTTCTTGTTAAACTACGTGTATCAATCCCTGAAATTCCAGGTATATTAAGTTCTTTTAATACTTCATCTAAACTGTATTCTGTTCTAAAGTTAGAAGGTTTTTTACAAACTTCTCTAACGATAAGTCCTTTAATACTAGGATTAATTGTTTCAAAGTCATCTCTGTTGATTCCGTAGTTCCCGATTAATGGATAAGTGAATGTTACTATTTGTCCATTGTATGATGGATCTGAAAGTGTTTCTTGGTATCCCGTCATACCTGTGTTAAATACTACTTCCCCTGCTAGCGCCTTATTAGCACCAAATCCATATCCTTTATATACTGTTCCATCTTCTAAAATTAATTGTCTATCGTAACTGTACATCTTTGTTCTCTCTTTCTAAGTTTTTTATTTTTTAAACTTCAAATACTTCACTATCTTTGTATGCAACTTGACCTTCACATAGTGTTAATACTGGTATTCCATAAATTTCTTCTCCTACATACGGTGTATTTCTACCTTTAGATAAGAATTTTTCTGGATCAATTTTCAGTGATTTTTCTAAGTCGATTACTACTAAATCTGCAAATCTACCTTCTTCTAAACGCCCATATGGTAAGTCGAAAGTATCTGCAACTTTTTCCGTCATCAGCTTAACTAGTAAGTCTAGTGAGAATACTCCAGTTTTTACAAACTTCGTATAAAGTTGGCTGAATGCTGTTTCACTTCCTACAATTCCAAATGCAGCTTTTCTCATTGATAAATCTTTTTCGTGAGTAGCATGTGGAGCGTGGTCTGTCGCTATTACATCGATTGTTCCATCTAATAGACCTGCGATAAGAGCATTTCTATCTTCACGTGCTCTTAAAGGTGGATTCATTTTCCACATTCCGTTATCTTCTGGAATATCCATTTCATCACTTATTAGATGATGAGGACACACTTCACAAGTTACTTTAATTCCTGCCGCCTTCGCTTCTCTTACTACCCTAACTGATTCTTTAGTAGATACGTGACAAACGTGGTAGTGACATCCTGCTGCTTCAGCTAGAAGAACATCACGTGCAATCTGAACACTCTCGCATACTGAAGGAATTCCTGGTAAGTCTAATTCACGGCTTCTACGTCCACAATGCATACACCCTCCACGAATTAATGAGTTGTCTTCACAGTGAGCTACGATTGCTTTATTTAATTTAGCAGCAACCATCATTGATTCATACATCATATTAGCATCTTGTACTCCTCTACCATCATCACTAAAGGCAAACACATGCTCAGCTAATTCTTCGAAATCAGCATATTCTTTTCCTTCTTCTCCTTTTGTTATAGCTCCAAAAGGAATCGCTCTGATTACTGAATCACGTTCGATAATGTCTAATTGTAATTTTAGATTTTCATAACAGTCTGGTACCGGATTTAAGTTCGGCATTGGCATTGCTGTAGTGAATCCACCACGTGCCGCTGCTCTTGAAGCGTGATAAATGTTTTCTTTGTATTCAAATCCTGGTTCTCTCCAGTGTACGTGAACATCTATAAATCCTGGTGAAACGAATTTCCCTTCTAAGTCTAGTACCTTAGCTCCACTTTCTTCGATATTCTCAGAGATTTTTACGATTTTCTTATCTTCAACCAAAATATCTCTTTCTACTAATACACCATTTTCTAAAATTTTACCGTTTTTTAAAAGTAACATATGCTTCTCCTCTTTATAAATTATTATCTTTAATTATTTTTTCTATCATTGCCTGTCTCATGAACATCCCATTTTTCATCTGTTCAAAGATTACCGATTTAGGTGCTTCGACTAGTTCCGAAGCTATTTCCATATCTCTATTAACAGGTGCTGGATGCATCACTATTGCTGATTCTTTTAATCTTTCATAGCGCTCTTTAGTTAATCCAAAGTTATTATGATATTCATCTTTACTTAGACCCATCTTAGAGTCATGTCTTTCATGTTGAACTCTTAGAAGCATACAAACATCAACTTCTTCAATTACTTTATCAAAGTCTACTACTTCTCCAAGCGTCTCGTCTTTGAAAATGTCAGGACAAACAAATCTTACTCTTGCTCCTAATCTTGTAAGCATGTTGTAATTACTTCTAGCCACACGAGAATTTTTAATATCTCCAGCGATAATTACATTAAGATTTTCAAATGTTCCGAATTTCTCATACATTGTCATAAGATCAAGTAAGCATTGGCTTGGATGTTCTCCACTTCCATCTCCTCCACTTAAAATCGGAATATTTAAGTTAGTCAGTTCATTGTAGTAAGCGTCTTGACCGTGTCTAATGACCAACATATTACAACCTAACATTTCTAATGTTTTACAAGTATCGTATAATGTTTCACCTTTATTTACTGACGATGTTGAAGCCTCGAAGTTTATAACATTTAATCTATGTTTGCGCTCAGCTACCTCAAAACTATGTTTTGTTCTAGTTGAGTTTTCAAAGAATAAGTTTGCTACATATAAGTCTTCTCTTGGCTCTACTTGTTTACCATTTTTCAAATTTAAAGCTCTTTCTATCAGCTGATAAACTTCTTCATTTGTTAAATCTGACATTTTTACTATATTTCTCATAGCACTTCCTCCATTTTGTATAAAAAAATACCTTGTATCCATTTGGCTACAAGGTATGACTGTTCATCAACTATTAAATTCAAGTTATTATCTGGGTATAGTTATACTTAAACATAGCTATACTCAAATAAAGTATAAACTTTAAATTCAATCCCTTGTTAGCCTCTCTGGACTACCTTAAAAAGATTTTATATTTAAATTAATAATATTTCTTCAACATCATCTACTTCATTTAAATGAACTTTTACATTTTCTTTTCTTGAAGTAGGAATATTTTTTCCAATATGATCTGCTCTAATTGGCAGTTCTCTATGTCCTCTGTCTACAAGAATCGCAAGACGAATTGCTTTTGGACGACTCGCATCCATTATGGCATCTATCGCTGCTCTAACCGTTCTTCCTGTATACAGAACATCATCTACAATAATTACAACTTTGTTTGTCAAATCAAGTTTAAAACGTGGAACTTTTATTTCAGGTTCGTCACTTATTTTTTCTAAATCATCACGATAAAATTTTATATCAAGTGTTTCTACTGGAATATTAGTATTTTCAATTTCTTTGATTTTTTGTTTCAATCTTTTGGCGATATGAATCCCTCTTGTTTGAATACCTACTAAAACAATATCATCTAATTTATTTTGTTCGATAATTTCATTCGCAATTCTAGTAATCATTCTAGAAATCATTGTTTCGTCGAAAAGAATTCGTTTTTTCATACTTCACCTCAAAAAAATAGCCTACTCTATTGAGCAGGACAGCATAAATAAACTTGGTTTTCCAATAAATAAATCTTTGCTGACCTCTCTGGATCACATTAAAGATGTGTTATTCAAATTATCAATATTATATACCATAATAAGAGATTTGTCAAATGTATAATGGATTATTGGGGATAACAAGCATCTCTGTTAATTCCCAAAGTAAATTCCTATTCAAATAAAAAACTGGAATTTAACCTGAAACTAATTTTTTAACTGGAACTTAAGTTGAGACTAAATAATCATAAAAAGGGTAATAGCCCCCAAAATTTGTCCAAATTTTGGGGGCTATTACCAAGTTAAAGATGGTTATTTTTTATTGTCTTTTTTAATGCTACAATACATGCACTAACTACTGAAACAATCAATAGATTTATTCCAATAATCGTCTGTACAATTTCGTAAGCTGACAACTTGCTACTCCTTTCGTCCAGATTTTGATACTTATGAGAATAAGCATCATCTCCTTTCATATTGAAGTAGCCACCATCTTCATCGGAAGCGTCGAACTCCCTAACTTCTCTCTCCAATTTTGATTATATCAAATTAAACTGTGATAATCAACTATTTGTGGATACGCTTTATAGCTAGTATTTTAAATGTTAATTCTCAAAGTAAATTCCAGTTCAAATAAAAAACTGGAATTTAACCTAAAACTATTTTTTTAACTGAAACTTGAGTTGAGACTTCAATGGTGTCATTCCCAGTATCCTAAAAAGAGCTAGATAATAAAATACTAATAGATTTCTTTATTATTTACTACAATTTTTCTAAAAATCCTTTGATTTCAAATGTTAATGATAATTCTTAATTTAAAATTGACCAATAACAACAGCAGTAGCTCTATCTAATGTGATTGAATCCACTGCATCTAATAATTCATTATAATAAAAACCATCCTCTAAACCTGTTTTATCTGATAATGCGAAAACTTCAATTGTGTATCTATGATCCTTATCAGGTGGTGTTGGCCCAACAAAAATTGAGTCAATTTCAGTAAAATCCATCCCCAATAGTGGACTAGAAAAACTATTTTTCCCCTGTTTAATAGAATTCTTATAGTCTAAACTATAGTTTTCAGGAATAATAACCTCATTATTCACTACCTCTATATCAGTGACAAGCCAATGAATCCATGGGAACGAACAAACTGGAATAGCATCATAGTCTATTAATGTAATAGCTACATACTTTGTTCCTTCTGGCAACTCTGTTATCTCAAACGGAAATGAACGTACTGGATTATTCTTAATAATATCACCAGATTCTGCTTCTTTCCCAAATCGTTTAGGTAAAATATTTTCATTAAAAGGTAAGTTAATCTTCATTTTCAATCTCCTTTACAGATAAAATTAAATAATATATGAATTATATTATAAATTCAATAAACATGTCAAGGGTAAAGGAAATTCGCCAAAAAGCTAGACAAACTTATTAATTCCTCAAATAATAGAGTGATTCTAAAAAAGCTTTTATAAAGTTGTATTTACATATCGATAAACCACTGCGTCTATGAATTCTCATAAAAATTTTGAATCAAACTCTTTGTTTTTCGCCTAAATATACCATAGTTTTAGGCGATTGTTAAAGATTTAGGCGATTATTTATGTTCTTTGCTTTATACTTTTGAGTTAGTCACATCAATAACTATTCTAATTGGTAACTAATCAACGGCTTATTTACTATATTTATTCATCCTTATCCTTTTCTTGCCATCTCACATTTGCAACTGCAGCCGAGACAAAACCTAATATTAAGAATGCGGCTATAATAATTTTTATCATAATTTTCCTCCTGAATATATTATTAACTTCTAATTTATTCAAATTTTAAAACTTCTTTATTCGTGATGTTTATAACCTTAGTTGCAACATTATCGATAAATTCCATATCATGACTGACCATAATTAGTATGCCAGGATATTTCTTTAATATCTTCTCTACCGCTTCTATCGCAACAACATCTAAAAAGTTAGTTATCTCATCTAGCAACAGTATATCTGT
Source organism: Streptococcus sp. UMB1385 (assembly GCA_002871655.1). Classification (GTDB taxonomy): domain Bacteria; phylum Bacillota; class Bacilli; order Staphylococcales; family Gemellaceae; genus Gemella. Next base: position 35,054 of record PNGU01000007.1, on the reverse strand, counting down.
TTTTCTAAAAAGTAAACTTACGAAATAAAGTTTAACTTTCTCCCCTTTGCTCAGGACTTCTATCTTTTTATTAATATCATCACCTCTAAAATTTAGTAAAGCTAGTATATTTCTCAGTTCAATATCATCTAGTGTAGTAAATTCTTTCACAAATTCAAACAATGTTTTTTCTTCCTCAAAGATATCAAATCTATTTTGTTCGAAATACGCTACTTGTAAGGAACTCGGAATGGACTCCTTCACATAATTTAGAAAAGTAGTTTTCCCTGAACCATTTTTTCCTTTAATTAAAATCTTATCCCCACTTGTAAAAGTAAAACCAGGTGATTCCCAAAGATATTTCCCATCTATTTCACAGCTTTTCTCGCTAATACAAAAACTCTTCTTATGGGTTTCTTTAAATATTTCTAGAAATTCAATATCATATTTATCTTTTAATGGCTTAGGTTTAATATTAGTTTCTAGTTTATCTTCTTGTCTTGATATTTTCTTCTGTAATCTCTTTTGATTTTTTGAAATTTTATTTTTTACACTTATAATTTTATAATCTGAACCACTCATGTTCTTTGGCTTTCCAGATTTTTTCCCCTGTTCCTCTTTCATCTCTTGAATGCTTTTCTTTATCTTCTTAGTTTCTTTATTGTACTTTTGCAGTTCTGCTTCATACTCGGCAGTTTCAATTTCTTCTTGAAACTTGTACTCATGATAATTCCCATTAAATTCTCTCACTGTATTATTTTCGATTATCCATAACTTAGTACAAACATTATTTAGAAAATTTCTATCGTGACTTGCTATACAAAAAGTTGCTGGAGTTCTTTTTATAAGATTAGCTATTTTATTAGCATTATTATAATCTAAGTATGTTGATGGCTCGTCAAGTAAATATAGCTCAACATTCGATAATAAGCTACTTCTAATCTTGTTTACAACAACTTCTCCACCACTTTTTTTAAGAAGAGAGTTTTCTCCAAATTCTAAAAACTCTGATGAAATGTTATTTTCATCTTTAAGCGAGTCATCTATATATTTTAACAGAGTTGTCTTCCCTGAACCATTTTTCCCTATTAAACCAATAATATCACCAGTATTTATACTCAATTTTTCAATTTTGAATAATATCTTCCCTTGTTTTTCAAACTCTATGTTTTTAATATTTAATATTTGCATACATTAACTCCTTTTTAATAAAATCTCTCTATTAATCTAATGTATCCATGCTCCCACCCCCAAATTGAGTTTTACTAGTGTTTATTTACTCATATTATACCAAAAATTAAAATAATTGAAAGCAATTTCTTTAACAATTCTCTATTTATTAAAATATTTGTGTTATAATTGTATTTATAATTTAAAATAGTAATCTGGAGGTTTTTATGATTGAAAAAATTATAAAAGATGAACTTGATAAATTTTATCCAGAAATGATTGAACTTCGTCGCTATATGCATATGCATCCTGAAGTTTCATTTAACGAAAAAAATACAGCGAGATTCATTAAAGAATATTTAGAAAAAATTGGAATCACTAAGATTAAAACAAACGTTGGCTTAAATGGTGTAGTCGCAAGAATTAAAGGACAAGACTCTTCAAAAACAATCGCTTTTCGAGCTGACTTCGATGCTTTACCTATAAATGATGTAAAAGATACCCCATACAAATCTACGATTCCTAATGCAATGCATGCTTGTGGTCATGATGGACACACTACAGCATTACTTGCAACGTGTAAAGTTCTAATGGATCATCAAGAAGATCTTCCACATGATGTTGTCGCAGTTTTCCAATATGGAGAAGAACAAGCTCCAGGTGGAGCAAAACCAATGATTGATACTGGTTGCTTACAAGGAGTCGATGCAATATTTGGTGCTCATCTTTGGACACCTCTTCCACTTGGAACTTTAGGATATAGTTACAGAGAACTATGTGCAGCTGCAGACAGATTTGAAATAAAAATCAATACTAAGGAAAATGCAAATATTATTGCTGCAGAGTTTGTTGGCATGACTCAACAAATAGTTTCTCGTTTTTCTAAACCAAGGGAAACACTTGTCATTACTTTAGGAAAACTTGAAAGCTCTATTAAAGAAGCAAGTATTACTGGTACGATAAGACATTTTAATAAAGAACTTCATAAAATGGTGCTGACTAAACTTCAAAACTTATGCAAAGCTCTAGAAAATGAATATTCTGGCACTAAAATAGAATTTATTTATTACGGAGGTTATCCACCTCTTATAAATCACAAAAAAGGAACAATAGAAATACAAAAAGCAACTTCTAAAATTCTTCCAAATATTAAGCAGATGGAAATTGAACCACTTATGATTGGAGAAGATTTTGCATATTATATTGAAGAAGTTCCCGGAGCATTTTTCTTAATTGGTGCAGGGAATTCTACCTTCGCTAAATATCCACACCATCACCCAAATTTTGATTTTGAAGAAGAAGTAATGAAACAAACAGCTTCAATATTCTTGACACTAGCATTTGATTCCGCTAATGTAATAAAAAATCTAAAGGAGGAACAGTAATCATGAATACATATTTAGTTACTATCTACGGTAAAGGCGGACACGGTGCTGAACCTCATGAAGCCATTGATACAACAGTTATTGCTGGTGAATTTGTTAAAAAAACTACAAAATACAATAACATTGAGATTATCTCCGTAAGAAGTGGAGATGCTTTTAATGTAATCTCTGGTAAGGCAGAAATTATTTTAAAAACAGATAATTTAGAACGGTTAAAAACAATACTATCTTCACTGCTTATATATTACGGTGAGCAGACTAGATTTGAAATAATAGAAAATTAAAAAGACTGAAAGGAGCTTGAAATCAAGATTTCATAGAAATCTTCAAGTTACCTCAGTCTTTATTTTTTAATGATTTATTTCTGTAGTATTTCCTTCACCCTTTTTTGTAATTCTGGTACTACTTCTTTAATAAACCATGGATTTTTATTATGCCAACGAAAATTCAATGGTGACGGGTGAACAATTGGAAAATAACGTGGCAAATACTGTTTATAATTATATACAGTTTCCGTTAGATTCTGTTTTTTATCATTTCCCAAGTAATAATCTTGTGCATATTTTCCCACTAGAATAATAAGTTCGAGATTAGGCATAAATTCTAAAACTTTATCATGCCATTTTTTTGCAAAGTTTTTTCTTGGTGGTAAATCCCCACTTTTACCTTTACCAGGATAATAGAAGTCCATCGGTACTACACCTATTAAACCAGATTTATAAAATATCTCATCATCTATTCCCATCCACTCACGAAGTTTAACTCCACTTTTATCATTAAAGAAAATCTTACTCTCTTGAGCTTTAATACCAGGCGCTTGACCTACGATTAATATTTTTGCTGTACTAGGTGTAGAAAATAAAGGTTCTATTCCTTCATCCGTGTATTTCTTATTATCACTATCAGCCATTATTTCTTGTTTCAATTGTTCAAAACTATCCATATTTTTCCTCTAGAAATTATTTTCTGACTAATTCAACTACCGCTTCAACTGCCGCTGTTCCTGGGAACATATCTACTGGTTGAATACGTCTAATTTTATATTTTCTTGTTAGAACTTTTAAGTCACGTGCCAATGTAGATGGATTACAGCTCACATAAACAATTTTCTTAGCATCGACCACTAATAAGTTTTTAGCTAGTGGTCCAAGACCTACACGCGGTGGATCTACTATTGCTACATCGAAGTTGATTCCTTTTTTCTTCCAACGTGGGACTATTTTATTAGCATCACCTGCAACATAAGTACAGTTTGTTAAGTTGTTTAATTTAACATTATCATTAGCATCTTCAATCGCAGCTGGAATAATATCAACTCCGTACACTTCTTTACAATTACGGCTAACATATTGTCCAATTGTTCCAACTCCACAGAAAGCATCTAATACAACATCTGTTTCTTTTAGTGCAGCAAACTCAACTACTTTATCATAAAGTTTTTTTGTTGCCGGTGGATTTAATTGGAAGAATGACTTAGCTGAAAGTTCGTATTTAATATCACCAATTTTTTCAACGATATAATCTGAACCATATAAAGTAACACTTTCTGTTCCCATTACCAGGTGATCTTTGTCATTTGTGATATTTAGTATTATACTTTTAACGATTCTTTCACGCTTAAGTTCATTAACGACCTTATCCATGTTCTTAATCTTATCAGTATTAGCAACGAAAGTTACTTGAACATCCCCATTATAAAATGAAGTTCTTGTTGCAATATATTTCACACCGTAATTCTTTTTATTTGTAGAAATCTCTACTTTATATTTTCCTAGTAACTTCTTAGCTAGGTTTGTTATTTTATTACCATTCTCATGTAATGCTAAATCTTCATTAATTTCAACTAAATCGTTAGAACCTTCTTTATATAACCCTGCAATAACTCGCCCATTTCTAACAGCTAGTGGAAATTGGTTTTTATTTCTATAGCCTTCAGTCACAGGACTAGCTAATGTTTTTAATACTAATTTATCAGGTTTAGGTAGTCTATAGTATTTATCAAAAGCATCTAATAAAATTGTACGTTTGTACTCAAGTTGTTTCTCATAACTAACATGAGCTAAACCATAAGCTCCACTTTCAGCATATTCTCTTTTGATTTCTACTCTATGTGGACTAGGTTCTTTTACTTTAACAAGTTTACCAATAATATATTTTGGTGTTTCCTCAACTATTTCACAAACTATAACTTCGTCAGGTAGGGCACCTTTTACGAAAGTAATTTTCTTTTTATAATATCCTATCCCCTCACCATTAATTCCTATTTTCTTAATTGTAAGTAAGACATTTAATTTTTTACCGTTTTTATTTTTCATCGTATCCTCATTCATAAAGATAAGCTGAGTAAAAGCAAAACACTCCCACTTCAGCTTATCCAATTCTACTATTATTTTATAGTTTTAATTTCGTTATCTAATTCTTCCACTAATGCAATTAATCTATCAATTTGAGTTAAATCAACTTTTTCAGGTTCAATATTTTCTAACTCACTTGCAAAATCTTCAAATTTCGTTTTTAATTCTTCTAAAATATTATTAGGCATAACATTCTCCTTTTTTGTTCTCTATTCCATTATAATATAAATTCACAAAAATTCAACTCATATCACAAAAATAAATTAATTATTTTAACTTTCTTATCACCATTAATATTCAGAAATAAACAATTATTTATATGTTAGTGTGAATTTAATTTTAAAATATAAACAATATTTACGTAAATATTATTAATAGACATTTAAAACGTTTTAAGGTACTATTAAGTTAGGAGTGATATATTATGAATTATATTGATTTACAATTATTAAACATTGATATATCTAGTATTTTTTACTATATAACTTCTATTTTTAATGATATAAACTTTGATATTGTACTGACAATATTTTTAGTAATAAATACTTTGTTGGCATTCTCTATTGTATTTATAGAATATCAAACTACAACGTCATCTTGGGCTTGGATACTAGTGTTATTTCTAATACCATACCTAGGATTTATTCTATATTTAATTTTTGGAAGACCTATCTATAGAGAAAAAATTTTCCCTTTCTCAGATGAAGAAAAAATAAAATACCAACAAAATCTCTTAAAAAGGGAGATGCCCTATGAAATTACTAAAAATGAACAGGTAATATATAAGCATAGAAATTTAATAGAACTTAACTTTGAAACAGATAAATCATTTTTATCAAAAAATAATAAAATACAAATTATTACAGATGGAAAAGAAAAATTTAGACTATTATTCGAAGATATAAAAAATGCTAAAAGTTACATCCATATTCAATATTATATCTTAAAAAAAGATGGAATCGGTAACCAACTCTTCCACCTACTAGAGCAAAAACTTCTAGAAGGGGTTGATGTGTATATTCTTTATGATGATATTGGTTCGAGAAAATTGAGTATTTCTTCATTACGAAGTCTTACTAAGAACAATGCAAAAATAAAAAAATTCTTTAAATCTAAGCTACCGCTTATAAATTTTCGTATGAATTATAGGAACCATAGAAAAATAGTTACAATAGATGGTAATATTGGTTATACTGGTGGATTTAACGTTGGGGATGAATATCTAGGATTAGATAAAAAGTTTGGATACTGGCGAGATACACATCTTCGAATTGAAGGAGAAGCTGTAGGATCTTTGGAGTATCGTTTTATAGACGACTGGAATTCACAATCAACTAAAAAAACAGAACAACTAGAGTTAACTGCTGATCACATTTCAACACCTGTTGATAATTATTTGCCTATCCAATTGGTTTCTAGTGGACCTGATAATAAGCTCCAAAAAATCAAATATAGCTATCTATATATGATTTCAAGAGCAAAAAAATACATCTATATTCAATCACCCTACTTCATCCCTGACGAGAGTGTTATGGATGCATTAAAAATGGCAATATTATCTGGAATCGATGTTAGAATTATGGTACCTAATAAACCGGATCATATGTTTGTTTATTGGGCAACATACTCTTTTATAGGAGAATTAGCCGAATTAGGCGCGAAGACTTATATTTATGAAAATGGATTTATTCATACAAAGATGATTATCATCGACGATGAAGTTTCAAGTTTAGGAAGTGCAAACTTTGATTATAGAAGTTTTAAACTAAACTTTGAGCTTAATGCATTTATGTATGATTATAAAACTACAAAAGAATTTAGACACATTTTCTTAAAAGATATAGAAAAATCTACCTTAGTTTCATTTGAAAAATATCAACAAAGAAGTTTACTAATTAAAATTAAAGAAGCCTTTGCAAGGTTGATTTCACCTATTCTTTAGTTGTTTTATATTAAAAAATATGATATATTAATACATATGTACACATAGGAGGACAAAATTTAATGAACAAATTTAAAAAAGCTATTTTACCTATAGCACTTAGTGTATCAGTTATAGGTTTAGCAGGATGCTCTACTGGAGGAACTAAATTTATCTCTAGTAAAGCTGGAGATGTAACAGAAAAAGATATCGTAGAAAGCATCGGTGCTAGTCAGCTTTCTAAAACAGCTACTAGTATGATGATTCAAAAAGTACTACTAGATAAATATAAAAACAAAATTGATCAAAAATCTATTGACGAGCAACTTCAAAAAGCTCAAGAACAATACGGTGGTAAAGACAAATTCGAACAACTTTTAAAACAACAAGGATTTACTCTTGATAAATACAAAGATGGATTAAAAGTTAAAGCTGCTCAAACATTACTTATTAATGACTACGCTGGAACTAACGACGATAAACTTAAAGAAAGTTACGAAAAAAATAAACACCAATATCACCTAGCACATATTCTTGTAAGTGTAAAAAGTGAATCAAATCCAAATGGATTAAGTGATGAAGAAGCTAAGAAAAAAGCAGAAGAAGTACTTAAAAAACTTAAAGATGGTGGAGACTTTGCTACACTAGCAAAAGAAAACTCTAACGATACTGCTAACGCTTCTAACGGAGGAGATTTAGGATGGTCTTCTAAAGAAGATAACTCATTCGTTAAGGAATTTAAAGATGCTGCATACGCATTAAGTAAAGATAAAACATCAGATGTTGTAAAAACTTCATTTGGATATCACATTATTAAAGTATTAGATGAAAAAGACTCATCATTTGATGAATTAAAACCAGCATTAGCTGAAAAAGCAGCTGAAGAAGCTGTTAAGAAAGATAGCACAATCGTAAGTAAAGCTCTTAAAAAATTATTTGAAGAGTACAATGTTAAATCAAGTAACAGTGACGTTGAAGCATACATTAAATCAATGTTAGAAGGAAATACTTCTGCTCAATAATAAAATTCATAAAGACGACTAATAGCAACTTAGCTTTTAGTCGTCTTTATATAAATAGATAAGAGGTTGGAAAATTATTATTTTCCAACCTCTTATCTTAATTAACTAACATCATCACGTGCACCTAGAATCTCGATAGCATTTTTTATTCGATCTTTCGTAGGTGGATTAATATCATTTAATTCGTAATCTATTCCTAATTCTTTATATTTGAATTTAGCCATATCATGGTAAGGTAATACTTCTACACGCTCAACACCATGTAAGGTATCAATATATTCACGTAATTTTTTTAAGTAATAATCATCATCCGTCCATTTTGGAACAAGTACGTGTCTTATCCACATCTTAGCACCATGTTCACTTAAAAAATTAGTAAATTGAATAATATTTTTATTTGTACGTTTAGTTAAACGCATATGGTGTTCATCATCAATATGTTTAATATCTACTAAGAATAAATCAGTTAAAGAAATTAACTCTAAGACCTTTTCATTCATACTTGGAGCATTTACATAAAACCCTCCACAAGTATCTACACACGTATTAATATCTAATTCTTTTAATTTTCTAAAAAGCTCTAAGATGAAATCAATTTGCAGTAGTGATTCTCCACCACTTACTGTTACTCCTCCCCCTTCACTAGCTTCAAAGAAATCGCGATATTTTACTATCTCTTTTGTAAGTTGATCTACTGTCATAACTTTAGCATCAGGATTGTGCATTTTCCAAGTATCTGGATTATGGCAGTATTTACATCTTAACATACACCCTTGGAAGAATACTACATATCTTATTCCAGGACCATCAACATTCCCGAAAGATTCAACTGAGTGAACATTAGCTGTTAATTCTTTTTTCTCTTCTACAGAATTTACTTCTACTTTTTCCATATGCTATCTCCTCCTTTTGCTATTTATAGTTTAATTATAGCGTATTCATCGCTATCCTGTAAATACTTTTACTTTATTATTTTTGATTTATTAATCTAAAAAAGTGGAGGCTTTTAGCCTCCACCTTCTTTTTAATTATTCACTTAATTACATGAATTGGTGCATTGTACGGCTTAATACGTCACGTTGTTGTTCTGGAGTTAAACTGATTAGACGTACAGCGTATCCTGATACACGAATTGTGAAGTTTGGATAATCTTCTGGAGATTCAATAACTTTAAGTAATGTTTCTTTATTGAATACGTTAGTATTTAAGTGGTAACCACCTTTTTTGAAGTATCCATCCATCATTGCTGTTAAGTTTTTGATTTGATCTTGTTTAGTTTTACCTAAAGAACTTGGTGTGAATGCAGCAGTTAAGCTGATTCCGTCACGGCTGTATTCATAAGGTAATTTAGCAACTGAGCTTAAGCAAGCTAGAGCACCACTTTGGTCACGTCCGTTCATTGGGTTAGCACCTGGAGAGAATGGTTCTCCTGCACGACGTCCATCTGGAGTGTTACCAGTTTTCTTACCGTATACTACGTTTGAAGTAATAGTTAAGATAGATGTTGTAGTTTCATCTGCACGGTAAGTTGGGTGTTTTTTAAGTTTAGTCATGAATGTTTTTAGTAATTCAACAGCGATTTCGTCTGCACGGTCATCGTTGTTACCGAATGTTGGGAATTCACCTTCAACTTTGTAGTCTACAGCTAATCCAGTTTCATCTTCGATTGGAGTTACTTTAGCATATTTAATAGCTGATAAACTATCTACTGCTACTGAGAATCCAGCGATACCAGTTGCCATGAATCTTCTAACTTTAGTATCGTGTAATGCCATTTCTAAGCTTTCGTAAGAATATTTATCGTGCATGTAGTGGATTACGTTTAATGTATTGATGTATAGTTTACATAACCATTCCATGAATACATCGAATTTAGCCCAAACTTCGTCGTAGTTTAATACTCCACGAATAGGTTCTGTTTTAGGTCCAACTTGGATTCCTAATTTTTCATCACGTCCACCGTTGATTGTGTATAATAAAGCTTTAGCTAAGTTAGCACGAGCTCCGAAGAATTGCATATCTTTACCAGTAGTCATACCACTTACACAACATGCGATAGATTTGTCACAAGTTCCTAAGAAGTCTGCTAATAATTCATCACTTTCATATTGGATAGCACTGTGGTTGATTGAAGATTCAGAACAGAATTCTTTGAATCCAGTTGGTAATTTAGTAGACCAAAGGATAGTTAAGTTTGGTTCTGGAGAGTTACCCATGTTATCTAATGTGTGGATGAAACGGAAGTCAGTTTTAGTTACTAATGATCTTTCAGCGTCTAACATTTCACCTACGATTAATGTAGCCCAGATTGGGTCACCAGAGAATAATTGGTTATATTCTGGAGTACGAGCGAATTTAACACAACGTAATTTTAATACTAAGTGGTCAATTAATTCTTGAGCTTGAGACTCGTTAATTGTTCCATCTTGTAAATCTCTTTCGATATAAATATCTAAGAATGTAGCGATGTTACCGATTGACATTGCAGCACCGTTTTGTTGTTTGATAGCTGCTAAGTAACCGAAGTATAACCATTGAACAGCTTCTTTAGCTGTAGTAGCTGGTTCAGAAATGTCGAATCCGTAGATTTTAGCTAATTCTTTTAATTCACCTAAAGCACGAATTTGTTCGTTAACTTCTTCACGGTCACGAATAACGTGTTCAGTCATAACACCGTCAGCTCCGATTTGAGCTAAGTCTTCTTTTTTCCAAGCGATAAGTTGGTCAACACCATATAAAGCTACACGACGGTAGTCCCCGATAATACGACCACGTCCGTATGCATCTGGAAGACCAGTGATTACACCAGATTTTCTTACTAAACGCATGTCTGGAGTATATGCATCGAATACTCCTTGGTTGTGAGTTTTACGGTAGTCAGTGAAGATTTTAATAACTTCTTCGTCTACTTCGTATCCGTATGCTTTACAGCTGTTAACAGCCATGTTAATACCACCGAATGTCATTAACGCACGTTTAAGTGGTTTATCAGTTTGTAACCCAACAACTTGTTCTAAGTCTTTTTCAATGTATCCAGGTCCGTGAGAAAGGATAGTTGAAGGAATACTAGTATCCATATCTAATGTTCCACCAGCTAAACGTTCTTGACGCATTAAATCATTGAATTTTTCTACTAATTTAGTAGTTGCTTCTGTTGGTCCTGCAAGGAAAGATGCATCTCCTCTATATTCAGTATAGTTAGATTTAATGAAATCTACTAAATCTACCTCTGTTTGCCATTTACCACCAACGAATGCTTTTTTTTCTGCAACTGTTGTCATATTAATGTCACTCCTTAAAATTTTTTATTATATATGTGATAAATAAATTTATTAATTAAACTATTTGTTACACTCTTAGTGTACCGCATACATATTACTAAGACAATATTTTTCTTATTCAAATTGTGTACAATTTGTGAACTCCAGTATTAATACAGTAATTATAAATTCTGAATTCTCTATTAAATTAATAGTAAAATATAGCTATATATCTTTGAAAACCCAATTGCAAAAATAATGAAAACGTTAACTTTAGAGGTTTGTTTTTCTGTAGATATTTTATATCTCTAAGAAATCTGTTATTATACTGTAACTATTTATATTGAATTTTTTGGGTAGACATATATTAAAAATATCTTATTTTTTTACAAAAAACAAGAAGTAAACGATATCATTTATCATTTACTTCTTTAATTTGCTATTTTTCAAATAATTCTAATAGATTTTTATAACCCTCTTTTTCTAAATCCTCCTTCTTAATAAACCTTATCGAAGCACTATTTATACAATATCTAAGTCCTCCTAATTCACTTGGACCATCTGGAAAAACATGTCCCAAATGAGCATCTCCAACTCTACTCCTAACTTCAATTCTTTCGACAAGATGTGAGTTATCTTTATAATATCTAGTAACTTCTTTTTCAATTGGTTTTGAGAAACTTGGCCAACCACAGTGCGACTTAAATTTATCTTTTGAAGAAAATAATGGTTCACCTGTTGTTATATCTACATATACACCTTCTTCAAAACTATCCCAATATTGTCCAGTATACGGACTCTCAGTTGCACTTTCCATAGTAACTGCATATTCTAAATCAGATAATTCTTTTTTTAATTCATCTTTAGATTTTCTTTCAAATTCTTCTGGATTAATTTTAATTTCTTCACTCATTTTATTTCTCTCCTTTATTACTAATGTATTGTTTTAAATCTTCTATTATATTCTTACCGTCTTTTAATCCTAGGTTATATACATGATTTAATTTTCGTGTATCTTTCTCTAATCTTTTTACAGTAATATCCTCACTTGGTCGTATAACAAATACTTTCCCTTGTTTTTCTAATTCTAATATTCGTTCAACCGTTTCATTATAGTCTTTATATCGATTCTCCAACTTTTCAATTAGATGCGGATATTTCTTATAAAACAACTTAAATTGTAGACTTGCTGTTTTTTTCTTTCTATATGTAATTGGTCTTGTTAGTATTACAATTATTTTATCAAAGTTTTGTTTTTCAAAGAAGTCTATCGGTATGCTATTAGCTATTCCACCATCTAAATACTTTTTTCCATCTAATTCTATAATTTCTGAAATAAATGGAAGAGCAGACGTAGCTCTTAACGTCTCCATTTGCTTATATGGATCTGTTATTTTTACAAATTCCGCTTCTCCACTTTCTATGTTAGTTATCGTTGCGTAAAAATTTGTTTTTGAACTTTTAAATGTTTTATTATCAAATACATCAAGTTGAAACGGAAGTCTATAATAAGTAAAATCTTTATTTATTAGATTACCTGTTCTTATCCAACTTTTTAAACTCATATATCTTTTATCATTAATATAATTAACATTGTATCGTAGTGCTCTTTTAGGTTGTTTAGAAACATAATTTACTCCGAAAAGTGTTCCTGCAGAAACTCCAACAATATCAGTAACTTCTATATCATTTTCTAAGAACACATCAAGGACACCTGCTGTAAATAATCCTCTCATAGCTCCACCTTCTAATACTAAACCTACTTTCATTCAATCACACTCCTTTTTAAATTGATACTATTATATCATCTTTTTTTCATTAGTTTAAATAAATTTACTCGGGTATTAAGTTATGTTACTATTTAAAATGAGAAAAATAATTTAATTTGAGGTAAACATGAACATATTACTAATTGGTGGCAATGGCTTTGTTGGAAAAGCATTAATTAAAGAATTTAAAAAATACAATGTAAAAGTTAGCTATTTATCTAGATCTCAAAACCACTCTATCTCTAAAGATGAAGCAAATTGGATACAGGGTGATATTTTTAACAGTGAAAATATAATAACCAACGAAAAATACGATATCGCCATTCATTTAATCGGAACAATTAAAAATAAAAAGCTATATTCAAAACTAAATACAGAAAGTGTAACACAGACAATTAAACTATGTCAAAAGCAAAATATCAATAAACTTGTATATTTTTCTGCAAATGGTGGTTTTAAACAATATATAGAAAGTAAACGCAACGGAGAAAAATTAGTAGTAGATTCAAAACTAGATTATCTAATAGTACGCCCAGGCCTTATGTATGGTAAAGAAAGATTTACCTCTTATTTCAATATATTACCTATTAAATTCTTTTCAAAATTAGGGATACCATTCTTCAAAAATGTATACCCCCTTCCAGTTGAAAAAGTAGCAAGATCAGTAGTAAAAGGAATTTTCGACAATACTGATTCACCTATTATTGAAATAAATGATATGAAATAACTATATACTACGACTTAAAATTTTCGATTCCAAATGAATCAATATTTTAAGTCGTTTTTTTGTGACATTTGTCATATTACTTCATGACATTACCTACTAAAAGGTAACTTTCTACTTTGATATAATTTAATTATCAAAGATGAGGTGAACAAAATGTCATTAAATAACATTATAGAAGTAAAAAATATAACAAAAACAATTAAAGGAAAAAATATCTTAGATGATATTTCTTTTAAAGTAAATTCTGGTGAATGTATTGCTTTAATTGGGCCTAATGGAGCTGGTAAAACTACTTTAATGAATTGTCTATTAGGAAATAAATTTATCAATACAGGTTCAATAAAAATTAATTCTTTAAATCCAGGAAACCAAAAGCTAAAAGAATTTCTTAACATACTTCCTCAGGAAAATGTTGTTCCTGAAAAACTAAAAGTAAAAGAATTACTTGGCTTTATTCAAAAATTATATAAGAATCCATTAACAAACGAAGAAATCGATGAACTACTAAGATTTAATGATTCTCAAAAAGATAATTTCGCTTCTAAATTATCTGGTGGTCAAAAAAGATTATTATCTTTTATTATCACATTAATAGGAAGACCAAAATTAATTTTCTTGGATGAACCAACAGCTGGAATGGATACATCAACGCGAATCAGATTTTGGGAGATTGTAAATACCTTAAAAAATAAAGGGCTAACTATTATTTATTCTTCACATTACATCGAAGAAGTAGAACATACTGCAGATAGAATCTTAGTTCTAAATAAAGGAAAACTAGTTCGTGATACTACTCCACATGCTATGCGTGCTGAAGAAATTGAAAAATACTTCACACTACCTATAAAATATCTAGATTTATTAAAAGATAATAATATTATAAATAATTTAGAAATTAAAACAGATAATATTAATTTCTTAACAAAGAAACCAGATGAAATATGGAATATATTACAACAAGCTGGTTGTACATTTAAAGAAATCGAAATTCAAAATAGAACTTTATTAGATAGTATTTTTGTAACTACAAAAGATAATGGAGGAGCTAAATAATGAAAAATCTTACCAACTTATTAAAAATAGAATTTATATTCATAAAAAGAAACCTAACTAATTTTATTATGGGATTAGGCTTTCCAGTTATTTTCTTTATACTATTCTCTGGTATGCAGCAATTTGACGATCCTGAAACAAAGATACGTGTAGTGAAAGATATGTTAATATCTATGTCTGCATATAGTAGTATAAGTTTCGCACTTTTTTCTCTTCCTATCTCTATAAAGGAAGATGAGAAAAATAACTATCTACATATTTTAAATAATTCACCTGTAAAAATATCTGAATACTACTTTGCTCGTTTTATCCGTCTAATAATAACATTTATTATTTCAATAGTTGCAGTGTTTGTCGTTGGTCATGTTATTAGGGGTGTTAATATGACGGCTCGTGAATGGATTATATCAGCTGTGCTAATGCTTATCGGTAGTATTACATTTTTAGGTATGGGATTACTTCTAAGTCTTATTAAATCAGAAGAAAAACTCTCATTACTTGCTAATATATTATACCTAGGACTTGCTATGTTAGGTGGACTTTGGTGGCCTACTTATCTTTTCCCAGAATGGTTACAAAATATATCTAAACTTACACCCACATATCATTTACTAGAATTCGTTAATAAATATATTAAAGAAGATATTTTCTCTTATAGATCATTAGCAATTCTTTTAGCATACTCAGTCGTATGTATAATCGCTACATTGGTAATAAAAAACAAAAGAGAATCAAAATAATAACATAGGAGTGCGGATAAATTATTCACACTCTTATATTATTGTGGTATTATTAAAGAATAAGGAGACTGAAATGTACAAAAAATTATTAAACTTATTAAAAGAAAAATATATATTTTATTTAACATTGGTATTTTTCGCATTCCCTCTTGCATATATTATTGAAGGAAGTTATCCCAAATATACATTATTCTTGACTATTTTAGCAATTATTTCATATATAGGAATGTTGCATACAAAAAATAAAGTTCTTGTTTTTATAGAGTGGTTTATTCTAACTGGATATATCACTTATACGACTATTGTTTTCAACCCAATGAATATTCTATTTAGTTTCTATTTAAGCAATTTACTCGTTTGGCATTTTCAAGATAAGTATTATACATACAGAACAATTAGTTTTTTCATAACTATAAATTGTTTAACACTATATATAATTGCAAACCCTACTATAAACATCGGTGATCGAATAATCCTATTTATTTTTTGTTCTATATGTATCATAACCTATTTTTCACAAAAATATAGTTACGAAAGAAATAAATTAAAAAATGAACGTTTAAAACACAATGAACATATTAATCTACTTCTTGCTGAGAATGAAAGAAATAGAATTGGTCGCGACTTACATGATAGTATCGGTCATACTTTTGTAATGCTAAAATTAAAAGCGGAACTCGCTGAAAAATATTTAGAAAAAAATAATATTGAAGCAGCTAGAAAAGAACTTAAAGAAATCAGTGAAATCAGTAGTGCTTCAATGACAGAAACACGATCTATAATTAATAAATTAAAACATAGAAGTATTAATGAAGAATTAAAAGTTATTTCGGATATTATGACAATGGCTGATATTTCATTAGATATTAAGAATAATATGATTACACCCCCATCTCAACTAGTTGAGTGGACTATTACAATGGTTCTAAAAGAATTAACAAATAATGTTATTAAACATAGTAATGCTAATAAATGTAATATTGAAATAAATGAATCTAGTAATAACTACACTGTTATTACCTCTGATAATGGTAGTGGTTTTGAGAGTATCGACGGAACAGAACTATATTCTATAAGAGAAAGAATTAAACTAGTTAATGGAGTAATAAATATAACATCAAAAAAATCTCCTACAACTATCAAAGTAACAATTAACAAATAAAAAGAGGAGGACAATATGAGATTACTTATTGCTGAAGATCAAAGTATGTTACGAGATGCAATGGCAACATTATTATCAATGGAAGATAGTGTTGAAAGTGTACTTCAAGCTAAAGATGGAAAAGAAGCTATAGATTTAATTTCTACTAATAATATCGATGTAGCTATACTTGATGTAGAAATGCCTGAAGCAACAGGATTAGACGTATTAGAATATATTCGTAGTAATAACATACATTGTAAAGTTGTTATTGTGACAACTTTTAAACGTATGGGATATTTTGAACGCGCCATAAAAAATAATGTAGATGCCTATGTACTAAAAGATCGCTCAATCGATGAGCTTATGAAAACTATTAATAACGTCTTAGCAGGACACAAAGAATACTCACCTGAACTAATGGAAAATATTTTCAACAGTCATAATCCATTAACAAATCAAGAAAAAATTATTCTTATAAAAATTAAAGAAGGATTATCAAATAAAGAAATTGCTAATGAACTGTTTTTATCGGAAGGAACTATCAGGAATTATATTTCTAACATTCTAACAAAATTAAACTGTAAAAACAGAACAGAAGCTGTAAAAAAATCTACTGAGGAAGGATGGCTTTAGATGACAAGAAAACTCGCTATAAGATTATCATTACTTTCATCAATTATATACATAGCGCTAACAATACTATACTTTTCAAGTGTAATATCAAAAATCAATCATTCTGACAGTCCTAGCGCAGGCGCTGGTTTAGGAATGCTAGTTGCTTTTCTAGCACCACACTACTTTATGCTTTTGATAGCTTTTATTTTTAATATTGTTATCTCATTAATAAAATTCACAAAAAATTATTTAATAATTATAAATATTATATTGTATATTATCGCTGGTGCATTAGGGTTTATTTTAGGATTTGTTTTAATTATTTCTATCATTTTTCAAATAATATTCTTGATAATTGCGTGTAACAATAATAAATAAAAACAGGAACAACTTTAAATCATAATTTTTACAAATTGATTTTTAGTTGTTCCTGTTATTTTATTTAACTAATGAATAGCTAATATCGATTAATTCTTTTATTGCCTTAAATTTTATATTTTTATCTAACACTATGCTAATCCAATGTTTTTTATTCATATGGTATGCTGGAAAAATATTTTTATTATCAATAATTTCTAAAATTCTATCGGTAGGATATTTTACATTTAGGATTTTCACCTTTGTTGTAATATCAGTATTTTTATTTAATTTATTATACTCTACATCCGATAACAAGGCATACCATTTATTTTTTTCATTTACAAATGCCAATATGTCTAGATGTTTTTTAAAAGGATTAACATGATTTCCACCATATTTATTACAATAATCGATAACTTCTAAACTTATTTTTCCTGATTGATCAGCTAACCCTAATATAGACCTTAGTAGATTCTCTACATGTTCTCTAATATTTTGAACAGTTTCTCCTACAGCACTATCTACGCTATACAATGAGTAAACCTCATCGAATTCTAAATCATAAACTTCTACTAAAAGTTGACTGTCAACAAATACTATTTCTATTAAAAAGCTCATATCTAAAATTTCTTGTCGATATATTAGTTTTTCCGCTTCTTCCTTAAATCCAAACTGTAAAAGTTGTTCTTTAGAAAAGTTATATTTCTCTATATTAATTATTCTCATAAAACTTTTATTCGAATCTAGCTCTATCGTGACTTTGACTCCACTTATCTACCTCAGGTCCTTTTGGCACAATAGTTTTCCCTGCTGATGAATAATATCCGACCTTTATTGCTTCAAAATCTGTTGTAGTTTCAAATCCTGGTGTTTGATATAAGTCTTTTAAGTAGTTGAAAATATTAGGATATTCCTCAATTCTCTTTTTATTCGCAGAATATAATCCATAATAAACAACATCAAAACGAATCATAGTAGTATAGAAACGAATATCTGTTTCTGTTATTGTATTTCCATTGAAGTATCTTTGTTTAGATAGATGCTCCTCTACTACATCCATCATATCGAAGAATCTATCGAATGCCTCATCATATTTTTCTTGGTTTTCAGCAAATCCCATTCCATATACACCATCATTAATAGCTACAGCTAATTTTTCATTCCACTCATCGATTTGACCTGCAAGATGTTCAGGATATAAATCTATTCCATCTTTTTTATGTAGTTTTCTAAATACTGTTGCAAATTCGTGAAGTAACTCGGCCGATTCTTTTCTAACTACTTTTCCTGTAGTAACATCAACAAGCACCGGTACTGAGTATGGTCCTTCATAATCTGAATCACTATTTAAGTACACATCTTTAATTTTTGATTGTTTTAAAACTGGATCTAGACCATCTTTATCTAAGCTAAATTGCCATCCTTCTTCTCCACGACGATAATCCAATGTTCCTAAACTAATAGCATCATCTAAACCTAGTATCTCTCTTGCTATAACCGCTCTATGTGCATAAGGACAGACCACAGTCCAAAATAGTCTATATCTTCCTTCCTCTATAGGTTGTTCCTCTGTTCCAAATGGTTTACTAAAAAATTTTTTCATGTGATTTTCTCCTTTCTAATTTTCTATAAATTTTTTCGCTTCTTCATAAATATACATAACATTCAAAGTACGTTCTTTCTGATCATTCATAAATTCAAAATCTTTATTATTTATAACTTCAACGAATTTTTTAAACTCAGCAAACATTCTGTGTGAATGGATATTTTTATTTTCATTTATAAAATTATCTTTTGTTTGAATACTGTAATTAGGAACTTCATTTGTAGGACCAATAACCTTGATTATACCTTTGTCTCCTTGAATATTGACATAACTATTATTAAAAGTATCTTTAGCTGCTATGCAAACTACTTTAAAGTTATCATATTCTAATAGAAGTATTCCAGAAGTATCTACATCATTGACTATATTTGGTGAATAATGTACTTTATTAGGTTTACCAAATAATCCAACAACAAAATGAATGTTATAAATATTTAAATCACCAAGCACTCCTCCACCTTTACTCTTATCAAAAACAGGCGCGAGAATTCCATTTTTAAATGCTTCGTATCTTGAAGAAAGTTGAGAAAAATTACACTCAACAAGTCTTATTTCTCCAATATTATCAATATTATCTTTTATATCAAGATAATTTTTTTGATATTGGTTTGTTATTGCTTCTATTAAAATTAATCCTCTATCTTCAGCAATTTCAAATAATTCTACAGCTTCATCATACTTTAAGGTAAAAGGTTTTTCACAAATAACATTCTTACCAGCTTCTAAAGCTTTCTTGGCAACTGAATAATGTAAATTATTTGGAACTGCAATATAAATTGTATCTACTTCTTTATTTTCTAAGCAAAGATCAATATCAGTATATATATTTTCTATATTATATTTAGACTGTAATTCTTTTAAATTTTCAATATTCCTAGCTGTTATAGCTTCTAATTTAATTTCTGGAAGTTCATGTGCAAAAGATAAGAAATCTTTTACTATCATACCAGAACCTATAATTCCTAATTTCATGTTTTCCTCCAAATTACTCAACATAGTTCTTTAATTATAACTTGTTAAAATCTAGCTAGCAAATTTTTTGCATAAAAAAAGGAATCATGAGCTTTAAGCTCATGATCCTTCTCATCAGTCCTAAATTTTGGAGACTCTAAAAAACCTAAGGAATGGAGTCCTTAGGGCTTTACTCTATGCAACATACTAACTAATTGCTTTATATACATATTTTACACTGTTTTCTTTGATTTTACAAATTATTTTTTTAATATAGAATCAAATAAATAAAATCCTATAGAATTATTAGTAAATCTACTAATTTTAGTCATAAAAATACAACCATTACTAGAAATACTATTTTGTCGTGCTAAATAAGATAAAGCAGGTGCTAATTGAAATAAAACTGCTTCATAATATTCATTTTCTTTTTCAATTAACAAAATAGCTTTCTTATACAATTCTCTCTCTTTTATTCCAACCTCTTTATCTAATATCAAATTATATAAATCAGTTAAAATTTCTTCTTCTTTAGGAAAATAATTAAACATATAGAATTCCTAATAATTACCAATTAATAGTTGGTTCCAATGGTGAACCACCACCATCATTCGCAATAGTAGCATACTGATAAAAAGTAGTAACTTCAGTTCTTCCTTTTGCATCAGCTATATTAAAATTTAAAAACATACTACCTGATAATAAAACAAAAAATAATTTCTTTTTCATAATAATAGAACCTTCTTTCTGTTATTTTTTAGAAATTTTAACATTTTTTTTCGATATTAGAAATAAATTATTAGATTTATTTTAAGGTAAAAAAATAAAAAATACAAGTCTTTTATTTAATTTTTTAAAATATTTGTTAAAACATCACTCTTTACACTCTGTCAAAATACTTTCTATCTTTCTTCTACTCTTGTCATTGCTACATAAAGCAATCGTCTTTCTTCTTCTACATTTGTTTCTAACAATACATTTTTATCTAACTTTTTCATAGTTTGCTTTATACGAATAAGGATAATTCTCATCTATATTCATTATAAATACATTTTTAAATTCAAGTCCCTTATATAATTAATTTAACTTTGAATTTATCTCCCTATCAAATTTGATAGATTGTTTTATTTTTTATATTTAGTTATCTTCATACTGGCAAGGGGCTGACTCAAAAGTCCTAAATTTTAACAAAATGTACAAATATTTCTTTTGTAACTGCTTTCTTAATTAATAAAAAAATAATTAGTATGGATTTTTCTCATCCACACTAATTATTATACACCCTATTATTTTATGCTTTTTTTCTAGATTTAATTGCTCCAATAACTAATGGAATTAAGCTGATTAGAATAATAGCAATTACTACTACAGAGAAGTTGTTCTTAACAAATGGAATATTTCCAAAGAAGTACCCTACTGACACAAACAGTGTACACCAACAAAGTCCTCCAAAGAAATCTATCATTCTAAACTTAGAGTATTTCATCTTACCAGCTCCTACGATAAATGGCACGATCGTACGGATAATCGGGAAAAATCTAGCTAAGAAAATAGATTTTCCTCCATGTTTTGCTACAAAGTTTTCAGCGTCTTTTATATTTTCATCAGACACAAACTTTTTAAACCATGCTTTACTCTTCAAGTAATCAGAGAAGTTTCTTCCGATAAAATAGTTACAATTATCTCCAATAACAGCAGCACTTACACATAAAAATAATAATAAAAAGATATTATTGCCTGTTGCTGCCCATAGTGCTCCACTAGCAAATAATAATGAATCACCTGGTAAAAACGGCATGAATACAACACCAGTTTCGATAAAGATAATTAAAAATATTATCCCATACATCCACCATGGTCCATGTTGCATCATTAATTCACCAAGATGCTTGTCAATATGCAATACAAAATCAATTAAAAATTTAATTGTTTCCAATGTAATCCTCCTAAAATAAATATGTTCTATGAGATTATACCATAGAGAACATAACCTGTCTATTAATCATACAATCTAGAAATTAATCTCTTATGAATTTTTTCATTTCAGCAATGTAGTCAGCATTACTTTCATGTTTTCTAAGATGATTTAACACACCAATAGTTGGTTCACTAACATCTTCAAGTTTTCTACGAGTTTGCCATAATATTTTTACTTCATCTTCTGTTAGTAATAAATCTTCTTTTCTTGTAGAACTCTTCAAGAAATCAATAGCTGGATAAACTCTTCTTGAAGCTAATTCAGGAGACAATACTATCTCCATATTTCCAGTTCCTTTGAATTCTTCAAATATTAAATCATCCATTCTAGAACCAGTATTAATCAAGGCAGTTGCTATTATAGTCAAGCTTCCTCCACCTTCTACGTTCCTTGCTGCTCCAAAGAATGCTTTTGGCTTATGAAGGCTCGATGGATCTACCCCTCCGCTTAAGACTTTACCACTACTAGGCTCAACAATGTTATAAGCACGAGCAAGTCTCGTTATACTATCCATAAGTATAATTACATCTTGACCAAGTTCTACACGACGTTTAGCATGCTCAATAACCAATTCTGCCACTTTGATATGATTTTCAGAAGTTTCATCAAATGTTGAACTTACAACATCTGCTCCTCTTACAGATCTTTCCATATCAGTAACTTCTTCTGGTCTTTCATCAATTAAAAGGATAATTAACTTCTTATCAGGATAATTTTTTCTAATAGAATTTGCTATATCTTTTAATAATGTTGTTTTCCCAACTTTAGGTGGTGCAACAATCAATCCACGTTGACCAAATCCAATTGGCGCTACTAAGTCAACAAATCTTGTAGAGAGTTTCTCCTTAGTAGTCTCTAAAACAATTTTCTGATTCGGATAAATCGGTGTCAAAGCTTGAAAATGTACTCTACCTTTTGCAACTTCTGCATCGACATCATTAACCTTATCAACTTGAAGTATACCTGCATATCTTTCACCTTCACGAGGTTTACGAACCTTACCATAAACTTCATCACCTTTTTTCAGTTCGAAGCGACGAATTTGAGAAGCGGAAATATAAATATCTGTTTCTCCTTTTTTATAATCAACTGTTCTTAAGAAACCAAAACCATTTTCTGGATGAATGTCGTCTAGAATACCAGAAGCATAGTAATGCTCTTCACTTACTGATTGTTTTTCTAAAATTGCTAATACTAACTCTTTTTTATTTAATGTATAATATCTTGGAACACCCAGTTCTTTAGCCAAAGCTGTAAGTTCTTTAGTATTCATATTTTTATACATTTCATCAAATTTTACGTTACTCATTTTTTTCCCTTTCTCCATGTATCACATGGAAATTCATTCTAACATCAATATAAATCGTTGATTTTAATTAAATATTATCTTTAAAGTACATCAAGAACCTGAATAAATAACTCACACTAAATGTTATTTTCAAGTTCTTGTTATTTAATATTAAATTTTTCAACAACAATTTATCTCTTGCTAAGCACTACCACTGCAGATAAGATAAATGCAGCTCCGATTATATCTATTAGGCCAAATGTTGTTCCTAATAATAAGAATGAAAAGACTATTGCTGCTATCGGCTCAAAACATCCGATTATACTCCCTGTAACAGCTCCAATCAATCTTACTCCTTCTAAATATAGTGAAAATGACATTATTGTTCCTACAATAACAACTCCCGCTATGCATAAAAAGTCCATAAGGGAAAAGTTTGAAGGTATATAGTTGCTCCCTGTACCAAAATATACTACAGATCCTGCAATTAAAAGCCCCCAGGTCATTATCGGTATAACTCCATATTTCTTTGTTAAATTTACTGATGAAATATTATAACTAGCTAGTCCAAAAGCAGAAAATATTCCCCAAAATAACCCTAAAGTGGAAATATTTAATCTACTAAAGTCTAAATGCGTAGCCATAAGAACAGTTCCAAATAATGAGAATACTATTGCAACGACTTCACGAGGCATCGGCCATCTTCGACTTATAATACAATAATAACTCATAATCATTACTGGTCCAGTAAACTGAATAACAGTTGCCATACCTGCATTAGTATACTTAATCGCTAAAAAAAATGTACCTTGACAAATAAGTAATCCTAAAAATGAAAAATTTAATAATCTTAAAATATCTTTTTTATCCGAAAATACATTCATCAAGCTTTTCTTATCTTTTAAGAATAAAATAATTACTAGAACTATACCTGAATAAAATAGTCTATTGGAAATTACCCAGGTTGAATCTATCTTAGAGATATTAAGTAAATACTCCCCTAATACTCCAGATAATCCCCAACAAGTAGCACCTAGCAAAGTAAGGATTGCTCCTTTTTTCATCGTACTTTGTCCCATAATTAGCTTCTCCTAATGATCAAATAATTTCAGACTTGAATTTACAATTCTATTAGATTTTTCTACTACTTCATCGTATTTTTCTTCATTTGATAATAAAATGCTCGTAAATAAAGTTATCATGTTATTTTGAGCTACCATCATATTTCCACAAGTATAAAACTTAGCATCAAGTTTATTAGTAATATATCCAAATGGTGAATACCAAAAACCATAACCTACATTGTAGTTTTCATCAAGAAATTTCTTCGCAACACTTTCAGGATATCCT
Organism: Streptococcus sp. UMB1385; assembly: GCA_002871655.1. Classification (GTDB taxonomy): domain Bacteria; phylum Bacillota; class Bacilli; order Staphylococcales; family Gemellaceae; genus Gemella. The sequence continues at coordinate 10,382 of PNGU01000007.1, read as the reverse complement.
TTTATTATTGGCATTGGATATAGAAGACTAAGTGATTTAATTGCCTTTTGAGAATCTTCTACTTTTGCATTTAAAACTGAGAACACATCTAGTTTTTTCCCCATCAATGTTTTATCATCATACACTTTAAATTCACTATCAAAATGAGACTCAAAGTTTTCTTTATATTCTTGAATAATTTCTTCTTCATCAAACATGATAGAATAATCATTATTAAATAAATTTTCTTTTTTCAAATACAGATGTGCCTTTAAATCTCTATCAGTGTAATCTAATGAAATCAATGGATTTGTAGTCACAAATAGACTTTTTTTCGATTCAAAAGCTATGAAATATCTATTTCTACCTAGTAAATATTTTGTTATTGCACCAAGCGAAGTATTATTTTCTAATAATATTAAATTTTTTCTTGAAAGTACTATACGTTTAAGTTCTTCTTTTTCAATTTGAAGAAGTGCTTTTCTAATATTTTCTTGCCAAAGTTCTGGATAAATCTCCCTAACTACTGATATTTTCGGTTCATTAGAAATTTCATTATCATCATCAAGTTTATTTAAAAATGAAATTCTCTCTGTCCATAATTCTGTAAATTCTTTTTCTTCTTTCATATTAAAGAATAGCGTTATAAAGACATCGTCACCTTTAAAAACAGCTAGGATTCCAGGAACTACAAATGATGTATCACTAAAATCTACCCATTCTTGGCTATTTTTATTATTGCCATCTGAAACCCCACCATAAATACCGAAATATTCATCATCATGTTCATCTATTTCTAGAACTGTTACCTGTGCTTTTAATTCTTCAAAACCTGACAGGACGCTACTATTATCAAAACTTGTTAAGAAATCATTAGAGTCAAGTAACCATGTCGCTTCGTACCCTATACCAATTATAGAAGATTTAGTATCCGGAGTTCTTATAATAAACCTCTCTCCTTTTTTTGGAGAAAATAAACTTATAAACTGGTCTTCGCTAAATGTTTTCTTCAGCTTAAATTTTACAACAAGTTTATCATCAAGAACTGTATCACTAAAATCATAGTCTATAATTCTCTGATAATCATTCATACCTATTACCTATCCTTTTTTTGCTCCTCGTTTTGAAGTCTTTCTTCACGTTCTTTAATTTCTAATCTTTTTTGTCTTTGTTTGATTAATCTATTAACTTCTTCCTCAGATTTATAACTTGCTTCTTTATCCGTAAAGATAAATAGATTTTTATGATTATTTAAAATTGATAGTACCGTTTTATTTTCTGATTCTTCATTTTCAAATAACTCTGCAATATATTTTCTCTTATCATTTCCTAAAACAACAACAAATAAATTTCTTGCAGACATTAAGTTTTCATAACCGATACTAATTAATTTATTACCGTTAATTTCCATACCCGCTTCTTGCAATTGAGCCTTTTCTTCTTCCGAGAACTCAACAATATGAAGATCTTTATTTACTTCATCTGCATATCTATAATCAAGTATTCCCCCATCAGATCCTAAGAAAACTACCGCAACATCAATTGGATTCTCAGTTAAGACTTCTTTATAATTGTTTAAATCTTCTTCACATTCATTACTATTTAATGTTTGTGGATAATAAATGTTTTTAGCTTCTACATCTAACTTTTTAAATAGCTCATGTCTTGCATATCTATATAATCCAAATTTCTCTTCAATATCAATATCAGCAAACTCACGTTGACCTAACATAATCACATGCTTATATCGATACTTTCCAGTTTGATTATCATCAATCATTCTATTGGTAAATTGTGTATTAATAATATTTTCAGGTAAGCAAATAACTGCTCCATCCTCTAAATTCTTTTCAAATTCATCATACATTCTATTAAGAACTGCTGTTTCACTGTTACAAACTATATATTTCATGTTTTCACCTCCATATAGTAATTATTCAAATTACTTTCTATTATATCATATTTATTCCTTACTAACAACGTCATAGATTTTACTCAACTTCTATCAGTTTAGAGAGTACATAAGAATAAACATATGTTTTAATATTTTTTAATTGATAATATTCTGCTACCGCTTCTTTATATATTCTTAGTTGCTCCTTGTGTCTTTCACGTAAAATATCTTCCCCAGTTTTACTAGTCACATAGTCAGTCTTATAATCAACGATAATAGCTTCATCATCAGATATTTTAATAAATAAATCGACTACTCCTTGAAGTATTACGTCTATTTCACTATCACTTTCACTATATAATTCTTTAGCTTTTTTAGCAGTAGTAAATGCTATTTCTGTTTGACAAAATTGACAACTAGCAATAATTTTCATTAAATCATCATTAATAAAGTCTTCAATTCTTCCCATATCTTCTTTATTATTTATATTGTCAAACTCTTCTTCGGTAAGTATCCTATTTTCTTTAATATTTTTTAATAAGTCATCTGTTTTCTTTAAGCCATTTACATAGGTTTCTACATCTGTAATCTCAACACCCTCTCTAATATCATTTACTATTTTTTCAAAAAGTTTATGGACAATATTACCTCTAAGTATCGCCTTACTAGCGGATGTTGAATTTTTCAATGTAGTTAACTCTAGGTATCCTCTTTTTTCTTTTTTAAAGTTAATATTACTATCGCTATTAATTTTTTTCAATGCACTATATGATGTTTTTGTTGGAAACACCTTATGTTTAACCTTAACTTCTTCGATTTCTTCAGTAGCATGTTGTTTTAATTCAAACTTTTCATAAAATTCTGCTAGGTCAAAGTCTAAACTAGCTTCTTGTTCTTGAATAGATACAATCACTTCATAATCTTCAAATTTAGCATCTTTTTCATTTTCAAACTTGAATCCAGCTTCGTAATCACTTAATAAATTATTCAAAATAATTTCAAAGTTATCATCTTCTATTAATGCTTGTGATAAAGATTTGTCCCTTGCTTTCTCATTATTTAATTCTATCCCATTTGGGCTCACAAGATATAATGAATTTTTAGCACGTGTTAAAGCTACATATAGATTACGAACTTCCTCTTCTCTTTCTCTCAACTTAATCAGTAGACTATTTAACTTATATAATTCGCTTAATCTAGATAATCTTGAACTATTTAAACTAAAACTTTGAGCTATGTTCTCTACATTAAGACTTAAACCGAAAGTTTCTGTGAATAACCCTTCTCCTGTATAACCTCTTTTACTAAAAGATGTATCTATATCAGCTACAAACACTTCTTTATATTCTAGCCCTTTTGAGATATGTATAGTAGACAAAGTAACACTGTCATTTGGTGTTCTTTTCTTAGTTTCAAATACCTCTTCTGTTTTAATATTTTTTAACTGATTTATTAAACCTGAAAGTTTATTATCAATTTTCTGGTATTCATTAACTACATCTACAAAATTCTCGAAATAATCAATCTCTTCATCATTCACCCCTATTGTAACTAAATAATTTTTAAAGTCAGTATCAATCTCTATAATTTCTATTAAACTAGGTAATGAATTATTTAAACTAAAATTCAGCCATTTTTTTAATATGTTTGTAGTATGTTTGTCTTTTTTACTATCACTATTATTTAATTTTTCAAAAAGATTTTTCCCTTTTTCTAGTGATAATCTCAATAATTCATCATTACTATAATCAAAAATCTCTGTATGCAATACTGCTAATAAGCTAGCATCTCTATTAGTATTATCTAAAAATCTAAGAAGATTATATAAAATATTAAAACAATTTGATTCAGTAAAACCAACTTTTTCCTTGAAAAATAATGGTATATTGTACTTGCTAAATATTTCTTTAAAACTAGACATTTTAGTACTATTTCTAACTAAAATAGCATAGTCACTATATTTTTTCCCATCCTTTATTCCTTGTAAAATTTCATATGCAATATTTTCTATAGACTGAATTCTATAATCTTTTTTGTTCTCTATTATCTCTCCAGTAAAATAATTAACCTTACCATTAATTAATTTAGTAGGGATAATTTCTAGATCATGACGTTCTTTTGCTTCTGGGTAATACAGAGCACTATCTTCATCATAACTCACACCTGCATTCTTATTATCCATTAATCTATTAAATACAAAATTACTGCATTTTAGTATATTCTCATCACTTCTAAAGTTTTCTTTTAATACTACACAAATTCCTTCGGAATCATCTTCAAATGAATATTCCTCATCTACTTTATAATTATCAATTTCTAATTTTCTATAACTATTATACTTTTGTTCAAAAAGGTCTGGATTAGATCCCCTAAAACCATATATCGCTTGTTTTACATCTCCTACTCTAAAGAAGTTCACACCTTCTCCTCTAATTAAGTTTAGGATATATTCTTGTAGATTATTATTATCTTGATATTCATCAACATATATCTCATAAAAATATTCTCTATAATAATGCGCCGCTTCACTAGGTATAATCTCACCATTTTCTTCTTTAGTTAGAGCTTTAATAGCAAGATGATTTAAATCAGAGAAATCTAAAAAATTGTTCTCTCTTTTTCTTTTAATAAAATCATTATGTAATTTCTTAAGAACTTTCGTAATAGTTCTTGATAATTCACTTATTTTCTCTATAGTTTTAAAATAATTCAAGTAATCAATAAGTTCACCATAAATTTTTGTTAATAACGCTGTATCATAGACATTATTTTCTATTTTTAACTGGTTATTAAGTTTTTCTATAATCTCAATAATTTCTTCAAGCTCCTCTTGGTTACTTTTTAAAGAAATTTCGTCTTGTTGAATATATTTAATAATTTTTTCTTTTTTATCTTTATCTAGATTAATAAGAGATATTATGTCTAAATCGTCTTCTTTTTTATTATTTTCTAGATATTTTTTAACATGTAAACTGAAGTTAAACGCAGTCGTTATAGCTTCTTTTGTAGTTAACTCATCAACTTTACTAAATTCATCAATAACAGCATGATCTATACTAACCTTATCTATAATTAGGAAATTTAATTTTTCAAAATCATCTTCTAAATATTTTTGAAAGTTAGGGATATTTAATAGTTTATAATATACATCAATAATAAATGAACTAATATTTTGTTTAGAACCAAAAACTGTAAATAGTAAATCTGTACTAGTAGAATCTTCCTGAACTAACTCTTCTAGGACATTTCCTATCGTTTCACTCAATAACCCTTTACTATTTGATAATATACTAAAATTAGGTGATAAATATTTAATTTGATTATCAATTTCTTCCTCTACAAGATAATAGAATTTTTTCAATACATTTAAACAAAAACTATCAATAGTACTAACATAAGCATCGTTCATTAACATCCTTTGTTTTCTAAGGAACAATAAATCCTCTTCTTTATTTGTAGAAAGCAATCTTTCACTAATTTTATCTTCTATTCTTACTATCATATTTTTAGCAGCAGCTGTAGTAAATGTTAGTACTAATAGTCTATCAATGTCCCATCTATTCGTTGCAACTTTTCTTGCTATTCGTTCAGAAAGAACCTCTGTTTTACCACTTCCAGCAGCAGCAACTACAAGAACATCAGCACCTGTAATAGCTATAGCTTGCCATTGAGGGGGTGTAGGTGGATATTTCCTAGAAGCGGCTATATTATCAATCTTTTCAATATTTATCATATATTTTTCCTCTAATTTCTCATTAATAATCACTTTATATTTTAACATACTTTAAGCATTATGGTATAATGTTTTAGAATAGTGACATATTAAAATAACATTTATTTAAAATTATGTTTTTTAAATCACTATCACACAGTTTATAGAATATAAAAATACTATAGTTTAATGTTTTTACATTCTATTTAAAAATTAGTTTTAGGTGAAATATATGAATCGTAAAATTTTAGCACTAGCTCCCCTTATAGCAGCTAGTTCGATAATCAAACAAAATAAAAAATTAAAATTAACACATACCACTCTAGATTTCAATAATCTTCCAGATTCTTTTGAAAATTTTAAGATTGCCCAAGTAAGTGATATTCATTGTGATAAGGTTGGATTAAGCGACTTAGCATTCTTAAGTAAAATCAAAAAATTCTCACCCGATATTATTGTAATTACTGGAGATATTCTCGATAGTTATAAAAATGATATGGATGTAGCTTATAATATCCTTAGTCAACTTGCTATAATTGCTCCTTGTTATTTTATTTCTGGAAATCATGAACTAAGATTACCAAAAGAATATACTGAATTGAAAAACATGTTAGCAAAGCTTAAAATTACTCACTTACACAACGAAAGTATTCTTCTTTCTCGTAATCAAGACTTTATAAATCTAGTTGGTGTAGAAGACTATAATTTTTTCAAAAATGAAGATAATTTAAATCATCGTGCTAACTTCAAAAAAACATTAGAGAATTTACATTCATCTGAATTCTTTAACATACTTCTATCTCATCGTCCAGAAAAGTTTCCAATTTATGTGGAAACTAAATATGATTTGATCTTTTCTGGACATGCCCACGGCGGACAATGGAGAATCCCGTTTGTCGGCGGTGTTTTCTCACCAAGCCAAGGATTTTTCCCTGAATACACAAGTGGTTGTTATTCTAAGGACAATTCAACTCTAATAGTTTCTCGTGGATTAGGAAATAGCTCATTCCCTATAAGAATAAACAATAGAATTGAATTAGTATTAGTTACATTAAAAAAAAGAGAGATTCAAAAATCGTGATTTTTAAAAATCCGATTTTGAATCTCTTATTTTATTTATTAGAAATATAGTTTTTCAAATTTTTCTATTTTCTCTTCAAAGTCTTGTAGTGCTAATTCTATTGCATCAGGTTTAGACATATCTACACCAGCATTTTTTAATACTTCGATAGGATAATTAGAATTTCCTTTTGAAAGAAATTCATCTATATAAACTTTGGCATTTTTACTATCTTCCAAGATTAATTTTGATAATGCCTGTGCAGCTGAATAACCAGTTGCATATTGATATACATAGTAATTGTAGTAGAAATGTGGTACTCTTGACCATTCATATTTTATATCTTCATCATATGTAAATACATCACCATAATATTTTTTAATTAAGTTGAAGTATTCTGTGTTTAAATAATCAGCCGTTAAAGCCCCACCATTTTGAAGGTGTTGATTAATAGTATGTTCAAACTCTGCAAATTGAGTTTGTCTATATACTGTACCAACAAATCCACTTAATGCTTGGTTAAGGACACGCAGCATTCCGTTTTTGTTACCTTCTTTTTCGAATTTGTTGTATAGATACTCTGTTAATAAAGCTTCATTACAAGTTGATGCTACTTCTGCAACAAAGATTGAATAACTTCCGTAAACATACGGTTGATTTTTTCTAGTGTAGTAAGAGTGCATTGAATGCCCTAATTCATGTATAAGTGTGTACACATCATTTAATGTTCCATCAAAATTTAATAGAATAAATGGTTTTGTAGTATAACCACCCCACGAATACGCCCCTGAACGTTTTCCTTTATTAGGATAAATATCTATCCAACGTTCTGTAAAAGCTTTTCTCATATCGTTAACATACTCTTCTCCCATTGGTTTTACAGCTTCAAGTACTATATCACGAGCTTCTTCAAATGTAAATTTAATTGGCTCTCCTTTTACCATTGATACTGATCTATCATATAGTCTAAAATCTTCAAATCCTTTTGCCCTTTTGTGTAATCCATAATATTTTTGTAGGGCTGGAATTTTTTTATTAACTACAGACACTAAATTATCATATACTTCCTCTGGTATTAAGTTGTTAGATAATGCATTATTTCTTGTTGAAGGATATTTATAAACATCAGCATAATATTTTTTTCTTTTTAAATTTCCACCAAGAGTTGATGCTAAAGTATTATTATGTTTTTTGAAATAATTATAAAGAGAATGGAATGTATTTTTTCTAAGCACTCTATCTGTACTCTCCATATAAGTACCATATGTTCCATGAGTTAGAGTATGCTTGTTTCCTTCTTTATCCTCAACTTTCTCAAACTCTACATCGGCATTATTTAGCGCTGCAAAAGTTTCATCACTCGCTTTTAAAGCTTCTCCTGCCATTGCTATAATTTTTTCTTGTTCAGAATCTAAAGTATGTTGTCTTTTTTTATTAAGTTTTTCTAATTCAAACTTATAAATTTTTAATTCATCTAATTCATCTGTGTATCCTAATAGTACATCTTCTTCAATCGAAAGAAGTTCCGGTTTTAAAAATGACCATTCAGCATAAAACTTAGAACTTAAATTCATCGTTTTCGCATATATTTCTCCATATTCAGCATCAGTACTATCTTGATCTTTTCTAAGATATGCATAAATAGTTAACTGTTCAACTTTCAGCATCATATCTTCTTCAGCTTTAAAAACTTCTAATAATCCTTTCGCTCCCTCTTTAACCTTACCTTTATAACTTTGTATTTCTGGAATTAATTTTTCTACCTCTTTAAATTGTTTCCAAAAATCTTCATTTGTCTTAAAAATCGATTCTAAATCCCATGTATTTTCAACTTTCTGATCTTTTCTCAATAATTCAACCATATATTTTCTCCTTAGATTTATACATAGCTTTAATTATAGCACAAATTATATCCCTTTTGTAATATATTTTTTAAAAAAATCTGTAGAATTATCTGAAAACACATAATAAAAAATTTAATTTTTTCTTATTAAATGATCATAATTTTCATGCCCTATAAAAATTTCACAATCTTTATTAAAGCCAAAGCTTTCATATAATTTCCTAGCTCTTATATTTGATTGTGCTACATTTAAGCTTAATCTAGGTTGTCCACTATTAACAAACTCTGTTAATAACCTATTTCCAATTCCTTCTCCTCTGTACTTAGCAAAAACATATAAAGTATCTAAATAATATTCTTCTTCTAAAACTTCATCATAATCAAAAATTATTGAATCCTTTTTTAAATCAAATTTAGAAACAACTTCATTAAACCAAAATTCCTTCATCTTATTAATTTCATCATAGTGATATGTAAAAGAGAATCCTTTAATCTCACCTTCAATTTCATATACTCTACAATTTTTATAACTAAATCTATCATATTCAGATGAGAATACAAACTTAAGAATATCTTGAAGTTTCGATAAAGAACATTCTTTTAATATATCTAGTTCTAGAGATTCAATAAACTCCTGTAATCCGATTAACACTTTAAAATCATTTTTAGTCGCTTTTCTAATCATATCTATTCTATCCTTCTAAGCTATTCTGATGTAGAAAATTAAATTTTATTCTACCTCTCCTACATTAGCATATCTAGCGAATGAAGGCTCATAGTTTCTCACATTGAATCCTAATTCTTCTAATATTACCGCTACATAAGAAGCACGTACTCCAGTAGTACAATATGTTATTTGAAGTTTATTTTTATCTAAACCTTTTTCAATTACATATTTTTCTAACTCTTCTCTAGATTTTAAGAATCCATTATTATCAACTAACGAATTAAATGGAAGAGAAATTGCACCTGGAATATGCCCCGCTTTATTTTCACCATATATTACGCGTCCATTAAATTCAACTTCTAATCTAGTATCTATAATTTGAACATCTTCATTACCTATTTTAGATAATAATTCGTCTGTAAATATAGCTTTATCATTCTGAGTTGCTTCATTACGAACTACATCACTAACATTTAGTCTATCTTTAGTTGGTTCGTAATTTTTATTAAATCCTAATTTTTCAACTTGTTTAAAACCACCATCAATAAACTTAATATTTTCAAAACCTACATAATTAAATGTGTATACTACACGCGCCTCATCCCCAAATCCTTGTTCTGGCATTGTAAAACCATAAACTACAACTTCTGAATCATCATCGATTCCTAATTTATCAAAAATTTGTTGGTAATTCTCTTTAGATAATAATTTCCCTAGTTCTTCTCCTCCAAATTCACCTAATAAACTAATATCAGTCCAATCAACAACAGTCGCTTTATCATACATTAGTGATCCTTCTTCAAGCATTCCACCACGTGCATCGATAACTACAATATTCTTATTTGTTCTATTATTTAATAAATACTCAGCATCAACTAATTTTTTAAAATCAAATTGTGTCATAAGTACCCCTCCTCTAAAATTTAATTTTCAATTTATTATAACATAAATATTATTGAAAAAATATAATTTAATTCGTTATTAAACCGATACAAATTAATATTATAAAAACTTAATATAATATTCAATTTCCTCAAATATTTCTTACTCCTAATAAATCGTAAACATTTTTATTTACAACTAAAATGAATCATGTTATAATAAAACGGAATTATTACGGATTAAATAATTAAGGAGATAGATAATAGTATGAACAAGAAAAAAATGATTATTACAGGTGCCTGTGGTTCACTTGTAATCGGACTATCAGCTTTCGCTGGTTACGAA
>PNGU01000006.1 GCA_002871655.1 Streptococcus sp. UMB1385 | reverse complement strand
TCAATTGTTTAACTTTTATCTCGCACCCGCATAGCGGGTGGTTTTTTGTTTCGGAGGCTTCGCCTCCTCAACTGGCTAAAGCCCTTAATAACACTAATAGAGACATAGAAAGTCTCTATTAGCGCATTTCTCATTATTCTATTCCATACTTCTCCTTAATAGCATCTGCTACAACCATGCCGGTAAACCATGCCACCATTAAATTATATCCACCGATTTCTCCATGTAAATCTAGTATCTCACCAGCAAAATATAAATTTTCTATTTTTTTATGACTACAAGTTTTCGGACTAACTACTTTTAAATCTACTCCACCAGCAGTTGTAAAGGCGTATTCCAATGGCATAGTTTTTACATCAATAAGCTCATAACGCTTAATTCTCGTAACAAACTTTCTCAACTCTTTTTTACTAACATTTTCTGGGAAATATTTTTCAATCATAAAGTTATAAAAACTTTTCGGTAATTTTCCATTCAAGAACTTATTATCTTCCCACAATTTAGCAAACAGTTCTTCTTCATTTAATTCAGGATAAAAATCTAAGTAAAACTTATCTTCTGGGTATCTTGCTACAAACTCACCCATAGATATTGATAGCGGACCACTTAATCCTTTATGTGTAAACAATAAATCTCCGCTTCTCTCATTTTTCTTATGGAACATCCTCACATTTTGCAGTGCAACTCCTGACAGTTCTCTAAAATCTTCAAAAACTAAAGCTACCTCACTAGGATATATTTTAGTAATCTTCACCCCGTGTTTTTTCAGAATTCTATGTAGTGAACCGTCACTTCCACTCTGAGGATATGTTTTCCCACCTGCACATACTACGATATTCTTTCCGTAATAAGTATCTACATTTGTTTTTACACCAACTAATTTATCATCTTCAAATACTAAGTCTTCTACCTTTTCCTTATAGTTAATCTTCGCATGATCTATCTTGAAGGCATTAACAACATCCCTAGCCTTCTCACTAGCTGGGTACAGTCTTCTATTTTCCTGTTTTAATTTCAAATTATGTTTATCAAAAAACTTCTTAACATTATATTTATGATAAGCACTTCTTAAAAATCTACCGTTATGAACTGCAGCTACAAAATCTTCAGCATTATCACTACTCATAACATTACAACGCCCATTACCAGTTAAAAGTAATTTTATCCCTGCTCTTCTATTTTGTTCGAGAACCAAAACTTTTAAACCACTATCATTCAACCTATCCGCTATCATAAGTCCTGCACTACCAAGACCTATTACAATTACGTCATATTTCATCTTAAATCTCAACTTTCTCTTATAAAATCAAACATCATCTAATTATAACACGTAATGATTTAGTTTCAAATTTTTCCTTATGAAAATTATAATAAGATTATTTACTATAGTTAAAATTTCTTAAATCTCCTCCTTCTTATTGGAATTTTTCCTTATTTTGTAATATACTAGAATGTATGTGTTTAGAATTACTTTCTTCCTCATTATTACTAAAAAATAAACAAAAGGAAAAAAACTATTCTAAACAAGTTTGAAATAAAGGATTGAAATAATGAAACTAAAAAAAATTAGTATTTTGATTTTACTTCTTGTTTTTTTAATTCCAAACTTCACAAAAGCTGAAGATAACTTCCTAGATAATAATGCGGTAATTGATTTTAGCGACGTTAATTCTCATCTAGTTGTTTCGGAACTTAATACAGGAAAAATCATTTCTAAACGTGGAGAAAATGAAAAAACAGCTGTAGGCAAGTTACCTAACTACGTTGCGCTTTACCTACTTGCTGATAATTTAAAAAATAATAAAATAACATTAGATACAAAAATTGATATTAAAAATAGTGACGATATATTAACTAAATATAAATTTGAAGCGTCTATTACAGTTAAAGATGCTATATTCTTATTAGAAAATGAAGCGTCAAATAGTCTTAACCAAGCAATCTTTAGTCATTTCAATATCGATATTACAAAAGCTAAGGATATACTTGCAACTATGTCTCTTAATGACACAAAACTAGAGACTTTTGATAACAACAGTTCTACTAATATTAGTACTGCGAAAAATATTTCATATCTGACTAGTTTAATATTAAAAACTTACCCAGAAATAACAGAAATAACAAAAAATCCAGAACACACACTTGCTACTGGAGAAAAAATTAAAAATAGTATTGAATTTAAAGAATCTGATAAATTTAGAGTTTTAGGATTAGATTATTCTGAAAAGAACAGTGTTACATATGCATATAGTGGTAATACTAAACTTATAATTACAGTTTTAAACCAAAGCGATGATAAAGCCGCTTATTTCGAAAAACTTCAGAAATCTTACGACTACTTATTTACGAATTATCACTATAAACTAGCACTTAAAGCTGGTACTTATACAATAAATAATGAAAAAATTACCTTCAATAAAGATATTTACGATTTATTCTATGAGAAACATTCTATAAAAGACGTAACATATTTACTAATGAATAAGAAAATACTTCTTTTCCAAAAATATGAAACTACATCTGCGAATGAAGGAACAGTTTTTTCTGAGTTCGCCTCTAATAACAACACTGGTACATTCGATAAAGTTAAATCAAACTTTATCAATGATGAGAACTTTGATAAAAAAGATAACTACGAAAAAACTACTATTGTTATAGATCGTACGAAGTACTTTGCTACTGGTATACTGGCAATATATACACTTGTTTTTGCAGCACTATACGTTATGAGACAAGTGGTTAGAAAGGATTAGATATGGAGCAAAATAATTTAGTTTTTGAAGTAGAAGGTGCTATTTACGAACTTGTCTACAATTTTAAAGACGCCTTCCAAAAAGAAACTTTTGAAGAGAAATTAGTAGATGTTTTAAAAAATAAACCCTATATTGTCGGAGATATTTCTCATGAAAAACTACGACTTACTGGATTTATTTTAACAAAGGATAACAATAATCCTAAGAACATAAACAACCTTGAAGATTACATTCTAGAATACTGTAATTTTGGAGCACCGTTCTTTGTAGTAAAAAAACGAAACTCATAAAAGAAATACCTAAGACGAGATCATTCTCATCTTAGGTATTTTTCTATATAAACTTAGCACATACAGCTTCAGGAACAATAATCTCTGAATCTACAACTGTTAACTCCCCTGTTGTTGCATTCACTCCGTATACGGTAATCGTTCCACTATTTTCATTAGTCGCTATTGCAAATTTATTATCTTTTGATAAATCAAAATCTCTAGGACCTTTACCAAAAGCACTAATAGTTTGAATTTGTTTTAATCCATCTCTAGTATTTTCAAAAACAACTATCGCATCTTGCCCTCTATTAGAAACATAAATAAATCTATTATCATTTGAAATTTTTATCGCACTACCTTTATTTTCTACCGCAAAGTTTTCTGGTAATGTAGGATAATATGTTGGATTAGCTAAATTCCCCTCTCCATCGTAATCAAATGCAATAATTTCGCTAGTAAGTTCCGTCATTACAAAAGCTTGTTTCTCATCACTACTAAATACTATATGACGAACTCCACTTCCATCTTTAGCTTTAAAAATAGTTACTTTTTCTAAAATTCCTTCATTAAGTTTATACGATGTAATTTCATCAGTTCCTAAATCACATGAGAAGACATATTTTTCACTTGGAGTAAATCCAGAGAAATGAACATGAGGTTTTTCTTGTCTTTCATGTACCCCTCTTCCTTCATGGTGATCTGTTGATAGAAGTTTCACTAATTTACCATCTTCAACAGAGTAACTATCAATTGTACCTAAATGATAGTTGGCTGATAATAAGGTATTTTTTTCTGAGTTCAATTCTACATAACAAGGAGGGTTCCCTTCTTGAGCTACTGATGTTAATTCTTTCAAGTTACCATTCTCTTCAACCTCAAAGCTAGAAACAGCTCCTTTTCCATCTACTCTAGATACACTATATAAATACTTGTTATCATTAGACAATGCTAAATACGTTGGATTATCAACCTTCGCTGCATTTCTAACTTCTAACACTTTCCCTTCTTCTGATAAGTCTACTAAGTATATCCCTTCACTATCTTGTTTTGTATATGTTCCAATATATGCTCTTACCATTATTTTTCCTCCTACTTTCTATATATTAATTATAACATTTTACAAAAAATTTTTATAAAATTTTCTCTCACCCATTATTCGTATAAACCAAAATTATCATTTTTTTTGAAAACTAAAAATCCTATTTTACGGATTTTTCATCATTTTCATAAAGTTAAAATTCGTTTTTTGTTGTTTTTTTATCGAAAAATCAATTTTTCAAAGAAAAAAACTCCAAAAATTCTAACATTTAAGATTTTACATATCTCAAACTTCTTGTTATAATAGACTATATTAATAAAAGTATATTTTAGGAGGAAAACCGTGAAACACGAATTTATATTAGTTCTTGACTTTGGTAGTCAATATAACCAACTTATTACTCGTCGTGTACGTGAACTTGGTGTATATTCTGAACTACATGACAATGAAATTTCTATAGAAGAAATCAAAAAAATGAACCCTAAAGGAATCATCCTTTCAGGTGGACCAAACTCAGTTTACGAAGAAAACTCTCTTACTATTGATGATGAAATCTTCAACCTAGGTATTCCTGTACTAGGAATTTGTTACGGAATGCAACTTATGCAACACAAACTAGGAGGAAAAGTAGAATCTGCAACAAGTAGAGAATACGGAGCTCACAATGTTGATGTAACTCCAGGAGCTAAACTATTCGAAGGTACCCCTGCTTCTCAACAAGTATTAATGAGTCACTCTGATAAAGTAGTTGAACTTGCTGAAGGATTCAAAGTTGTCGCAACAAGTGATAACTGCCCAATCGCAGCTGCTGAAAATGTAGAGAAAAACTTCTACTGCTTCCAATTCCACCCAGAAGTGCGTCACTCTGAATACGGTTATGACTTAATTAGAAACTTCATCCGTAACGTGTGTAACTGTACTGGCGATTGGACAATCCAAAACTTCATCGATGAGAAAATCGAAGAAATTCGTGCAGAAGTTGGAGATCAAAAAGTTCTTTGTGCGTTATCTGGTGGTGTAGACTCATCAGTTGTAGCTGCCCTACTAGACAAAGCAATCGGTGATCAACTTATCTGTATGTTTATCGACCACGGTTTACTTCGTAAAGGTGAAGCTGAAGCTGTAATGAATACATTCAGTAAAGAAATCGAAGGTGGATTCAACATGAATCTTATTAAAGTCGATGCTAAAGATAAATTCTTAGGAAAACTTAAAGGGGTAAGTGATCCAGAACAAAAACGTAAAATCATCGGAAATGAATTCGTTTATGTATTCGATGAAGAATGTGCTAAACTACATGACGTACCATTCTTAGCTCAAGGTACTCTTTACACTGACGTTATTGAATCAGGAACTAAAAACGCTCAAACAATCAAATCTCACCACAATGTAGGTGGATTACCAGAAGATATGCGTTTTTCTCTAATCGAGCCTCTTAACACTCTATTCAAAGATGAAGTTCGTGCATTAGGAGAAGCTCTTGGTCTTCCTCATGAAATCGTTTGGCGCCAACCATTCCCAGGACCAGGGCTTGGTATTCGTGTCCTTGGAGAAGTAACAGAAGAAAAACTTCAAATCGTACGTGATAGTGACTTTATCTTACGTGATGTTATCGCTAAACGTGGATTAGAAGGAGAAATCTGGCAATACTTCACATGTCTTCCAGACATTCGTTCAGTAGGAGTTATGGGAGATGTGCGTACATATGACTATACAGTTGCAGTTCGTGCTGTAACAAGTATCGACGGTATGACAGCAAGCTGGGCTCATATTCCATTTGAAGTTCTAGAAGAAATCTCAGCTCGTATCGTAAACGAAGTTGCTCACGTTAACCGCGTAGTCTACGATATTACTAGTAAACCACCAGCAACTATTGAATGGGAGTAATACGGTGTACATTTGAATTATTAGGAGAGTAACGACGACATAATTCTTAGGTACAGCGTATGCAAAAAGAACTTTAATATTAACGAACAAAGTGAGGAAAAGATTATTAGTTCTAACTGCCCATATATTAAAATATATAGATTGAAAATTAGTTAAAACACTATGGATTGTCTCCAAAGTGTCTCCAAAAAGACCTTATCAAAAACTATTGATAAGGTCTTTTTATTAAAATCTTTGATTTCTTACCTTATCTACACTAAAATATAAATATAAAAATAGATAATCAAGAATAATACATTCAACACCAAATTTTATCAAAATAACAACATTTCAATCTCTTGTGACTATTTGTATGATACTTATTATCTGTGTTATAATTAAATGGAATTATAATTTTGAGAGGAAAATAATATGGATTTAATAATTAAAAAAATAATAGACAAGAAAGAAAAAGAAATAATATCAAAAGAGGTCCTTTACGACCTTCCTGAATGGTTTGGTCTACCTGAAAGTACAAAAGAGTATATTAAAGATTCACAAGATAAACCGTTTTTGGCTTGCTTCGCAGATAATGAAGTTGCAGGTTTTATCGTATTAAACGCAACAAGTAAGGATACTGCAGATATTTTTGTAATGGGTATAAAGAAAAAATTTCATAGAATGGGAATTGGAACAAAACTAAATACAGAATTCGAAAATATGGCAAAAAATCTTGGATATTCCTACTCACAGGTAAAAACTGTAAAAATGGGACACTACAAAGAATATGATATTACTAATGAATTCTATATCGCAATGGGATATAAAGAATTAGAATGTTTTCCTACCTTATGGGACGAATGGAATCCATGTCAAATATATATTAAATATTTAGGGGAATAATACTTCAATAATATTTTATTTATAAATAAAATATTTTAGTATCTAAAAGCTCGATGAGTAAAAATAAAAGTAGTATATTCACCAAGAAACTTGATATAGTTTACTTTTAAAAACCAAATACAAGATAAATACAAATTTATACCTTACCATTTTCCCCGCCAATAATTTTCGATGGGGGATTTTTATTAAAATCTTTGATTTCTTACCTTATATATGCTAAAATATAAATATAAAAAGAGGGAGCCGTTTTAAAGACGGTGGCTCTGGTTTAGTTATTATATAACCATCTTACCTGCCAAAGTATAAAGATGGTTATTTTTTATTGTCTTTTTTTAATGCTACAATACATGCACTAACTACTGAAACAATCAATAGATTTATTCCAATAATCGTCTGTAAAATTGCAATCTGACAAAATCATTGCAATTAAATTATGTTTATGATAAAATGAAATTATAAAAGAAAGAGCCGTTTTAAAGACGGTGGCTCGTAAAATAGTTTTAAATAACCATCTTAACCGACCAAAGTTTAAAGATGGTTATTTTTTCATCGTATAAGTAACAATAGCTACAACCAAAGTCAAAAGTGCAATTACAAAAATCGCAAAATCTATCATTAGTTGGATAGCTTCGTACGTAGACATTCTCTACTCCTTTCTTCAAGATTTTAGTGTATGCGAGCATAGCACCATCCCCTTTCATATAGAAGTAGCCACCATCTTTATCGGAAGTTTTACACTCCCTAACTTCTCTCTCCAGTTTTGATTATATCAAATTAAACTATCATAATCAACTATTTATAAATACTAATATATCAACACTTTTTACTAAATAATTATACTTTTTATACCCTGCTATTTCCCCTGCCAATATAAAAAATAAAGTCGATACTCCCTATGATACCAACCACTCAGGATAGATTCTTCCCCTATTGAATGGGAGTAATTGTAAAAACTTATCAAATCATTGGTATAATGAACTTGTAATAATACTTGATTTCCATAAATGCAACCATTTTGCAACCAATAAATAAAAATTGTTAGCTTAAAAAAAGTAAAGGGCAAGAGTATTTTTTCGTAACCTTAAAAATCTCCCTTGCTAATCCTTTACTTTTTTTATTTTTTGCTATTCTTCTCTTGTGCGAAAGCATACGGAAAGAATAAATTATCCGCTCTATGCTTTCGACCTCATAGTATATAGCAAAAAAATCGCCCTATTGTTTTGTTTTAACATTCTTGCTCTGTACCGGAAAGAATAGCTTTGTATTATTTTCGTTTTCGTGTTATACTTACATCGTTACTTTTTCACTAATCTCGTAACAGAGGGAGGTGTAACTCTATGCTTAATATTATATTTACTTTTATTATTTCTATCATGGCAAGTATATTTGCTTATTATATTTGCAAATGGTTAGATAGATTTTTTAAAAAGTAACTAGCCTATTAAAAAAGACAGGATTCACGGTCCTGTCTTTTCTCTATGCAAATTATATTTACTTTTTGCTTATACGCTAATTTTAAACTAATACTTTCTTTTTGTCAATTCCCTTATATCAAGTTATAAAATAAGGTCTAGCTCTCACATAATTTTGAGATAATCTACTGGAAGAATTAATTTTAGTTTTGCTATACTTCTTATTCATTTTTAAAGTAAAAAATCAGATATTTAGTTTTTTCTTTATTTATTATGCTCTACTCCAGAAAATTTTTTTATCTTTTTATCTTGTAATTTTTCTTCTTCCGCTACTGACGCTGGATTAGCAGTTCTATAATCTAAAATACGACTTTTATGACGAGAATTTTCAACTTCTTTCATATCGAAAGTTAAACGATATCCCTCATCAGTATCATTAACAATTATTTTAGAACCAATTTCATATTCCGCTAATACACATCCCCTGAATAATAGTAACGCTTTCTTTACGCCCTCTATTTTCTTTAAAGATATCTTCCAAGCACCATTAGCTCTTTTAACTAACTCCTCAGAATTTCCAAAAGGGATAGTTCTGTCCTTATCACTTAATTTCAATATAAGATATTTCCCCATATTTTTTCACCTCGCTTTCTTTATTATTTATATTTAAAATTTAAATCTAAAGTTCTTTTAAAGTTAACTCTAAATATATTTAAGAGTTAACTTCTTAAATGTATTATACAGTGACATTCCATTTTTGTCAATAGTTATTATCACTTTTTTGTATACACAAAAAAGAATGATATGTTTTTACCTATATCATTCTTTATCTTTTGTCAATTCCCTTATCCAAATTACAAAAAGTAATTTTTCATAAAGTATAACCCTTTTAAAGCAAAAATAGCTTTATATCAATGTTTTGATCAACCACCATTTATACTTTTTTTATTTTAACCCTCCTTATTAGTTAGTTGGGGGTTAAGCGTGCCTAACGGCACTTCTGCTGATACATTATATTCTAAAATAACATCTAATTTTTGTTAATACTTTCAAAAAAATTAAGAGCAGTGTTTTTTTTCTCTGCCATAAAAAAATTAAAAGTACTCTATTTGCAAAAATAAAGGGCGTCTTAGAGGTTTGAGAGAAAGTTCGCTAGTTATTTTTCTCGTGAAATTGAAATGAACGCTTAAAACACCCTTTATTTCGGCTAATTAAATTTTTCTGAGTAAATCATCTATTTTTTTAGCAATCTTTTTGTTGTAATTCGGATACAAATGCCCATAAGTCCCAAGAGTTGTCTCAATATCCTCGTGACCTAGACGTTCTTTTATTACTAATGCATTTTCTTGCATAGATATCAACATAGAGGCATGCGAGCGCCTTAAAGCATGTACCTTTATTCTATGAACACCTGCTGCCTTATAATTATTATCAATGATATGTTTAGGCATATGCTTATTTATCGGTATTCCATTGTATGACAAAACATACTTCGAAGGGGAATTTTTACCTTGAACATCTTTCCAATGTTTTAAATTACATATAGTCTTGTTATCTAGAACTATTATTCTATTTGAAGCACTTGTCTTTGTTTCTGTAACATGAAATTCTTGTGCATTTTTATAATACATGGACTTATTTATACATAATAAATTATCTGTAAAATCAATATCTCCCCATTCTAAAGCCTGCGCTTCCCCAATCCTCATACCAGTCATAAACAAAAGCCAAATAACTATGTACGAATAATGTTCATAATAAAAATTTTTGTCAAATTGATTTATAAATTTTTAAAATTCCTCTAATGTCCAAAAATCAACTTTTGTTTTTACCTTCTTCACATTTCCTACTTGTTTAGCTATATTTTTCTGAAGTAGACCTAAAGTTACAGCTAAATCTAACGTTTTTTGAAAAGAACCATATATGGAACGAGTATATCCACTTGTATATTCCTTTGCTAGAGTATTCTGCCACTTTTTAATCATAGGGGCGTTAATATCTTTTAATTTTCTTTTAAAAAAATACTTAAAATGTTTATTCATACTAACAACCCTATTTTCGTAAGTACTATCTCTTACTTGCTGTTTATAATGTGGTAAGTAATAGGTTTTATAAAATTCTTGATAACTCATTGTACTGTTCTTCTTTACAGCTGTTTTCGAATAATCATTCATATATTCATCATAGGCTGTTTTAGCTTCTTTTTGTGAAGAAAACCCTCTTTCCCAATGTCGTACCCTATTACCATTTTCATCACATCCTAAATTGGCAACGAAATACCAACGATTAGTTTTTTTGTCTAAATACACATTAGATATTTTTGGCATGATATTCTTCCAACTGAATTGTTAAATTATCAATTCCTAATATTTTTTCAACAGTTTTGACTGGAACACGTCCTAATCGTCTATTATCGTAATATCCATAGCCTTGGTTTACCATGTAGCGTTTAGCTTTTCGTATAATATCTGATGATTGACTTACTCCATATCCTAAATTTTGTAAATCTTGTCTTGTCATTGTTAACATAATTCATCATTCCTTTCTCATTTTTAAATATATCACTCTTGATTGCTTAAATTTCTTATTAGTTAATTCTTCATCATTTCTTATTACTTGCTTTTCCGGTATTAATCTTGTATACTCTTTACTGTAAATAACTTTAGGGTCTTTGATATTAACATCTACTACATCTGTTAACATCTTATAGACTTTAGGCTTTTTTAAATTTTTCGATTTAAAAAAGCTCTTTTTTTTGTAATCTTTTTCGTCTACATCCTTTGAAAAATACTTCGATAGATATCTCCCTCGGTTTTCCTTGCTATCTACATCAATTTTATTTATTTTTATATATCCATTTCCCCAAATTTTTTCTAACTGTTTAGCCTTTACAAAAGGGAAATCAAAAAAAATTATATGATAATGAATAGCTCCACGTTTCTGTATTTCCCATACTGCAATATACTTTAACATAGCTTTCTTTACCCCATATAACTTATAATTTAATCGTCTTATAAAATTAGTAAATTCATTATTAGAGAAATCTATATCCTGTATATTTTCTTTAAATGTCAAAGTCATAAATTTTGTTTTATCATCAAAATTACAATCTATTAATCTTGACATTTCCCATCTTACATTTTCATAATACCTTTGTAATTTTTTTAATTTTTCATAATGAGTTGAAGCGTTACTGTCTTTTTTTGAAATATTTTTTTAAAAATCATAATCAAAATTATCTAATTTATCTTGATTATTTTTATCACTATGATTATACATAATTCCATCATCAATATATAACCACATTTCTACAAAATTTGCTGTTTCTATAACCTTGGTATTATAATATTCTTTGACCATATTTCAAGCCCGCCGGAATGCAATTTTTCACTTTATTTTTCGCATTATGTTTTCCTATATATTAAATTAAGTATAGAAGTATTCGTTGCACTCATACTTCTCAAAATCTGTTTTCCATCTTTACCGCTTAACGCGTTACGACGTAACAGCTTTTGATTTTTTAGGACACTATTACTGCACTTTTTGCATTAGCAGAAATACCAATTGTTACAAAACCATTATTAGCAGTAGCATACGGCTTAATTATTAAATTATCAAACGTCATACTTACCGTGCCTTTAGTTTCAAGTTCTTCTTGTGTAATTATAGGAAATTGAGATTCAATTTTAATCGAAAATTTTTCAAATCTTAATTTAGGTAATACTACTTCATATTTTCAACCTTTTTTTACAACCTCTTCTCCATTTCTCTCTGTCCATTCAGATACTTGAACTACTGAATATTGTTTTTCTAAAACTTTATCCGATAAAGATAAGTCACTTATTTTAATCATATTTATTTTTCCTTTCTTAGACAATAATCAAAATTTTATAAATTATCTTATGTCACCCCTTTTTAGTATTATTTTATTTGATTATTGTGTATAATGTATTTAAAAGATTATTTAACCTTTTAAACACATTATAAAGTGTTTAAATGTGTTTGTCGAGTCTTTTTATTCTTTTTACACATTAAATACATTTTAGAGGTTAATTATGAACGGGAAAAAAGATTTATCGGATTTATATCCAGACTTAAGTTATAATATTAGGGCATTAAGAAAAGAATTAGATTTAACACAGAAAGAACTTGCTGAAATTGCTAAAATATCCTATAGAACTATTCAAAACTATGAAAATGGAGTGACCCCTCCTTCGTTAAATATAATTAAAAAAATAGCATTAGCACTTGGTGTTTCTGTTGAAAGACTTATCAGTAATTACGTATTTGATAACAATACTACTGCAACGGAAATTTTAGATAAAATTATTAATGATAAAGTATTTAACCAAAAAATTAATAATTTAATTTTAACTGATATAATTTTTGATATGGTTGATTTAGAAATGAGATATAAGCATGAAACTCTAGATGAAAAAGCTTTAGATAACAGCATTGGAGGAAAAAATAATATCTCGTATGATACAAAATACTATTTAGTAAAATTATTGCTAGAAAAAAGATTAAATAAAACTATTGATGATTTAAAAAAAGAAATGTCTAAAAATTATTTAAATATTCGAGAAGTATATCGTTCAAAAGATAATTCTACTGGATATATTATTGATAAAGAAAGATACTAGATGGTGTTTTATTATGAACTGTGATTTTATTAATTATGATTTTATTAAAACTATAATTTCAGTTATTATAGGTGCTATAATTCCCGTGGTTTCAAGTTGCTTATTAGAAAAAAAACGATTAACCAATAATAAAAAGAAAATTAAATTCGAACAAAATCTTAATACATTAAGAAAATTAAAAATTAATCACTTAAATTTAATCTATCTAATCAATGATAATTACGTATTTTGCGAATATATGTCGAATGATAAAAAAACTATTATTAACCCAGCTGATAGAATTTATGTAAATTACTTAAAAAAGTTACATAATACCTCTCTTAAAAATATAAAATTAAATAATGAACTATTAGATTTGGAAATAGAAAACATATCTGACTTACATAAGGAAATTATAAAGTTTCTTGATAGTAGAAATAATAATACCAAATTTAATACTACTGATTTAGAAAAATATAGTAATTTAGTGAAAAATAATATTCTATATACTATTAAGAATATAGATAACTAATTTGCAACCATTTTGCAACCAATAAAGTAGAATTCTAACATAATCATTTCTTTTCAACCGCTCTAAATTGTGTTAAAATAAGGAAAAGCAAACAAGATTTTTTTTATTATAGTTGAATGGGAATAATGCGGTGTACATTTGAATTATTAGGAGTTTAACGACGACATAATTCTTAGGTACAGCGTATGCAACAAGAACTTTAATCTTAACGAACAAAGTGAGGAAAAGATTATTAGTTCTAACTGCCCATATGTTAAAATATATAGATTGAAAATTAGTTAAAACACTTTGGATTGTCTCCAAAGCGTCTCCAAAAACCCCACCAAAAACTATAGGTGGGGTTATTTCATATTCATGGCTTCAAATCAAAATAATCCATATCTTTTACAAAAAATATTTACAAAGTTTTTTATTAAGAATATAATTAAATGGAGTATCAAAATAACTACTTATACAATCTATTTAAAAAGGAGAAATACTTTATATGAATAAAATACTTATAGCCAATTATTGTTCTTTTATTACTTGCTAGTGGTCTTTATTATTTCTTTGGTTCTAGCAATAGTTCTATTAAAGAAGAACATACTAAATACCTAGTTCTAATAAATGACAGCCACGACTTCAAAGGAGGCCTTGCTGGATTAGAAACTTTAGATAATGATAAAGGACAAGAAGCTTTCAAAAATATTAAAACTGAAATAAAAATCGCTAAAGAATTAAAAAATGCTGACACAAGTCTTGATAGTAAAGACGTTGATTCTGCTAAAAAATCTTTAGAAAAAGTAGATTCACTTACTACTGATAACTCTTTTGATAAAGCTATTGAATGGCTAAAAGAAGATATCACAAATTACGAAAAAGTTCTTAAAGAAATTAAAGAAGCTAAATCTGATGATATTAATTCAATATTAGATAAATACAAATTTAAACACAGTGCTTTAAAATCGGAATTAAGCGGAAATTCAATAAAACAAGAGAATACTAAACAACCTAATGCAGTAAAAGAAAAAAATACTGTAACCCAATCTCCATCAACTCAAGTTTCCTCTGGAATAAGTGATAATGATGTTATACCAGCAGGTTCATCATATGTATTCAGTGGTACGGTAACTAATTCTACAACTTATAAAGAATTTAGACAAACAAATGCTTATCAGACAATTGCAACTAATTACATAGGATTTAACGCAAGCAATGCTGAAATTAAAGCATGTTTAGAATGGTTAATTCAAAAAGGTAAAGAAGGTGCTCAAGCAATGCCAAGTACAGAGGAATACCAGAGAACTTTCGGCAGATAATTAAAATTATATAAATTAATGTATTATGAAGTAGTTAAAAATATTTCACATTATAAACAATCTAATATACTAAAGAATTTCCACATGAATTTTTAAGTATTAAACTTCTCAATTATCATTTTTTGATATTGAGAAGTTTTTTTCTAAACTGAACTACTTCCCTTCCTCTTATTGACGTAACTTTGCTATTAATCTATAATTAATAATATAGAAAAATGAAAGGGGAATTTTATGAAAA
Source organism: Streptococcus sp. UMB1385 (assembly GCA_002871655.1). Lineage (GTDB taxonomy): Bacteria > Bacillota > Bacilli > Staphylococcales > Gemellaceae > Gemella. The sequence continues at coordinate 113,343 of PNGU01000006.1, read as the reverse complement.
AAAATAACAAAACTATAATTTCTATTATTTCAGTAATCATTGCTGTAGTTATTTGTTTTTTTTGGATATAATTCTTATCAACGAAAGCAAGCAGAAATTGTTTCTTCAGAAAAACTAACTGCTTTACACGAACTTACAAAAAAATTTAATGATAATAATGATAGAAACGAGAGACTTAACATACTAAAAGAAACTCTTGATGAACAATCACAATACAATCTGAATTCTCATAAAAACTCAAAAGTTCAAGATGAATTTAAAAATGGCATAAATACTATGCGAACTTATTTTCATAACGATTATGACAATACTATAAAAACTTACACTCTATCTGATATTACTACAGTATCCGATGAGAAAAAAATCAATGATAATAAGTCAAAATTAAACGAATTGACTAAAACAATCGAGACTGAAAAAGACTATACTTTCGAATCAGAACAACAAGCTCAAGAAAAACAAACTGAAGTAGAAAAACTTGTGAAAAAATACGAAGAGCGTATTAATGAATTAAAGAAAAAAGAAAATGATAAAAAACAAGAGAATTCATCAAGTAAAAATGAGTCAAAAACTGAACAAACGTCTACTACGCATTATGAAAATGAATACTTCAGCGTTGATATCCCTCAAAAATGGGCTAAAATATGGTCGTTATCTATGGATGTTGATTCTAACAATTTAGGAACACCATCTCAACCTGCTATAATTTATTCATTTAAACATGATCCTGAGGGTAACGTTCCTTTTGGTGGTGCTCAGACAATCTACGTTTTCCCTGATGGAGTACCTAGTAAGGCTAATTCATCACCAATATTAAAAAAACTAAATTCTAAGGTCTACTTAGGAGCTGGTGCTGCTTCTGGTTTCTTCTCAATAGATGGAAAACCTGATCGAGCAACTATTAGAGTTAAATAATCCAAAGTATCTCAGGAAAATAAATAATATTAATAACATATATATTTATATTAGACAAATGGATTCCTCCTATATCATGTAGAAGGAGTCCATTTTTTAAAAAAATAATCTTATTATTATATTCAAAGACTTCAACTACTCCCTCATATTGACTAAATATTACGATTACTCTATAATTATTAAAGTAATTAATCTAAAGGAGAATTTTATGAATAAAAAAAATAATAAAACTATAATTTCTATTATTTCAATAATAGTTGCCTTACTTATTTGCTTTTTTGGATATACACTTTATCAAAAGAAACAAGTTGAAACAGTTTCTGCAGAAAAACTAACTGCACTACACGAACTTACAAAAAAATTTAATGATGAAAATGATAGAAATAAACGTCTAGAGTTATTAAAAGATACTCTTGATGAACAATCAAAATACAATTTAAGTTCTAATAAAGACTCAAAAGTTCTAGATGAGTTTAAAAATAGTATAAATACAATGCGTACTTATTTCCACAATGATTATGATAATACTTTAAAAAAATATACTATTTCAGATATTAGTAGCACTTCTGACAATAACAAAATTAATGATAGTAAGTCAAAATTAGATGAGTTAACTAAAACAATAGAAAAAGAAAAAGACTATACTTTCGAAACAGAAAAAGAAGCTCAAGAAAAACAAACTGAAATAGAAAAAATTGTGAAAAAATATGAAGAACGTATAAGTGAATTAGGTAAAAAAGAAAAAGACCAAGAAAAAAGAAAAGAAGATTCTTCAGTGGATATTGAAGAAAAGCCTGTAAAAATGACTTCTGTACACTATGAAAATGAGTACTTTATTGTGGACGTTCCAGAGAAATGGTCTGGAAAATGGTGGATTAGTAAAACTATAGATACTAAACAACTTGGAACTCCTTCTCAACCTGCTATAGTTTATTCATTCAGTCGCCAAGGAGACAATCCTATGTTTGGTGGCGGTGGACAAACCGTTCATGTTTATCCTAACGGTCTACCTACAAATAAAACAAAGTCAGTTAAAGAATGGACTAAATTCGGTTCTAATATTTATGTTGGTGCTGGAGCTAGTAGCGGTTTCTTTAACGAAAAAAATGAATCATTCTATAAGGATGAGATGGCCAGAATCAAATCCAAATAACTAAAATCACCTCAATCAAATTTTTGATTGAGGTCTTTTTTATACAAAATTAAAAAGTAGTCCTTGAAACTTAAGAGTTTCAAAGCCTACTTTTTTATTATCTTAAACCTTTATCGTATGGAATACCAAGTGCTTCTGGAGTAGCAGTTTTCTTAGAAAATACGATAAGCGCAATAATTGTAGCTACGAATGGGAACATGTTCCAGAATGATACCGGGATTGGTAGATCTGGTGCTAAGATAGAAACTTTCTCAGCGAATACTTTAGTTCCTCCGAAGAATAACGAAGCTAATGTGATTGTAATTGGGTTATATTTACCGAAGATTAATGCTGCTAATGCTAAGTATCCGAATCCGTATACTGTGATAGCTGCATTGAATCCTTGTGAGAATGTAGTTGCGATGATAGCTCCAGCTAATCCTGCTAAACATCCCGAAATAAATACCCCAATGTAACGATATTTAAATACGTTTAATCCAAGTGAATCACTCGCTTGTGGGTTTTCCCCTACAGAACGTAAACGTAATCCGAATGGACGTTTATAAATTACATAATATGTTACAATTACTAAAATTACAGCTATAAATACCGTTGGATAAATAGTAAATTTACCAAATACTGTATATCTTGGGAAACCACTTGCTAATAATAATTCATATGTACCATTAAAGTGGTTAACTAAGAATAATGCTATAGCTGGTGTAATTAAGTTAATCGCCGTACCTGAAATAACTTGGTCAGCTTTTAAATTAATACTGATATATGCGTGGATTAATGACATTAACCCACCAGCAAGTGTTGCAACAACTAAACAAATTACTAATTGGAATAATGTTGGAGATCCATCGAACACTGATAATGCTAATAGTGACGCGATGAATGATCCAAAGATTACGAAACCATCAAGGGCAATGTTAACAACCCCACTTTTTTCTGAATAGAAACCACCGATGGCAGCTATAAGAATTGGTGCAGTATATTGTAACATTGAGTCTAATAGTGATAATACTGTATCCATCTATTTATCTCCTTTCTGTTTCTTACTACTAAATAATTTATCAAGCAACTTGTTATCAAAGATAGCTTTAGCTGCAACGAATAATACGATTAAACCAATTAAAATGTTCGCGATATCTTTTGGAATACCGATGAACGATAATTGTGGAGTTAATACTCCTAAGAATCCGAATAATAATGCTCCTAATAGTGATCCAACAGCTGTATTAGCACCTATTAAAGCAACCGCGATTCCCATGTATCCAAACCCTTGGAATGTTGAACCTGCTACTACTTGTCCTACAGGTCCCATATTGTAAAGAGCACCACCTAAACCAGCGAAAGCTCCTGAAATAGCCATAGATAACACAGTGTTTCTATTTACTTTCATACCTACAAATTTTGATGCATTCGGGTTAAACCCTACAGAACGTAATTCATAACCGAATACTGTTTTTTCCATAACGATATAGAAAATAATAACACTGAAAATAGCTAAGAATAAATCAGTTCCTAAACGATAGTTGTTGAAAATACCTTCAACTAAACTATTTTGTAAGTATCCTGTTCCATCAGCTGAAACGATAGGTTTAGAAATAATATCGTTAGTTCCTTTAATATATTTAGGTACAGCAAATTGTACGAAATATAAAGCTGTATAGTTTAACATAATTGTTACAACTACTTCACTAATATTGAATCTAGCTTTTAAGTAACCTGCAATAGCTGCCCAAAGACCACCTACTACAACACCAACTAGAATACTAGTAATTAATACTAAATAGAAGTTCATACCTTCCATTTTAATCGCAACAAGTCCAGCAAAAAGACCACCCATAATAAATTGACCTTCTGCCCCAATGTTGAATAAACCTGTTCTAAATGCAAATGCAACAGATAATCCAGTGCAAATAAGCGGAATTGTTGATACAAAAATTTCAGCTATACTGTTTGAGTCTGAAAAAATATCTCCAATTACTCCAAACACATCTCCTGGTGCTGCCCCTATCGCTGAAATAAGAATTGCTCCAATAATAAATGAAGCTAATATCGGTAGCACCGCATTAGTTAAAACTTTCTTTAACATACGTTCTCCTCTCTACTTCTTAACCCCTGCCATAAGCAGACCAAGTTGTTCTTTTGTTACATTTTCATCATTATCCACTATATCGATAATGTTACCATTGTGAATTACCGCGATTCTATCAGATAATGTTAAGATTTCATCTAAGTCGAATGAGATTAATAGTACACCATTACCTTTATCACGATAATTAATTAACATTTTGTGGATACCGTTAATAGCTCCAACATCAAGACCACGTGTAGGTTGAGTTGTTACTAATAATTTTGGATCTAATTCTAAAGCACGTCCAATAATAAGTTTTTGTTGGTTACCACCACTCATACTACGTGCAGAAATTTTCTCATCTCCAGCTTTACGAACATCATATTTTTCACAAATTTCTTTAGCAAATTTCGAAATAATATTCTTTTTCAAGAATCCACGTTTAGCAAATTTTTCTGTATAATAATTTTCTAAAACTGAGTTTTCTTCAACGCTGAAATCTAATACAAGACCATCTTTATGTCTGTCTTCAGCAATAATTTCTAGTCCTAATTCTTTACGTTTTGCTGTTGATAATGAGTTGATTTCTTGACCGTCAAAAACAATTTTACCTTTTGTTTCTTTAAGTAGAGCATTAAGTACTTCTACAAATTGTTGTTGACCATTTCCGTCAACCCCTGCGATACCTAGAATTTCACGTTCACGGACATTTAAGTTGAAATCGTGAAGGATATCTTTTTTCTCGGCAGTATCTGCATATACCCCTGAAACTTCAAGAATATTTTTCTTACCTTCTCTTGAACGCTCATATTTAATTATTTCTAAGTCTTTACCAATCATAAGACTAGCTAGTTTTTCTTTTGTTGTTTCCGCTATTTCAACTGTTCCATAGTATTCACCACGACGAATAATACTACAACGGTTTGCAACGGCCATAATTTCATTAAGTTTGTGAGTAATTAATAAAATAGTTTTTCCTTCCGCTTGAAGATTTTTAAGAATAGCTAAGAATTCTTTAATCTCAGCAGGAGTTAAAACTGCAGTAGGTTCATCAAAAATTAAAATGTTAGCATCTCTATATAACATTTTTAAAATTTCAACCCTTTGTTGCATCCCAACACTAATATCTCCAACTAATGCTTTAGGATCAACTTCCAAACCATATTTTTTAGATAAATCTTTAATTTTTACTGCAGCACTTTCTAAATCAATTTTTCCACCTTTTACTTCTTCCATCCCTAAAATAATATTTTCAGCAACAGTGAAGTTTTTAATAAGTTTAAAGTGCTGATGCACCATCCCTATTCCTAGTTGGTTAGCATGCTTAGGATCTTTAATATCAACTTCTTTACCATTCAATTTAATAACACCGGCTTCTTGATGGTACATACCAAAAAGAACCGACATCAACGTAGATTTCCCTGCACCATTTTCACCAAGTAAAGCATGAATTTCATTGTTCTTTACTTGAATAGTGATATCTTTATTTGCGTAGAAGTCGCCAAACTTTTTAGTTATGTTTAGCATTTCTATAGCGTACATATCATTACCTCTCTTTTATAAATTCTTACATATATATATTATAATATATTTTGACAAACTAGTATAGCTTTTTCAGGCATTTTTTTATATATTTAACATTATTTTAAATTATAAAAATTTGCTAATAACCTTACTGTATTCGTTTTATATTTTTTAAAAAACCTAAATTTTTAAACTTAATACCAAAGTAATTCAGAATATAAATTTTTTAAAACTAATTTTAAAATATAAAAATAATTTCATAAAAATAAAGACCTAGCATTTGCTAGGTCTTTGAAATACAAACTTCTTAAAATTAAAGTTCTCCGTCGATATTAGCTTTATCAGCTACACCAGCAGCGTCAGCTGCAACTGTTGCTTTACCAGATTTTAGATCTTCTACAACTGTTTTAATTTTAGCTTTGATATCATCGCTTAAGTTAGGGTTTTCTGCTGGAAGTCCAACTCCATCTTCTTTAATTGTGAAGACTTTAGCTGTTCCACCTTCAAATTTTCCTGCTTTAATAGCGTCTAAGATGTTAGCAACTGCTACGTCGATACGTTTAACAGCTGAAGTTAAGATAACTGATTTTTCAACATCTTTTCCGTCTTTATCTTTAGCTTTGAATACACCTTCAGAATATTGGTCTTTATCTACACCAACGATCCAGTGTTTAACTTCTCCGCTTTCTTTAAGATCTTTAGCTGCTCTTTCTTGAGCTTCTTTAATAGATCCACTTCCAGTACCACCAGCTGCTACGAAGATTACGTCAGCACCAGCATCGTACATAGTCGCTGCTAAAGTTTTACCTTTGTTAGTGTCGTTGAATGAACCACTGTAGTTGTAAACAACTTTAATATCTTTCTTAGCTGCTTTAGCACCTTGAACGAATCCAACACCAAATTTAACTACTGCAGGAATTTTAGCCCCACCAATGTATCCAACTTTACCAGTTTTTGATTGTAAAGCTGCTGCGTACCCAGCTAAGTATCCAGCTTCGTGTTCTGAGAATGTTACAGAAGCAACGTTTTTGTTTTGAACTACACCATCGATGAAAATGAATTTTTTATCTGCAAATGAATCTGCAACTTTTGGTAATTCTTTTTCAAAGTAGAAACCAGCTAATGAAATTACGTCAGAAGCTTTTGCTGCGTTTTGTAAGTTTGCAGCGATATCACTTTGGTTTTTAGTTTCGATTGGGTTAAGTGCTTTACCACCATTTTTTTCAGCCCAAGCTTTTACTGTTTCAACGTTACTTTGGTTGAAACTTTTATCTTTTGCTCCACCTTCGTCAGTTACAACACCGATTTTTAATCCAGAATTGTTAGAAGATGAATTTCCGTTAGATGATTTAGAAGAACATCCAACAATAATTAATGCTGCTGATAAAACAACTGCTATTAACGAAAATACCTTTTTCATAAATAAAAAGTCTCCTTTATTTGTATATTGTTTATACCTAAATAATACCACATTATCTTTCAAACTTCAATGATTTATTAAAAAAATATTAACATTTTTTTATAATGTTCGTTTTCTAACTATAAAAACCTATAAAAGTAGTATTTATAGGAATTATCATATCTATTCTTCTATATTCATATAAGATTATTTTAGAATAATAAAGCATTTCCAAAACATTAAGAACGTTTATATTTTTATACGGATTTTATATCCAAGACTATTATTACACATTAATTAAATTTTTGGATAAAGACTTTATTTTATGGACATAATTGTATTTAATATTTTACGAACTTTAAAATATCACACTCTAATCATTGGATAATAATGTATATTAATACTTATTCTTAAGATAAAACAATTTATGTAAAACTACAGTTTTTAATAAATATTTAAAATCAACATTATCCAAAATAGATTATATTCAACTATTGTTCTATTCCCTCTATATACGATAATTTTACATACTTTACTTTAATAAATTGTCACATATTTAGATATCTCCTATATCTTATTTAGAAAAAATAGGAGTGTCCGAAATCAAAATCTCTTAGAAATTTTGCTTCAAACAGCTCCTATATTCTTTAATTATAGTTCACCTTCTATATTAGTAGCTGAACCTTTTGCTTTTAATTCATCTCCAGTAGCTACTACTTCGACTTTACCTGATTTTAGTTCTTCGATAGCACTAGCAACTTTTGTTTTAACTTCATCACTTAAGTTAGGATTTTCTTTTGGAATTCCTACACCATTTTCTTTAATACCAAAGACATGTTCACCTTTTGTAAATTTACCTTCTTTGATTTCATTTAATATTTTAGTAACTGCTACTTCAATATTTTTAACAGCTGATGTTAGGATTGCAGATTTTTGATATTCTTTTCCGTCTTTATCTTTCCCTTTAAAAATACCTTCTTCGTATTGATCTTTATCTACTCCTACAACCCAGTGTTTAATCTCTCCGCTCTTAGACATATCGATAATACCACGTTCTTTAGCTTCTGAAATTACACCATTACCTGTATTCCCTGCAGCAACGAAAATTACATCCGCACCTGAGTCATACATAGTAGCTGCTAATGTTTTCCCTTTGTTTGTATCTGAAAAAGTTCCGCTGTAATTGTACATTACTTTAATATCACTTTTAGCCGCTTTAGCACCTTGTACAAACCCAATACCAAATCGCTCTACTGGTGGAATTTTAGTTCCTCCAATATATCCAACTTTTCCTGTTTTAGATTGTAAAGCTGCAATATATCCAGCTAAATAACCGGCTTCTTGTTCTTTAAAGATTAATGAAGCAATATTTGGCGCATCAACAAAAGTATCAACATACATGAATTTTTTATCTTTATATTGCTCAGCTACTTTTGGAATTTCTTTTTCAAATTCATAACCAGCTAAAGAAATAATATCAGATACTTTTGCCGCATTTTGTAAATTAGAAGTTAAATCTGATTGAGTTTTAGTTTCTAATACAACTGGCTCTTTTGCACCATTAGCTTTCGTCCAAGCTTGAATAGCTTCTACGTTAGCTTGGTTAAAACTCTTATCTTTTGCTCCACCTTCACCAGTTACGACACCAATTTTATATCCGCTCTTACCGTCAGATTTAGTGTCATTCTTAGCATTCTTTGAAGAACAACCAACAACAATTAATGATAATGCAACTAGAATTGCAAAAATAGTACGTAATTTTTTCATAATACCCTCCTTAAAAATTTATGTACTAAGAACATAATACTACTTTTTTAAATCGTTTGCAAGATATTTTTTACAAATAAATATAAAATATAAATAACATGAAATATACTTCTAAAAAAATACTACGATTCCTAATAATTTAGTACTTTCTATTTTTTAATCAGACTAGAATACTACTTTTATATATATAATCTATATAATTCGTCCTATCAACTATTACTTTGTTTTAAAATTAATCTCTAAAATTGTAAACGTTAATAATAAATAGGTTAGAAATTATATATTTTCTGAATGTTTTATGCTATAATATTTCTGATAAAGCATTTTCAGGAGGATTTATATTATGACATATTATGAAAATATTGTAGAAACTGCAAACTACATTAAGAAATATTTTGGAGAACCTATCGACTATGCAGTAGTTTTAGGAAGTGGTATTACTCTTGAACTTGAAGAGCAACAAGAACTTGGTTATGAAGCTATTCCACTTTTCCCAGGAAATAAACATGCAAATCGTGTAAAAGGACATGCAAACAAACTAACTTTTGGTAAAATCTCAGGTAAAAACGTATTAGTATTAAACGGTCGTCTTCACTTCTATGAAGGATACAGCATGAAAGATGTTGCTTTTATGACATATGTTGTTAAGTATTTAGGAGTAAAAGGATTATTCATTACTAATGCATGTGGAGCTATTAACACAGACTTTACTGAAGGTGATATCGTGTGTCTTGACGACTTTATTTCACTAGTGAGTAAAAACCCTCTAATGGGAGAAAATGATCCACGTCTAGGTGAAAGATTCGTTGATATGACTACACCATTCGATCCATATCTAGTAGAAAACTTACACAACTCTGCTAAAAAACTAGATATTACTTTACATACAGGTATTTATGGATTCTTCCAAGGTCCATACTTTGAAACACGTGCTGAAATTCGTGCATTTAAAACAATGGGATGTGATCTTGTAGGAATGTCTACAGTTCCAGAAGTAATCGCTGCAAACCACGCATCGCTTCCTGTAGCAGTTTTAGCTTGCGCTACTAATATGGCAACAGGAATACAAGAGAAAAAACACGACCACGAACACGTACTAAAAACTGCTCAAAAAATTAGTATAAACCTGAAAAATCTTTTAATTGAAACATTAGAAAACTTAAAATAAAAGGAGTAAAATTATGGAAAAAACTATTTTCGAAAAAATCATTGATGGAGAAATCCCAAGTTACAAAGTATATGAAGATGAGCATGTATACAGCTTTCTAGATGTGTTTCCTATAACAAAAGGTCATACATTAGTAATTCCTAAAAAGCACAGTAGAAATATTTTTGACTGTGATCCTGAGACTGCAGCAAATATTGGACGAGTTCTTCCGAAAATCGCTAATGCAGTAAAAGAAGCTTATGGTTGTGATGGAGTTAACATCTTCCAAAATAACGAAGAATACGCTGGACAAAGTGTCTTCCACCTTCACTTCCACATTGTACCAAGATACAAAGATAAAGATACAAACTTCGATAACTTAGAAGTTAAATGGCCACCACAAAAAGTTGAGCCAGCAGAATTTGAAGAAATTCAAAAAGCAATCGCTGATAGATTAGCATAAAACAAAAAGATAGCTAGATAAACTTTTATTTACCTAGCTATCTTTCTTATTTTCCTTCTTTTGATGCGAATAAAGATACAATAGAATCTAAAGTTGTTTTTGGTTTTTCTTCAACAAACTCTTCTACTTCTTCTTTTACTTCTTCTGCTTTTTCAATTACAGGGGCTACCGCTTCATGAATTTGTTCTACAGTCGGTTCAACTTTTTCTTCGTAGTGAGTTTCAGCAACTTCTTTTGCTTCTTCTACAACATTACTAGTACTTTCAAAAGTTGATTCAACTGCTGGTGAAACTGTTTCTTCTACTTTTTCTACTACTGGTGTAGTCACTTCTTCTACCTTTTCTACTACAGGTTCTACTACCTCTTGTACTTTTTCAACAACAGGCTCTGTCGCTTCTTTCACTTCTTCTGCTTTTTCAGTTGCTTCAGATACTACTTCTTCTTTTACTTCTTCTGCTTTAGCACCTAATTCAACGAAGTTTTCCTCTGCTTTCTCAACTTCTTCAGATGCTGTTAACTCTTCTAATTTCTCTTTAGCAACATCTTTTTCTTCTTGTGCTTTTGCTTCTAATTCTTGAGTTTTCTCATTAATATAAGCAGTTAGTTTCTCAATACTATTTTTAGTATTTTCCTTTAATAAATCTTTGTGTTTTTCTAACTCTTTAGGATTTTTGTAATAATAAGCTCCTAATGCACTCACAGCTCCTAATAGAGCACCTTTAAAAATTTTACCCATGTGTGATTCCTCCTAATTTCTTATCAGTATTGATTTTAACAAAAAAATCGAATAATGTAAAGGATTTAAAGGTTTTTATTTTTATAGATTGATTTTTTATTCTCTTTAAAATTAAAAATAAGAGAGGTGACTCGACAAAATCGATTTCTTCGAAATCACGATTTTGCAGTCACTCTCTATTAAAAGTTAATTTTATTTTAAGTGTTTTACCCTTGCTACAATTTCTTTATGACGGCCTTTAATCATAGGTCTAGCTTGTGGATTACCTAAATAACCACATGTTCTTTTAACAACATCACAGCTTTTCGGATCTCTATTTCCACACTCAGGGCATTTGAAACCTTTCTTAGTTGGTTCAAATTCTCCCTCATAACCACATTTATAACAACGGTCAATCGGTGTATTTGTTCCTAAGTACCCTACCTTATCATAAGCGAAGTCCCATACCGCTTCTAATGCTTTAGGATTTTGTTTTAATACCGGATACTCACAGTAATGGATAAATCCACCACTTGCATAGTATGGATAGTCTTTTTCAAAATCTAACTTCTCAAAAGGAGTCGGATTCTTTCTAACATCATAGTGATATGAATTTGTATAATATTCTTTATCCGTTATATTCTCTACAATACCGAACTTCTCAGTATCCATACGGCAGAATCTATCAGTTAAAGATTCACTAGGTGTTGAATAAATACTATACCAATAATCACCTTCTGCAGTCCATTTATCTACACATTCTTTCATGTATCGCATAATGTCTAATGTGAATTCTTTTGCTTCAGAATTTTTTTCCCATTCTCCACCATAAAAAACACTCGCAACTTCATATAATCCAATATACCCTAATGATAATGTAGAACGTTTATTATCAAATAGTTGTTTCACCCTATCATCAGCTTTAAGGCGTTTCCCAAATGCTCCGTGCATATAAAGAATTGGTGCATTTTGAGGTTTTGCTTCACCACAACGTTTAGCTCTGTAATCTAACGCATCCTTACAAATAGCTAACCTTTCTTTAAAGATTTCCCAAAACTCCTCTTTATTTCCCTTAGATTCTAGTGCTATTCTAGGAAGATTTAAAGTCACTACACCTAGGTTCATACGACCACTTTCTACAAACTCACCTTGTTCATTTTTCCATGCAGGTAAGAACGATCTACATCCCATAGGAGTTTTACAACTTCCTGTAATTTTTGTTATTGTATCATACATCAGAACATCTGGATACATTCTCTGAGTTGCACATGATAAGGCAAGTTCTTTCACGTCATAATTCGGATCCGTTGGTTTTAAATTCAATCCATCTTTAATAACAAAAATCAACTTAGGAAAAATTGCAGTTCTTTTTTCTTTTCCTAAACCATTAATTCTAACTTGTAAAATTGCTTTTTGTATCTCTTTTTCAAAATATCCCTCACCTAAACCAAAACCTAATGATGTAAATGGTGTTTGTCCCTGTGATGAATATAAAGTATTTATTTCATATTCTAAAGACTGCATCGCATCAAAAATATCTTTTTTTGTTTTTTTATCAGCAAAACCTTTTTGTTTTTCCTCATCATCAATCCACTCTTGTGCCATTTTTAAATTTTTCTCATAATTTAATTTAGCAAAAGGAGCAAGGACCTCATCTATTCTGTCAGCACTACATCCGCCATATTGACTTGAAGCAACATTGGCTATTATTTGTGCCATTTGAGCAGTTGCTGTTTGAATACTTTTAGGACTATCTACATCTGCATTTCCTATTTTAAATCCTTTTGTCAGCATTTCTTTAAAATCTATTAAACAACAGTTTGTTAAAGGTTGGTACGGAGAATAATCTAAGTCATGATAGTGAATATCTCCTTTTTGATGAGCATTTGCCACATGATTCGGTAACATTTTAAGCCCTATTGCTTTGGCTACTATACCACTCGTTAAATCCCTATGAGTATTAAACACCAAGCTATCTTTATTGGCATTCTCATTAACTACATTTTCATCGCGATTAACTAATTTTTCAATAGCTACATTAATATCTAAGCTGCGTTCACGCTCGATATCACGCATACTTCTATATCCAACATACTCTTCATAAATCGCCTCTTCACCAAGTGTAAGTAGCGTATGTTCTACTATATTTTGTAACTCATAGATTTTAATATTATCTTTGAATCTATTTCCTATTTCTATAATGACATTATCTACAATTCCATCAATATTAACGCTATGATTTTTACCAAATACAGAGTGAACTGCTTTTTCTATCGCTTTATAAATTTTCTCAGCATCAAACTTAACTATTCTTCCATCCCTCTTGATTACTAATAAATTTTTTGTTAAATTATCCATCTTTGCTTTTGTATATGAATATAAATTACTACTACGCATGTTATCCCCCATTTCTCTTTTAAATTTCTATTTATAAAAACATTATAATACTATCTTATCTCAAAAAACATCTGCTGTCTACAACATATATTTCCCGGAAATTCAGAAAACCTATTACATAGCCTTTGAGAGTATTTGTGAATTTTTTTAGCCTTACTGTTTTCTTTGCACGAACTTAAAAACACTATAATATCAACGATTATATAGGTTTACATATACTTCTGTATTAAGATTCTTCATGTTTAATTTATGATACAGTTTCTATAATCTTTACTTAATAATAATTAAAAATGACATTTAAAAAGTTCACTTATGATCAAGAAATTTATTTTTTTATCACTTAAACTATATTTTAATAAGCTAATTTATGATAAAATTGTATTAAAGAACAAAGTGAGATAAATATATGAAAAAAACACAAATTGAAAAATTAACAGATCAGTTATTTTCTATGGAAAATAACAACTCATTATTAATAAACGAATTAGAACCATATGTAGAATTATTCATGCACTATGAGTGTGCAATGCTTGAAATAGAAACCAAACTTAATGTATTCGATAAAGAGTTTTCTCTTCACGGAGAGAGCAACCCTATTGAATCAGTCACTACTAGATTAAAAACTCCAGTTAGTTTAATGAACAAACTAAAACGACTGAACCTACCTTTTGATATTGATACTATAAAAAATAATATTTACGATGTCGCAGGAGTACGTGTAATATGCTCATTTAAAAATGATGTTTACAAGTTAGTAGATGCTCTTAAACAACAAGACGATTTAACGGTAATTGCTGAGAAAGACTATATTAAAAATTATAAGGATAATGGTTATAGAAGCTATCACCTTATTGTAAAAGTTCCTATTTTCTTGTCTGATAAAGTTGAACATGTTGCTGTTGAAGTTCAATTTAGAACTATAGCAATGGATTTCTGGGCAAGTTTAGAACATAAACTTAGATACAAGAAAAATCTAAGCGAAGAAAAAGAAAAAGAAATCGAACGACGCCTATTACTTTGTGCTGAAATAAGTGCCAAGTTAGACAATCAAATGCAAAAAGTTAAAGAAATTATTGAAGACGATTCACAATTTCTATAAAATAAAAGAACCTCTAATATTAGGTAACAATCCTATATTAGAGGTTTATTAAATTGATGCAAACTACTTTTCAGCGCTGTGCTTCATCGAATAACTAAAGTAAATTACTAATCCAACTAAAATCCAACATCCGAATATTATCCATGTAGATAATTGAATTCCATATAATAATACAATAAATAATAATATAGAAATTATAGGTAAGTATGGCATTCCTGGCATAGTAAAACCACGCTTAGCATTAGGATACTGTTTTCTTATTACAATTGTCGAATAACTAACCAGCGTAAATGCTAATATCCAAGAGACATTAGCTAAATCTGCTAACTGTCCTAATGGTAAAAATCCTGTTAGTAATGCCATTAATATTCCTACTCCTATTGTCGTTGAACCAGGTACTCCATTTTTATTTAATACCGTTAATTTTTTAGGTAATAATCCATCTCTACTCATTGTAAATAATATTCTAATTGAAGCGAACATAGTAGCTAACGGTCCTGCTAATAAACCTATTACAGCTCCTAGTGAGATTATCCCCGCAATCTTATCTTGTCCTACTACCTCTAGAACATAAGCCAGAGCATCACCTTTTCCTAATTGTGAGTATGGAACCATTCCTGTTAAAACAAGACATACAATAATATAGAACGCCGTACAAATTAGCAATGTAATTATAATAGCTCTTGGTAGAGACTTCTGAGGATTTATAGTTTCTTCAGCTGAAGTTGATATTGTATCAAATCCAAGATATGCAAAAAAAACTGTCGTAGCTCCTACCATAATTCCTGATAAACCTTGAGGAGCGAAGTCATTTGTCCAATTATGAGGTTTCACATAGAATACTCCAACTAACACAAATAAAACTATTACAGCGATCTTAATAACTACCATAAAATTATTAACGAACTTACTACTACTTGTTCCTTTAAACAATACAATCATTATTAGTAAAACTACAGAAATCGCCAAAAGATTTCCATAGCCTCCTTCACTAGGTAGACTTGTAAATTCCTTTGGAACAATAACACCAAAACCTTCTAGTAAATTTTTAAAATAACTAGACCAGCCGTTTGCAATCGCAGCACCAGCAATTATGTAACTTCCTCCAAGAAGCCAGCCCATTGAATGAGCAACAATTTCACCTAATGTCATGTAACTATAAGTATAAACACTTCCACTAGATGGTATCGCAGATGATAACTCAGCATAACATAAAGCTGTTAAGCCACAAGCTAAACCAGCAATTAAAAATGAAAAAACTACCGATGGGCCTGCTTTAGATGATGCTTCACCAGTTAGAACAAGAATACCTGAACCAATTACCGAACCTACTCCTAAGAGGATTAAATCAATAGTTCTCATAGTAGGCTTCAAAGTTTTTTTATCACTTCCATGAAGTATTGTTTCCAATGTTTTTTTTCTAAAAATCCTCATCAATCTCCCCTCCCATTATTAATTTAAATTACTTTTTCATCTCTTCCTTAAACTCATACTTCAATAAACTAAAAAGTAGGAATAACCCTCCCAATATTAAAGAAACTAGAACATCGTGAACTTATAATTGTTCCATTGCTAAATTATTTCACATAGTTCTCTAGAGAGTTAGTAATACTCTATTTTAGTATCAATAAACTATCAAAACTATATTTACTAATATTATAATTATTTAACAACCCTAATCTCTCTAATAAATATCATTTAAAAGTTATTCCCACTTAAATTAATATTTAACTTATATTATCTTCCTATTTTTAATGTTTAATTAATAATAATTTTACCTTTTTTTATATATTAAGAAATATATCCTGCATCTTTTAGAATTTCTTTTGCATTTGGTTTCTTAGAAGAATTTACTAGAACTATTGGTCCTGTGCATCCCATTCCACTTTCTGCATAGATACCTTGTTTCCATAATAATTTCGTAGCATCTTCAAGATCCAATATGTCTACTCCTGATATTTGTGAAGTTACTACTTCTTTCTCAGGTACTTTTACTTCCTCAGTATTTGATCCTTCTTTTTTAACTTTTAATTTTGAAATTAGTTCCCCTAATTTTGCATTATTTGCTTTTTCGTATTCTAGTTTAGCTATTTCATTAACTTTACCTTTAGCTATTTCATAAGCATATTTAAGCGCATTAGCTACAACTGGTGAGCCTGATGCTCTCGATAGTATTAATATTTTTCTATCATAATCTTCACCAACACCTGGACCATAACCATAGCCACTAGCCTCATAATCTCCACCTGTATTAAATGCTGAAAATACCTTCATAAATAAGTTCCCAGTCAATGAATCAACAACCATAACGTCTGGTGTAGCCATTAATAAATCGTTACCTCTCATTACTGATCCACCATCTGCTCTTTGTGATGTTGCAAATTCAAAATTGTACCCATTACCTTTAAGGTCTAATAATATTTTTTCAACTTGTCTTGCACCTTCTACGTTTGCAATTCCTACTGTAGGATTTTCTATTCCTAATGATTTCGCAGTTGCAATACCGTATAAGGTATTTCTCACCATAGCTTCTACTCTATTAGTAGCAGAAGTTCCCGTAGTGGTCGCAAGAAGCATTTCGCGCCCTCTAGCAGGTGTAATAACCCTCCCTACTGTAGATACTCCAATTGGGAAGTTATAGTGCATTGTAACACAAGATACTATTTCCCCTTTATCTAATAGGTCTTCCATAATTTTGTGAGCTTCTTCTTCATCTTTTGCTTCATATGATTCGAAGTCCTTATGTCCTTCACCTATTAAAACTATATCGAATATAGGATTTTTAGCTAATATCGCGCCTTGAACTAAATTTTCAAAGCCGTGTTCACTACCTAAAGTTGTTAAACCAACTTTTAATTTTTTGCCAAAGTTTCCTGTTTCTATGGCATTAGCTACTTCTAGCAATACTTCTGATATAATTTTTTTACTCATAGTATCACCCCTATTCTTCTAACATTTCTTGGGAAATTTTTCTCATTGATTCTGCTATAATTTTTCTTATTTCATCTTTAGAAATTCCTGCAGCTTCACCTTCTACTGCTCCATTATTTCTTTCAATTACAATAGATACTCCATCGAATAAGTTAGTCATTCTTCCTAAGAATAAACTTCCTTTACCTACTATCATAGCACGGTTTTTATCTCCTTTTGTAAGATCATCAATTAAGAATCCTACATATGGCACACCTGAAGGAATATGTCCTTGAGTTGGAGCCCATCCAGGTAATCCTTTAGCTTCGATAAATGATTTTAATTCTTTTTTCTCAATATCTCCACGCATTGCTGCTAAAGCTGCAATCATTTTGTAGTTAGCTTCGGGAACATTTCCTGCTCCTGCAGACTTAGTAATATCTGGGTTTTGCATTTCTACAGAAAATACATCAACATCTGTAATTTTTAAGTTAGCTTTATCTAATGGATTAGCAACTAAAGCTCCCATTACAGCCTGTGGTGAAGATCCTGTTCCTACATTATGTTTTCCTACCAAATCAGTTCTTATAATTGGATTTACTCCATCATTTTCACCAATAAGAACAGCGAATCCACCTACAACATCTTCAAGAACTGGTAAACCTTTTTTAACATGATCTTTACCATTCATTCCAAGTTTTGCACTAGCTCCACCTGCTACCACTAAAACATTTTTGTAAACACCAGATTTTACTAACGCTGAAGCATTTATTAGAGCATGAGTTGGGGCTGCACAGAAACCTCTAAGGTCAGAACCAGTAGCATTAACCAATCCTACAACCTCGGCTATAGATTTTGCGAAGTTACCACCACCACGTTGGTTAATATCTCCACACGCTTCTTCTGAACATTCTACAACATAATCAATTTCTTCTGGATTAATTTTGTAACTACGAAGTAATTCTAAAGCTGAAATAACTCCAGACGCCTTAACTACTAGATTTTCAAATATAACATGAGCATTCAAGTTCACATCGACATCGTGAGCTTTTTTAACATAACCTACTACTTTTCCTTCGTGAACCAATGCTTCAAAATCATCTTCTTTATCGTTTATATCAGTTCCTTCTAATTTATCGAATAAAGGAGCTAGCTCTTTGAAGTTTTCCTCTATTTTTGGACGAACACTGGCTACAAACTCTTCTGATAGTTTTACTAAATCAAAAGCATCACAGATTTTCATCAAAGCTAAAAATTCATCTTGAGGAATAATTTGTCCAAATTTTCCGTGACGTTGACCTTGCTCGTCTTTAATATCATACCAAGGCATTGGATAAGCTTTTAACTCATCAGGAGTTTTGTTTCCGATATATACTTGGTTAGGTAAGTAGTTAACTACTTCTTCATATGAACGAATATGATTTGATACTTCTTTTAGAAACTCAGAATCTGGATTTGTTACTCTTTCTATCGCGCAAGTAGATCCATTTCTTACTATCATATCTGGTGTGTGAACAAGAATGTATCCTGCTCCCTTAAATACTGGATAATTCATAGCTATTGTGTGCTGAGGGTAAGATATCTACCCTCAGCTCCCCTTTCTTTATTTTTTATTCGAATACTGTTTGACTATCTACTTCAACAGTTAAAGCATGTAATGCTTTTTCTACAAGACCTCTTCTTAGTTTTTTCTCTTCATCCGCGTCTAGTTTAGGATTTCCTAATGGGTGAGGAATTGCTATAGTAGGTACGATTCTGTTCGCTCCTACTGTTAGAGAAATCGGTACTACTGTACACATGTGAACCACAGGTATACCCGCTCTCTCTATTTCTTTTACCATCGTTGCACCGCAACGAGTACAAGTACCTCAAGTAGAAGTTAAGATTACAGCATCTACTCCATCAGCTACTAATTTTTGAGCGTATTCTTTTGCAAATCCTACTGCACTGGCAACGGCTGTACCATTACCTACAGTTGTATAGAATTTTTCATGTAAACTTCCAATTTTACCTTCTTTAACGAAATCTCTCATTACGTCAACCGGTAATACTCTGTCCGAATCTTCGTTAGCATATACTGGATCATATCCACCATGCGCTGTTTCATGTGTTTCAGCAGTTAAGTCATTGAATCCTTCTAATGAGTATTCCCCATATTTAGAAGCTGAAGATGATTCAATGTGATCTGGATTGCCTTTTGGCACGATTCCTCCAGAAGTTACTAAAGCGATTTTTGCTTTAGTTAAATCTATAACCGCTGCGTTTGGTTCTACTCTATCGAAGTTAGGCATAGGATATTCTGTTTCGAACTCTTCACCTTTAATTTTCTTAACAAGCATTTCAACAGCACGTTCAGAACCACGTTTTTCACTAAAGAAGTTTACACGAACTCCTCTTTCATGGTATCCTTCTTCTTTTGGAGATAAGATTTCTTCTCCTTTAGCTAATTTCGCTGCAAATTTAGCTAATTTTGGTAAAGCTTTTCTCATACCTGCAGCACTGTCAGATGTTTCAAGAATATAAACTTCTTTTCTAAACATATCTGTACCAGGGTTTTCTACATACATAGCTGTTACTGCTGGAATATGAAGTTCGTCTTGAACAGCTTTAGTAATTGTTCCTGCTGCAACCCCGTAACGTCCTGCATTAAAAGCTGGTCCTGCGATAAATAATTGAGGATCGCATCCTTTAATCATATCAATAAGTTCTGCTTGAACTTTTTCTAAATTTTCATTGAAGTAGCTATCTCCACAAACTACTGTAGCTACTACTTCGAATTCTTCTCCCAACTTGCCTTGTAACTGAACACTAATTGGTGGTAATTCAGTTCTTAATTCTGGTGCAATGTGGGCTTTTTCTTCTCCACCTACTCCAGCGAAGAATTGGTTTATATAATGTACTACTCTTATTTTAGACATTTTTATTTCCCCCTATATTGTTATTCAGACAATAAACTACTCTCCACGAATATCTTTCATTTCGCTTGCGATTTCATCTACATCTAATACCATTTCCATCATTCCTACTTGATCTTCATAGATTGCTTCATCTATTTGTGATTTAATTTCTTCTTCTACAATGTGATATACAGCTAGATTAAGTTCTACTCCAGCAAGTGGTCCTGCGAATGTTGGATCTCCCACTGTTACAGTTTCAGCTGCTAGACCAGCAGCTTCGGCTTCTGCAGCACCTAGTAAAACCACAACGTTTTCGTTACCGAATTTTTCGGCAGCTTCTTTAATACGTTTTTGATTTTCTAAGTCCATAGCCCCTGCAGCCGTTCAGACAAAACACTCAGTAGATGAAAATACTACTTCTAACCCCTCAATTGGTTTTACACATTCTTCGATAGCTAATCCTGGAATTCCATCACGATCACCAATGATAACTACTTTTTTATTAATAAGATTTACCATTATCTTATTCCTCCTTGTTCAAATCTATAACATTTATTATTTTGTTTAATTAGAAAGTTTTGGCACTTAAGTAACCAAATCCTGTTTCGTTAGTAGCACCTGTAATAGCTTGGATTTCTACTTCGATAGTTCCATCTTCTCTTAATGAGTCTTGGTTACCACCAGCAATTACATTTACTACATCGATGTGTCCTATAATTTTATCTAGTTTTGGTAATACTACTACTTGGTTAGCATTTCCACCTGTAACTACAGCATTAGCAGCTACGTCAGCGTCAGCTAAACTTTGGCTGGCTCCATCGCGCCCTGCATATTCATCTGTTACGATAACAGTTTTAACTTGTTCCGCTTCAATTTTTTTACAGTTCATGATTAAGTCAGTATCTGGATTACCAAATCCTTCTTGAGATACGATTACCGCATCTAAGTTTAAGTAACGACAAAGTTTTGCAGTCCAGTTAGATGAACGTTCTTTATCCATTAAATAAACATTTTCATTAGTAATTATTACACCTAAGAAGTTAATTTCTTTACCATGTTTTTTGTATAGGTCTTCAATAACTCCATTGTTTAAGTGTACATAAGTTGGGTTTTTATCACATGCTGATACACAGTTCCCACTTACGATAGCACCATCCATAATTTCTGTTGGATATAGGATAGTTGGTACTATTTGTTTAGCATCAACACCGTATACATAAGTATCATGTAATAATCCTTGAGTTTGAAGCATGTATACATATCCTACTTTTGGAAGATCTGGATATTCAGCAATTTGTTCTAATAGCGGTTTTGTTTCATACACTTCTACTTCTTCAGGCTCTAATGTACGAGCTAATTCTGCAATATATCTTGCAGCTTTAAATCCGATATAACGAACTGCTTTTTCGTGTTCGTGTTGCTTAATTCCTTCTTTTGGTTCAGCGATAACGATTAGGTTATTTGTTTTTGAAAATGGAGTGTATTCAGCTCCAACACCTGTCATATCGATAATACCTTCTTGGAATCCTACTATTTTACCAGTAGTTACAACCGCCATACCTTTAAGGGCGATAGTGCGTCCTTCCCCTACAGTATCTACTTTTGAAAGTATACCAGGGAATATTCCACCACGTCCTTCAACTTTTACACGAGGTTCAATTACATCCTTAACCGGAGTAATACGAACACTTTCACCAGGACGAGCAATTTCTAAATCAACAGATTCAATTGCATCATCCTCAAAAACAGCTTTTACAAGCTCTTCTTTATTTACATATAATACATTTGCCTCAATTTTTGACTCTGCAGCAAACTGTATATCTTTAATATGAATCTTTCCTAATTCAAGACGCATACCTAATACCTCCCTTTGAGTTAATTTTAATAATATTTTTTAATCATAGCTTCAATATTAGGAATAGTTGCATCGTCTTTAGTTACTTCTTCGACTTTGCTACCATCTTTATATATCGCTAATGTTGGTAACCCTAAAACTTTTTGTTTAATAGCAAGTCTTCTTGCTTTTGTTGTATCTAGAGATGTAAATTTAATTTTATCTCCATATGTTTCTGCCAATTTGTGTACATCAGGCATAAGAGCTTTACATGGTTCACAACCTTGACTCCAGAAGTCTACAAACACATATCCTTCTGCTTCCAATACTTCTTGTTCAAAGTTTTCTTTATTAAGTTCTAACATTTTCTTTTTCTCCTTTTGTTATTTTATTTTTAAATTTTATTCAAATTTCTCAGCAATATATTTTTCAGCGCGAATCGCTGCTATAGCTCCGTCTGATACCGCAGTAACTACTTGACGGATATCTTTAACACGACAGTCACCAGCTACGAATACACCATCTACATTTGTTCTAGTATCTTCTCCAGCTTTAATGTATCCATCTTCTGTCATTTCAACTTTTCCTTCAAATAGTTTTGTTTGAGGAATGTATCCTATGAAGAAGAATAATCCCATTGTTCCATCTTCTTCGTCAGCTTCAATCACATATTCTTCACCAGTTATTAAATTTTTCAATCTAATAGCTTCTAAGATTCCATCTCCTATTGCTTCAGTAACTACAGTATTTCCTAAAATTTCAATTTTTGGATTGTTTTTAGCTTTTTCTGCAGTAACTTTTTCACAACGAACATTTTCTCTACGGTATACAATTGTTACTTTACGAGCAAATTTAGTTAAGAATAAAGCTTCTTCTACAGCACTATTAGCTCCACCAACTACATAAACATCAAGTCCTTCAAAAAAGTCACCATCACAAGTTGCACAGTAAGAAATACCTTTACTTTCTAACTCTTTAATTCCTGGCGCATCTAATTTTCTTGGAGACGCTCCTGTTGCAATAATTACTGTTTTAGCAGTATAATCACCACTCACGCATGTAACTACTTTTTCATCCCCCTCAAGTTCAACATTAAGAACTTCATCTTGTTTTATTTCAGCTCCGAAACTCTTAGCCTGCTCAACCATTCTTGCTGTTACACGAGGTCCTGTTGGATCTTCCACCGCTCCAGGATAATTTTCAATTAAGTGCGTAATCGCAGCTTGTCCCCCATTTTTTGATTTTTCAAGAACCAAGGTACTTAATTTCGCACGTGAAGCATACAAAGCGGCAGATAAACCAGCTGGTCCTGAACCTATAATAATTACATCATAATATCTACTCATAATTATTCTCCTTTAGTTATTTTTTATAAAATTCTTTTTATCGCATTTAATATTAAATCATAATCGATGACACTAAAATCATCTTTTACTCTATCAGTCCACTGAGGAACCTCTCTATTATTTCTAAATTTCTTGAATGTTAATATCGATTCTGATATTAAATTAACTGATGAAACATCTAATGCTTCGTTTTTTTTAATAAGTACTGATCTGTAGATTGTTTCATTCGGCTTAACACTTCCATATAAAGGATGTGTTACGATTTCCCAGTTATCATGTACATAATCTCTTACTTTTTTCAAGACATCTAGATAACTGACTTCTAAATATTCAACTTCTATATTTTTAAAATTTTCTGTTACAAATTTTGGATTATTAGTAATTAATTTCATCGTTTCTCTCCTAAAAAAATAAAAACAGAAAGAAAGCTAGCTTTCTCCCTGTTGTCCTACTTCAGAGTTCTGTCCTAGTGCAGTCTTTTTACCTGAGAATTTCGTCAATATTTGCCAAATATCAACTTGTACCTTCGGTGCCTAACGTCCTCTCCTACACTATTCTTACAGTATATTTCCTTATATTTATATTTTATACTATTTCACAAATAAATTAAAACGTTTTCTAAACTTCTATAACAGTATATTTTAAATATATTAGTATATACTTTAATACTAGTTTATAATTTTTTTAAAATACTACTTACTACTGAAGTGTTATTTTCATTTAATTTGAAAAATATATTTGTTTTTTTGAACTGTTAACTTTATAAATTGGTATTCTAATACATCTTACATAAAAATATACTAGGATTGTCTAACTTATTAAATATTTGTAATAGATATGAAAATAATTCAAATGTTTTTATACAGCTTTGAAAATTTCCATTGAAAAATATTGTCATTTTCGTTATACTTAATTTACTACAAAGTAAGTAAATTTATTTTATAAAGGAGGAGTATTATGAATAATACTCAAAAAAGTTTAGTAGCTATTCTTATTTGTTACTTTTCCTGGGGACTCTTCCCCATATATTTTAAACTACTAAAAAGTATAGGTGCATATGAAGTTTTAGCAATGCGAATTCTATGTTCATTTATTTTTATGATTTTAGTAGTAGGTGTTGCTAAAAATAAGAAAACTATTTTTGAAGAGATAAAGAAAATATGGGGGAATAAAAAAAGTTTTCTTCTGCTTGTTCTAGCTTCATTTTTAATAACAGGAAACTGGCTGACATATATAATCGCGGTAAACACTAACCATGTTTTAGAAGCAAGCTTCGGATACTACTTAAATCCTATAGTTACAATTATTTTAGCTGTAGTATTTTTAAAAGAAAAACTGACTCGTACACAAACTATAGCTTGCCTCTTTGTTGGAGGTTCTTTATTATATTTATTTATATCTTTAGGATCTCTACCATGGATATCTATCATGCTTGCATTTACATTTGGACTTTATAGTTTATGTAAAAAGAAAATTGTACTTAGTCCAAAGGCTAGTCTATTAATTGAAACTGCAATAGTTTCTCCAATAGCATTAGTATATATGGGGTATTTATCTTCAAACAATTCAATCACATTCCATACTTTTGGAACTGATACATTAATTTATTCACTATTATCTGGGGTAATTACAGCAGTACCTTTAATGCTATTTGCTAGAGGAGCAACAGCTATACCTCTATACATTCTTGGTATCTTACAATATTTACCACCTACAATGCAATTTTTCATAGGAATTTTTGTTTACGGAGAAGCATTAAGTATTCAAAAATTAATATCATTCTCTATAATTTGGGTAGCTGTCGCTGTATTTTGTTACTCAGCAATAATATCGATGAAAAAACAAAATTTAGTTAATGAAAGTCATAAAAAATAAAAAACAATATAAAAAGCGAAGTTTGATTTCTCAAACCTCGCTTTTTACTTTTTATTAAATTAAGCTGCTTTTGAAGTACCTTGTTTAATCATAGAGATACCTGTTACTATAACTACACCAATGATTACCCATGTTAATACTGCAAGTGGCATACTCTTAACTAATGTATAAGCAATAGTTACCCCAATAACACCACCGATTGTGATAGCTACAGAACCAATTCTTGAATAGTTACCAGCTTTAATGAATTCTGGTGAACCGATAGCCATAAGTCCTGCACAAGATCCCATCATGATTGGGAATGCTACTAATGGGCTTAGTCCTAGCATATAAACCATAGCCATACATGGTGCATATAAACCTACACCAGCCATCATAAGAGCTCCAAGAATGAAGTTACCTACAACCCCAATAATAAGTTTGATACCTGTTAATCCAACAGCTTCATTACCAGCTCCAAGAGCTTTTAACCAGCCAAGTTGACCTGAAGCCATTAAGAATGCTGTTACAATTAAACACACACCCATAACAAGTTGGATTTTTTTCTCTGGAAGTTTGTTTACTATTCTTGCACCTACTAATGCACCTGCAATAGCAGCAGCGATCATTGAGAATAAAGTAATACCTTCTACTTTAACCCCTGTTAAGAATAATACTGCTTCCATGATAACCGGAATTGTATGAGCAACGTTTAGCGTACCTGGAATTTTTTTGTCAGTATCTAAGAACTTAGTAACTTTGAATAATAATGTTGTTGGTGCAAAGCTTCCGATACCTAAAGTATCGAAGAAGTCAGTTACTAATCCAATAAGGAATCCGACAATTGGGTTTTCTTTACCTAAATCATTTTTATGTTTTACAAGGTCCACCACTAGAGATGCAAGGAAGAATACCCCACCAGCTCCAATGATAATTAATAATACTGTTAATAAATCCATATATTTTATCTCCTATCCTAATAAGAATCCGTATGTAAGTGAATCGTCTGGATCATAAACATAGTTACTGAATCCTAAGATGTAACCAGAACCTGTAATTTCTGGAATAATAGCATCGAAGTCTGCTAATTTACGTTCTTCAACGATTCTACCTTTGAATAATGTACCTAAAATACTTTCGTAAACAAAAGGTTCACCTGGTTTTAATTCACCTTTTGCATATAATGTAGCCAATTTAGCTGAAGTACCAGTTCCACAAGGTGAACGGTCAATGTTTCCATCACCAAATACTACAACATTTTTGAATGTAGCTTCTGGGTGAGATGGTTTATCATAGATTTCAACTAAGTCTACAGTTTTAATGTGAGCTAATGTTGGGTGTTGAATTTCAATATTCGCATTAATTGCATCACGAATTTTTAATCCAGCTTCTTTTAATTTAGAAGCATTTTTAGGTGTAACTTCTAAACCAAGTTGATCTGCTGAAATAATACAGAAGAAACTTCCACCAAATGAAATATCAAATTTAACGTGTCCTACTCCTTCTACGTCAAGTTCAACATCGCGTTTATATAAGAATGACTCAACATTTTTGAATGAAACTTCTTTTACTTTAGCTCCATTGTCTTTTAATTTAGCAGTTGCATAAATTAATCCAGCAGGTGTTTCAACTACTACTTCTTTTTCAGTTGCACCTTCTTCAACATCTACCATTCCTGTTTCTACAGCTGCAGTAACTGCGGCAATAGTGTTATGTCCACACATATTTAAGTAACCACCAGTATCCATGAATACTAGTCCAAAATCAGCTTCTTCTTTTGTTGGTGGTAATAAGAATGCTCCAAACATATCTTGGTGTCCACGTGGTTCAAACATTACTGATTTTCTTACATCATCAAGGTGTTCGATAAAGTATTGTTTTTTCTCTACCATATCTTTACCAGGAATTTTTGGAATTCCTGCTGTAACTAAACGAGCTGCTTCCCCTGCTGTATGTGTATCTATAACTGAAATCATTTTATTTAGTTTCATAATAACTCACTCCTTAATTTTATTTATTGTTATTTGCATCTTGTCTCATTTTAAGTTTTAATAATGCTAGTGCTTTTCTAGCATCAGTATAGTCAATATTATTTTGACAAACTATTTCTGTTTCTACACCTTCTTCAGACTTATTGAAGTCTAAAACGAACTTCGTGTATTGATTTTCTACTACAAATTTATGTTTCCCCATAAATTTTAAACCTACGATAGAAATTCCACGTTCTCCTATTTCAAACATAGTATTAGCATAGTCAACATCACTGTTTCCCCAACCATCTGCTGAAATAATAGCTCCATCTGTTCTCATTGCTTCTAACCATGTTGCAGCTCGCCATCCTACTAGATGTTTCAAGCGATTATCCTGCGGCGTTCCCACTACAATTACCCCTTGGAAATCAATATCAGGATCTGTTGCTAATGTATCTAGTAATGGATCTCTAAAGTGGTGTAAACTTGTTTCTTTTGTAGATGGTCCAATACCCATAATAACACCTCTTTCTATACCATTGCTCTTATCGCACCATCGCGATATTCGTTAGCTGTAAGTAGCACTGGCATATTATTCATATCTATAATAGAAATTCCTTTATCTATTCCACTTGGTTCTATCGGGAACAATTGATTATCATACATCATCCCTTGTCCTGCAACTTCTTTAACTAAAGCTACTTTAGGTTTTCCAGGATTTTTTGGATTATAAAATTCGTGAACTTCATCAGCATCACGTCCGCTAAGAACTTTCATAACTTCTCTTATGTTTTGCAAATATACATCTGATAATTCAAAGATAGAAAATGCCAAAGCTCTATCAAAATCCACATCTGGTTTAATAATAACATCAATATGTATTAAATAGTCATTATCCGCTGGAGAACCTACTTTATTTAGCACTAGTTGTTCTTTAAGAATACCTTCTGAAGAACCAAATTCATGCATTTGTTCGCCTTTAGTATTCGCCCCTGTTAACAACATGTAAACTCCTGTTAAAGTATGAGTTATTCCTTCTCCAAGTCTTCCTAAAACCTTTGTAGATATAGGCACTATATCCATTATAGTATTTACATAAAAATCATGTTCTCGAGGTTTTATTATTTTTACCTCTACACTTTCAAATATATTTTTATCATATTCAATTTCTGTTGGAATAATAAGTTCATTGTTCTCAATTTTCACTTTTCTTCCTAAAGCAACATTTTTCATATGAAATGCTTTAATTTGCAATCTCTCTTTTGTCATAACTATCAATCCCTTACTATTTTGTTTCCTGTATTAATACAGAATGTAAGTTGTTTACTAGTACAGATATTTTGTTAAAAAAGAAGAGGGACACCCGTCCCTCTTCTGATATTTCTCCTACACGTGAGCAATATACTCAAATGGAAGAGGAACTATTTTACCTGAACTTGGTATTTTAATTAGTTGCTCTAATGTTGCTTTTAGAATTTGTGTTTGTTGCTCAACATTGTTTGGTTCCCCAGCGTTAGCACCCATTGGTACAAGTGGTGCAACAGCTCTAGGAGTACCGTTTTGACGCACTACTGGAGGTAGTGCTGCTATTAAGATTGTTGGAATACCTGCTTCCTCAATTGCTCTCTGCACGATCACGGCAGTTCTATGGCAAGTACCTCAACCAGCAGTTAAAATAACTGCATCAACATTTTCTTCTTTTAATTTTCTAGCAATTTCTGGTCCTGTAGAGTTTGTGAAAGCCTCTTGGTCTCCACCACCACCCATGAATCCATAGTGGTATTCTGCTACGCTACCGATGAATCCTTCTTTTGCAAGTTCGTGTAATCTGTCGATTGGGAACATACAGTTGATGTCTCTGTTAGCGTCAGCATTATCGTATCCACCATGTGATACCATAAGATCTGAACTGTGAGCAGTATCTGGTACTTCACGGAATGTAGTATCCCCTGCTAAGTTAAATCTTTTATCTGTTTTTAAGTGAACTCCTGCTGCTGTAGCTAATGCTACTTTCATATCTTTTAACTCTTTAGTTACTGGAGCCCAAACTGGTTTTGGTGTAATAGGTACAAAAATCTCTGATTGTAGACCTTCAAATATCGTTAATGACATTCTAATTTCTCCTTCCTACTATTCTTCATTTAGTCTGTTTTTTACTTCTTCTTGTAATTTTTTTGTATTTAATATTGCATTTACATAATGTTCGTCAGGTTCTTCGTTTATAACTTCTGGATAACTTAGTAAAAATGCTACCTCTTGGCCAATTTTTACTGGATAATCAGAAATTAACATTCTCATAGGAATTTTAAATTGCCCTAAGCGTCCTTTAATGTCTATCGTAACGCTAGCATCGTTATGATCAACAATTACCCCTTCGAACACTCTTTCTGTAGATGCATATTTTAATTTTTCAATCATAACTTACTTCCTATCCTCTTTTAAAATTAATCTTCTTTTTCGTAGATTTCTTGACGTTTTTTAGATTTTGGTAATACTTGTTCGTTATCAAGTAATTCTACTTTTTGTCCTGTAGTTTTTTCAATCACTTCTACGTTATTTAATTTAACGTTAGGATTCCATTTTCTTTCAGCTTTTTTGATTGTTCCGCCACCCATTTGTGTTTTAAGCATTGCTAAAGCACGAATAGCATCTTCTTTACATAATGTGTTGTTTGAAAGAATTTCGTTTTCAATACCTTGTTTAGATTTGTTGTTATCAACCATAGCTGTCATGTATTCGTTACCTACTACAAGAGCACCTTGTACTGCTGAGTAAGTCATACCAACTACTGATACACCACGTTTACCGATTTCTTCGATGTGTGAAGCAAAGTCGATGTGGTTGTTACCAAATCCTTCAGTTGTTACGATAGCACCATCGATGTCCATCGCTTCGATTGTCATACCTACACGTTTAGATACGTAGAATTTTTCTGAGTTAGCTTGAGGTGATCCAACTAATAATACCCCTACTAAGTCGATTTCTTCGTCAGCCATAGCTTCAAGTACTAATGGTTCACGGTAGTAGTGACGAGAAGTTTCTTTAGAAGCTGGTCCGATACATGTTAATGCGTGGATACCACCATCTAAGATTTCTGTTGGCGCAAGCATTACTGGTAAGTTACCAAGGTCAACGTTTGGTTTAGCACCAAGTGTTCCTACTGGTTCTACTGGTAAGATTAAGTTATCGTGCATCGCACCTTGTCCCATGATTTCTTTAACGATTAATACTTTTTTGTTTCCTGGGTGACGATATTGTTCAATATTGATGTTTCCAACTACTAGGCTTTCATCGTCTAATTCTTTAAGAGCTTTACGAATTTCTTCTGTAATGTGGTCGAATGCTTTGTGAGCTGCTAATGGTCCTGGACGTTCCATGTTAGCTCCTGCTTTGATTGTAACTTGACCTTTAATGAAGATTTCACCTTTATCTGGAGCTCCTGGACGACCCCACATAATGTTACGTTCTAATTCACCTTCAGAAGAACCAAATTCCCCGATTTGAACTCCGTTAGCATCAGTTCCTGTAAGAACCATTACTACACCTTTAAGTTCACGAGTAGTACCGTGACCAATATCTCCTTCTTCTTTAACAGCGATTGGTTGAACGTCCATGATTGTTTCACTGTAAGTATCGTATTTATCAGGAGTGATAATTTCTAATTTAACACTTTCTACTAAAGCTTCTGATTCAGCAGCTTCTTTACATAAATCTTCTGCTGTTCTTAAAACTAAAGTAGTTCCTTTAATTTCTGTTTTTTCACCAAATTCTACTTTATCAATTTTGTAGTGTTTAGTGTGTAGAGAACGGATGAATTTAGGTTCTCCTACGTGTTTTTCTTCCACTTTAGTTTCCGCTACTGGTGCTGCTTTAGCTGCTTCAACAGCTTTAGCTTCCACTGCTTGAACTGGAGCTTGCGCTACTGGAGCTGCTTGTCCACCGATAGCTGCTAATGGAATTTCAAGGTTGATGTTTTCACCTTTTCCGATTTGAAGTTTTAATACTCCCGCTGGAGTTTGTGTTTGAGCAACCGGCGTAACCGGAGCAACAGGCGCAACTGGTGCGCTAACTTCAGCTACTGGAGCTTCTACTACTTCTTCTTTTTCTTCTACTTTTTCTTCTCCACCTTGTACGGCATCAATGATACCTGGTGTAATAGGTATTAGAGCGTCTGTTGTTTTTAATAATTTAGCTCCTAATACTTGTCCGATTGTTAATGCATCGTCTGGGAATGATAATAATCCTGAATCTACTAGATCATCGAATAATCCTGGATCTTCTAAGTTTTCTGGACTAATTACGATACCTTCCTCAGCTCTGCAACAAAATACCGCTTTATCATTTAAGTGCTCTTTTGCAGTTTCTACTGTAATTGACATTACTTCTAACCTCCAACTAATTATTTATTATTATGTAATTCTAAGCTTTTATAGCTTCTGTATAAATGATGGTCAGTGGCACGAAGTACATGATCGGTACTATGATAAACTTTTACTCCTAACCTAGGAGCTACACCTGTCACGGTGTTAGTTCAATCCTGACAAGTACCAGTAATGACTGCTTTCGCACCATCTTTCTTCATCTTCAATACTTTTTCCGCTTGACCTGGACAAATACCTGGTAATTCACAACGTAATCTTCCATTTTTATCCGGTTTCATACGTTTACACATATGGACAGATACAACTTCCGCACCCATTCCATCTGCTATTTGTCTCAAGCGTTCTTCTTGTGCACCACACTCACAGATAAGAATTCCAACTTTTTCTCTTTCCTGTGGATATGGCATTGCTACAAGTAAACCACCTGTTGTTTTGTTGATTGGCTCTGTTTCTAATGCAGGGCGTCCTGTAAATGGTCCACCACGCACTATTTCTCCGTGTGGATGAATATAACCACCGGCTTTTTCTATAAATACGCTTATTGGTAATCCAATTGGGACGTCTAAGAAAACGCCTGGATTTTGGACACGACCACCAACAGTAATATCTTTATCAATCAGTGGTTTATCTTCTTCAATTGCTTCTACTACACGTTTAATAGTTTCCACATTCGAAATAATTGCATTTGCTTCTAGTGGCAATTGCCCTGGTTTTAAGATTACACCGAGTGTTTCTCTTACGATAACTCGTTCGTCACCGGCAGGATACATATTAGGCAAAATTTTAATACTAATATTAGGCTCGTTTTTACAAGCTTTACCTAATGCTAGCATTGCTTTACGATATTTTGTTTTAATAGCAATGTATCCTTCTTTCGCACCAGTTAATTCTACTATGTATTTCAAACCTCTTACTAAAGCTTCTGGGTTTTCTTCCATGAATTTTACGTTATGACCTAAGATAGGTTCGCATTCTGCTGCATTTGCAATAACGTATCCACCGGGAATTTGTGCAGACAATTTAATTCCAGTTGGGAATCCTGCCCCACCAACTCCAACGATACCAGCATCTTTAATTTTTTGAAGTTTATCATCAGTTTGTTCTAATCTTACATATTCATCAGTTTGTTCTTTATCCAATTTAACAATTATTTCCATATCGTTAATTTCTTCTACAACACCTGATAAACTAGTGTGAATATTTGCTCCTAACCCATTGGGGGTTGCTACTAGTTGACCACGTTTAACATGATCGCCTACATTTACAATTGGTTGACAAGGACCACCGACGTGTTGTTTAAGTGGAATATTGATTTTTTCAACATTAAACTCTAACATTACTTTTTCCTCCTTTCTTCAAAATTTGTTTACAAGCAGTAGTTCCAAACTTCTACTACATTTATTGTATAACAGCACACAACTTCTTGTAAAGGTTTATTTTTATTAAAAAAACAATATATATTTAAATTTTTTTATATAAATATTACGTTTTCTATACAGAATGTTAGTAAGAAAGGATTTTCATTCTAATTTTTTTTAGACTTTTTATTTATTTAATTTATGTATAATTGAAAACAGTTATCAATTTACAT
The DNA here is from genome assembly GCA_002871655.1 of Streptococcus sp. UMB1385. GTDB lineage: Bacteria > Bacillota > Bacilli > Staphylococcales > Gemellaceae > Gemella. Next base: position 79,915 of record PNGU01000006.1, on the reverse strand, counting down.
AATCTCATAAACTATAACAATGTATACATTTACACATATAACAACATTTTATTAATTATAAAAAAAATATCTATTAATTATAGTTAATCCTATTATATCTACATACTAAAAACCTATAAAATAGGACTTTCAAACACTTTTTTACATACTTTAAATAAATACATGTTATACTACTAACTTGAAATTTATATATACATCTGTATTATAGAAGATGTATGTAAAAATTTATTTTTTAATTACAAAAAATACCAACCCCGTAGTAGTTAGATTTTTTCTCTAACTTTCGAAGTCGGTATATTATTTTATAATATTTTCCAAGATTTATATTCTGTCTTCTCTAACAAATTATCATCATTCATTATTTCCTGCTTCAATTTCAAAAGAAGTGGTGATGCATTAGTAATCTTTAATTCATTTATATCCATCCAGTAAATACCGGCAGAATCGTTTTTCTCATTGCCTAAAAATGTTTGTATCTCTTTTAACTGATAAGTTTCTATCTCTACATCATAAAAGACCATCATATGATGGGAGTAACTCAAAAATCGTGATTTCGAAGAAATCGATTTTGTCGAGTCAGCCCCGCAAAGTTTATTAGATATCTAGAAAGCTTTCACAAAGCGAATTTAGATATCAATAAATCACTGCGTCTATGAGTTCTCATATGAACTTTGTTAAATTTTAGGTTTTTTGGGTAAGCTTCTTCCTCTTCTACCAATACATCATAAACTCTACAATTGTTGTAAGAATTTACTAAATATCCTGTTTCTTCTAAATATTCCCTAACCAGTGTTTCAGTAAATCCCTCCTTATGTTTTTGACTACCTCCTGGTAAGTCATATCTATTCTTATAAGGTCCTGTTTTTTTTGTACTTAAGACTCTATTGTCTTTTAAACACACACCATAGACACCTAAATAATCAACAGTCATATTACCTCCTAGATTATAATAAAATGATGCAAACTATATTTAAATTTGCATCATTTAATATTTATTATTCTAATTCAGCTAATTTCGCTTTTAAATAAGGTACTAACTCGTCTTTAAGCTCGCTCTTAAGGGCAAAATCAATTGTTGTTTTAACAAATCCAATTGTTTCCCCTACATCATAACGTTTACCTTGGAAATCATAAGCATAAACATTTTCTTCTTCATTTAACATTTGGATAGCATCCGTTAATTGGACCTCTCCGCCAACACCTACTTGTTTCTTAGCTAAATGTTTAAAAATTCCTGGGTTAAGAACATATCTTCCCATAATCGCTTGGTTAGATGGTGCTGTTCCTGGAGCTGGTTTTTCTACAAACGTCTCAACTTCGTATAAATGACCATCTTGTCCTTTAGGTGCAATAACACCATATCTATGTGTTTGATCTTCTGGTACAGTTTGTACTCCGATTACAGAACATCCAGTTTCTTCAGCTTTATCAATAAGTTGTTTAATTGCTGGATATTCATCGTTAATTACTACGTCATCTCCAAGTAATACCGCAAACGGTTCATCTCCAATAAAGCTACGTGCGGTTAAAATCGCGTCCCCTAGTCCTGCCATTTCTTTTTGACGTACGTAGTGAATGTTAGCAAGTTGCGTTGGGTACTTAACTTTTTCTAACATTGCTAACTTACCTTTGTTTTCTAACTCAACTTCTAATTCAACATTTCTATCGAAGTGGTCTTCAATAGCTCTTTTTTGTTTACCAGTTACAATAATTATATCTTCAATTCCAGCTTTTACCGCTTCTTCTACTATGTATTGAATAGTAGGAGTATCGATAATCGGAAGCATCTCCTTAGGTAATGCTTTAGTTGCAGGAAGGAAACGTGTACCATATCCTGCTGCTGGAATAATCGCTTTTCTAACTTTCTTCATGTATTCACCTATATTCTTTTCTTAAAATTTTACAAACTAATAATAACATATTTTTATTGTTTTGGCAAATTTTTCTTTATTTTTCAAACTATATACATAACATTTTTTATTTCAGTCTCCTTCAATATCACTAATTTAAACATTGATATTATATTAATTCAAAATATACAAAACTAAAATAACGTTACCTTTCGAACATTTTACAAACAATCATTAATTAAGACTTGGAATAAACTACTCTATTCCAAGTCCTAATTATTTTATCGTGTATTCAAGGCTTGCACCACTACACTTGTTGTATTTTCTTTACCATTTCTATAATAGGTCACTGTAACAGTATCTCCTATTTTTGATTTTTCAAATAAATATTTTCTTACTGCAGCAACATCTTTAACATCTTCACCATTTAACTTTGTGATAATATCATATTTTTCTATTCCTGCTTGTGATGCTGGAGTACCATTTTCAACGTATCGAACGACTACCCCTTGTTTCCCTTCAAAATTCAACTGTGATTTTAATGTATCTCTATCAACTGTATTTACTGATACTAACTGCACGCCTAAGGCTGGACGAATTACTTTACCAGATTGTTCCAGCTGCTCAGTAATTAATTTCACCTCATTAGACGGTATTCCAAATCCTATACCCTCAGCACTTACATTCGATGTTGCTTTGGCTATTTTCGATTCATTTATTCCGATAAGTTTACCTTCATTATTAATTAGTGCTCCACCAGAGTTACCTGGGTTAATAGCCGCATCAGTTTGAATTACTGTTTGGTTCCAGTCATTTTTACCATCACCATCAACATCCATAGGAATTTGTCTATTTACAGCAGATACTATACCTTTTGTAACAGTATTAGATAAATTAACATCAAGAGGAGATCCGATAGCAAACGCTGTTTCTCCTACTGCTATTTTATCACTATCAGCAAAATCCATCGTAGCCGTCACATTATCTCCACTAATTTTCAATACAGCTAAATCTGTCCATACATCAGTTCCAACAACTTCTGCATTAACGTTAGTTCCGTCACTTAAAATTACCGATAGTTTTTTAGCTCCATTTACCACGTGATTGTTAGTTACAACATAAGCAGTATTTCCTAATTTTTTATAAATAACACCACTTCCACTAGATGCTGGTTTTAATTCACTAGAATTACTAGAATCACTAGAATCACTTCCAGATCTTCTTGAATTTCCTCCTAAGATTGACTCAAGATTATTGTTAGAGTTACTTTGATAGTTTACGATTGAAACTACAGCGTCCTTCGCTTTTGAAATTGCATTTACTGTAATTTGTTGATTATCTTTATCTTCTTTCGTAGCAGTTACCGAAGAATTCAATGCTTTCCCAGTTCCCATCACAGCTTGTGCTCCAAATACACTAGTAGCCCCAAGAGCAAACGCAGCAAAAACAGTTAAAAACAACTTACCATAGTTATTTTTTTGTGGCGCAGATACTTGACCATTATTTACTCCCTGAGAATTTTCAAAATTATTATATTGAGAGCTATCTACATTATCATAATTTTGATAATCTTGATAATTGTTTTGTTCATTATAATTTTCTTGATTATTAAAATCCTGTAAATTTCTATTATTTTGGTTGTTATTTCTATTTTCCATAAAAATCCTCCTTTTGATTTTTATTCTATCATTAAAAATTTTAAAATTAATTTTTACATTTTCATCATATCAAAATCAACTTAAACAAAGTTTAAAGAAAACTTTAAATGTAATTAATATTTTTTTACACCTGCTATTTCCTCTCGGCCTAATAAATGTATGTTTAATATTATAAAACTTTATAAGTTAGAGAGCCTATTACTATTACAAAATTTAGATTTTATATGATAAGATTCATCTAAAATTTAAAATTTCTCACACAGTTCCTTGTTTATAATTTATCTTAATGATATAATTCTATATATAAATTATATGAAAAAAATAAGAAGGATGCAACATTTGTTGCTTGATAAGAGAACTATATGAAAACACAAAGATACATTACATTAGCTAGCATACTTATGCTAATCTTCACATTCCTATATACATTTAATATAAACTTTGATTTCGGTAAACAACTAAACCTTGCTAACTTAGCAATTACTTTGATAGTTTTAATTTTATGGGTATTATCAGGATATATATTATTAATTAAAGATATTTTCACAATCACAGAAAAAGAACGAAACGGAATCACATTAATCTTAGTATTATTAGCGATTATATTCTTCTACTATAATCCATTCCCAAATCCAGAAAGCTTTTTTATCACTATACCTAGAGTTACATATTTTATTTTAACAATAATAATATTTTTCCTACTTATTATTGCTTTTTGGAAAGAAAATCTTACACCTCTAATATCAGCAATCTTTATTCCATTTAGTGTTCAAAGCTACTTGGTAAATATTAAAGGAATCACACAATATACAAGCTACACTCTTTATGTAATAATTTTCTTTATAGCCATAGCTTACACATTAAATTACTTTAGAGGAAAATAAAATTAGAGTAATAAATTGGGCTACGAATAGATTCATTAAATACAAAAAAATCTTCAAACATACAATTTAAAATATGTTTGAAGATTTTTTTATACTAATACTATATATTTTTTACAAATATCCGCAAAGAAACTTTGGACATCTCCTACTTTTAGCATGTCCTCTTGTTCTTGATCCACGATATAATTCTCACTAGCTTCCATAACCGCAAGAAGTCTCTTGAATGTGTCCGCAAATAAAGCTTCATCCTCATTTAATAAATAATTAAAATTCTGCTCTGCAAAAAATGGAACAAACACTTCTCTAAAGGCACCTTGACGTATTCTACCAATAAGTTTTTCCCCACTTGCAGTAACGAATAAATCTCCTTGTTTCTCCACGAAATCTTTCGCTTTTATATGACTAGAAAAAATTTGGAATCCTTCCGCTTCTTTATACTCTCTAAAAACTGGAATTTTCAATCCTTGTTCTTCATAAAGAGCCTTATCTATTATTACGAAAACCTCTTCTAAATCCCAAAATTCTTTCGCTATATAATAAAATGCTACACGCCATCTACTATCACTTTTTGGCAGTCTCTTAAATGTAGCTACTTGCTCAACTAATTTAATGTCTTTTTCCAATATTATTTCCTCTATTCTATATGAATTTAATCTATTTGAATTATTGTTCCAATACGTTTTGGAGTAGCATTGTCTAATCTATATGAGAAGAATTTATCATTATCTCTAACCGTACAGAAATCAATAATTTTAATGTTATCTTCTAGTATACCACATTTTCTCAACAATTCTTTATTCAATTGCCATAAATCTAAATAATATTTACCATTATTTTCTTTATAATAATTCGGCACTTCTAAAGCAGCGAATTTCTCCATAAGATCATAAGAAACTTCATAGTTATCAACACTAACTGATGGCCCTATAATAGTCTTAATATTTTCTACCTTGCAATTAAATTTGTCTGTCATAATATTCACCATTTCCCCGGCAATATTTCCATATGTTCCTCGCCATCCTGCATGAGCTAAAGCAGCAACACTTTGCTTTTTATCATAGAAAACAACAGGTACACAGTCAGCTGTGAAAATCAATAATGGTGTCGCAGCTAAATTAGTAATTAAACCATCAGCTTCCATCCCGTTCTCATTAAGATCAGAATCCGATTCAATAATACGCACATCCGCCCCATGAACTTGTGTATTAAAGCTTATATTACTATGATTAAATCCATATTCATCAGAGAATCTTTTCATATCCACTCTATTTTTCGCATCAACCTTCCTATTAGTAAATGCTATTTTTATATTATCATCATTAATTAAATATCCATCACGAATTTCTCGCATAGTATCCTCCCAAAGTAATCCTAATAATAATATTATACACAAAATATAAACTTATGTCCCATTTCTCTGCTCTACAAAGTACTCTTCACATCTAATTCTTTTTAATATCCGCAATTCATAATTTACCTAAACTAAATAGGAATCTGAAAAATATCTATCTTTCAGACTCCTACTAAACATTTATCTTATTCTTCTACTAAATCTAAGTAAACTTTTTTACTAAATGTTGTTGAATTTAGCACAGTACGGATTGCATTAATCACTGTACCTTTTTTCCCTATTATGCGCCCACAATCTTCTGGGTGTACTGTTAAAATGTAGTGTTCGCGTGCATTTTTAACGAATTTTTCAATTTTGATTTCATCTTTATGCTCAACAATTTCACTAACAATACTATAAATTAATTCTTCCATGTGTCTCTCCTTATTTAGCAACAATATTAACTAATCTTCCAGGAACAACGATTACTTTCATAACTTGTTTTCCTTCGATTAATTCTTTTACTTCTTCATTAGCTAGAACAATTTGCTCTAATTCTGCTGGTGTTAAGTCTTTCTTAACGTCTAATTTAGCTTTAACTTTACCCATAAGTTGAACTACGATTTCTACAGTATCACTTACAAGTTTGCTTTCATCAAATGTTGGCCATGGTACGTATGAGATAGACTCAGTGTTACCATAAACTTCCCACATTTCTTCAGCAAGGTGAGGTGCAAATGGAGCAAGAAGTTGGATAAATCCTAACGCATATTTACGAGGGATATATTCAGCTTTATAACAGTCATTTACAAATACCATAAATTGAGAAATAGCTGTATTAAACCCTAGAATTTCGATATCTTCAGATACTTTCTTAACAGTGTAGTTATAGCTTACTTCTAATTCTGCATTATCTTTATCTTGAACTTTATCATTTACTTTTCCAGTTTCTTCATCAACGAACAGACGGTATACTCTATCTAAGAAACGACGAGATCCATCTAGTCCATTTTCACTCCATGCGATAGAAGCATCTAACGGCCCCATGAACATTTCATAAACACGTAATGTATCAGCACCGTGAGATACAATAATATCATCAGGGTTAACTACATTACCTTTAGATTTAGACATTTTTTCCGGACGACCATCTTTACCTTCAGCAAGAATCATACCTTGGTTGAATAGTTTTTGGAATGGTTCACGACTTGGTACTAAACCTAAATCGTAAAGAACTTTATGCCAGAAACGAGCATATAATAAGTGAAGAACTGCGTGTTCTGCTCCACCGATATAAACATCTACAGGTAACCAGTATTTTAATTTCTCTGGATCAGCAAACATTTCATCATTGTGTGGGTCAATGTAACGTAAGTAGTACCAACAAGAACCAGCCCATTGAGGCATTGTGTTAGTTTCACGTTTACCTTTTTTACCAGTTTCTGGATCTACTACATTTAACCACTCTTCAATATTAGCAAGTGGAGATTCTCCAGTTCCTGATGGTTTGATGTTATCAGTTTCTGGAAGTAATAGTGGAAGTTCACTATCAGGTACAGTAGTCATAGTACCATCTTCCCAGTGAATAATTGGAATTGGTTCTCCCCAGTAACGTTGTCTTGAGAATAACCAGTCACGTAGTTTGTATGTAACTTTACTACGTCCAACTTTATTCTCTTCTAAAAATTCAATTACTTTTGCGATAGCTTCTTCGTTGTTTAATCCATTGATAAAGTCAGAATTAATGTGTTTACCATCACCGTAGAATGGTACAACAACTTCTCCATTATCTTCGATAACGGCTTTGATTGGTAGGTTAAACTTAGTCGCAAATTCATAGTCACGCTCATCGTGCGCAGGAACAGCCATTACAGCCCCAGTTCCATAGCTTGCTAGAACGTAGTCCGCAATCCAAAGTTCTACTTTTTCACCATTTACAGGATTAATCGCATAAGCTCCTGTGAATACTCCTGTTTTATCTTTGTTAAGATCTGTTCTTTCAAGGTCAGACTTACGTTTAACGATGTCAAGGTACTCCTCAACAGCTGCTCTTTGTCCTTCTGTAACGATTTCTTCTACAAGTTTGTGTTCAGGTGCAAGTACACAGTAAGATACACCAAATACTGTATCAGCACGAGTAGTGAATACTGTGAATGCTTTGTCAGTTCCTTCAACTTTAAAGTCAATTTCAGCACCAACAGATTTTCCAATCCAGTTACGTTGCATAGCTTTAAGACTTTCTGGCCAATCAAGAATATCTAAATCAGCAAGAAGTTTTTCAGCATAATCAGTAATTTTAAGTACCCATTGACGCATTGGACGACGTTCTACAGGGTGTCCTCCACGCTCAGATTTGCCATCAATAACCTCTTCATTAGAAAGAACTGTTCCTAATGCAGGACACCAGTTTACAGGCACTTCATCAACATAAGCAAGTCCTTTTTCATAAAGTTTTTTGAAAATCCATTGAGTCCATTTATAGTACTTAGGATCTGTTGTATTTACTTCACGATCCCAGTCATAAGAAAATCCTAATTCTTTAATCTGACGACGGAAAGTATCGATATTGGTTTTTGTAAAGTCTCTTGGGTCATGACCAGTATCTAATGCATATTGCTCAGCTGGTAATCCAAACGCATCCCATCCCATTGGGTGAAGTACATTGTACCCATTTGCTCTTTTATATCTACTTAAGATATCAGTAGCCGTATACCCTTCTGGGTGACCAACGTGTAGTCCAGCTCCTGATGGATAAGGGAACATATCTAATGCATAAAATTTCTCTTTTGTATGATCATCTAATGTTTTGAATGTTTTATTTTCATCCCAATATTTTTGCCATTTTTTTTCTATAACTCTGTGGTTATATACCATAATTTAAGCACACTCCTTCGCTTTCAAGTTCTCTAAGTTATAGTATACCAATTTTAAAGACTTTTAGCAACAACTGATATAATTTAATGTGAATTTACTGATATAATTTAACACATAAAAATAAGGATACCCCCATAAAAATGATTTTACAAATCAAAATTTTTGAGATATCCTTTTTATTATTTTAAAGTTAACTAAATAATAGTCTTAAATTTATTTATAGTATTCTACAATCCCATCTACAATTCCATCAGCTAGTTTTTCTTGATATTCATTAGTTTTAATTTTGTTTACTTCCTCTTGATTGTCAATAAATCCTAACTCAACTAAAATTGATGGAATAGATGTTTCACGAAGCACCGCAAATGATGCACGCTTCACACCTCTATCATATGCTCCAGTTTTGTAAAGTAGATTTTGTTGAATTTTATTAGCTAATTTTCTACTTTTTTCTATTCTTTCAGGGTTGTTGTGATTTTCTTTATTTATCGTAGGAGTATATCCATCTTCAGGTTTATAATAATAAGTTTCTATACCATAAGCCGTTCCTCTTCCTCCAGCATTAAAATGAATACTTAAAAACATATCCGCATTAGATTTATTTGCTTGATCTGCACGACTTACTAATCCTACATCTTTATCTGTATTTCTACTTGTTAATACTGTATAACCTAAAGAAGCAAGTCTACTACTTACTTTATTATATACGCTAAGAGTTAAATCTTTTTCTTTAACACCATTTTCAAATGCTCCTGAGTCACTTCCACCATGTCCTGGATCTAAGAAGATAGCACGTCTAGTGTTTTTATCTCTTGATGCATCTTTTACCCATGCTCCATTTGCTCCAACATAATAACGACCATTATCTACCCAGCTGTTTGTTGCCATTTTCCCGTCAGCTCCTAGCCAGTAATTTCCTGCCCATTTGTTTCTCGCTAATGTCCCATCTGCGTTGTAGTAGTACCAAACGTTAGAATCTTTTACCCAACCACTTTTCACTGTTGTAGTATTTTGAGCTCCTTTTACCCATGCTCCATCATTTCCAACATAGTAACGACCATTATCTACCCAAGCATTCGTTGCCATTCTTCCATCTGAACCTAACCAGTAGTTTCCTGCCCATTTGTTTCGTGCTAATGTTCCATCTGTGTTGTAGTAGTACCATATGTTAGATTCTTTTACCCAGCCTTGTTTCTTCTCTTCTGAGCGTTTAGCATCTTTTACCCATGCTCCGTTTGCTCCTACGTAGTAACGATTATTATCTACCCAAGCATTTGTTGCCATTCTTCCATCTGAACCTAACCAGTAGTTTCCTGCCCATTTATTTCTCGCTAATGTTCCATCTGTGTTGTGGTAGTACCATGTATTAGATTCTTTTACCCAACCACTTTTCACTGTTGTAATATTTTGAGCTCCTTTTACCCATGCTCCATCATTTCCAACATAGTAACGACCATTATCTACCCAAGCATTCGTTACCATTCTTCCATCTGAACCTAACCAGTAGTTTCCTACCCATTTATTTACTACTAAACTACCGTTATTGTAGTAATACCATGCATTACCTGCTTTTGTCCATCCTTGTTTTGTTGTGTTTATTACTGTCGTTTGGTTTTGAGCCCCTTTTACCCATGCTCCATTTGCTCCTACGTAATAACGACCATTATCTACCCAAGCATTTGTCACCATTCTTCCATCTGCACCTAACCAGTAATTTCCTGCCCAAGCATTTCTTACTAACGTTCCGTTTTGATTATAAAAAAACCACGTATTCCCGCTTTTTACCCAACCTTGTGCTGCTTGTGCATCATTACTTGCTATAGCATTAACCGCGACCGGTGTAGCTAATACCGTTAACAAACTTAATCCTAATTTAACTTTATTTTTTCCCATAAAATATTCCTTTAACTCCTATTCTAATAATAAATACATTCTATTTAATTCTATTATATTTTAATTTATTTTTCAAAAGAATATAGTAAATGTAACATATTTTTAATATTATCCTCATATTTATTGACACTTACTCTTACTTTTTATAAAATTAATATATAAAATTATAGGAAGGACTCGCTTTAGCGAGAGAATTAAACTATGACTAAAAAAATACTTGTTACAGGTGGAGCTGGATTTATCGGATCACACACTTGTATAGAATTATTAAACAATGGAAATGAAGTAGTTGTCGTCGACAACTTATATAACGCAAATAAAAAAAGTTTAGAAGTTGTAGAAAGAGTAACTGGTAAAAAAGTAACTTTCTATGAAGTTGATATTCGTGATGAAGCTAAATTAAATGAAGTTTTCGAAAAAGAAGGAGATATCTTTGGAGTTATTCACTTCGCTGGATTAAAAGCAGTTGGTGAATCTTGTCAATTACCTTTAAAATACTATGATAACAACGTTGCTGGAACTACAACATTATGTCGTGTTATGGAAAAACACAACTGTAAAAATATTATTTTTAGTTCATCAGCTACAGTATACGGAGATCCTCATGCATTACCAATTAAAGAAGATTTCCCATTATCTGTAACTAACCCTTACGGACGTACTAAACTAATTTTAGAAGAGATTCTAGGGGATGTTTACGCTGCAGATAATGAATGGAACGTAGTGCTACTTCGTTACTTCAACCCTATCGGAGCACACGAATGTGGAGATATCGGGGAAGATCCAACAGGAATTCCAAACAACCTACTTCCATACGTTATGCAAGTAGCTGTCGGTAAATTAGAAAAAGTTAATGTCTTCGGCGACGATTTTGATACACACGATGGTACTGGTGTTCGTGATTATATTCACGTAGTAGACCTAGCGCGTGGACACGTGGCTGCTCTTAAAAAATTAGAAAAAGGTAGTGGACTATCTAAATATAACCTAGGAACAGGAATCGGATATTCTGTACTAGATATTATTAAGAGTGCTTCAGCTGCTGTTGGACGTGACTTACCTTACGTTATCGCTCCACGTCGTGCAGGAGATATCGCAGCATGTTATGCGGATGCTACAAAAGCAAAAGAAGAACTTGGTTGGGAAGCAGAGTACGATGTAAAACGTATGTGTGAAGATTCTTGGAGATGGCAAAGCAAACATCCAAATGGATTCGCTGAATAATAACAAATAAACATAGAAAATGAGTGCCTAATTAATACTTAGACACTCATTTTCTACTTTTAAATTCTATTTAATTAATTCTTATTTAGAAACCACTATAAATGCTCCACCAGTAACATTATCTTCTGGTGCCATACTGCGCTGATTCCAAATTTCATCGAGACTATACCACTTATTAGTCCTTTCTGGATTATCTGGATCTACCGCATGGACTTTGCCGTTTTGATATCCACTAAGAACAACCGCATGAGTAGAATAACCTCTAACAAAAATCCCATGTCCTACAGCGCCATAGACGACATCTCCTTTTTTTAATGCTATTTCTAAATCTTCTTTAGAATTAATCGTACGGTAATTCAGGTTCCAATAATCTAAAGCTATTTCCGCACCAAAGCTAGATGTTCCTGAAAACGTCATATTCATCTCCATAGAAGTATCATATATGTAATCTGCTACTTGTACTGGCGTTACATTTTCTTTCAAACCAGATATTATCATCGATAAGGCTGTAGGAACACAACCTGTTTCTTTCATGTTAGAAATACCATATCTCTTAGATCCCCATCTAGCATCCGATTGATAATATTGAGGAAGTTTCACAGGTTTTACAGATTCTTTCCCTGTAGCACTATTCATTATACTATCCCCAATAGAAAAAGCTTCAACTTTATCTCTTTGTTCTTTTAATAAATCTGCTTTAACATCATTAAAACTTGTTAATAATAAACTACCTACAAGAATCATACTTATTCTCTTCTTCATAAACCTGTCACCTCCTGTATTTCAATTAAATTTATTTATAATTATACTATTTTTAACTAATAAAAACAAATAGGAGTGACTCAAAACCGATAATTTTATAAATCAGTCGAATCACTCCTATGTATTTTATACTACTTATATATAAGCTATCAATAAGATTTTCCTACTCATTAGCACTAAAATACTCATTTTCCCAACTAAATCCTTTTATTAACCCTACTAAAGTTCCCCATCCATAGCTAAAATGAACCGAGAATAATAAGAACGGGATTAACAATAATGTTATATTAAACTTATTATTAATTATTGTCATAATTGTAATAAGAACTGTAAATAATGCATAAGAAATCCCAATAAGTATAGCGAATATCTTCGTTAAAGGCAACATCAATAAACTAAAAATTATACCTAAAACAAACACTAAAGGTATAAAATGGAAAATTGAGAAAGCCTTAGGATATACGTGACTTACCTTACCAATCCAGTATCCATTAGAATATTTTTGTTTCAACATTCTTTTCACAGTCGGCCTAGTATATTGATATGATAATATATCATTACTATAGCGAATTTTATAACCATTTTTTCTAATTCTATAATGTAATTCATTATCTTCGACACGACCAACTTTTTCATCTAATAATCCTATTTTATCAAAAATTTCTTTTCGATACATTCCTTGAAATACAGAACTTACATATTTTTTAGAAGTTTCTTTTCTATAATTAGCAATACCACTACCAAACATATTTTCTTCAACTAACAGTAATGTTTTACTTAAAGCATCTTCATTTTCTATAATATTAGGTCGTGGCCCACCACAAACATCTTCTCCACTTTCAATAACTTTAACATTATTTTCTATAAAATTTTCCGTTATATGTGAGTGGCAATCTACCTTAAGTATGCATTCTCCCCTTGCAGCTCTAATTCCAACATTCATCCCTGCAGATAAAATCACCTTAGGATTTTTCAGTAAAACTACATCAAAGAAATCATGACCACTCTCTTTGAACTCTTGTAATATAGCCCAACTATTATCTTTCGACATTCCGTCTATAAAGATAAGTTCGATATTTTCATGATTATATGTTTGATTTTTAAAATCTTCAATTAACCTTGGTAAAAATTTCTCTTCGTTTAAAAGTCCGATTACAACCGAAACTAACATAATTTTCTCCTTACCAAAAAGGAAGCTAGATTAAAATAACCTAGCCACATCCTTTTCTTATCTATCTTTTCTTCCTAATTTTTCATTAGCACTAAACATTATACTTGCAATAGATTCTCCCCAATATGGAGCTGTTGCGTAGTTAACATTCATTCCATTTGCTTTATTTCCTAGGTAAGCACCACGAGCTGGGTATCCTGTATTACTTAAGTAGTTACGATCAATCCAACGTGCTGCGCCTAGAATACCACTATCTACATCATCAAATTTTGTCGCAGAAGTATATGGAGTAGTATCATAAGCAGAGATACCGAAGAAATTGTTTTTATCTCTAGCTATTTTGCTTCTTCCCCACGCACTCTCAAGGGCACTATGAGCAACTAAGTAAAGAGCATTAACTCCATATCTTTGTTCAGCAGCCTTAAATGTTGCACCTTTTCCAGCAAGTTTACTATCATTAGCTCCCATCAAACTATATAATCTATTGATATCTGCTGCAGTGTAGTTAGATTTTGATTTTAAATTAGAAAATTGGAAAGGATGATCTAATTTAAATGTTCCAAAGTTAATTCCATCAGCAGAATAATATGATTTTCCTACTTGCATATTTGGATTATGGTAAGCTACCATTACACTGCTATACGCTGAGTATCTGTGATATACATATTTACCATCACTTACATAGTCAGGGATAAATGTTGTACTAGAGTTAACAGCTGCAACTTGTCCTGAGTTTACATAACCTGTAATTCCAGCTACTTGTACAGGGATTCTTCCGTTCGCAGTAGCTCTGTTATCTCTAAATAAGATTGTATCTTTTGAAACATGAGATAAAATTCGTCCATTCGCATCATATACTGGAATATACAGTGAAGTTACTTTGTAGTATGAAGAATAAGTAGTAGAGTTAGTAGTATTTTCAGATTTCGAAGATGATCTATTAGCTCCTTTTATCCATGCTCCATCAGTTCCTACATAGTAACGACCTCCGTCTATCCAGCTATTTGTCGCCATTCTTCCATCGGCTCCTAGCCAGTAGTTTCCTGCCCATGCGTTTCTTACTACTAATCCGTTTTTATAGTAGTACCATGCATTTCCTTCTTTCACCCAACCACTTTTCACTGCTGTAGTATGTTGAGCTCCTTTTACCCACGCTCCATCATTTCCTACGTAGTAACGATTATTGTCTACCCAGCTGTTTGTCGCCATTCTTCCATCGGCTCCTAGCCAGTAGTTTCCTGCCCATCTATTTCTCACTACTGATCCATTTTTATAGTAGTACCATGTACTTCCTTCTTTCACCCAACCACTTTTCACTGCTGTAGTTTTTTGAGCGCCTTTTACCCATGAACCGTCAGTCCCTACGTAGTAGCGACCTCCGTCTACCCAGCTGTTTGTCGCCATTCTTCCATCGGCTCCTAGCCAGTAGTTTCCTACCCACGCATTTGCTACAACTTTTCCATGGTTATAGAAGTACCAAGCATTACCAACTTTTGTCCAACCTTGTTTAATTGTATTCGCAGTCGCTTGATTTTGAGCACCTTTTACCCATGCACCATTACTTCCTACATAATAGCGACCTCCATCTACCCATGCGTTTGTCGCCATTCTTCCATCGGCTCCTAACCAGTAGTTTCCTGCCCATGTATTTCTTACTAATGTTCCTTTTTCATTATAAAGGTACCAAGCATTACCATTTTTTACCCAGCCTTGTGCTGCTTGAGCGTCATTACTTGCTACTGCATTAACTGCGATCGGTGTAGCTAGTACCGTTAACACTCCTAATCCTAATTTAAGTTTATTTCTTCTCATTCTTAATATTCCTCTGTACTCATATTTATGCACTAATAATTATACCATATTCCCATCTTATTTAAGGTTACAAATAGATTATTTTTTATTACATATCTATTACAAAATAGCAAGAAATATTATTGCTTAATCTCTATAATAACAAAAAAGAATGGAGATTATTTCTCACATTCTTCTTTTAGTATTTCTTCTAATTTTTTATAGTCTTTAACACTATCAATTTCATATATACTATTAGCTTCTAATTCTTCAACATAGACGTCTAATTTTTCTATATTATCTTTAACCATGTTGTCCCAATATAAGTTCATAAACTCATTGCTTTCGTAAGCTTTATCGATAAAAGTCACGATTTTCTCTGCAGTTTTCTTATCCCAGAAAGATACTCCGCTTAAGATTCTTCCAGCTTTGCTATCTACGATAATTTCTTGAACCTTGTAATCATCTCCGTAGATTAAGAACCACTCGTTTTCACAATCTTCACGATACACGCTAAAATATGTTGAACGATCAATATCCGCTCTAAACATATTTTTAAATAAATAGTTATCCGCATCGATTACATAACTATCTGCCAATTTTTCCTTAACTAAGTATAACGAGTAGAAGTTATTATACTCAGCGTATTTATCATTGAACACTAATTCTACATTATACTTCTCTTTTAAATAATTAAATTGCTCATGTAGATAACCGACAACTACTATTATCTCATCTATTCCTTTTTCTTTTAAAAATTCTATTTGATACTCCACAAGAGGCTTATCTTTAACTTTTATCAATGCCTTTGGAGTATTATCTGTCATAGGTCTAAGACGCGTACCTAAACCTGCGGCTAATATAATTGCTCTCACTATTTTGTTACTCCTCTCTCACGATAACATACACCCCTAATATTATAATAAGTGATGTTACTACTAATTGCACATTTACTGCTAATCCTACAAAAATCATAGAAAATATTATTGTCCAAACAACATAACTAACATTTAGCCCAGTTGCTTTCGCTGGTTCTAATCTATTAATAGCCATGTAATATAAAATATAAGATACCATATTACTCACAACGAAGAATACAATAAGTCCTCCGAATTTGACATCAAGACTAGTTTCAATTCCTAATCCGTTAAATAAAATTATTACTAAATATGCTAAAAATGATGTCACCTGACGAATTAATAACGTCTCAAGCTCATTTAAATTATTTTTCATCGCATATGAACTTAGAACACTCTCACTACCCCATGCAATAGCACAAATCAACGCAAACATGAATCCAAGGTAAAATGATTCAACCTGTTCACTCTTATAACTTTGGATGAAAATACCAACAATAATTAGCGCTATACCAATAATAGTTTTTGATGAAACTTTATTTTTTAAAAATATAACAGCTAATATCACCGATACAGCTGGATAAATAGCTGTTATCGAAGAAGTAAGACCACTTCCTATATACTTCACCGCATATAAGTTACACTGCATACCAATTGGCCCGGCAAGAAGCGCACCTATAATAACACTAATACTTTTTATATTCGTAAAGATTTTAAAATTAATTCGTTTATACTTAACTAATATAATCGCCAAAAGGACAAAAATACTAATAAAATCATGGATTACCGCGACTGCAAAAGGCGAAACATTATACAATGAAAATATATACGCACTTATTGCAAGACCTAATCCCCAAAACAACCCTGATAATAAACCTGCTGATACACCTATTTTATTCTTCATAACTTTCTACATACTCTTTCAAATTTTTTAATGCTCTTAAATATCTGTCTTTTCCATAAGTTCCAAAGTCTGCACCTTGTTCTTCTTTATAAATTGTCCATAGACTCCACAAGAAATCCTGAAGTATTTTATAAATCATAATCTTCGCTACGCTAACGGGTGTGTTTTCACTAAAATAATATTTGAAAAACTCACCTTCTTCAGCCTTTCTGAAATTAGACTCTAAAAATAACGCAGCTAAATCCCACATTGGATCATTCATTGAAGAATACTCCCAATCAATAAGATACACTCGACCATTTTCATCCTCGATAAAATTCTCAGGAACAAGATCAATATGACATGATTTTTTATCTACACCAATTTCTTCTAAGTGTGATTGTAAAGAGAATATTTTCTCCCTTATCTTGTCATAATAAGGATAATTAATATTACCTTCTATCAAGTCCTCATATTTTCTAATCTCATCAAAAATTTTAAATTCACCTTCAAGAATTTTTCCAGAACTGTGCACTTTTTTAAGAATATTAGCAACATCCTCTTTTTTTGATTTTAAATAATGCGCATCAAAAGTAGTCGCATTTTCAATATATTCATTTACTTTGATACCAGATTCAATGTCAAAAATATAATTTTTTACATCTAGTTCTAAATCCGCAAGATTTGCAAGATTATTTTTTTCCGCAATCCTGTTGATTAACTTATCCGTCCCTTTACCAAAGAATTTGACTATATACTTGTTATTAGTAGTTTCAACTAAGTAATTGCTATTTGTCATTCCACCTAGTTGCTCTACTTTTACTATTTCTTCTGATTCAGTAAGTAATTTTTTTATCTTACTTTTTATTAATTGTTTCAATGTAAATCCTCTTTTCCATATTACAATATTACTTATCATTATAACATAAAATGTGATAACTCATAGTCTTTTTACTATATTTTTTCAATATAATAAAATTAGGATAAAATAAACATTCTATCCTAAACTCAATTTCTAAAATATATTAAACAGCTATTATAAGCTTCTTTTCAATAACAATTATTAATTTTTTTATAAGATATGCAAAAACAATACTAACTAATAATACAACAATAGTATAGATTACATCATTAACTCGTGATGAAACAAAAAACTTACCAAAATAATGCATAACTAAACCATGTATCATATATAATTCAAATGATATATTTCCTAAAAAATCCAGATATTTATTCGAAAAGTTGAGTTTATTTGTTAACAATAAAAAATAAACTACGAAAATCATTGTACACAGATTTCCAACTATTCCGTAATAAACATATTTATTTGTAATTCCAATATTTTTCATAATAGCTTCATAATGGTGAAATACATACATCAGTATACTAAATGAAATAAGACAAACAAAATATTTTCTTTCTATAAATCTATCTATAGAAATCCTATTTTTCATCCAAAATACACCTAATAAAAATGCCATTATACTAACATATTCCCAATCCCCATGATTCTGATATGCTTTCCAAAAAATATAAACTAATGTCAAAAATATCAGCATATAAAACGAAGTTTTTGAATCTTTCTTTTTGAAAGAAACATAGAAAATAACATACAAAACTATTATACTGTTGACAAACCAACCATTATAAACTATATTGCTGTGATCCTTCCAAAAAGATAAGAAAAAATCTACATTAACAACTTCACCTAATGCCGCTCTATAAAATACATAAATAACTATAAAAACATAAAATGGTATAAATATTCTAGACAATCTTTTTCTTAAAAAATTTTCCATGTAATTTACATTGTTACTATACTGGAAATACAGTCCATAACCAGATAGAAAGAAAAACAAAGCAACGATATATCTCCCCATGTATTCAAAATTCGAAAAATTATCACCAATAGTAATTTTTTGAGAGACATGATGAAAAATTATAAGTAAAGCTAAAAGACCTTTTAGGGATTTCGTTGATTTATTACTTAAATAGTCAACATCTGTTCTCGGTATAAGATAAACAAATAATGAAATTAATAATAATATAAAAATATCCACTATGCTCTCCTTTTTATCATCTTAAAAATAACATTTCAATTAAAATTCATATTCTCTGGAACTCCAAACAAATATTCTTTTAATTCTTCGGCACTTATCATTGTAACATAAAATCTAATAATTCAAAGTAATAATATCACTTAATTTAAACATCACAATATACAAAGGTGACTCATAAATCTTTCTTAGTAGTTTTCATGAATCACCCTATTAATTTTATTCTATTATTTTAGTTGATTGTTAGCAGAAATATTCTTTTCTATATCTCCCACTTGAACACAGTTTTAAAGGCTGTATTCAAATCAGTCGCGAACACCCTATGAATATCTTTAATATTTCTTACAGGTTGTTCAAGTTCAATAATATTTTTGAATCTTCTTTCGAATTTCTTGTTGCTAAGCATCTCGATAGCTTTCTCAAAGTCTATTCTACCTGAACGTGATGAACCTATTAGTGTTAGTCCTTTTTCTAAGATATCACGTGTATTGATATTTACCTTGTATTCACTAACTCCCATTAGTACTAAGCTTCCTTGTGGTTTGATGTATTTGATTATGTCATTTATCGCATATCCACTACCATCACCACCACAACATTCTACACCATGATCAAACGTTAAATCTTCAGGGATTTCATCTGTGATGTATCTTTCTTTTGCGAAACTGAATAGTTCTAATTTCTCCCAGTGTCGACCTATTACGATTATCTCACACTCTGGAAGAGTATAGTTTATTATGTTTGCCATTACATAAGCAAGACTACCATCACCGATTATCGCTATTCTATCTTTTTTACTATGTGAGTTATTTAAGAATCTATCCATAGCGTGCATACCTACGCTTATGAACTCTGTAATAGCCGCAACAGAGTCTTCCACTCCATCATAAGCTACCACTCTATCTTTAGGTAAAGCTACGAATTCTCTCATGAAACCATCAAATCCACTTGATAGAAAGTGTGTTCCTGGCATGTAGTTTTCATAGAATTCTTCGTCACTTTGTCTTGGTGGTTGGTTAGGTATCATTACTACCTTTTGTCCAACTTTATATGTTCCTGTAGGATCTGCGATTACTATTCCTGCACATTCGTGAATAAGTGCCATAGGTAGTTTTTTAGCTAATACCTTAGGATCTCTTTTCCCTTGATAGTATCTTTGGTCTGCGTGACATAATGCCATGTAGTTTGGACGGATGATGATTTTGTCACCATCATTTATATTCTCTTCATTGTATTTTACATTAATAAATTTCGGTTTAATTAATTGATATATTTGATTTATCATATTACTCGTCCTCTAGCATACTCTTAGCTATCTTAAGGTCAGTTACTGTAGTTATTTTGATATTTGAGTATTCTCCCTTAGCTAGTGCTACTTTTTTCCCTTTTATAACGAATATCTTACATGCATCTGTAAGTATTTGTTTTTCTTCTTTGTCTAATGAGTTATATAGATTTAAGAAATCTAAACATTTGAAACTTTGAGGTGTTTGACCTTGATAGTAGTGTGCTCTGTTTGGAATGCTTGAAATATATTCTCCGTTAGTACTTTCTACAATCGTATCTACAGCTTCTACTACTGTGTCTACTGCATCACTTTCTTTAGCTAGACGTATGTTATCTTTAATAATTCTAAGTGTAATGAATGGGCGAACTGAATCATGAGTTACGATAATATCTTCGTCAGTTAAAGGTTTATATTCATTAATTCTATTAATGATGTTTTCAATAGTTGTATTTCTATCAACACCACCAGGTGTAATAATGATTCTATCAGCAAACGCTGATACATATTGTTCAACTAAGTCTTCAGCATGAGATACCCAATCTTCATGAACACCGACTACGATTTTTTCGATTTCAGGTTCTAATAAGAACTTCTCAATTGTGTGGATAAGTATGGGTTTCTTACCTAATTCTAGGAATTGTTTTGGCATATTACTTATTCCCATTCTAGTTCCTGTCCCACCAGCTAATATTCCTGCGTATATCATTTTCTTCTCCTTTAAAATCTATTTTTCAATATTCTATCTATTTTATTATATCATAGAAAAACTATAAACATCAAAAATCTTCTATCTAGTCTGATTATTATAAGCCAATAAATTGAAAATGTGTTATAATGTTAAATAGAATTTTAGAAAGGATTTCTTTTTATGAAAAACATAAAAGTTAATGCATTAGCAAGCTTAATGGTTAATGTACTAAACATAGTATTTCCATTAATCACTAATCCTTACTTAACTAGAATACTTAGCAAATCGAACTATAGCTATTTCAACACAGCAAATACATGGGCTAGTTTTGTAATACCTCTTGCAGCCTTCGGTATATATAACTATGGTATTAGATCGATAAGTAAAGTTAAAGACGATAAAAACAAAATTAACTACGTATTTTCAAAATTATTCTATATATCGGTAATTACTTCGATAACTATAACAGCTTTATATTTCATATTTATTAGCGTAGGCACACATGAAACTGAAAATCTAAAAATATTATATTATATACTTGGAATTCAAGCACTATTTCAATTTTTAAATATTGAATGGATGAATGAAGCGTACGAAAACTACACATTTATTCTATATAAAACACTATTTATTAGAATAGCCATGTTAGTATCAATATTTGCATTTGTAAAAACAGAAGATGATATTATACCGTATGCAATTATAATGAGTGCTACTACAATCTTAAACTATCTACTAAGTTTCTTATGGATAAAAAGAGAGGTTTCATTTGTTAAAATCAAAATAAAAGATTTATTAACTTCTACAAAAGCACTAACTACAATGTTATTATTAGCAAATGCAAATATGCTATATACACTGCTTGATAGGATGTTTATTACAAAAGCTCCCAATGAAAACTATATCTCATACTACACTATAGCATCGAGCATAGTAATGCTTATAGCTGGGGTGCTTAGTGGTGCATTAAATGTTAGCCTTCCTAGATTGGGATATTACTTAGGGAAAAAAGACCATGACTCGTATGAATATCTAATCAGACAAGGTTCTTCACTATTCTTCTTCCTAATGATACCTACAAGTATTGGGATAATGATTCTAGGAACATATGCAACTGTTATTTATTCATCAGACAAATACTTAGAAGCAGGAATCGTAACGAGTATCTTCGCCATTAGAACTATTATTTGGGCTATTGAGATGATACTAGGAAAACAAATTATATTTATCAATGACTTCGAAAGTAAACTAACTTCATTTTACTTCATCGGTGGTGGATTAAATGTAATATTAAATTCTACATTATATTTCTGCAACATTTTCAAACCTGAATATTATATCGGAACAACAATTTTCGCTGAAGGACTAGTAGTATTATTAGAAATACAGTTTATTAAAAAACATAAGTTGATCAACTTATCATCAGTATTTTCTTCGCTGTATAAATACCTCATAGTATCACTTGGATTTATACCAATTTACTTCATTTCTAAATTTGCTTTCCATGTTCATTCTTATGAAATAACACTAAGCATGCTGCTTATGGTTTGTACGGTTATAGCAATCTGTGGAATTTATTATTTAGTTGCTCTAATAATACTAAAAGATTCAACAATAAACTATGCCATAAATATGGTTAAAGGGAAAATTAAAAAGAATTAATAAAGGAGTATTTATGAAACTTTTAAAAACACTAATTATAACGACACTATTATTTATAACTTTTCTGCCATCATCATATGCTAAAGCTAATGATAAATTACATATTATTACCGTAGCTGAATGGTCAGATGCTATGATACTAGAAAGTAATGGTCATTACGCTATGATTGATACAGGGGAAGATTTCTCATATCCAGATGGTTCAGACCCTAGATACCCTGACAGAGAAGGAATAACAAAAGACAAAAAGAAAATTACCCAAGATAGATTATTCGCTCATATAAAACAGTTGGGAATTAAAAAATTTGATTTCATTATTATAACCCACGCACATTCAGATCATGTTGGTTCGGCACATGACGTACTAAAATCTGTTCCAACAGAAAAACTATATATTAAAAAATATAGTGATGATAGAATTTCCGATAAAACAAGACTTTGGGATAATTTATATGGATACGAAAGAGCATTAAAGGCAGCAAAAGAAACTAATACTGAAATTATTCAAGATATCTCAGAAAAAGATTCACATCTAACTCTTGGAGATATTAAAATCGATTTATTAAATTATGAAAATGAATACGAAAGTGACGGTTCATTAAAAAAAGTATATGATGACAATTTAAATTCTATCTTGGCAATAGTAAACATAAACAATACTAAGATTTTCTTAGGTGGAGATTTAGAAAATACTGAAAGACACCTTGAAGAAAAATATGGACCATTAATCGGTCAAGTAGATGTTATGAAATTTAATCATCATGTAGAAACAACAAAATCGAATACAAAAGAATTTGTGGATAAACTTAATCCTAAAAAAATTATTAAAACAGGTATTAGACCTGTAGAAGAAAAATATGCTGAATATCTAAAACATAAAAATATCAGCATTATAAATGCTGGTCAACTAGATAGAGCAGCAATTTCTTTAGAGTTTAATAATGGAAACGTAAAAGATATTTCTAATGATTATCCTCACTATGGATTTTATAATGAAAATAATATATTAAAATTTAAAAATTGGAAAAATGAAGCCCCTGAAGATGGCTGGACACAGCACAACGACAATTGGTACTATTTCTTCGATTCAGGTACTGTTGCAGTGGGCTGGAAATATCTTGATAACAAGTGGTTCTACTTTAACAATGATGGCTCTATAAAAACAGGAATAGTTAAAGATAACAATAACTTCTACTATATAGATAAAAATAACGGGATGTTAACAGATTCTTGGAAAGAAATTGATTCAACTTCTAAATATTATTTCAAAAAAGATGGAAGAGCAGCAAAAAATGAATGGGAAAACTTCTATCATTTTGAAGCTGATGGAACTTTAAGTAAAAATAAATGGATTGGTTTCCTTCATGTAAATAGCGAAGGAAGAGTAAGTATTTCTGATTTTAGAAATTATCCATTATTCATAATCTCATTATTGGTAATTTGTTATCTAGGGTATAGCATTAGAAACAAAAAGCATCGTGATTCTTAATATCACGATGCTTTTTTACTTGAAAATACTTGATTTCTTATTTGTTTTATCGGGAAATTAAATATATTTTGGGATAATATTATACTTAAAATAACCGCAATTACAAGAAAAGCTATTTTACCTTTTACACCATAATGGAATATATTAGAAATTCCAAATAGCTTATTCAACGCATAATATATGTGCATATGCCAAAAATACACATTTATAGAATTTTTTCCCATACCGGTGATCAAGCCCAGTCTTTTATTAGGCATAAGCATAATAAGAGAGAAACCTATACTAAAAGATATGATATAGCTCGCTAGTCTCACTAATGGAGCGTAACTCATTATCTTTGGGAAAAATGGATTTCTCCCTGTAAACAGATATCTTAACCCATATATTCTATCTACTTCATAAATACATAACCCTAACCAAACTAAAACTATAAATCCTGCTAAGAATTTATATTTAGAATTTTTATCTTTAAAACTTACTATATCAAAGTTTTGTAGTAATACCCCACTCAAAAAGAATGGGAAAAATATTATTATCCTTGATAAGTATAAGAAATCTCCTATTCCTGGATCATATCCTACAAAACAAGCCAATACAATCGAAAACACTAAAATATATTCCTTGTTCTGTTTCTCAATTATTTTTAAAATTACTATATATGCCGCTAAGGCAAACATAAACCATGAAAGTCCACCATCCCATAACAGGAAAAATTCAACTTTCACCGTACCTAGTAACCTCTCCACAATTGCCGAAACTATTTTATAAGAAAAACCAATACTTATAAAAAATATAGCTTTGGCTGTAATATTCTTATTCTTAAACATCAATCCAGCTATAAAAATAAACAGCGGAATATGAAATGAATAAATAAATAAAAATATACTATCATAAATATTAGATAAACCAGTAAATTGATCTACAAAATGGCCTATCACAACACACGTTACAAGGAAGAACTTCAGATTATCCCATAGTGCTATTCTATTTCCCATAATATTATCCTCTAACTTACTTTCCTTTATGTAAAATAACCTCAGCTAACTCTGCATCTCCCTGCTTATAAATTGGATTTTCTTTCCAATTATAATTAGTATTTGGTGTTTCAAAATCTTCTCCATATAAAGTTCTTAGATACTCCTGTGTATTTTCAGGAACCTTTACTTTCATACCTTTGAAATCACATTCTTTTAAACCTGAAAATGGAATTTCATAGTGATACACCTCATAACGGGTAGGATTTCCTAATGCATTTGTCATGAAGAATATTGTATCAGAAGATACTCTATCATTTTCCTTATTATAGATAATAAAATCTACATTAAGACCTTTATAACTATAAGATAATTCAACTAAATTTTTATTAAAATAGAATTCTTTTGTTCTGTTAAAACCATTATTAATAAGATATTTTTCTATTACTTCAAATTCTTCAAAACTTGAAACTTGAACTCCAAAATCCATATCCAAATCATGGCTTATAAAATCATTTTCTCGGTAGTAACCTAATAATGTTCCAAAGTCTAACCAAATATTATAATCCTTCAAATCAGAACTATAAACTACATTCAGAATTTTCTCAAAGTTTTCTTTTAACAAATTACTTCTTTTAGAATCTAATTCAATATTAGCTTTCTCATTTAATTTTTTTATTAAAGGGAGATTTTTAACCACATCTTTTTTATCACCTAAAAAACTGGCTAAACTTCTCTTGAGCCATTGCAACATATTATTTCTCCTTTTTTATATACGCTACAAAATCATCATGTTGTATTCTTTTTTCTACTGGTGGTATTTCCATATAATCATCACCGTAAATTGCAGTAAGAATATGATCATATTCTTTTGGAATATTATACATTCTATCTTCAAATTTGTATTCAACTACTTCATCTAAAGCCTTAGCATCTATCTTTGTACTGTATTTTTTAGATTCCATCAGGTAATCGATAAATTCACTTTTACTATCAATTGTAGAATAAGCGTTAAGTTTTCTGTTCCAACTTTTTACACTAGTTAATCTAAACACTACTAATAATACATAGCGAATAATATTTTTAATACCCGCTTCTTTGTTTCTTATACCATACAAGGTATATACAGAAAGTCGGCGATACATATCTAATTTAGTAACTTCTTTGTTTATATCTTTGTAGTTATCAAAAGGAAATACATCCACACAGATCCCTAATTCTATATCATTTTGTATATAATTGTTCTCATAGACAGTTCTACTATCATATACTCTATAAAACGGATAAGGATATCTAGAATCATTTTCCCATGAAACAACTTTATAAACACTATCATTATCCTCTAATATTGCTTGGTATAAACTATCATATTCATCTCTCTTTAACGCAATATCAACATCGTCGTCCCAAGGAATAAACCCTTTGTGTCTTACTGCACCTAGTAAACTTCCATAAGCTAAAGAGTAATTGATTCCTTTTTTCTGACAGATATTATGAATATAATCCATAACACCTAATTCTATCTCTTTAATTTCATTTGCATCTAATTTTTTAAAATTACTTTTATCAGTACTCACTATAGAATAGTAATAACCAGCCATTAAGAATAGAATAATACCTAATAATGAAATACCATAAAATGTAGAACTTAAGAATAAATTAGATACCAATATTACTACCAATATCATAAGCATTGATAATAAATCTTTATTAACTAAGTCTTCTTTTTTATCTCTAAATATTCGTTTTACCATTGACATGAAGAATGATAAAACAAAGATTCCCATCGAGATAAATCCTGCAATTCCATTATAAAATAAAATTTCTAAATATCCATTATGAGTAAGATAGTGTTCTCTTATTATATACTCATCTGGATTAGTCTTTTTACCTATTTCATACCAATTCCCACCTGAATAACCAAAAATAGGTTTTTTAGGTACAAAAGATGCTGTAGATTTCCAAATTGCGAACCTGTTATTAGAAATATTCTCTTCACTTGTATCAGTTCTTTCTAAAGAAAGATTGTTATCTTTATTTTCTAACTTTTTATCTTGGGCTTCTAACCTTTCTTTATTGTATTTTAAATACTGTTCACTAGTGAAATTAACAGCTTTATAACTGAATAATACAACTACAATTGCCATAACTACTTTTAGCAGCGATTTAGCATTTCCTTTTTGATAAAACATCACTATTGAATAAATAACTGATGCTAAGAACATACAGATAAATGCTGTTCTTGAACCAGATAAGACAATATAAATAAAATTCAATGCAATAGTTGATGAAACTAAATATCTATAATTCTTCTTGAAACCACATATTTTTGACACTAAAAATATAATTACAATTAAAGAAACTAATGATAAAAAGTTTGGACTTGCTAAAATACCAAATAATCTAGACTCTACAAATCCTTGTCTAATATACAACCCTTTGTAGTCATGTACTCTGTAACCTTTCAATAATACGAATTGAATTAATGAAACTAATACTCCAAAAGTATTAAGTACAGTAACCGTATAGAAAAAGTAATTATATAATTTTTTACCCTCTTCTCTAGTAATTCCTGTAAATATAGGGAATACTGTTAAGAAATAAATATAAAATATTAATGTGTTTTTAATATTTGTAGAATATCCATACGATATCACTAGAATGCTAGTAATTATATTAAAAGCAAAAAACAGTAATAAATATTCTATTGTTTTTATTTTCAAATAAACTTTTTTTATGAATAAATTATACGTCGCTAAAAGAATTCCAAGTAACGTCATTCCTCCCGCAACAATTTTATTTGCTGATATAAATTGTAATGGTACTATTAGACCACACATACAATAAACAGCAACTATTAAAATAAATGCCAGATTTATTTTAAAATAATTTTTTTCTATTAGTTTTAACATACTCTAATTAATATCCTCTCTTCTCTATTATTTTTCTATATAGATTTCTATTCAATAATAAGGCTACGAATCCAATTTTTCTACCTTTTGTAAATAATGAATCTTTTAGTATATCCCTACTATGATTTTTTAAATACGATATTAACTTGTTTTCTAATTTTTTATCGTTGTATTCCTTATCTAACAATAATCTATCCAACACATAGAAATATGCCCAATTCATTCTCATTTGAGCTACATCTTGTAATTCTGGATACTTTTCTAAAATAATCTTTCTATTTTGTTCATAAGCTTCTATTACATTTAAAAACTTAGTTGAAAATTTCTGAGTAGTAATACTATTTTCTCTATGAACATAGTAGTATTTTTTCTCATTTGTCGCTACCACTACATTGCATTCATCAAGAAGTTTTATCATAATAAATGCATCTTCAGCAATTTTCCCAATTTCAAATTTCAAATCTGTAAATAAACTCTTTTTATATAATTTATTAACAGCTGTAACTGATAATATCTTTGCTTCCATAACCATTTTAATGGCATCTTTAGAACTTAGTTCCCATATTTTCTTATCAGCAACTTGTTCCTCAGGAACATTATTATAAACATCGTAATGTCCACACATAGATAAATCAGCGTTTGCATCTTTTAGATTATTCATCAATACTTCATACATATCTTCATCTATGTAATCATCACTATCTATAAAACCGATTAAATCAGATTTTGCTTCATTTATACCGACATTCCTCGCGTCAGATAAACCACCATTTTCCTTATGAATTACCCTTATTCTAGAATCTTTCTTAGCTAGTTCATCACAAAGTTGTCCACTGTTATCAGTAGAGCCGTCATTAACTAAGATAATTTCTAAGTTTTTATATGTTTGATTGATTATTGAATCAACACAGCGCTCTAAGTATTGTTCTACATTGTATACCGGTACTATTACACTAATTCTTTCGTCCATAATATTCCCCTTTATACATAAGATAACTATTTTCCATATCAGCTATTACCGAATCATGATGTGGAACTTGCTTTTCCTTTGGTGGAGGTGTCATATAATCACCAAATGCTGTTTTCAGATAAATATCATACCCCACAGGTATTGGCATTTTAGTATTCTCAAAATCTATAAAGATATTATCTTCAAATGCTTCAATCGGATATTTTTTCTTCATATATCCAGGACCTGTACAAAGTTCTGTTATTCCATCACTTTCCTCAAGCGTATATTTTGTCATTTCTTTTTCAGCTTTTTTCCAAATTTTATAACGTAATTTTCCAGGTATTAAACCTAGCAGTATAGTACTACCCCATTTCATAATTGCTCCATGTTTTTCCGGGATAGTTTGAGCACAGAATAGTGAATAAATCAATGCCCAACGAACTTGTTTTTTTCTATCCGCTTCATTTTTAGGATAATAATCCAAAGGAATAACATCCAACGCTAAGCCATGTGGCATATCTAAATCTTGCTGATATGGTTTTATGCATGTTGTTTCTCTATCACGAATCGTAATAAATAAGTTTCTATCAACGAAGTTACTGTCACTTTTTGATAAGAAATATTGTTCTTTGGCATACTTTCTCCAAAGTTCTGGAAGTTTTTCATAATCTTTTCTAGGCATGAAAAAATCTAAATCATCATCCCAAGGGATAAATCCTTTATTCCTTAGGCTACCGATAGCTCCACCACCACAAAGATAACAAAGTAAGTTATGTTCTTTACAAAATTCTACAAAATATTCGGCCATCTCTAAGCTTTTATTCTGTATTTCTTTTAAACTACTCACCTACTACCTCCTCGACTATTTCCTTGAAGTTTTCAATAATAACAGCTACATCTTCATCACTAAGTCTAGTGTGTAGAGGTAATGTTATTTCTTTTACATAGTAATTATACGCATTAGGATAGTTTTCAATGTCAAATCCTAAGTTTTTATACGCAGTTAATAACGGTAGTGGTTTATAGTGCACATTACAGCTAATTCCGCGCTCTGCCATTTTTACAATTATTTCACCACGTTGTTCAAATGTAGCACCTTCAACATGAGTTATATACAGGTGCCCACAAGATTTATAGTCGTCTGAATTGTGACTTAGAGCTGTAATTCTTGTCCCTTCAAATCCTTTATTGTACTGACTAATAATATTCTCACGACGTTCTAAAAGTTTAGGATAACGATCTAATTGAACTAGTCCAATAGATGCTGCGATATCAGTTAAATTACATTTGTATCCAGGGATAACAATATCATATTCCCAAGACCCTGCTTTTGTTTTAGCTAAAGCATCTTTTGTTTGCCCGTGAAGTGAATATATTTGATATTCTCTATATAACTCTTCGTTATCAAAGTTTTCATTTTCTTTCCAAGTTACACTTCCACCTTCAGCAGTAGTGAAATTTTTCACAGCGTGGAAAGAGAATGTAGTAAAATCAGCTACAGAACCAATTTTCTTACCTTTATAAGTACTTCCTAAAGCATGCGCTCCATCGGCCACAACAGCTACTCTACCAAGTTTTTCTTGATATTCGCTATTAGCTTTGAATAAGTGTTTCTTGCTTTCAACAACTTCGAAAATTCTGTCATAATCACATGGTATTCCCGCTAAATCAACAGGTATAACAGCTTTAGTATTCTCAGTAATAGCATCAGCTAAAGCATCATAGTCCATCTCGTGGCTATCTTCAGCAATATCAACGATAACAGCCTTCGCACCAACATGATAAATCACACTACAAGAAGCAGTATAAGTCATCGCAGGAACGATAACTTCATCACCTTCACCAATACCTAGAACACGTAATGTTAATTCTAACGCTGCAGTTGCAGAATTAAGACAAACCGTTTTCGGTGTATCCGTAAATTGTGATAGTCTTCTTTCTAATTCTTTTGTCTTCGGTCCTGTTGTAATCCAACCTGATTTTAAAGTATCTATTACTTCATTAATTTCTCCATCACTAATATCTGGTGGCGAAAATGGTATATTATATTTTTTCATCTCAAACTCCTAATTATTAAAATTCAACTTTAACTATTCTAATTTTATTTAACAACCGCTATAGCAGTTCCTATCATTATTTTAATATCATTTATAACACTGAATTCTTCAATGTACTTTAAGTTATATTTCATCTTATCTGGAAGAATTTCCTCCACATAGATTTCATCTACACTTCTTCCACTTCCTTTGAACTTCTCAATAACTTCATCTTCATCTTTGTATTCAATACTCGCTGGAGAAGTTATTCCTGCAGGAAGAAGTAATGTTGCATTCATTTCATCAGTATATTTATCTACATACTTTGCTACTTCAGGTCTTACTCCAACAAAACTCATATCACCTACTAGTACATTTATAAGTTGAGGAAGTTCGTCAAGGCGAAGTTTGCGAAGCTTATGTCCTACCTTACTAATACGAGGATCATTTTGCTGAGTAACAGCTGTTCCAAGCTTATCCGCATCTTTAACCATAGTTCTAAACTTAAAGATTCTAAAAGTTCTGCCATATGTAGTTATACGCTCTTGCCTGTAAAACACAGGCCCTTCACTATCAAGTTTTATCCAGATAGCTATTCCTAAAATTATAGGCGACAAAGGAATAAGCAAAATTAGTGCCAGCACCTTATCAAAAAGTAATTTCAGAAATAACGATATCTTCTTCTTTTCTATCGAAGCTCTATACTTTTTTACCGCTTCTGTTTCAAATCTATTATCAATTTTCATCTTTCACCTTACTTATTTAACTGAATGTTTACATACAGTTTATCAAATTTATTCCATCCCTTTATTATAACATATTTCTATATATAACAGAAGAATTGGAAGTAAAAAAAGACAACCAAATTAGGTTGTCTTAAATGATTTTCCAATAAGAAACGGAAAACTTTTATTAACTATACGTGCTATTAATTCACATAGCATTATAGCTAAAAATAATTCCACAATAGCTATAACATAGTTACTGAAAAATATTCCTGTATATTTACTAGATATTTGCTCCATAATTATATCGAGAATAAATAATACTATTGGAGAATGATATGCATAATATATTAATGTGTTCCCACCGATTTTTTCTAGAACATATAAATTAGGTATATTTACAAAAAATATTAAACATGCCCATATACCAAAGAAAGCAGCAACAAAATACAAGATAGTTGAATTAATCTGTTGATAATATAAATCTACTCTTGTATTATACACACCACAGACTAAACTAACTGCTAGCGCTGGTATAAAATATAATTTTTTAAGATAATTCTGCATATTAGCTATATTTTTTCTTAACACATAACCAGATAAAATAAAGATTGATGCATACGGTACAAGATCGAAACTCCAGATCAACCAAAATTCCATCTCATATAGTTTTTTTCCTAAACTACCACACAGTATAAGAACAATAAATACAATCAAATATTTATACAATGTATCACTATATTTTATCGCAAAATAGCAAACTAGTTCTGCTAAAAAAAGTACATTTAAAAACCATAGTTGATAATACATATGCATTCTATCAGCTAAAATTAATGCTTTTATAAAATATAAAATATCTATCTTTAATATAAGTTGCGGTTGTAAAATAACGGATTTGATAAAAAATATAGAAATATTCATTAGAAAACATGGAATAACTATCACCTTAAATTTCTTAGAAAAAAATTGAATGATAGAATCATACTTTTCAACATTTAAAGTCATTCCTGATAAAAAAAAGAATAACGGTATATGGAAAATATACAATAATAATTTTGCTTTAGCAGGAGTGTATCCCATATGCCCCGCAATTACTAATATTATACAGAATGCCTTCAACATATCTATATATTTAATTCTCTTATTACTCACTACTTATCACTCCTTAATAAATATACATTGATATCATTTGTAATATTACTATCTTTTACAAAATAAACTTCTCTACCATAGTTCTCTTTGAATAAAATTTTTATTTTATCAAAAACACTAGAATCACTAGATAAAATAAATTTAATATTATTACTGTTAATCGCACTAGAAAGTATATTATTCGTATCTTTCACACCAAATCTATTTAGTTTATCGTGATATCCTGGTGAAAAAGTTTGCCAAGTTCCAAAAGTTATCATATTATTCGTTAACTTATTTTTATCAACAAAAACTTTACTTACATTCGGTTGAGAGCTAACTAAGTTTCCATATCCTGAAATAACATACAAGTTATCTTTATTACTAACTAGTACATCGTTATACTCCTTATTTAAATCATAAGAATTATAATTAAACCAATATAATTCATTTTTCCCATAACTACCTATAGAATACATTAATAATATACACAGAACTGTAAAAATAACATTTTCTAAACCACTTAATAGTTTATAGCTTCTTTTTATAAATAACGCGTTCCCATATACAATAAAAATAAATATAGACAGGATAATGATAGGTATATAAACTCTCTCTACTACTCTCTGTCTAACTATTAAAGCTGTTAACAGTGCTATAGGACTTAAAAATAACAAATACCCATAAAAGCTTTTAGATTTATAAAATATAAAGATAAGTATTACAAAAAATGTAAATAACTTATAAAACTCATTAGAAAAATACTCAAGAACAATCTTTTTAATCGATATATTATATTTTTCTGATACTGACCTTACTTTATCAAGATTGTCTAACAATTCATTGCTAAAAACCTTTTTTTCCGAGAAAATCCAAGAATTATGACTTGCTAGTGTATTTTCAGTAATACCCATATTATCTAGACTCTCTTTTTTTGCAGAATAATCAATAGCAGGATAGTCTCGAATCAATGTACTTTTTTCATTCCATTGTATATAAGATTTCTCAACATCATTACTTTGTATGAATAACCAATTCGTTAGACTTACAATAAAAATTACACCAATTAGTATACCAGTTTGTTTTACCTTTTTATTCTTTATTAATTCAAATATAATTACAGCTAGACATAATACCAAGAGGCTAGATATAATTTGAACTCTTAGAGAAATTCCAATAAATATAAGTATAGTTGGAACAACAATATTATTTTCTTTATACAATAAAAATATTCCGGATATAGCTAACAAGTAAGCAACCATAGAATATGTAAAATATTTCAACAAAGCAAATTCTATAACTAAAACAATTATCCATAATACTATTTTATATTTTTTATCTCTAAGCAGATAAAGTAAACATGAGAAACTTATACTATAAGCTAACACTAAGAATACAAAAAATATATTAATACTAGGAAATATACTTTGTAATATTGTTAATGATTTTGTTAATATTATTCCCAAATATGGAAGTAAAGCATATTCTTTATTTAATATTGAATAATTAATTGTAACGTCATCAACAGCGTGATAAATATAGCCATATAAATATCTATAAAAAACTACTATTAATAATGTAATAACAAATGAAATTATTAGAGATATACCCTTCTTCACCACTTACTTTACCTCCTTTCACCTAGATATCGTATTTAAATTTAATATCACTAGTATAATACTATAATTAAGTATTTATTTCAACTTCAACTAATATAAGTTCTTCAACCCACTACTACAAAAGCTTTAGCTCACCTAACCAATGAACTAAAGCTCTTATTGTTGTATTAATTCTTTTTATAATATCTGCCTATTCATCTTGCAAATCGCTTATAGGCGGAAGCGATGGGACCCAAGCTCCATCATTTCCTACATAATAACGGCCATGATCCACATATCTATTAGTTACCATTCTTCCATCTGATCCTAGCCAGTAATTTCCTGCCCATGCATTTCTTACTGCTGAATTGTTTTTATAGAAATACCAAGATCCGCCTTCTTTTTGCCATCCTGATTTATTTCCGTAGCCTTTTATCCATGCTCCGTCATTTCCTACATAGTAATGGTTGTTATCTACCCAGCTGTCTGTTACCATTCTTCCGTCTGATCCTAGCCAGTAGTTTCCTGCCCATGCATTTCTTACTGCTGAATTATTTTTATAGTAGTACCAAGACCCACCTTCTTTTTGCCATCCTGATTTATTTCCGTAGCCTTTTATCCATGCTCCGTCACTTCCTACGTAGTAACGGTTGTTATCTACCCAGCTGTCTGTTACCATTCTTCCGTCTGATCCTAGCCAGTAGTTTCCTGCCCATGCATTTCTTACTGCTGAATTATTTTTATAAAAATACCAAGATCCGCCTTCTTTTTGCCATCCTGATTTATTTCCATAACCTTTTATCCATGCTCCGTCATTTCCTACATAGTAACGGTTGTTATCTACCCAGCTATTTGTTACCATTCTTCCATCTGATCCTAGCCAGTAGTTTCCTGCCCATGCATTTCTTACTGCTGAACCATTTTTATAGTAGTACCAAGCATCACCGCTTTTTACCCAACCATTTTGAGCATGTTGAGTATGTGAACTGTATTGTCCATTTGCGTTACTATATTCACATGCTATTCCATCACCATCTCTGTCTAGGTGTCTTGAATAACCATCTTGACCAACTCTAATATCTCCATACCCTTTACTCCACGCTTCTTTACAACTATGGAATGTAACTGCTTGTGCCTGTAGACCTGCTATTTCTCCTATACCTGCTACTAATGATGCAACCGCCACAATACTTAATAATCTTCTTTTTTTATTCATTAATAGGCTCTCCTTTATTTTATTATACTGACATGATACTATATATTGTATCCATTTTCAAATATAATCATAAAGAAAATCTCAAATAATTAATATGAATTTTTTAAAACCTAGGTTATCTATATAATAAAACTCGAATCCAGATTATCCCAGACTCGAGTTCTATTGTTATTTAGTTTACATATTCAAAGGAAAAAAGGCCTTTTCCATTCATAATTAACCAAGCACCTTTTGACCTTCTCTACTTTATATTAAAGTTTTTCAGTACAATACTAAATGTAGTTAAATTATGCAGTAACGCTAGTAAGTTAGATGGTAATACGTTTATTAGCCCTAAGAATATTAATGAACTATTAATCGATACCGTGCTCTTAACGTTGTTACTCATCTGCGCACGTAGTGTTTTAGAAACATCTGATAATAGTAATAATGAGTTAAGTGAATCTGATTTTAGAACGACGTCACTGATTTGTTTTGAAAGATCAGCACTTTCGCTCATAACGATACTTACATCACTTTCTGATAATGCTGCTGAATCATTTAGACCATCACCTATCATTAGAACTCGACGTCCTTTTTCTTTTTCACTCTTAATATACTCAAATTTCGTAACTGGAGTCATACTTGTATGTACTTCATCGAAAGTTACATCATTTAAGATTTTCTTCGTTCTTACTTCGTTATCCCCTGTTAATAAAACAACTTTTTTACCGTT
The DNA here is from genome assembly GCA_002871655.1 of Streptococcus sp. UMB1385. Classification (GTDB taxonomy): domain Bacteria; phylum Bacillota; class Bacilli; order Staphylococcales; family Gemellaceae; genus Gemella. The sequence continues at coordinate 43,295 of PNGU01000006.1, read as the reverse complement.
ATTTCTAAGTTCAGTTAATACCTCATTCGCTTCATCTCTTAGCGGTATATCTACACAGAAAATCGAAATTAATTGTCCTTTATACCCTAAGAATAATAGGTTATACTGTTCTTGTTTTTCAGCAATTAGTTGTTCTTGTTCGGCTGTAACAACTACATTTTCATCTTTTAGTAATTGTCTACTTCCGATAACAACTTTTTCACCATCAATATGAGAAACTATACCTTTTGATGCAATGTGGTATAACTCCGTATGCATTTCTTCATGCTCAATTCCATCTTCTTCAGCCTTACTCACAACAGCACTAGCAATCGGATGATAGATATGTTCTTCTAAGCACGCTCCAATTTTTAGTACTTCTTCATAAGAATATCCATAAAATGGTAGCACTTCTTGAATATATGGTTTAGACACCGTTATTGTTCCTGTTTTATCAAAAACAAATGTATCGATATCCTCATATTTATCAAGAGTTACAGAGTTTTTAACTACGATTTTCTTATCAATTAAGTTTTTAATAGTAGTTAGATACGCCACCGGTGTTGATAATTTCAATGCACATGAATAATCAACTAATAGGAATGAAATTGCCTTAGCAAATGATCTTGTAAATAAATACGTAAGACCCATCGCTAAGAAGTTATATTTTACAATACTATCCGCTAGTTTTATATATTTGTAGTGGTACGCATCTCCTCTACTTTCAGAATCTTTCATCAATTGGATAAGATGATGAATACGACCATTAACCTGTGGATTTTCGACTTTAATCTTAACTTCACCGTTAACAACTATCGTATTAGAATAAACTTTATCTCCGATATTTTTGACAATCGGGAAACTTTCTCCTGTTAATGAACTTTCATCAACACTAGCACCCTCAGTCATCACGATACCATCGAATAAAATCTCATTTCCTTCTGAAACTAGAATTACATCATTTTTTCTAACTTCTGAACAAGTTACTTTTCTATTTCCTTCTTCTTCAACAAGCCACACTTCTTTATCCATAGAAGTTAAACTTTGTTCGAGAACTTTTACAGATTTTTTCTCAGACCAATTGTTAAGTGACTCCCCTAGTTCTAAAATAAACATAATAGAACTTGCTGTATCTCTCGCACCTGTCGCTAATGATACAAGAATTGCTGCAGAATCAAGTGTTTCCATAGTAACTTGCTTGCGTGCTAGTAGTTTTAATGTGTCTTTCAAATATCCTGAAGCTTTCCACCATGTATGAATCGCTCTTAGTGGAAGTGGTACGAATAATTTCGACATTGCACGCCAAAACATAGCATCCATTATTATCGAATAAGGACTTTCCTCAGCTTTAGCTACTGGATTCTCATAACAATTTTTTACTTTTTCTTTATCAACTAGTTTAAAGAATTCTTGTAAACAACTGCTACTTCCTTCTTTAAAAATAACAACAAAAGTGTACTCATCTTGATAAAAGTCCACTTTTTTTATGTTTTCGATTTTGGCTGCTCGTTTTTTTAAATATACTTTCACATCTGGTGTTAAGCGAAAATCAGCTCTAACCCTAGCTCTGCCACTTGATAGATGTAGTATTTTAAAATCCATCTTATTTTGCCTCTAATTCTTGAAGATTGCTTTCTCTTTTTTCTTTTTCGTATAAATCTTTAGCATCTGCCACTACATCATCAGCATGTTGCTTGATGTTTGAAACAGTTCCTTCTACTCCATCTTTTGCTTTATATAATTTTGATAAAACTACTGAGTAACCTTTCTTAGCATCTTTACTTGATAATAATTTAAGACCGAAAGTCCCGAATGCTACTCCTCCTGCGAATACTCCTGGTGTTTTAAGTGCTGCTTTTGCAACTTTTAATGCTTTAATTGACATTTCTATTCCTCCTTATAAATATATTATTATAATTATATTATAACATTTTAGTCAGTATATGTAAATCTAAATATATCAAGCATTCTCACGTTTTCTTTAATTTTTTCAAAGCTTTTTATTCTGAAAATATTTTTACTCTACTTCTCACTTGTATAGTCAAAAATTTAATATTATATTAATTATAGAAAATTTTCTTAAACCACGTCACCTTGCAGTTTATTAGCATTATTTAAATATTTATTATAACAATTTAACTCTAAATAGCTATCATATTTTTATGTTCCCTAAGGAAACTTAACTTTCCAGTGACATTTTTCTTTCCTTTACTATAGTGAACTCGCTTGTTTATTAATGTCGAATATATCATTACTATTTATAGTTTAGGTGTTTTTACCTTTATGTTGTATGAAACTTTTGAGAACTTTCTCAATTTAGTTTCTCTTGTATTAAAAATATTTTTAATCAACCAAGAACTTATTTATGTTATAATAACTATGTCAGAGAAAGTAACTAAACAAGCGATGTGAAGAGTACTTTCAAATATAAAAAACATACTAAATATTGATAAATAAGGAGTACCCTATGATTTACATTATCGGGCTTGGACCAAATGATAGTTCAAATATTAAAGAAAATATTAAACAATTACTATTAAATAATACAAATGCGAAAATTATTGCTCGCACTAAAGAACACCCTGCAATTTCATTCTTAGAGGAAAATAACATCCCTTTTGAAACTTGCGATAGATTTTACACAGAAAGTGAAAATTTCGAAAATACTTATAACGGTATTGCGAATTATATTCTTGAAGTCGCTGAAAATAATGATGTGATGTATCTTGTTCCTGGGCACCCGATGGTTGCCGAGCTAACTACTCAACTTCTAATAAATAGCGGAAAAGATGTTAAAATTGTTGGTGGCGAGAGCTTTTTAGATTCTTGTTTCAATGCTGCACAATTTGATCCTGTAGAAGGATTTTCTCTTGTAGATGCTACTGCATTAGAGACTCTAAGACAGGTTAATCCTCTACAACATCTGCTTATTACACAATGTTATGACGATTTGACTGCGGCGAATGTATCAGACGAGCTTATGTCTTTCTATCCTTACGACCATGAAGTTAAAATTATCGAGCAAGCTGGTGCTGAAGATGAGAAAATTTACACAGCACCTCTACATGAACTTTCTGCTGCGGTTGGTGAAGAAGTGAATAACCTACGTGCTTTATATATTGCACCATTAAGAGATGGTCTTAGCTTTAATATTAAAGATTACACTAAAGATTTCGATGAAAATGATGACACTACAGAAACTGATTTAGTAGAAAAATTAGAAAAACTTGTCGCAGGTCTTAAAGCTAACCTTGACAGAGAAGAAGACTATACAAGTGATAATTCGAAACTACTAGCTGAGATTATCAATACATCTCTTGATTTTACAATCGCAAGCGACAACTACTACGAACTTAGTGATATCCTTTCAGAAATGAAAGCAGATAGACAAAAATAATTTTTTTATAAGGACATTTATATGGATAAGGTATTGGCTTTTAGCAAAAAATTATTAAAAGAAGTTATAGATAAAAATTCAATCGTCGTTGATGCTACTGCTGGAAATGGAAATGATACATTATTTCTAGCGAAAACTTCAGCGAAAAAAGTTTATGCATTCGACATCCAACAATTGGCAATTGAAAATACTACAACCCTTATTAAAGAAGCAGAACTAGCTGATAAATGTGAGATTGTTCTTGATTCTCACTTTGAATTCGATAAATATATAGATGAGAAAATTCGTGCTGTTGTTTTTAATCTAGGATATCTGCCAAATGCTAATCACGAGATTACAACAATGGCTGAGACAACACTTGCGACTATTAAAAAATTCTTACTACATCTAGAAATTGGTGGTAGAATCATCATCGTTGTCTACTGGGGGCATGAGAATGGTAAGGTAGAAAAAGAAGCATTGTTAAACGAACTTCAAAATCTTGATCAAAAAGAAGCTGAAGTACTAATTTATCAATTCATAAACCAGAAAAATAATGCGCCATTTATTATTGCAATTGAAAAAAGAAAGGAAATCTCATGCGAGAAATAGAAATAGAATTTAAAAACTTACTGACAGAAAATCAATATGATGCATTATATGAGAAATACGACCTAAGTAATTCTGAAGAAATAATTAACAAAAATTTCTACTATGATGATACAGATGAAAGTTTTAAAAAAATCGGAGCTGCATTAAGAATTCGATATACTAACAAAAAAACAGAGATTACTCTAAAAATAAAAGGTGATACTCAAAACGTTGAAATAAATGTACCGCTTGATGAAAGATATCCAAAAGAACCAACGGTACTACCGATTCTGCCAAACGAAATTATCTCAGAGCTAGAGCGAATGAACGTGAAAATTAAAACTCCGATGCTAATTCAAAAAATAGAAACATTAAGACATGAAGTAACTTTAGAAGAGGGATTACTAGTTCTTGATAAAACAACATTTATCAATGATATTGTAGATTATGAATTAGAATTCGAGACAAAAGATTACGAATCAGGACTAGCCGCATTTGAGAAACTGTTAGAAGAAAATAATATAGATAAAAGTCCAGCAAAACCAAAAATAGCACGAGCTGTTGAGTATTCGAAACGTTAACCTAAATAACTATTAAAATAACCTCCCTTATACAATTTACTTAAAATAATAGTTTTTAAGTAATTTCATAAAGGAGGTTTTTATTATAACTTATTATGGGGATGAGGGGGGCGCTTACACCCTAATCTCAAAATGGAAATTTTGATCCTTTTTTCATTTTGAATTTATTTTCCGAGCTCAAAATGGAAATTTTGACCATTTTTTCCATTTTGAATTGATTTTTTGATCTCAAAATGGAAATTTTGACCATTTTTTCCATTTTGAATTGATTTTTTGACCTCAAAATGGAAATTTTGACTGTTTTTTCCATTTTGAATTACTTTTCCGATCTCAAAATAGAAATTTTTCCTGTTTTTTCCATTTTGAATTGAATTTTTGACCTCAAAATGGAAATTTTGACTGTTTTTTCCATTTTGAATTGGATTTTTGACCTCAAAATGGAAATTTTTCCTATTTTTTCCATTTTGAATATGTTATAATTATTAAAAATATATTAAAGTAGGTGATTTATATGAATAAGTATTATCCTCTAGAAAAATTATTTCATATGAATTTAGATATAGAAAATGAATATAACAATAGAATCCATTCTCCTTCTAGTTCTGTTACTTCGCTTAAAATCAATCCCTTTATTAAGGGGGTAAGAAAACCAGAAGAATATCCATTATTTATATATAACTCTGCAGAATTGATCTTAATTCTAGAGAAAATTCATACAAATAGTGCTGAGATTATTGCGAAACAAAGTATGCTTCCAGAAGCTGCACAAGAAAAGTTCTTTAATTTGTTGCTTATCAACGAACTTCAAAGCACTAATGAAATCGAAAGTATTCATAGTTCTAAAAAAGAGATTAGCGAAGCACTTTCTAAAAAAGATAGCACTTCTCCTAACTTTAGACGTTTTGCTGGTATGGCTTCATTATATTCTTACCTCGACAAAGAAGTACAAATACTTGAACCTAAAGATTTCAGAAAAATTTATGATGTTCTCGTTGGGGATGAGGTTTCAACAGAAAATATTTTAGATGGAGAAGTTTTTAGAAAAGGAAGCGTAAGTATCTATGCCGGGAATGATATCATTCACCATGGTTTAGCAACTGAAGATGATATCAACAATGGACTGGCTGATTTAATTAGATTTATGAATTATGATAACTTACCAAAACTATATAAAATTTTTATCGGACACTATTATTTTGAATACATTCATCCATTCTATGATGGAAATGGTCGTGTAGGTAGATACTTACTCGCCAAATCTCTTACGAGTGTAGTAGATATATTTACGGCAATTACTCTTTCATACAGTATTAATAGAAATAAAAATAAATACTATAAGAGTTTTGAGAAAACATCACACCCTTTAAACAAAGGTGATATGACTCTATTCGTTAAAGAAAACTTAGAACTTTTAGTTTCAGGTCAAGAACATATATTATCTTTCTTAACAGAGAATATTGAAAAAATGTTCATAGCTAGAAACTATATTAACGATAATATTGCTGATGATACACTTAAAAATATACTATTCTTACTTCTACAAAGTCATTTATTTAGCGCTAAAGATGCTTTAATAAGTCATGACGAAGTATCTAATGTTTTAAAAGTTTCTAAAAGAACCTTAAATAAATATTTAGAAGAAAATGAAGACAAGATTACAGTAATTAAGAAGAAACCAAAAATATATACGCTTAGTGATGACTTTTTAGCTAAGATATTTGAATAACAAAAAAATCTGGGGAACTATGAATCACTTTTGATTCACTTCCCAGATTTTTCATTTTTGTATATACTAATCCTCAAGAAACTAATCGTTACCTAGAATTTATATATACATTAAGTCAAGGACAAGTTATATTTCTTCCTTCAAAACCCTAGTCTTCTTTAAACTTAACACCGTTATTTTTTAGTTTTTGGATAACTGTAGCTCCTATGCCACATAACTTTTTCAGTTCTTTTTCTGTATAAGATTCAATAATTTCTTTATTATACAATTCAGCACCAATAAACTTGTTTAATTGTCTTTCCATACCAGCGAAAATTGGATCTTCTTTCATCATTTCCTTAGAAATATTCAGACGACCTTCCACTATCAGTATTACTCTTTTTTCTATTTCTTCTTTATAGAATTTTTCTAACAATTCATAATGGTATTTACTAGTAAGGTAATCTTTAGCTATATTAGCTGCGAAATGCATTTCGAATATTTCGGGTTTTTGAAAATCTTTTTCATCTTGCAGAGTTCCCTCTATAAAGCTTTCAACTTTTTCAAACCCACCCTTAAAGACAATACCAGTATATTTATTAAGTTCTTTAAGCTTCGTCATATAATAATGAGCTTCATCAAATTTACCTTGATTTATACTAAAGACACTTAATAATAATAGTGTAGGTTCTGATTCTAAATAATCGAAACGTTTAATATGATTTCTCATCAAGTCATCTCTATTTAGGCTGACATAAACATGTGTTAGTTCATCAATAACCTCAGAAAAATCAGATGGGCTCGCCGCAAGCATTAGCTCATACAATTTCGCAGCTTCTTCGTACATACCTGCTTTAACATAATACCCTGCAAGTGCATCCGCTAATATCATCTCTTCGGTATCTTCATCACTTTCTGAATATAAAATATCCTCTCCAAGCTCAATAGCCATCTCTATACCACTATGATTTTCCTCATACAGTTCTCGTAAGGCATTAACCTTATTAAAAACACTCATATCACTATCGTCAATCGCACCGACAATATCACTAAGAGGACCATCTACATCATAACCCTCTTCCACCATATTATAAATATGTTCAAAAACCTCGATGGCATCTTCTCTATTAGAAAAATTCTTCCCTTCAGTTTCTATAAATTCTTTAAGTAATAATTCAAATTTTTTATCACGTTTTACCATAAGTCATCCTCCATTAGCTCCATCTGGATATCAAACTCACTATCATCAGCAAACATTACACCATTCATATGTAAGTTTCTGATTGTTCCCTTACCTAAACCTTTTATTTTTAAAAACTCAGCCTTAGTAATCTCTAAGAAGTTTTCTTTTGTTAGTAAAAAGTTCGCATGCATAATTTTTAATTCTGTATCTCGAATAGCCATAAACGATCTATCTCTTTTCATATCAGCAACTGTTATTTCCTTACGATTCGCATACTTATCCAAATCATCACCAATAACATATTCACTTTCCCTAACATGCATAAGAAAGTCAAAATAATACTCCTTACTTAAGAAATAATCAAACTTCATAACTGTATTAAGAGCTTCTAAATATTTACAATCATTATCGGTACTAAACTTAATTAACTTAGGATTAGTTATTCTATCTAAAACATCAGAAATATATTTATTCTTTTTAATCAACTTTTTGTAAAACGCGACTGCTTCTCTCTCTTCACCTTGCATCAAATAGTAAAAAACTTTTGAAAATAAAATGACCTCATCATCATTTTTACGATGTTTATTCGCAAGTTTATAGTAACGATTAATCTCTGTAAAATCATTTAATATAAGACTAGCTACTACAAAATTGTGATACATCGACATCATAATATCATTGTCCATATCTAGAGTCATATAAACTGGCATATACGCACCAACAACTTTATTGTATAACTTATTCCCTAAATAAAATTCCGCAAGATGATGACAAACTCTTAAATGAAAATAATTAATTGGAAATGACATACCCTCAACAAAACCTTCTTCAAAATTGTAAGCTTCATCTCTTAATCGTATTAATCTTAATTCTGTTTCATATTCCGTACTATCTTTACTAACTATTTCCCAAACTCTAGCATCCACATTATATTTAGACACAGCTATAGCTTTATTAACATTAGCGGCGTATTTTGGATTATCAAAATTCTCAATAAATTCCTCAAAAAGTCTCATAGATTCATTAAAATTATACTCTGTCTTTTTAGAAGAAAATTGTATTTCACTATACCCTTGACTAAGGTCAAAGTCTCTATACGAACTATTTCTTATTCCTGTGTACCCTTTTCTATCAACAGGAAACTTTATAATTTTTTTATTATTCATACTTCTCCCCCCTTTTATTTTCTAGTAAATCTATAAAATTTACAGCGATTTTTACAATCATCTTATATATTAAAATTTTTATAAAATTCATTACCCTTCAACTTTATTCTACATCAAAATACAATATAATACAAACTTAAAACTACCAAATAATCATGTGCTCAGAATATAAAAAAATTTAAAATAATTAACATAAACTAAAAATTTTATCAGTTGATTAACTTATAAATTAACATACAAAAAAAGCCAATTGAACTAGACCTTCAATTGGCTTTCGTGATGAAATTTGATAGACATTTCCCATTCACTTTCCTATACTCTATCATATACCTTTTCTTATTATCAATTAATTCGAAGAGTTCCTCAATCACCCAACTGACTCTTTCTACTGTCCATTTTTAGCGTAATTAGCTTCTACTGCTTCTTTTTGTTCTTTCCACCAAGATTCATTTTCTTCATACCAACGGATAGTGTCAGCTAATCCTTGTCGAAAGTTTGTGAATTGCGGTCTCCAGCCTAATTCTTCTCGTAATTTAGAAGCATCTATTGCATAACGAAGATCATGTCCTGCTCGGTCATTAACATTCTCATATGCATTTTTATCTTTACCCATTAGTTCAAGGATTAATTCAATAACAGTTTTGTTATCCTCTTCTCCATCAACTCCAATCAAGTAAGTTTCTCCGATTCTACCTTTTGTTAAGATAGTCCAAACTGCTGATGAATGATCTTCTGTATGAATCCAGTCTCTTACATTCTTACCTTCACCATATAGTTTTGGTGTTATTCCTGACAACACATTAGTTATTTGTCTTGGGATAAATTTTTCTATATGTTGATATGGTCCATAGTTGTTTGAACAGTTTGATATAGTTGCCTTAAGTCCAAATGAACGTACCCATGCTTTTACAAGTAAATCTGAACCAGCTTTTGTTGATGAGTATGGGCTTGATGGATTATAAGGTGTTTCAGCTGTAAACTTCTCTCCAACTCCTCCACCTTTTCCTGGTAAATCTTCACGTAAAGGAAGGTCTCCATATACCTCATCTGTAGATACGTGATGATATCTAACATTATACTTACGACACGCTTCGATTAAAGCATATGTTCCAATAATATTCGTATGTAGAAATGGATACGGATCTTTTAGGGAGTTATCGTTATGAGATTCAGCTGCATAATGAACTACAGCATCAGTCTTACTAACAAGTTTATCTACTAATTCAGCATCTGCAATATCACCAACAACTAATTCAAATCTATCATCTGGAAGTCCAGCAAGATTCTCTCTATTTCCCGCATAAGTCAATTTATCCAAGACAGTCACATGAATATCTGGATGATTATTTATAACATAATGTACAAAGTTAGAACCGATAAATCCAGCCCCACCTGTTACTATAATATTTTTCATCTTTTTTTCCTTTTCAAAAATATTTAATACAAGATTTCTGATACTAAGTCAGCGATCTACTTTATGAGAAAAACCCCCACTGGAAATATACAGCAAGAGTTCCTATTCAATCTGCGAGTTTAGTATAGCATACCTTAAATTAAAATTCAATGTAGTACCATGTTTCCTATTGGGAAGATATTTCTAATTACACTTCACTCACAGTCAATTAATTCGAAAGAATACCTCCTATTTCTCTTCCTATTTACATAATCTTAAAAATATAACTTTCTTTATGGTTACAAAAAGAAAACCTTTTCCTAAATAATTTCTAGTGCTATAATAAAGGTAGGCTACTTGCCCAAAAGGGAGGTGGTGAAATGGAGATAGACATCTCTCAAATCCTTGTGAATCTATTATCGGGAGTTATACTCCTTTTAATAGAGTACTATCTGCTAAAGGATAATCACAAGAAGAAGTAGTCTTTTAGCCCACGACGCATACGATTCACTTTGTATGTGAATATTAAATATTAATATAAAAAAGCCAATTGAAACAGCACTTCAATTGGCTTTCGTGGTGAAATTTGATAGACATCTCTCATTCACTTTCCTATATTTTACCATATACCTTCTCTTGCTGTCAATTAATTCAAAGGTTTGGATATAGTAAAATTATTACGGAAAGAATAAAAAAATAAATTTCTTAAAACTAGGAATTTCAACACAAATTTTCATAAAAAACGAGAGCGACTTGAAAATCAAGATTTCGGAAAAATTGATTTTATCGACTCACCACCACAGAGTTTATTATATATCTAAAAAGCTCTTATAACGCGTCTTTAGATACCAATAAACTACTGCATCTATGCACTCTTATTTAAATCTAAGAATTCGAGGGTCACTAAAAAATATTCTTAATTACACTTCCCCATACACAAAATCATTTTTCTTTTCAAATTCCTTGAATGTAGGAAGTTTTCTATCTTTCTCTGAAATAATAGCTTTTGATAAATCAATCTGCCAATCAATTCCAAGATCTTTATCATCAAATATTATACCTGCATCAGCTTCTGCATTATAGTAATTATCACACTTATACATGAAGTTAACATTAGGTGTTAAAGTCGCAAAACCGTGAGCAAATCCCCTAGGAACTAAAAGTTGTCTTCTATTATGTTCTGAAAGAATAAAACTCTCCCACTGTCCATATGTAGGGCTCCCTTTTCTAAGATCCACGATCACATCTAATACCTCTCCAGTCACTACACGAATAAGCTTCGTTTGAGCAGCATCACCTCTTTGAAAATGTAAACCACGAATAACACCTGCTTCAACTGATAATGAATGATTGTCTTGAACGAAATTAAAATCTATACCAAGTTGTCTATACTTTTCTTCAGAATAACTCTCCATAAAAAAACCACGTTCATCTTCAAAAACATCTGGTTCTATTATTTTTACATCATTTAATTTTGTATCAAAAACCTGCATTCCAAACTACTCCTATCTCATGATTAGACAAATTCTTTTCATTCTTAATTATACTGTATTTAATACTTTTTTTCTAATAGAAATTGTAAACTTTTCAATTCAAAAAACTAACCGAGATTAAACTCAATTGGTTTTCTGTAAAATATATAATTATTTTTCAGACTCAAGCTACTACTTAAGCATTGCTTTCATCTCTCTGATGTTAACAGTTTTTAGTAAGAATAACATACCTAAGTAACTAATTCCACCGACTGCAAGGTAAATTACAAGACCTACAATTCCATCAAATCCTAGTGTCATTTTACAAAACATTACAGCTCCAAACATTACAAGGGAGGACAATATAATTTTTGCTAAATCTTTGTTGAACAATAAGTTCTTGTTAATAATATTACGGCTATAGTACCATTGGATAGTAAAAGCTAAAAATTCAACAATTACAGCTGTTATACTCGCTCCGATATATCCAAATAATGGAATAACTGCAATGTTGACAGCAACACTGACAAAGGCAGGAATCGTTGTCGACAACATGAATTCCTTATTTTTATTCCTAACTACTAACACCTGATGCCCAAGAATATTCGTCCATCCTACAAGCATAATGTTAATTGTTGTAATATACAACACATACTTTACATCTTGGAAATCTTTCCCTAAGAATAATTTAACAAATACCTCATTCACCGCAATTAGACCAAAAATCATTGGAAAAATTATAAGATTGTACAAAATAAAAGAGAATTTCACCATATTTTGCGCTTCTTTTTCTTTTCTTTCAGAAAGAAGATTCGCAACCCTCGGTAACATAACTACCCCTAGAGAACTAACAATTTTATAAATGATACTTGTTAATTTTTGTCCTTGTTCATAAATACCAACATCTGAGTATGATCCTAGCAATCCAAGTAAAGTTCTGTCTAATACAACATAAAGTGATATTGCTACCTGTGGTAAAAACAGAAGTACAATAGGATGTAAGTTTTTCTTCATTATTTTCATATTAAATGAAGGCCGTTTTATGAATTTTTTTGCTGGTACCCACATTACAACTTGTCCTAAGAAATCAAAAACAACTATTAAAAATATATACAAATATAGATCTTCACTATTTTTAATAAAAGTAAAAATACTAGTTACTCCAACTACTTTTACAACTGTATTTCTTATCGTTATTTTTTTAAAGTCTTCTTTCCCTGAAAATAACCATGATATATCAATAATTTTTGAGAATAGAGAAATAAATAATATTAATGGTATTATCCCACTCATTGTCGGTATACATAAAATTGCTATCACATATACAAATATTGAAATCAAACTTGCAATAAGCTGAATTGCATAGATATTCCAAAATGTACTATTTACATCACGTGCAGATGCTATTTGCTTCGTACCATATAAACCAATTCCTAACATCGCAAATAACGAGAAATAACTCACAATAGAATTATAAAATCCATAGTTTCCTAGATCTTCACTAGTAAAAATTCTCGTAACATATGGGACTGTTATTATCGGTAATATTATCGTTAATATTTGATACGAAAGATTATATAAATAATTTTTTATTACTTTCATTATATTTCCTCATCACATATGAGAAACTCCTAAAAATAGGAGATTTCTAAATTTTTCTTACTAGTATAAGTATACGTAATTTATAGCTATATTTCAACTATTTTTGTATTAATATTGGTTATCAATATTTTTTGAAATTCTAACCTTTCATGTTATAATTAGTGGTGATTGATAACAAATTTTACAATATTTTAAAGGAGAAGAAAATGATATACGCAGGAATATTAGCTGGTGGAACAGGAACTAGAATGGGAATAAGCAACATGCCAAAACAATTCTTGGAATTAGGTAAAAAACCAATACTTATTCACACAATTGAGAAGTTCTTATTAGAACCTGAAATTGAAAAAATCGTAGTCGGTGTTCATGAAGATTGGGTATCTCATGCTGAAGACTTAGTTGAACAATATGTATCAGCGTTTGCTGATAAAATTATTATTACACCTGGTGGTGTTGATAGAAATACAACAATTGAAAATATCATTAATAGAATTAATGAATACAAACCGTTAACTGATGAAGATATTATCGTAACTCACGATTCAGTTCGACCATTTATCACACTTAGAATTATTAAAGACAACATACGTCTAGCTAAAGAAAGTGATGCAGTAGACACAGTAGTAGAAGCAGTAGATACGATTGTAGAAAGCACTAACGGAGAATATATTTCAAGCATTCCAAACAGAGCTCACTACTACCAAGGTCAAACACCTCAAAGTTTCAAATGTTTAGATTTCTTAAATCTATATAACTCATTAGACAAAGAGGAAAAACAAATACTTACAGATGCATGTAAGATATTCGTTATAAAAGGGAAAAAAGTAGCACTAGCTAAGGGAGAATACTCTAATATCAAAATAACTACAGTAACTGACCTTAAGATAGCTAAGAGTATGCTAGAGGACGAGTAATATGATAAATCAAATATATCAATTAATTAAACCGAAGTTTATTAATGTAAAATACAATGAAGAGAATATAAATGATGGTGATAAAATCATCATCCGCCCAAACTACATGGCACTATGTCACGCAGACCAAAGATACTACCAAGGGAAAAGAGATCCAAAGGTACTAGCTAAAAAACTACCTATGGCACTTATTCACGAATGTGCAGGGATAGTAATCGCAGACCCTACAGGAACGTATAAAGTAGGACAAAAGGTAGTAATGATACCTAACCAACCACCAAGACAAAGTGACGAAGAATTCTATGAAAACTACATGCCAGGAACACACTTCTTATCAAGTGGTTTCGATGGTTTTATGAGAGAATTCGCAGCTTTACCTAAAGATAGAGTGGTAGCTTATGATGGAGTTGAAGATTCTGTTGCAGTTATTACAGAATTCATAAGCGTAGGTATGCACGCTATGGATAGATTCTTGAAAAACTCACATAGTAAAAAAGAAAGAATAGCGATAGTCGGTGATGGTAGTCTTGCTTATGTTATGGCGAATATAATAAACTACACTCTTCCAGAATGTGAGATAATCGTAATAGGTCGTCACTGGGAGAAGTTAGAACTATTTAGTTTCGCTAAAGAAAGATACATTACTGATGACATACCTAAAGACTTAACTTTCGATCACGGTGTAGAATGCTGTGGTGGAGATGGTAGTGGATATGCGATAAACGACATAATAAAATACATCAAACCACAAGGAAGCTTAGTACTAATGGGAGTTAGTGAATATAAAGTAAATATCAATACACGTGATATCTTAGAAAAAGGCCTAACGCTAATAGGTTCTTCGCGTTCAGGTAGAATCGACTTTGAGAAAGCTATTGAAATGCTTAGCGACAAGAAATTTGAAAGAAGATTCAAGAACATTATTGAACTTGAACAACCTGTGAGAAATATTAAAGATATACATAGGGTGTTCATGACTGATTTAAATACTGCATTTAAGACTGTTTTCAAATGGGAAATATAAGAAAACTGCAATACTTGTTTAAATTCAAGTATTGCAGTTTTCTTATTATTTGCCTAATTCCTCTTTTACTACATTAAGAGCTCTTTCGATTACTACGTGCATATCGTAATATTTATAGTCTGCAAGACGACCACAGAAGATAACATCTTTACCTTTTGCTTCTTCTAAATATTTTTGATACATTTCATTATTCTTAGCATCGTTGATTGGGTAGTATGGTTCATCACCACGTTTCCAATCTACTGAGTATTCACGCGTAATAACTGTTTTTTCTTGAGTACCTTTTTCGAAGTGTTTATGCTCGATAATACGAGTGTAAGGAACTTCACGTTCTGTGTAGTTCACTACAGCATTACCTTGGTAGTTCTCTTCAGCTAGTACTTCATGTTCAAAGCGAAGACTTCTATATTCTAATTCTCCGTGTTTGTAATCGAAGTATTGATCAATCATTCCTGTAAATACCACTTTTTTCGCACTTGCTTCTAACTCTTCACGATTCTCAAAGAAGTCTACATTTAATTCTACTTCGATACCTTTCAGCATGTTTTCAATAATAACATTGTATCCACCGATTGGAATACCTTGATATCGATCGTTGAAGTAGTTGTTATCGAATGTGAAACGTACTGGAAGACGTTTAATAATAAATGGTGGTAGTTCAGTTGCACTACGTCCCCATTGTTTTTCTGTATAACCTTTAATTAAGGTTTCATATACATCAGTACCAATAAGTTTAATCGCTTGTTCTTCTAGGTTTTTAGGTTCACTATCTTGCAGATGAGCTGTTTGTTCAGCGATTTTAGCTTTTACTTCTGCAGGAGTCTTAGTTCCCCATAACCCATAGAAAGTATTCATATTAAAAGGTAGATTATATAATTTACCTTTGTAGTTTGCTACTGGTGAGTTAATATAGTTATTAAACTCAGCAAACTGATTCACATAATCCCAAACTTCTTTATTAGAAGTATGGAAGATATGCGCACCATATTTGTGAACGTTGATTCCTTCAACGTTCTCACAATAAATGTTCCCGCCGATGTGGTCACGTTTATCTATTACCTTTACTTTCTTTCCTTGTTTTGTTGCTTCATGAGCAAAGATTGCACCTGACAATCCGGCTCCTACTATTAAATAATCGTACATTTTCCCCTCCATTATATTATAATAATTCTAATTAAATTTTTAATAATACTCTAAAATATTTTATACTCCAAATAATTCTTGAAATAAAAAAACTAATACTTAAGGTGATAATTAATATAAAAATTGTATTATATCCTACACTAGTATCTATATATTTCATTACTTGAGCTAATATATATGTATGTACAATATATACTCCCATTGTTAATGATGATAACATAATTATTAGTTCATTATTTTTCAAAGTAATACTTTTTCCTATCCTTATAAATATTATAAATATTACTACACTAATTAACTTTACTATTATTGAATCATAGAAGTACTCTGCAAGTATACTATGATAAACATTTTTCGCTAAATAAAATAACAAGATAGGTGAAATTATAAATAATAAACTAAAAATTAACTTACTAAATTTAGTTAATTTTACTTCATGAATATTTATTTTCCCTAAATATCCACCTAAAATATAATAGAAAAACCATGTCCATAATCTAAAAGTTTGTGGGACATATTGCTGTATAGGTTTATGAAGAATAAATGTATTTATAATTTCAATAATTATACCAATAACCATTAAAAATAACAAGACAACGGAGTACGAATAATCTTTCTCCAATACTTTTTTTATTATAGGTAACGTCAAATATATTATTATTAATGATCCAAAAAACCAAAATTGATAAAAATATCCTTTTTGAACTAACGAACCTATAATTTTCCTTAATGGATTAACATTAAAATCCCATCTAATCAGCCATATTAAGATATTCCATGCAGATACTACAGTTAATATTCCTACTATTTTATTAAGGACATATCCGTAAGATAATATTTTCTTATTCAATAGAAAATATCCATTTAACATAAAAAATAATGGTATAGCATATGTTCCTAAATAATATAAATATGCGCTTATATTATATTGCTCTAAATTAAATCCAGACATAGTGGAATGTAATGTTACAACCCCAATGCAAGAGAATATCTTTAATAAATCTAATCCTAAATTTCTCAAATTGTCACTTCCTAAATTATTATTATTATTATTTTTGATAGTACTATAAATAAGATGTTAGTAAAAATTAAATTATAGCTTTCTCTTTTCTAAATAATCAAAGTAGCTAGATGGTAAAATATTTCCTATCTTATATGTTGTCTTGAAAATTTTATTAATTGATAGTTCTTTTTCCCATTCTTCCTTATCAAAGATACTGTTACGATTTACATCTAGCCAAAATATATCTTTTTGGCTAGAATATTCTGGTATACTTACTAAAATATCTCTTATCTCTTCAAATTCATCATATAAATAATCTAAGCCAAAATCAACCATGAAATAATCTGGAAGTACTTCATTATTTTCGATTTGATCAATCATAAAATACTTCATGCTCTTTGCCACAATATTCCCCTTAGTTCCACTCAAACAAAATGAAACCCATCTTTTATTAGTTATATTATCATCCATAGAAATATCTAATCCATCTGGATGATTGATTGATGAGAATTCCCTTTCTAATATGCTGATAGGAAATTCTCTATCCATATACATTGTAGAATCTAACCATATTCCACCATGTTGGTCAATCAACATAAAACGAACTAAATCAGAAAAATTTGCAAGGTTAATTTTTTTTGTTTCTAACTTTCTATAGATAGTATCAGGTATAGTCACATACTCCTCTATATTCTCGCTATCTACTACAATCATTCTATAACCATGCTTTTTTGCAAATTTCCTCATATAATATAATGTACTTTTTACAATATTAGGTGCTTTTTCCTCTCCTTGCCACCACATTGTCCATATTACTTTAGGAAATTCTGTTCCATTTGAATCAGATAATATTTCCTTTTTAATATTTGATTTTATAAAGTCAATATTCACATTTGACTTTATATGCTTTTTTATAATTGAATTTTTCAATCTTTTTATTTTTGAAGCTTTAGTAATTTCAGCTAAAAAATTTACCCACTTAATTAGATTAGGTTTCTCGCCTCTAAAATGCTCTATTGATTTTCTAAATCTATTATATATTTTCTTCAACATATTCTAGTCTTCCTACTTATTATTATTTTTATTATTGGATTACCGTTACTATAATCCATAACTTATCACATTAATTACTTAATATGTTTCTTCTTAATAAAATTCCCGGCATTATTATTAAAGGATTATACATTATCAATAAAAATTGCGGATCAAACATTGAATGAATTCCTATCATACTGATAGCTATTAAATAACTCAAGTTTTTTGTAAAATTAAGTTTTCCTAATAAATAAAAACTTAATAATATTAAGAATAACAATACTATTCCGTAGTTTAATAATATATTCAAAAATGACGAATCTACATACAAATACTGTACTTCTGATAAATATTGCGTTTCATTAACCCATTCTATTTTTTGTCCAAATAAGTTTATATTATAAATGCTAATAGCATTCCAACCTAATTGAAGTCTAGATGTTAATATTCTATTAAGTTCATCTAAAAAGCCATATCCCATTCCATATAAATAAGTTAACATTATAGGAATAAACGTACAAACTATCAATACATACTTATTAACTGCTCTATATACATTTTCAGTAACCTTTATGTTGTATATTTTTAATATCACTACTAATAATATTGATAATCCAGATACAACAAACGCTGCTTTTGTATCAGTCAAATCATATACATAATAATTTATAATTAACAATACTAATAATTCACTATATCTAATAGCCATTGTTCTTATATAAATATAAAATATTGTAAAATGGAAAAAATAGTTGGCACTAAAAGTTGTATATACATAACCTAAAGAATATCTAGTAGCCCCATCACTTCTTACTAAAATTTTTCTACTCTCATCTAACCAGCCTAAGCTATAGCTAACAGCTACAATTAACATTAATATTCCTATTTCAATGACCCACAGTTTTATTAAATGTTTATAATTAGTAGCATCAACATTTACTACCATTAAAATCCAGGGCATAATAGCATAAGGATTTGCTGAATAGTAGGAAACTACTATTGCTAATAAGATAATTAATAATGATGCAATTAAACTTTTCCTAGTATGTTTTGATAAAATAAATATTATCAACAACAACACCGAGATACTAATTAATCCATAATTTTTCACTACATTCAACCAATAATATTTTTCAACAAATACTGTTTGTGCAATAAAATTAAGAAAAACTATAATGAAAAAAGAAATACTTATCAATAAATTTCTCGCTTTATTTTTTATTATCATTTAATACCTCTGTATTCACTTTCTATAATCTTTCACCGTAATATCAAAAATCACTTTAGAATTGTCTTAAATCTATATCCCTTGTTCAACCAACTTCTTAATTTTAGCATTAGCTATTGGGAAAACAACAAAAGATAATTTCCTATTCAATCTTTCATTTATATATAATAAATAACTAATTCGTTGATTTTTTTTGAATTTATAGTCGATTTTATATTTATCTATATACTTAACTGTTTCTCTTAAAAGTTTATTTCTATCTTTAGATAAGAATGAAAAAATAAATCTTGCATTGATTAATCTTAATACAAATTCATATGTTACTTTCTTAAGATTTCCATCATTCAATCCCTTATAAAATTCTAAAATACTTTCAGTTACAATTCGATGGTCTTCTATATGTTTTAATCTATTTTCTATTGCCATACTTTGATCAGGTCTTCCTAAAAAGTATTGATATAAATCTAAATTCCAATATACCCATGATTTTACAAATTTTAATGGAAAAACAGTATATTGAGTATCAACATAAAATATTTTTTCTGTTAATCTTATATTATTATCTTTAAATATTTCTGTTTTATACGTTAAACCATGCATTGGAAAGATACTAGATAATGTATTAGAACTATAATAATCTTCTTGATCTACAACAGAGATTCTTTTTACAAATTGCTTGTATACATGTTGTTCAGAATAGTCAGTTACAACCATATCTACTGATGTTTTCTCTAATCTACTTATATATTCTTCAAAATCACGAACATTAATCCAGTCATCTCCATCTATTATTTTTAGATATTTACCTACTGCTTCATCTATACCCCTATTGACTGCTGATCCATGACCACCATTTTCTTTAGAAATTATTCTTATATTTAATCTATTTTCTTCTCTTAATAGTTGTTCTAACACCTCTACAGTATCATCTTTACTTCCATCATTAATTACCAAAAGTTCGAATTTATCTTTAAATTTATCGTCTACTTTTTGAAATGATTCAATATTTCTATGTATATAATCTCTTATATTATATGCAGGTATTACTATACTTAATAACATATTGTAAATTATCTCTCTTTCATTTTTTTTATATATTTATATACACTCGGATGTATACAAAATGCTACATACTTTATCTTTCTATTTTTAGAAATATTCTTATTTTTTAATATTCCTAATAGTTCTTCTCTATATTGCTTACTTTTTTGAAGAAGTTCATGATTTAAATTAGAATTTATCATTGCATCAATTATCTGAAATCCTCCCATTAATTCCCTAACCTTTAATGCATTTCTTATTTTTTTATTAAACGGATAATCTTTTTCTATATATAATCTATTTTGCTCCATTGCTTTATAAAAATCTTCCAATCTATCGCTATACATTATCCCCTTAGTTGTACTCCCTTTTCGTTGATAATAATTATATACTGAAACATTAGTTGCCACAATATTATTAGCCTCTACAATATGTTTATATGCTATAAACAAATCTTCATATATCATTCCCTCTGGAAATAGGTTATTTAACAGTACTGATTTTTTATATAATTTCCCACATGGAGTAGCTCCAACTGTATTTCCATAATAAAGACTTTCTACTAATTCCTCTAGAGAATAATTCAATATTTCTTCTTTTATGCTTTGCTTTCTAGCTATTTCATATTTGTATACAATATTTAGTGGTGTAATCACTAACTCACTACTATATTTATCCCTAGTATTAATTAGATATTGAATTGCATTTTCGTCATAGTAATCATCAGAATCTAGAAATACTATCCAATCTGCATTAGAGTTTTGGATTCCTATATTCCTTGCTCTTCCCTGTCCTCCATTATCCACATGAATAACCTTAACTCGACTATCTTTTTCAGCATATTCATCACATAATAATCCTGAACTATCTTTAGATCCATCGTTTACCAAGATAATTTCTAAATTACTATATGTTTGATTAAGTACACTTTCTACACTATATTTTAAAAATTCCTCAGCATTATAAACTGGAATAATAATAGCTACTTTATCCACAATCTAGATCTCCTTTAATAATACTTCAGCAATTCTTTCGCTGGCTCTACCATCTCCATAAGGATTACTTGCTTGACTCATTTTTTTATACTCTTCATTATTCTCTAATAGTAGTTTAAAGTTATTATAGATATCTTCTTCTTTTGTTCCTACAAGTTTTAATGTTCCCGCAGCAACACCTTCTGGTCTTTCAGTAGTATCTCTTAACACAAGTACCGGTTTTCCTAATGATGGTGCTTCTTCTTGAATTCCCCCAGAATCAGTTAAAATTAAATAACTCTTATTAAGGAAATTATGGAAATCTATAACTTCTAATGGTTCAATTAGTTTAACTCTATCTTCTTCACCGAATATTCTATTAGCAACTTCCCTAACTTTAGGGTTTTTATGGATAGGGTAGATTACTTTTACATTACTATTTTCTTGTAACACACGTTTAATAGCTCTAAACATATTTTCCATAGGTTCCCCAAGATTTTCACGTCTGTGGGCTGTTAACATAATTAAACGATCATCACCTATCCAATCAAATAATTCATGTTTATATTCTGGGTTAATCGTAGTTTTTAATGCATCTATGCCTGTGTTTCCTGTAACATAGATAGTATCTTCGTCTCTCTTCTCTACTAAAAGATTCTCTTTTGCTTTTTCCGTAGGCGCAAAATTGAAATTAGATACTATAGATACTGCTTGACGGTTGAATTCCTCTGGGAATGGACTATAAATATTGTAAGTTCTTAATCCCGCTTCCACATGTCCAACTTTTATACCAAGATAAAATGCTGCTAATGCAGTAGCAAATGTTGTTGTTGTATCTCCGTGCACTAGAACTACATCTGGTTTCTCATCTTCTAATACCGGTTTAATTTTGTCCAAAATTGATGTTGTAATAGTGAATAGAGTTTGATTATCTCTCATTATATCTAAATTATAATCTGGTTCAACTTTAAAAACATCTAATACTTGATTTAACATTTCTCGATGTTGCCCAGTAACACATACTTTTACATCAAAATTCCCATTTCTTTTTAATTCATTTACTAATGGACACATTTTTATAGCTTCTGGTCTTGTTCCAAAAACCAACATTACTTTTTTCATCAGCATATCTCCTTATTCTTTTTATTTAAAGTAATCAATACGACTTAATAATATTTATTTTTCTTGATATATTTTTAAGTACTTAGATATAAAATTATTATAACTAAATTTTTCTCCGTATACTTTTTTTGTTTGTTCTTCCAATTTACTTCTTAAGTTAACATCTATACTCAGTCTCTGTATTTCCTTCGATAGGCTAAGCGCATCCCCTGATTTTACTAATAAGCCGCTAACTTCGTGAGTGACTACTTCTTGTATACCTGGGATTGTTGTTCCTACAACAGTCTTACCATTTTGAAAATACTCAATTAATGTTAATGGTAATCCCTCATACAAGGATGGCATAACCATGAAATCACAACTATTAATTATTGCCGTAGTATCTTCTCTATATCCTAAAAATGTAATTTTATCGTCTACTTCTATAGCTTGCACTTGTATTAACAATTTATCTTTTAAATCCCCATCCCCAGCGATAAAAAGATGAATATTTTCTTTTTTGATTAATTTTATTGCATCTATGAGATGAGATAATCCTTTTTGTTCTGATAATCTTCCTATGAATCCTATCTTGATTTCAGTACGCTCTGTTATTTCTTTAACAGTACTTTCATTACTACTTTCATGAATAGCATTATAAATTATTGAACTATCTATCGACAAATCTTCTTTTAAATGCCTACTAACACCTTCACCAACAGCGATTACTTTCGCACCTTTTAAAGAATATTTATACATTTTTATTTTATTATCAAAAATATTATGTGCTGTATAAATATGCTTTACCTTAGGAAATATATACATCAATAACCTTGCATAAAATGCTGCCATTCTATGATGTGTATGAATAATATCAATTTTATTTTCTTTAATAATTTTGCGCAGTGTATTAAAATTTGTCACAAGTGTTTTAGGTGATTTTGATTCGACATCTAATATTTTATGATGCTTAATTCCATTCTTATTTAACTCTTCTTCCCACAGTCCTCCTGTAGAAGCTACATGAACACTCTCAAATTCTTCTTTTAAATCAGTAGCCAATTGATATACAATTTTTTCGGCTCCTCCTATGTCCATTGTACGTGAAATATGAAGTATATTAGCCATTTTGACTTCTCTTTTCTTTTACTATCTCTCTTATAAATGTTACATTCCCAACAAAATATCTTTTAAATAATCTTCTTGGTTCATTCGCTACTCTGAATAACCATTCTAAATTAGCTTTTTGCATCCATTTTGGAGCTCTTGGAATAGTACCTGAAAGAACATCAAAACTTCCACCAACACCCATAAATACGCTATTTAAGCCATTATCTAAGAACTCTTGAACAATGTATTCTTTCTTAGGTGATGTTATACCAATATATACTATATCTGGATTCTTCTCAGCAATATCCGCTTCAATACTTTTCAACTCTTCATCTGAGAAATATCCATTTCTTGCACCAACTATATTTAAATTAGGATATGTTTCTTTGAATTTTTCTAACATTTTATCAACAACTTCTTGTTTCGCCCCAAAGAAATATGCACCATATCCTTTTTCACATGACAATTTCAGAAGATCCTGCATTAAATCTATTCCAGCTACTCTTTCAGGTAGAGGTTTACCTAGATATTTAGAAGCTAAAATAACTGATGCCCCATCCGCATTTATTATCTCTGATTTTTTTACAATCTCCTCTAACTTTTTATCTGTTTTACATAGATTTAATTTATCAGCATTAACACCCATCAAGTGTAATGGTTTTTTATTAATAATAAATTCTTCTACTCTATCTATTGTTTCTTGATTCGTTAAAGAATCAATATCAATCCCCATAATATTTACTTTGCTCATTTTAACCTCCTATTTCCCATAAGCTGCTTCGAAGTGACCTACTCTGTCTTCTTCTTTCGGTAATCTCATAAAATCTCCATAAATGTTTTCCAAATACTTTTCAGGCTCACTATGGACACTTAATTGCATACCTTCAAATTCCATTTTTTTAGGTTTTCCAAATACTTCTATTGGAACAATTTCTCTATCACGATATGTTCCTAGTACATTTCCACCTCTAGGACTGCTATAAAAATCATATTTTCTTATAACTTTATGTAATTTTTTATTAATCTTGTCTGTATTTAAAATTTTATCAATTTTTGTCACTTTGGCAACTTTTACCAATGCATTCTCGAATGTTCCCCTATCTCTATCAGAAATTTCTTGAACAACCGATAGTTTTGATAACATTCGATAAAATAAGATGTGTTTTTCATGCGTCCACTTAGATAGCCCTTTTTCTGGAAATCCATCTAGTGGGAAGATATCTAAGAAAGGATTACAATCAGTAGTACCAAAAGTTATAACTGTTGATGTATCACGAATTGAAGTATTTCCTAAATTATCTGTATGTTGTTTTAGTAAAACATGTTTTGGTAATACACTTCCTGATATTTCTATAAATTTATCATAATCTTCTCTAGGCATTCCTAAATCCATATCGTCATCCCAAGGAATAAAACCACCATGTCTAATTGCTCCTAATAATGTGCCTCCTAGAGCATAGTATGTTAAATTGTGTTGTTCGCATATCTCAGAAAATATTTTTAATAATTCAATTTCTTTCTCTTGTACTAATCTAACTTTATTTTTTATATCCATGATTCTTTTCTCTTCCATTTTATCAATTTTTATGTTAATATATCCATATTCACTTATATTAGTCTGTGTTTTAGTTTGCCGACGAAACACAGTCTTTTTTTATTTTAATAAAGAGTGGTTGTATATACCTATATAGCCACTCCCTATTTTTACTTTATTACTTACTTCCCTCTCTTTTTAAGACAACCATTATAGTTTTAATTATAATTTTTATGTCTAGTCTTAGCGACCAATTTTCGATATATTTCATATCTAGTTTAACTACTTCTTCAAAATCAAGTATATTACTTCTTCCACTAACCTGCCACATTCCCGTAATACCTGGTTTCACCTGCATACGTTTGAAATGATGAAGGTCATACTGAGTATATTCATCAACTGTCGGAGGTCGTGTCCCTACTACACTCATATCTCCTTTAAGAACATTGATAAATTGTGGAAGTTCATCCAATGACCAATCTCTTAACTTCTGTCCAAATGGGAAAACCCTAGGATCATTGTCCATTTTAAACATTAGAGTTGTCTCTAACTCATTTTGACTTAGAAGTTTTGTTTTCCTTTCCTCTGCGTCCATATACATACTTCTAAATTTGTATATTTTAAACTTCTTACCATTTTGACCTATTCTCGTTTGAGTAAAAATAAGTGGTCCTGGTGCTTGCATTTTCACTATTGGCAATATAATTATACCTACAATAATCGTTAATAATATTCCTACTATTGAAACAGCTATATCCATAACCCTCTTCAGAATTACCTGGCGTAGTGTTGCAATTTTTATCGCTGATGTTAGGTAGATATTATCACCTTGGAAAGTTACCGCAGTATTCGCTCCAACTTCTTTTATTATTGGTGTAATATTAATCTTTGTCGGAATACCCAACACTTCAAAAATCTTAAAGATCTCTACTAGACTAGTCTGCGACGATAAGTTTGCGTATATTTCATCAACTCTATGATGAGATAAAAAATCTCTAATTTCAGAAATATTATGAACCACAGGCTTAGCGTTATACATATGTTTATCTGAATTATTCGCATATGCTAGTACTTGATAATTGCTAGGCAGTTCTCCGATTGTATCTAAATCACAAAAATCCGATAAGATAATAATATTACGACTATCATCACGATAACGATTATTTATTCTTTTAGAGATAGTTCTTACACAATAAATAAAAATAAATGCTAGAATTAAATAGATAATCAATTCCATACTCTTAACTAACTCAAAGAAGTCTTTACTCTTAAATATTACTAAAAATAACGTAAATAATGAAACGACCTTAAGTTCATATACAAACGTCGTCTTAAGTTCGTTAAGATATCCTCTTTCTGTTATTGTCCAGTATTCCTCTGACATTACTGCTACTAGGATTCCAATTATATTTAAAACAATAAAGAAATACAGGTTATCTTTTGGTTCTGTTTGAAAATCAAAACTAAAGATATAGGCTAAGGATAAAGCTATTAAATCAGTCACCAAGAACAGAAATTTAATATTTCTTCTAATATAATACATCTTGCTCTCCTCTTAATTTAATATTTATTCTTTATCTTTACTTCCATTTATACCGTAGCTACCATAGTGACCATAATAACCACCATAACCTAGTTCGTTTGAATTAACTTTGTTTAAGATTACTCCTAAGAACTCAGCTCCACCTTTTTCAAGTTGTTCTTTTGCTTTTTCTATACTTTTCTTCTTAACGCGATTTGCTTCGACTAGAAGCACTACCCCATCAGTCTTAGGTGCTACGATAGCTGCATCGATTACCTGTCCGATAGGCGGTGTATCAATAATTACATAATCATAATACTCTCTGAAAACTTCTATCATAATGTTGAAGTTTTTATTTTGTAATAATCCTGTTGGGTTTGGTGGAACTTGCCCAGCTGGAATAACATTAAGGTGTTCCACGTCAGTTTCATAAATAACATCCTCAATCGGAGATACTCCAGATAAGTAGTTAGTTAATCCACTAATTTTGTGTTTGAATTTGAAACGTCCTGCCATACCAGATTTACGTGTATCAACATCTACAAGAATAGTTTTTAATCCCAATCTTGCTAATGAAATAGCAAGGTTAGTCGATACAGTACTTTTCCCTTCATTTTCTGAAGTTGATGTTATTGCGATTACTTTTTTATCTTTTCCTAGAAATTGAATATTAGTACGTAAGGCATTGTAATATTCTTCATTTTTAGGATCGACTATTTTTTGGTTTGTTAGTAAATTAATTTGTGCCATGTATTTTCACCTTATTTCTTTCCTGTTTTTGTATCTGGAACTACTCCTAAAAGCACTAGTCCCATTCCTTCTTCAATATCTTCTGCTCTCTTAACTCTATCATCTAATAATTCGAATAATACTACTCCTGCCACAGCTATGATGAATCCTAATACTGTCGCTAAGATTCCATTTCTAGGAATGTTTGGAGAGCTTGGTGACGTAGCTGCTTTTGCTTCTTCTAATGTTGTTACATCATCAATTTTAGTTACTTCTTTAATTTGATCTGCTGATACTGATTTTACTGTGTTCGCTAAGTCACTAGCTACTTGTGGATCTTTGTCTTGAACAGTAATCGAGATGATACGTGTATCTTTCGGTGCTTCTACACTAACTTTTCCTGCTAATTGTTTTGCTGTAAATCCTAGACCACTTTTCTCCGCAGCGTCTTCCATAACTTTGTTAGAAAGAATAATTTCTTTATAGTCTTTTACTAATAGCGATCCTAATTGAACGTCTTGTGTTGTGATTGCTTTATCATCTTTCTTTTGGTTAACTACGTACACTTTCGTAGTAGATGAATACTGTGGTGTCACTAAGAAAATACTATAAGCAAGTGATGCTGCAGTGAATAATAATGTTACTAACACTATTAATATCTTCTTCTCCCAAATTCTTCTTAACAGTAGCATAATATCTAACTGTATTAAATCTTTTTCTTGATTATCCATTTTGTTGTTTTTCCTCTCTTTATATTATTTTATTCATTAATAATTTTTCTTGATTTTTTTCGAATAGCTCATACGCAATTGTTGGTCCGTATTTTTTCTCAATAATATCATATGCTTCCTTCATAAATGTTCTACGAGAATCCATATTATGCATATCACTTGCGATGAAGTGAACTAGCTCTTCATCCAAGTATTTCTTAGCACGTTTTTTATAATGTTTATGTTTATCACCGATTAATTTCGGCTTAAGAACACTTGCTGCATTTACTTGGATATATGCCCCCATATTAATTAACTCTTGCACACCTTTTTCGTCTACATCGTTGTACCTTTCTACGTGCGCTACTACCGGTGTTAACCCTAGTAATATTATCTTATTCAGTGCTCTGTGAATTTCTTTATAACGCATTTCATAAGGGAATTCTACAAGTACGTAGTCTGTTTCTGCTAACCTTGGATATTCCCCACTTTCGATTTTTTCGATTTCCCCTTCTTTGTAGTAGACTTCACTTCCTAAGTAAACTTTTAAATCATCTGCTACTTCAATCGCGATTTCTTCTACTCTCTTGAAATTTTCTTTAATTATTTCTATGTCTGTTTCGAACATTCCACGTCTTCTATGAGGTGTTGCGATAATAGTTCTAACACCTTGTCTGTAACTTTCTTCTAATAAGTCACGAGTGTCTTTTTCAGTTTTCGCACCGTCATCTACTCCGAAGACTACATGGGAATGTATATCTATCATTCTAATACCGTCTCTCATCTATTTCCCTTCCAATACATCTTTAATATTCGCTGTAACTTCTTCTAAACTCTTGTCATCAATTTGCATCATGTATAATTGAGCTCCTGGCATTGCATATGATGGTAAGCCAATACTTCCAGTACCTGTCAACGCTTGAGAAGCAACATTGTACTCTTTACCTGCGCTAAGTTGCTCATTCGCAAGTCCCATAGCTGTTTCTATTGGCATATCCGTCTGAATCGACGCACTTAATTCTTTAATTACACTTTGATAATTCGCTAATCCTTCTTTCGAAGTTAGTTTTTTAATTATCGCTGCAATAACTTTTTCTTGGTTTTTCCCACGATCGTGGTCTCCACTAGCAAGTCCATATCTCTCACGAACAAATCCTAAAGCTTTATCAGCATCTAAGTGAACCATTCCTGGTGTGAAGCTATGTCCTCCGTGACGTGATGTGAAAGTCTGATCATTATACACATCTACCCCACCAACAGTATCAATAAGTTTTAAGAATGATGTGAAGTTAAGTCTTGCATAGTAGTCAATTTTAATACCGTAAACATTCTCTAATGTATGAATTGATGATTCAACTCCGTATAATCCTGCATGCGTAAGTTTATCATATTGATTATTACCTCCGTCAGCAATTTTCACATATGAGTCACGTGGTGTTGTAGTTAATAAGATTTTTCCAGTTTTTTTGTTTACTGTCATAATAATGTTAACATCTGAACGACTAACACTCGATACTGGTCCGTATGTATCGATACCACTTATGTAGACGTTGAATGTATCTCCAACATTTTGTTTCGCTTTAGCATTTACTGATTTTGTTATTTTGTATGAATATATTACTTTTGTTTTATCGTTAAAATCTGGATGTTGGCTTGTGATTAAGTCTTCAAATGAACTGTTTAGCACCATCGCTCTAGCAGTTCCCGCTGTTAGTTCTTCATAAGCTGAGAAGTAGTTTTTTGATTCTGAAAGATTTAAACTTTGTTTTTCTTTGTCGCGAATCTCTTTCATCAATTTATTGATATTTTCTCCATCTGAAGAAACCGGCGCTGATACTGTAGCATCTTTTAAGTCAGCTAGCTTTTCAGCTTTATCATCTTTTAAAACTACAACGTTCATCGTGTATTCACTTACCGTTGCATTGCTGTTTAAATTATCGAATAACCCGATTGCTGTTCTAAACTGCATGTAAGAGAACACTAAAGCAATATTCATAATTATTAACATAATTACATTAAATATTTTTGCTTTTTTCTTAATAACTAAGAATATCGATAGTACTATCGCTGCGATTATTACTCCGATTATTGCATAATTGACTCCTCTAAAGTTTAGGAAATCGTATTTTAACATCGTCCAACTTACTAGTCCTCCAAGTATAATCAGTAAAGCAGCTAATATACCATTTACTATATCAAATGCTCCTATACCGGATTCAGATCTAGCATTACGACTATTTGTATTTCTTCTCATTATTTTCTTATCCTCTTTAATTTATAAAATTTTCTAAGACAGCTCAGATTTAATCTTTCCTCACTGTTTATTAATTCTCCATCTATCTGAAAATATTTCTGATCTGTCGTTACCGTCAATAAGTTCGTAGTTAAATGCTTAACTCTCTTTAGTTTATTGTGTTTTTTAAGAAGTAAACAAAGGTAATTATAGATAAATGTTATTATATTCATGTTTTCCATGACCATAATATGAAGTTTACCATCTTGACCTGTGGCAGTATGTGAAAACTTTATCCCACCACCTTCATAAGGTTGAATCATAACATTTAGTAAATATAGGCTATCAGTATCTATTTCACCAGAGTCCCATGATATTTTCGTCTTATATTTTTTCAGCATGAAAATACCTATTACTCCTTGAAGAAGATAGATATACTTTCCTATATATTTTTTTAACTTTGAGCCATTCGCTCTTTTAATTATGTCAGCATTAAAACCGATATCAAACCCCGAACAGAATTTTCTACCGTTAACAACACCTACATCATATTCTATATATTTGTTTGAATCTAATAATTTACTTATTTCAATCGTTTTATCAAACTTTATAGATCGTGCAAGATCATTACCAGAGCCGTATGCAAGATAAATGAATTCTTTACCGTGATAGTTATTTATCACTTCGTTAATAGTACCATCACCACCGATGACAATTAATTCATCACCGCGGATTTCATTCATCAAGTCTCTTGCATTCTTATTTTTAGAGGTTTTCAGCACCTTGTATTCTAGCTTTTTCCTCTTAAAATCACGCTCTATTTTTTCAAGTTCAACAAGACTATTCTTACTCCTAGAATTTACAATTATTTCAATCATATTACGAACCTATTCAAAAATACTTCATCCTAACAATTATACTACAAAAACAAGCATTTATCAAAGATTTACCTATTTTAAAATGCTTAAAACAATAGATTATTTTACTTATTTTAAAACAAATTCTATCCTCACAATTTCCGAAAAAAATTCTTCCAGAAAAATTATTTTTTATTTTAGATAATTTATAAATTTAATTCTTATTATTTTAGTAGATATTTCAATTAAAAATTCTTATTCTCATGTTTTAAAATGTTTTTAATATTAGATTTTATTAGATTACACCCTTTAAATCACACTTTATCATTAACTATCAAGAATTTCAATACTTCATATTACACTTTTTATATAAATAAAAAAACTATTCCACTGATGTTCTGACGAAAAAATTTGTTTTCGACAATTTTTAAATCAATAGAATAGTTTATTATTTTTAACAAATATAAGTAGCTTACTCTTATAGGTACTCTAATCTGTCTATTTCAGGTTTTTCAGGTGTTTGTGCGAAATCTGTGTTGATTGGATTTTTAGGCGCTTTTCTTACGAATAGCATAACCGCTACAACAAAGTATAATAAGTAAACAGGAAGTAGTATCCCAACTGTCATTACTCCAATTACTATCGCTGAAAGTAGGAATAAAATTCCTGAAACAATTCTCGCTTTCATAGTAAATGACGCTATTAATGCTAATACTAAGGCTACAATCGCAACTATTGTATAAATTTTTACTAATAATACAAGTAACGATACGATATCTAACCCTGAGCTTTTTAGTAATGATTCTACTCCCGGGTCTTGTAATAAGTTATAAAGAATCGGTTCAAATTCTTTTTGTTTAAACGCAGTCGCTAACTGACTAGAAAACGCTCCAAGAGATAATAATCCTGTCACAATTATCATAATAACATTCGCGATCCACGCTAAGATTTTTTCAACTTTTCTGCTAAATGGTTTCATAAAGTGCTCCTTTTAAAATGTGTTGATTAAATTATATCACAAAATGCTTTAAATTAGTAATATTTAGCCTTTTCTTGTAAATAACAAGATCGCAACAATAAAATACAACAAATAGACAGGAAACGCAACTTCTGTCGCCATTCCAGCAATCATAATAGCCAAGAATAAAAATAGTACCCCTGAAAAAATTCTTTTTTTCATCGTGAAAGTCGCTAATAACGCTATAAGCGCTGTTAGTAAGACTGAAAATTTAATATATTTTATAAAAAATTCAACCATTCTATAAGCATCTATTCCTGTATAAAGAAAAAAAGCATCTCCAAATTTAGATAATGTTAAACTAATAAATTCAGGAGTTAAAAATATTGCTTCTAGCTGCCTTTCAAAAAATCCCGTGTACATTAAAACTACCACTGAAATTAAAATTATATTCGCAATCCACGCTAGTGTTTTTTCTATTTTTCTGCTTCTTGATTTCATAAACTTCTCCTTTATTCACGATTAATAAATAAATTATATCATAAAGTGCTAGAAATTTATCTCAATTTAAACTTTTTGCAGGAAAATCAACAGGTGACTTCCATCGATATATTAATGGATTTTCAGCACCATTTTCCCTATTTCAAATTTATCGTTATAGATATCCTTCACGATTTCATATAAAAAACCTAAGCAGAAAAATACTACTTAGGTTCCTATTGATATCTTCTCTCATGCCTGGATTTGACTATGAATTATTTGGCTACGAGCGAGCCTTCTTGGTTAATAAGCCATTTTAAAAAACAGCTAGTTATCCGCAAGTATATTCGACTATAAATCTCATTTGAGTTGTGAACTGGATAGCTTCGAACTCGATTTTGCTACGCGCCTATAATTTTAAACCTTTAAATACTATCTTCCACGACGTTTTGCTTGAGGAGCAGTTTTTCTTACAGGTTTGTGATTTTGTTGAGCAACAGGTCTGTGTGCTGCTGGTTTCTGAGCTACTGCTGTTGGTCTTTGAGCAGTTGGTCTTTGAACAGCTGGTTTTTGAGCTACTGGTCTGTGTACCACAGCTGTAGGTCGTTGAGCTGGTCTGTGTGTAGTTACTACTGTAGGTTTATGGTTTGTCACCACTGTGTGATTTGTAGTAGGAGAGTGACTTACAGAATCCGAAGCAACTAGTTGTTTATGAACTTGAGTTGTAGCTACTATGTGAGCTTGAGTTTGAGTAGTTATATAAGTATATGTTTGAGTGTACGGTTTGCTAATTTGACTAGCTGGTTTTTTAGTGAAGTACACTTGGTATACTAATTCTTGATCATAGATTTTATTAGCTGCAATTTGATTTTTACTTTCATTAGAAAAATCACGTTTTGATATATCGTATTCGTTAGCTAAATTTTGAGGAAGAGAAATTGTCGCAAATACATTCTCATCTCCTGATAATTTTGCACTTTCTGCTAATTTTTTATTAGTTCCTTCTTCAAGGTAATCAACTCTTACGTTGATTTTTTTGTTTGCAGCTTCTACTTTTGCATCATTTACATTAGTAAATGAGAAAACTAATAATGCTGGTAATACTGCTTTTAAAAGTTTTTTAAACATAGTTTCTCCTTAATTTTTTTTCGGAATTGATATCTAATATAAATACGTATCTTTACCGGAATTAATAATATCATAAATGGAAATTTACGTTAATCATTTTTTAAAATGAATTTTATTTTTTTACAAATCTTTATATTTCTATAAACCAAGTCTTCTATTACATTACAACCCAACTTAAAATTTACTTAAAATACAGTTAAAATAACGTTAATTATCTACACAAATAATCAAACTTTTTAACGTGTTATTTGTCAATATTTCATATAAAAGATATTTAAAATGAAATAATATCAACATATTTAATTATTATACACAAATCATACTTCGCCTTTTATATAAAACCATTACATCTCCCTTACTACATTAAAAAATCGAGGCTGAGATTTCTCTCATACCTCGATTTTTTAGTTATCATAAAGTATCTCAGAAGTTAGTCCTATTTATCTTCTTTTTGACGTCTTCTTACTGCTAATGCAATTCCTGCGATTAACGCACCGAATCCTGTTGCAGCTGAGTTAGATGTTTCGCTACCTGTGTTAGCTAATCGTTTAACTGACGCTTTAACTTTTGGTGACATTACTTTTCTAAAGATGTGACGTACATTTCCATTTTCATCAACATATGTTTTAACTAATTCATATCCTGGGATTTTACCTGGATCTTTAGTTCCTTTTTCTGTTGGTTTAATTTCTTTTCCGTTTTCATCTACCCATACAGTAGTTTTTTCTACCACTGGTGTTGGTGGCGTTACTTTTTCATAGACATGTTCTACATCTCCGTTTGGAAGTTTCTTAGTTTCTACGAATCTGTATCCTGGGATATCTTTCTTCGGTTGTTCTCCTTCTTCCGTTGGAGTATTTGGAATTACATTTCCTTCTTTATCTTTAAAGAATGTTTTAACTTTTTCATAGACATGCTCGACATCTCCGTTTGGAAGTTTCTTAGTTTCTACGAATCTGTATCCTGGGATATCTTTCTTAGGTTGTTCTCCTTCTTCCGTTGGAGTGTTTGGAATTACATTTCCTTCTTTATCTTTGAATGAAGTTTTAATTTTTTCGTAGACGTGCTCTGTGTCTCCATTTGGTAGTTTCTTAGTTTCTACGAATCTATATCCTGGGATTGAGTCTTTCTTCGGTGTTTCTCCTTCTTCTGTTGGATATCCTGGAATTTCTTTTCCTTCTTTATCCTTGAATGAAGTTTTAACTTTTTCGTAGACGTGCTCAACATCTCCGTTTGGAAGTTTCTTAGTTTCTACGATTCTATATCCTGGGATATCTTTCTTAGGTTGGTCACCTTTTTCTACTGGATATCCTGGAATTTCGTTTCCTTCTTTATCTTTATGGAATGTGTTAACTTTTTCGTAAACGTGTTCTGTGTCACCATTTGGTAGTTTCTTAGTTTCTACGATTCTATATCCTGGGATTTCTTTCTTAGGTTTTTCTCCTTCTTCTGTTGATTCTACAGGTTTATTGTCTTTATCAACGGTAATTAGGTTTCCTTCTTTATCTTTGAAGAATGTTTTAACTTTTTCATAGACATGCTCTGTATCTCCGTTTGGAAGTTTCTTAGTTTCTACGAATCTATATCCTGGGATATCTTTCTTAGGTTGTTCTCCTTTTTCAGTTGGAACTTTTGGAATTTCATTTCCATCTTTGTCTTTATGGAATGTTCTTACTTGCTCATAGATGTGACGAGTATTTCCATGCTCATCAGTGATTGTTTCTTTATATCTGTATCCTGGAATATCTACCTTAGGTTGTTCTCCATCTTTACTTGGGTATCCTGGGATTTCTTTTCCATTTTCATCTACATAGTCTGTTCCTGGACGAACTGTTGGAGTGTATTTAGCAGAAATATCTTTTCCTGCTTTATCTTTTCTTACAACAGTTACACCTTCTCCAGTTCCTACGTAATCTTTTTCTGGAGTAAATGTTACCTTACCATCTTTATCGATAGTATAAGTTCCTTCTCCAGGTACTACCATTGTTGTAGATCCATCAGAGAATGTTGGTGGTACATTTAAATCAACATCTCCTGTAAATTCTGGTGTATCTGATTGAGGAGTATTCTTAGGTCCTTCTGTAGTTTTGTCTACAGTCGCTGTTACTGGTGTTACTGTTGGAGTGTATTTAGCCGTTACTTCTGTTCCATTCTTATCTACACGTTGTACAGTTACTCCTGTAGCTGTTCCTAGGAATTCTGGTTCTGGTGTGAATGTTACTTTACCATCTTTATCGATTGTGTATTTTCCTTCGCCTTCAACTGTTACAGAATCAACTGGATCTCCTGTCTTAGGATCAACTAGTTTAGCTGGAACATCCTTATCAATTTCAACAGTTTCTTCTTTTCCATTGATTTTCGCTGATCCACCTTCAAATACTGGTGTTCCTGTTTGTGGTTTACCTTTTGGTCCTACTGAAGTCTTATCTTCTCCAGTTGGTGTTACTGGTACTACTGTTGGCGTGTACTTAGCTTTTACTGGTGTTCCATTTTTATCTACACGTTGAACTTCTACACCTTCTCCTGTTCCAGTAAATGTTGGTTCTGGTTGGAATTTAACTTTACCATCTTCGATTGTGTATGTTCCTTCTCCAGGAATTACTACTGGTTCATCAGTTGGTTCTCCTGTTTCCGGATCAATCAGTTTAGGAGCTTTTGCTTCATCAATCTCAACAGTTTTTTCTTCACCATTTACAGTTACTGTTCCACCTTTGAATTCTGGTAATCCTGTTTGTGCTTTACCTTGAATATCTTTAGATTTAGCTGGTGTTGCTGTTGGTGTTACACCTTTAACTTTAGGTGTATATTTCGCCTGAACTGTTGTTCCATTAGTATCTTGACGTTGAACAGTTACACCTGTTGCTTGACCAGTGAAGTCTTTATTTGGAGTGAATGTTACATTACCATCTTTGTCGATAGTATAAGTTCCTTCGCCATCTACTACAACCTCATCAGTTTGTTTTCCTGTTTCTGGATCGATTAATTTCGCAGGTACTGTTTCATCAATCGGAACTTCTTTATCTCCACCTTTAAATACTGGTGTTCCTGTTTGAGGTACACCTTGTACATCTTCTGATGTCACGTCTTCTCCTGTTGGTTTAACTGGAGTTACCGTTGGAGTGTATTTAGCTTTTACAGGTGTTCCGTTTGTATCTTCACGTTGAACTTCTACTCCTGTAGCTGTTCCTATAAATTGTGGTTCTGGTTGGAATTTAACTTTTCCATCTTCGATTGTGTATGTCCCTTCTCCTTCAACTACAACTTTATCAGTTGGTTTTCCTGTTGTTGGATCGATTAGTTTTGGAGCTTTTGTTTCATCAATCGGAACAATTTTCTCTTCACCGTTAATCGTTACTTTTCCACCTTTGAATTCTGGTAATCCTGTTTGTGCTTTACCTTGAACATCTGTTGTTTCAGCTGGTGTTGCTGTTGGTTTAACAGGTTTAATGTTAGGTGTGTACGTAGTTCTTACTGGAGTTCCGTTCATATCTGCTGCTTGAATAGTTACCGGCGGAACTGGTCCTACATATGTTTTATCTTCTGGTGTGTATACTGCAACTGGATCTTTACCAGGTTCTTTTACAAGAGTATACTTACCGATTACTTTATTTGGATCTTTTGGATCTTTTACAACCACTTCATCAGTTGGTTTTCCATTTTCATCTACTAATGTAACTGAACCTGAATTAATCGGAACTGGATCTGATTTAATTGGGTTTCCAACTGGGTCTTCTAAATCTGCAGTTCCACCTTTGAATGTAATAGGTTGTTTTTGAGTTGCACCTTGTACATCAGTTGATTCAGCTGGCTTAGCCGTTGGTTTAACCCCTACGATTACTGGAGTATATTCAGCTGTTGCCGGTGTATTATTTTTATCTACACGTTGAACTGTTACTGGTTGTACCGGTCCTACATAACTTTTATCAATTGGTGTGAATTTCACTACTCCTGTAGTCGGATCTAAAGTATACTTACCGATTACATTTCCTTCTGGATCTTTCGCTGGAAGTTCATTTGAAGGAACAGGTTGCTTCGTTTCTGGATCTAGTAATGTTGCTGGTTTATCGTAATCGATTGGCACTGCTTCATTACCTGGTTTGAAGTAAGGTTTACCATTTTGTTCTTGACCTTGTACTCCTGTAGTGATGTTATCAAATCCTTCTGGTACTACTGGCTTAACAATCGGTGTATATTTCGCTGTAGCTGGTGTTCCATTTGTATCAACACGTTTTACAGTTACTCCTTTAGCTACACCTGTGAATTGTTTTTCTGGTTGGAAGTGAACTGTTCCATCTGGATCTACAGTATATGTTCCTTCTCCTGGTACTACTTTTTCAGTTGTACCATCTTCAAATGTTGCAGGTACTTTATCATCGATTGGGAATTCAGGATCTCCTTCAGTAAATTTCACTTTACTTTGTTGAGGTAATCCTTGAAGGTTTGTAGTAGTTTTATCTTGTCCTTCTGGTACTACTGGAGTAACAGTTGGAGTATAAGTTGTTTCTACTTTTGTTCCGTTTTTATCTGCCGCAGTTACTTTCGCTGGGTCTGGTGTTCCAGTAAAGTCTTTATTTGGTTGGAATGTAATCACTCCAGTTTCTGGATCTAGAGTATATGTACCTACTTCTTTTCCATCTTTAAGCGCTGGCATTGTTGTTACTTCATTACCATTTGGATCTACTAGTTTGATTGTTGACTTATCGATTGGTGCTGATTTGTCACCTTCTTTGAACATTGTAGTCGCATCTTGAGTTTGTGGTCTACCTTGTTTTCCTGAAGTTTCTTTAGGTTCTGCAGTTGGTTCTACAGCTTCAACTTCCGGAGTGTAGTCTCCACTAGATGTAACTTCAACTTTATTTCCTTCTGAGTCAGTCGCTGTTACCGAAACTTTAACCTCTACTCCTTGTGCTTTACCTTTGAATGTTGGTTCTGGCGTGAATGTTACTTTACCAGTCTCGTCAATTGTGTATGTTCCTTCTCCTGGAACCACAACTTTACCTTCTTCATCAGCACCTTCTAATGAGTACTTCGCTGTTGTCCAGTCTACATTTGTGCCATCTGGAGTGTTAGTTCCTGTGTTTAATTCAGAGAAGCGCTCTTTACCTGTTTTAGATTCTTGAGGTTGCCCTTGTTTTCCTTTAGTTTCATCATTCGATGGTTTAACACCGTATACAGTCGGTGTGTAAGTAGTTGAAGATTCTACTACTACTGGTTGACCATCATCTCCTGTTAATGTTACATTAGCTGAAACTGTTAAAGGTTTAGCCGTACCAATAAATCCTGGAGCTGGTGTGAAGTTCACTTTACCTGTGTTTTCATCAATTTCATAAGTACCTTCACTTGTAGTTACAGAACTTACTTTTTTACCTGATTCTGGATCAACTAGTTTGTAGTCAGATACTTCTGCATCATTTGGCAATCCAGTCTTGAATCCTTTTTCCATTGAATCAGTTTGTTCTTGTCCTTCTGCTCCAGAAGATTTTTCAGGTTTAGAAACTACGATGTAGTAAGTTGTTTCTGCAACTGCGTCTTCTGTAACTTCTCCTGAATCCGTTTGTCCTACTGTTGGAGTTGTTACAACACCGTTTGAATCAACAGCTCTTACTGTTACTTTGTAACTTCCATACTCACCTAGAGTATATGCTGCGATTTCTGGGTTTGCTAAGTTTTTCTCAGCTGCTGTTTTCAATGCTTCACGAGCTGTTTCTACAGCTTTTTCTGCTGCAAGAGCTTCATCACGAGCTGATTTTACTTTTGCTTCTACATCTGGTAATGCAGCTTTTGCTTTATCCAATTCAGCTTTTAATGATGCTTGTTGTTCTTTTGCTGTTTTTAATTTTTTCTCAGCTAAGTCTTGTGCTGTTGGTGAAATTGTACGTAGATGTAAATCATCTAATGCTTTTTGTGCATCCTCTACAATTCTATCTTGACGGTCTACTAATTCTTGAATTTTCGCTAATTCATTTGCTGTACCCTGAGCATTTGCTACAGCTTCTGCTGCAGCTTTTGTTTTTTCTGCTGCAGTACGTTGTGCTTGAATAAATGCTTTTTCTTCAGCTTCAGCTAAGTTAAATTCTTTTTTAGCTCCACTTGGTGAAGTAACCGTTAATTTAGTTTTAATAGTTTCAGATTGTGCATCGTCTGACTCATCATCGATTTTATCTGTAAATGCTACGTTTGCTTTAGGTGATTTCAATAAATCTACAGAGTTTCCTTGTGTATCTGCATAACTTGTTGATGTTCCTGCTGGTTTGTCGTTTTGGATAGATGCTACATCTGTACTTGATGCTTCACGATATGCTACATATCCTTTGAATCCAGAATCTGTAGAGATTTTCCATCCAGCATTTGATTTTTCAGCAGTAACTGTAGAACCATCAGAAGCAGTCCATGTGTTTGTTGCTGAATCATAAGTTACAGTAACCGTAACACCTTTTGTATCAGCTGTTTGTGCTTTTGGTAAAGTAGTAACTGTACGAGTTACATCTCCTACTGCTGTTACTTCACCATTTTTACGAATTTCTGCAACCTTTTCTGTTAAAGTAGCTGCTGAAGATGTTGTATTCCATGTACGAGTAAATTCGTATACAATGTAATCCACACTACCATCTGCTTTTGCATCTGTATAAACACGACGTTCTGTTAATGTTGTAGTTCCATCTCCATTGTCTTTTAGGACATAGGCATCTTCATTTGCAAGAGCATATTTACCAGTTGCACTATTAAATGTAGCTGTATATTCTTTATTATTTGCATCTTTCACTTTCACAACTTCACGTTGTAAGTCCGCACGAACTTTATCAGTAGTTGCTTTAGCTACAATACTATCTACTCCAACATATTGTGTAGCATCAGATGTTACCGGAAGATTGAATTTTGAAGGTGCTGTTGCTGAAGCATCTCCAAGTTGATCCCCTTCTTTTACAGCTGTATTAGTAGTTCCTGCAGCTACAGTCCATTTACCGTCTTTTACAACTAATTTTGTAACTGTTCCATCTGGCATTGTAATTTCTGCTTTATTAGCACCGTTAGAAACAGATACTGGAACTTTTGTCGCATAGGCTTCAACATTAGATACAGTAATTTTTGGAGCTACTGCAATTGTAATATTTTCATGAGCTTCTTGACCATACATATTCCAATCCTGATTTTTCGCATTAGTTGTATTATTATAGTCTTTGGCGTAAACATTTGCTGTATAAATTCCAGCTTCTGACGCTGTTCCTGTAATATCTCCAGTTTTTGGATCATAATTTAATCCTGGTACAACATCATTTATCGAAGTTTTACTTCCCGTAAAATTACCATTTAAGGCTGTGTGGGCTGTGACAGTTTGTGGTCCGTTCTCGGTATTTACTTTAGATCCATCAACTGCAGTAAAAGTTGCTCCTTTCGTGCTTCCAGGAGCCGTTTTTGAACCGGCAACAACTTTTTCTCCATTACTTCTGTATACATAACCAGTTCTTTCATCACGATTCATTCCATCGTTATCAACATATTTAATATTATGGTTCACTTCATCTCCAATTGTGACCATTGTAGATTTACCTTTAATTAATGGAGCTGTTGAATCTTGCCACCCTACCCATCCAGCTGTTAAGTCACGGAAAGTAACTTGTTGAGATTGACCATCTTTTTCAACTGTAACAATATAACGCATGTCATATACACCGTTTTGAAGAGTAGATGCTACATATCCTTCTACAGTATCTGTAGTTGCATTATAACCTAATCCTGGCGGTAAGTTGCTCGCTTCAATTTTTGCAATTGTGTATCCTGCAGCAGTTGCCTCTGGTGATAAACTAAAGCGTTTTTTTACATCTGTAAGATATACATAGTGATTCCCTTGTTCATAAGTATAACCATAGATTTCTGTAGCTAGATACTCATAAGCACCTCCTGCACCCCATATTGTATTCCCATTAGTTTTTCCTGTAGCACGAGGTTTCCCTTTCCATAGAGCAGCTTCACGACCAAGTTTTTGAGCTTCTGTTTTTGATAAAGGAATATCAGTACGACCACTTATCCCTGCTTGTCCACTATTAGCCGCAGGTACTTCAGTGTTATCAGATTGATATCCATGAACATAAATTTTATAGTTGTTGTTACCATCTAGTACTTTGTAAGATTTACCTGTAGATCCAAGAAATTCACCATTTTCTTTTCTTAGTTCTGTAGAAGCAGCTGTATACCCTTCATTAGCTGAAAGAGCTACTCCGTATTTACCGTCACGACGAACTCCAGCGTTTTCTAATTCTGCGTACACTGCTTTAATAGAGTTACTTAATTTTGCTAAGCTTTTAGCGATTTGTTCTTTTGTTACATTGTCACTTCCAAGTAAATTGTTAGCTACTTTGATTACTTCTTCGTTTTTAACTACTGCTTTTTCTACAACTGGTTTAGCTTCGATTTTAACTTCGTTTTTACGAATTGCTTCTTTAGCAAGTACGTTAGTTACTTCTGCTTCTGAAGTTACTTGAGTTAATTCTTTTTTAGCATCTTTAACTTCTTTAGATTCTTTTGCCTCTGATTTTGCTTTAGCTTCAGCTTTTTTAGCTTCGTCTTTCGCAGCTGTTCCAGTTGCTTCTGATTCTGCTACTACTGAAGTTAAGACATTAATTGTTGTTACTTTTGCATTAACTTCAACTTGTGTAGCATCAGCTTTTGCGAATACTTCTTTTGCTTTCGCTAATTCTTCACGAGCTGTTTTTAATGCAACTTCATCAGCATTTTTAGCTGTCGCTAATTTTTGCTCTAAGTTATCGATGCTTGCTTTAAGAGCTGTTTTATCAGCTGCTTTTGTTTCTGCTTTAGGCGCTTCTGCTCCTACTTTTGATGCTACTGCTGCTGCAACACTTTCTTTCGTGTTTTCTACAGCTGGTTTAGCGTCTGCTTTAGGTGCTTCTACCGCTTTCTCCCCTGCGTTAGTTGCGTTATCAGTTGTTGTATTGTTAGCTACTTCTTCACTCGCTTGAGCTACTGCCCCTGCTCCTAAGAAGACACTCGCACCGATAACTACTGACGCTGTACCGACTTTGAATTTTTTAATTGAATAAGATTCAACTTTTGTACCTTCTTTAGTAGTTTTTAAGTACTTATTGTTTTTTCCTACCATTAATCTGCCTCCATTTTTATATTTAAAATAATAACTTTTGTAAATAAACTTATTTTTTCATAAAGCCTACCTATTATATAATTTTATAAAATATATTTTATCAAACTTTCGAAACAAAGTCTAATGTTTACATTTTAAATTAGTAATAATTATAAACTTTTAAACGGTTAGCAAAAACATCATTTTTTAGGACGTTATTTTTCTTATTTTTATAATTTAATTATGTTTTTCAGATATTAATTTTTATTTATTTAATTTTTATAAATCAAATATATTTTAAGTTGAAAAATCTATTAACTCAAAAAATCTTATTCATTTAGAAAATAATGACCACCCCTGAAAAGGGGTGGTTTTCTCTTCGGGTATAACCCTTTGTTACTAACACGCACCTCAAGGCGCTGGCTTTCA
>PNGU01000005.1 GCA_002871655.1 Streptococcus sp. UMB1385 | reverse complement strand
AATAATGACCACCCCTGAAAAGGGGTGGTTTTCTCTTCGGGTATAACCCTTTGTTACTAACACGCACCTCAAGGCGCTGGCTTTCACATTCGTTCAAGCCCTATTGTATTTTAACGCCCCGCTACCCGTTAAACGGGTTTATCTATTTTTTCTTATTTTCAAATGGATTTGTATATTCTTTTGTTGTCAGTTTATCTATCGCAATGTCATGCGATTCTTGTTCTCTGATATATTTTCTTATTGTACTTTCATTTAATCCTACAGTACTTACATAGTATCCTTCTGCCCAAAACTTTCTATTTCCGTATCTGTATTTCAAATTTGAATGCATATCAAATATCATTAATGAACTTTTCCCTTTCAGATATCCCATAAAACTTGATACACTATATTTTGGCGGTATTGATAGTAGCAAATGTATATAATCTGGCATTATATGTCCTTCTATTATTTCCACTCCTTTATACTGACATAACCTTTTTATTATATCTACTATATCTCGTTTGTATTGATTAAATTCTATTTTTCGTCTATACTTAGGTGTAAATACAATATGGTATTTACATAACCACTTTGTATGTGATAAACTATTATGTTTATTTGCCATAATTAAAATCATCCTTTCTTTATTTTAGAGCTTGAACTACTCTTATTTTAGCAAGAAAGGATGATTTTTCAATTGTTTAACTTTTATCTCGCACCCGCATAGCGGGTGGTTTTTTGTTTCGGAGGCTTCGCCTCCTCAACTGGCTAAAGCCCTTAATAATGACCACCCCTGAAAAGGGGTGGTTTTCTCTTCGGGTATAACCCTTTGTTACTAACACGCACCTCAAGGCGCTGGCTTTCACATTCGTTCAAGCCCTATTGTATTTTAACGCCCCGCTACCCGTTAAACGGGTTTATCTATTTTTTCTTATTTTCAAATGGATTTGTATATTCTTTTGTTGTCAGTTTGTCTATCGCAATGTCATGCGATTCTTGTTCTCTGATATATTTTCTTATTGTACTTTCATTTAATCCTACAGTACTTACATAGTATCCTTGTGCCCAAAACTTTCTATTTCCGTATCTGTATTTCAAATTTGAATGCATATCAAATATCATTAATGAACTTTTCCCTTTCAGATATCCCATAAAACTTGATACACTATATTTTGGCGGTATTGATAGTAGCAAATGTATATGATCTGGCATTATATGTCCCTCTATTATTTCTACACCTTTATACTTGCATAATCTCTTTATTATACTTACTATATCTCGTTTATATTGATTAAATTCTATTTTTCGTCTATACTTAGGTGTAAATACAATATGGTATTTACATAACCACTTTGTATTCAATAAACTATTATGTTTATTTGCCATAATAAAAAATCATCCTTTCTTTATTTCAGAGCTTGAACTACTCTTATTTTATCAAGAAAGGATGATTTTTCAATTGTTTAACTTGTATCTCGCACCCGCATAGCGGGTGATTTTTTGTTTCGGAGACTTCGCCTCCTCAACTGGCTAAAACCTTTAACAAAAAAAAGAAACTGACTTTTACGTCAATTTCTTTTTTCTGTCATAATAGGCTTATTTGTGTAATTCTTTTTCGAAAGCTTCTCTAACTTGTCCTACAGAGAATCCGAT
Source organism: Streptococcus sp. UMB1385 (assembly GCA_002871655.1). Lineage (GTDB taxonomy): Bacteria > Bacillota > Bacilli > Staphylococcales > Gemellaceae > Gemella. The sequence goes on along the minus strand of PNGU01000005.1, from coordinate 140,789 downwards.
GATTACTTGAATAGCTTTACCGTTACGAGCAACTCCAAGAGCTCCAGAGCGTTTTAAGAATGCATCATCTTTAACTAGGCTTTCGTCTTTAACGTTAACACGTAGTCTTGTTACACAGTTAGTAACGTCTACGATGTTATCTTTACCACCTAAACCTTCTAAAATGATAACTGCTTGATCATCGTGAGTAGCTGCATCATCTCTAACTTCTGGTTTAGCTGCTTCTTTACCTTTTTCACGGTACTCTTGTTTAGAGTAAAGTTTAGTTTCAGCATCATCTGCTTCACGTCCAGGTGTGTTTAATTGGAATTTAAGGATTAAGAATCTGAATACTAAGAAGTAGATTACAGAGAATACTAATCCAATTCCGATTTGAACGAACATTTGTGAAGAGTGGTTTTTGAACATTGGTAACCAGTTAAGAGCTAAGAAGTCGATTAATCCACTTCCGAAGTTACCTACAACTCCAAATTGATACATAGTTGCTGACATTAATGCACCTAATACTGCGTGAGTAGCGAATAACATTGGTGCTGCGAATAAGAATGTGAACTCGATTGGTTCAGTGATTCCTGTTAAGAAACCAGTAAGTGCTGCTGGGATTAATAACCCTGCTACAACTTTTTTCTTGCTGTCTTTAGCTGTTACATACATAGCTAAAGCTGCTGCTGGTAATCCAAATACTTTTGAGTTACCGTGTAATGAGAATCCACCTTGAGGGAATAACTCTTTTAATGGAGTTGAGCTTTGAGAGAACTCTTGAATGTGTTGGACCCAGTAAGCTGTGATTCCATTTTCTACTACTGCTGGTCCAAACATGAATGGTCCATAGATGAAGTGGTGTAATCCTGTTGGGATTAAAATTCTTTCTAGGAATGTGTAAGTGAATACTCCCGCAACTCCAGATACTTTTAAGAATCCTTGTAAAGCAGCAATTCCTAATTGAACTTTTGGCCATAATAGAGCTGTTAAGAAAGCAGCTGGAATCATGATAAGGAATCCTACTAAGATTACGAATGTTGATCCTTGGAAAATTCCTAATAATTCAGGAAGTTTTTTATCGAAGTATTTGTTGTGAATCCATACTGAGATAGATGCAATAACGATAGAACCAATGATTGAAGTATCTAAAGTAATTGCCCCAGCGATTCTTGTAATACCTGTAGGTAATTTAAGAGCAGGCGTTACATCTACACCAAAGAATTTAAATTGAGTTAAGAATCCGTTGATGAAGTAGTTATAAACCATGTAAATTAAGAACGCTTCTAATGCTGCACGACCATTTGCTTTTTTAGCAAGACCGATTGGAATACCAAGTGCGAATACTACTGGCATTTGGTTAAAGATAGTCCATCCTCCTTGCTCTACTACGAACCAGAAATTGTACCAAAGAGTACCTTCTGTCGCGATGCTCCCTACTAGGTTAGGGTTTTTTAAGATTGAAGTTAATCCAACTACTAATCCGAAGAATGCGAATAAAATAGATGGCATTAACATCGCGCCTCCAAAGCGCTGAATTTTTTGTAACATAACATTTTCCTCCTTTTTTTATTTTTCTGCTAATGTTACTTCTAAGCCATTATGATCAGAAATAATTGGATAATTTTCATCATTAAATATAACAAAACTTTCTTTTACATCTAATTTTTTATTAATAAATACGTAATCCAATTTTTTCTGACACATAGAATCTTCCCAACCACTTATATTTTTATATACGGTAACTCCCCCGTCTTTTTTCTCGGCTAATTCATAAGTATCATATAATCCTTTATCAAGTATTCTCTTATAATCGTCTACTTGATGGAAATAATCTGTATTGAAATCTCCCATGAAAACTTTAAGATTATTGTTATCTGTATAATTAATTAGGTTGCTAAGATTTTGATCTATGTCTTCCCCTTTACAAGTTGGCAAATTCATATGACAACTGTAAAATTCTACGATCTCATCATTTATTTTAAGATCGACTTTTAAAATTTTTCTTGATTCGATAGAAGTTACGGTTTGTTGTGCCGTACAGTAAAAATCCTCTACGGCAACAACTTCACCTTTAGCAAGTATTGCTAAACCTTCTTCGAATTTATCAAATCCTATATGAGAATAAGTCCAGTAGTAACTGTATCCCTCTTCTCCATATTCTCTAATTTTATCTAGTAATAATTTTCCGAAGTTATCTTCTTTTATTCCTTGGTAAACATCTGCACTATTAATCAATTGATTTACTTCTTGCATAGCAACAACATCGTATTTATTCTCCACAATAGTTTTTGCCAAGATATTTAATTTTTCAAGTTGATTTTCTTCTAACCAACTATGTACATTAATCGTTAATAGTTTCATGCTATGTTCCCCACTTCTTTATTTATTATTTTTTGTTCCAAATATCTTCGTTATATTGAGCTATAGTACGGTCAGATGAGAAGAATCCAGCTTTTGCAATATTCGCAATAACTTTTTTCAGCCATAATTCACGGTTTTCGTAATCTGCTAACATTTCTTCTTTCTTAGCGTAATATTCTTCAAAGTCAATAAGTGTCATGAACCAGTCTTTGTTAAGTAGTTCATTGTATAATCTTTCTAATCTTTCTTTATTTCCTAGTTTAACTAGGTCTTTAGAAACGATGAAGTCTACAACTTCTTTAACACCATCTTTTTCATAGTATTCTTTAGATACATATCCAGCAGTTTCGTAAAGTTTGATAATTTCATCACTTTCTTTACCGAAGATGTAGATATTTTCACGTCCAACTAACTCATCGATTTCCACGTTTGCTCCATCTAGAGTTCCTAATGTTAGAGCTCCGTTTAACATGAATTTCATGTTACCAGTTCCACTTGCTTCTTTAGAAGCTAATGAGATTTGTTCAGAGATGTCAGTTGCTGGAATTAATTTTTCTGCAACACTTACATTATAGTTTTCAACTAAGAATACGTTTAAGTATTTGTTAACTTCTGGATCATTGTTAATTAATTCTGATAGACATAGAATTAAGTGAATGATATCTTGAGCTATAATATATGCTGGTGCTGCTTTACCACCGAAAAATACTGTAATTTTTCTTTCAGGTAATTTACCATTTTTGATATCTAAGTATTTTTTGATTACATATAAAGCGTTCATTTGTTGACGTTTATATTCGTGGAATCTCTTGATTTGAGTATCAATAATACTATTTTCGTCTAATTCAATACCTTGAGTTTCTTTTAGGTATTCTTTAAGAACTAGTTTGTTCTCGTGTTTAATTTCTTCTAATTTCGCTGCTACTTCTTTACTATCAACAAATGCTAGTAATTTTTCTAATTTAGTTGCATCAGTTAAGTACTCATCACCAATTAGTTCTTTTAAGTATGCTGCTAATGGTCTGTTAGAAAACTCTAACCAACGTCTGAATGTAATACCATTAGTTTTGTTATTAAATTTCTCTGGATATAATTCATAGAAGTGTTTTAATTCAGAGTTTTTAAGAATTTCAGTGTGTAGGTATGCAACCCCGTTTACACTGTTAGAGAAGTGAATATCCATGTTTGCCATGTGTACTCTATCGTCTTTATCGATGATTTGAATATCTTCACCTTCATATTTTTCTCTAATAACAGCATCTAACTGTTTAATAATTGTTACTAAGTGTGGCACTACCTCTTCTAAGAATTCTAATGGCCATTTTTCTAATGCTTCTGCTAAAATAGTGTGGTTTGTGTAACCAGTCATTTTTTGAACGATTGTGTATGCTTCTTCAAATTCAATTCCGTGTTTTTCTGTTAATAAACGAATTAATTCTGGAATTACCATACTTGGGTGAGTATCGTTGATTTGAACATATGCATATTCGTATAAATCGTGAACATTACTTCCTTTAGCAATTGCTTCATCTAAAATTAATTGAGCAGCATTTGATACCATGAAGTATTGTTGGTAAATACGTAGTAATTCACCATTTTTATCACTATCGTCTGGATATAAGAATAATGTTAAGTTTTTCTCGATTTCAGTTTTATCAAATGAAATTCCTTTTTCAATGATACTGCTATCAATTGAATCAATATCGAATAGGTTTAGATAGTTTTTAGTATCTTTTTTGTATCCTAATACATCAATTCTTTTTAATGTTGAAGTTAGATTAAAGTTTTTGAAAGGTACTGTATATTTAACATCAGAATCTCTTAGCCATGAATCATCTTCAATCCAGAAGTTTGGCTCAGCATGTTGTTCATTTTTAACAAACACTTGTCTGAATAAACCACAGTGGTAGTTTAATCCAACTCCATCACCATTGATTCCTAATGATGAAATTGAGTCGATGAAGCATGATGCTAAACGTCCAAGACCACCGTTACCTAATGAAGGTTCTAATTCAGCTTCTTCTACATCACTAAGACGTTTGTTCGCTGCTTTTAATTCATTTTCGATTTCTTCATAAATACCTAAGTTTATTAAGTTGTTTGATAAAAGTTTACCAATTAAAAATTCAGCTGAAATATAGTAAACTTTTTTCTTATCACTATTTAAAGCTTTTTTGTCAGCTTCATCTTTAACATAGTTTAATAATTGTTTATAAATTTCTTTGTTATCTAATGTACTAAGTTCTTTATTTGTTTTATCCAATACATATTTAGTGAATGTCATTTTATGCCCTCTCTCTCGAATATCTTACTGTAATATTTTTTAAAAATTCTTTTCTCTCTTCTGTTAAATCTTCTGCAAGCATTCTCCACTCCCAGTTTCCTCCAACTGTTGATGGAACATTCATTCTGCTTGTTGCATCTTTATCTAATAAATCTTGCATTGTTACGATTGCATAATCACTTACTGAAGAATAAATTCCTCTAATCATTGCTTCAGTAATTGTTTCTTCATTACGGCGATTTAAGTATTCAGAAACTAGTTCTTGTTCTGACTCACTCAATTTCTCGTACCATCCATTAACTACATCATTATCGTGTGTTCCAGTGTATGCTACACTATTTTGAGTATAGTGATGTGGACGATCTAGATTATCATCACCTGGGAAAGCAAATTGAAGAATTTTCATTCCAGGATACCCAGAATCATCTAATAATTTTTCTGCTTTCGCATCAATAAATCCAAGATTTTCTGCTATAATTGGTAAATCACCTAATTGTTCTTTAATTTTTTGGAATAATTCAATTCCTGGACCAGCTTCCCAAGTACCATTTACTGCATTTTCAGCATCTTTATCAATTTGCCAGAAATCAGAGAATCCTTTGAAGTGATCTATACGAAGTACATCATAGATTTTAAAGCTTTCTTGTACTCGATAAATCCACCATGAGAAACCTTGTTCTTTGTGTTTTGCCCAATCATAAATTGGATTACCCCAAAGTTGTCCAGTTGGACTGAAGTCATCTGCAGGACATCCAGCTACATAAAGTGGTTCATTGTTCTCATCAACTTTAAATAATTCTGGCATTGTCCACATTTCAACACTATCAGCACTTACATAGATTGGCATGTCACCAATGATTTTAACTCCTTTACCATTAGCATATTCTTTTAATGCTAACCATTGTTTAAAGAAGAAGTATTGTGTAACTGTGTAGTATCTTATGCTATCTTGAAGCTCCGTACGATATTTTTCTCGTGCAGCTTTTTCACCTTTTTTAATATCTTCATCCCAGTGAATAAAACTTTGATATCCGAAACTTTCTTTAATTGCCATATATTCAGCATAATCAGCTAACCAACTTGAGTTGTCTTTTTCGAATTTTTCTATCTCAGCTAATACATTGCTATATTTTGCAGTGTTTGCAACAGCTTTCTCTAAAATTGGTCTTCTTGCTTCAAATAATAAAGCATAATCTATTTTTTCAGGATTTTCTCCAAAGTTAACATTTGAATAATCACTTTCTTCTAATAATCCTTCTTCTTTTAATAAAGAAAAATCGATTAGGTTTAAATTCCCTGCTACAGCTGAGAAACTTTGATAAGGTGAATCCCCATAACTTGTAGTCGTTAATGGTAAAATTTGCCAATATGTTTGCTTTGTTTCTTCTAAGAAATCAACGAAATTATATGCACTTTTACCAAAAGTTCCAATACCAAATTCTCCTGGTAATGATGTAATATGCATCAAAACACCACTTGAACGTTTTGTCATTCTTTTTTCCTCCGTTATATTTATAACTTGTATTTACAAAATAAGTTTTTATAACTTAACAATAATTATTATAATAAAACACTTTCACTTTGTCAATAACATTTATGTAATTCTTTTTATTTTTTTCTACGACATATACGTAAATGTTACAATATGTATGTAAGATGTACTTAACTCTTGCAATTCTTATCAACTACATTTATAATTAAGTAGGTAATTTTTAAAAGGAGAACAGTAAAGGTAAATCATATATGAGTAAATACAAACAGGTCTATAATGATCTCAAGGAAAAAATAGATACTCGTTTTTATAAGCGTAATACAGAACTACCAAGTGAAAATGAGTTAGTAAAAGAATACGGTTATTCAAAAGATACTATTAGAAAAGCTTTGTCTTTATTAGAAATTAATGGTTATATCCAAAAGATTAAAGGTAAAAACTCTTTAATTCTTGGACACGGAAGAATTAAAAATAATTATTTAGGAAATATTAAAACTTCTTCTGAATTAAACATCGACGGAAAGTACGAAATTAAGACTACACTAGAGTCACTTTATATTATTCAAGGCGAAAAGAAAATAATGGATATTTTTGGTGCAGATGAGAATAATGATTTTTATAGAGTTAGTCGTAGTAGAACGATCAACGGCGAAAAATTAGAGTATGAGGTATCATATTTCGATCGAAGTCTTGTTCCATTTATTAATAAAGAAATCGCAGAATCATCTATTTACAAATACTTAGAAAAAGAATTAGGATTAAATATAACGCACTCACGACGTCAAATATCATTTAGATATGCTACAGATGAAGAAAAACAACATATGGACCTTGGTGAATACAATATGGTAGCTGTTGTTGAAAGTATCACTTATTTATCCAATGGAAACATACTACAATATGGAATACTTAGCTACAGACCAGACAAATTCACATTTGTAACAATGGCCAAAAGATAAAGACGACTCATAAATTACGATTTTATTAGAATCTAATTTATAGAGTCGTTTTCTTTTTGTTTTTAACTTACTGTTTTAGTTGTAGCTTGCGACACCATACTTAAAATACTTGATAGTAAAATTAAATTATTAAACATTAACAAAAAAACTGATAAAGGAACATTATTCCTCTATCAGTTTTTAATTTATTCAAGATTATTTTAATCTTTCTTCTAATTCTGCTTTTAAGTCTTCGAATCCAGGTTTTCCAAGAAGTGCGAACATATTTTTCTTATACGCTTCTACTCCTGGTTGATCAAATGGATTTAATCCTTGCATGTATCCAGAAATACCTACAGCTTTTTCGAAGAAGTATACTAAGTATCCGAATGTGAACTCACTCATATCTGGAAGTTCTACTACAAAGTTAGGTACCCCTCCATCTGTGTGAGCAAGAAGAGTTCCTTCAAATGCTTTAGTATTTACGAAATCCATAGTTTTTCCTGCTAAATAGTTTAATCCATCAAGATTGTTATCAGCTTCTTTAAGCTCGATATCTTTGTTTGGAGATTTAACTTTTAAGATAGTTTCTAATAGAACACGACGTCCTTCTTGAACATATTGTCCCATAGAGTGTAAATCAGTTGAGAAGCAAACACTTGATGGGTACAATGCTTTTCCATCTTTACCTTCAGACTCACCATAAAGTTGTTTCCACCACTCGTTGAAGTAGACCATTGATGGTTCATAAGATACAAGAATCTCAATTAATTTACCTTTTTGTTGTAAGATATTACGCATTACAGCATATTGGTAAGCAATATTTTTACTCAAATCTGGTGTTGAAAGCTCATCTTGAGCTAATTTAGCACCAGCCATCATTTTATCAATATCAACTCCACTTACAGCAATTGGAAGTAATCCTACTGCAGTTAGAACTGTAAAACGTCCACCTACATCATCAGGTACTACAAATGTTTCATATCCTTCATCATCAGCTAATGATTTTAACGCTCCACGAGCTTTATCAGTTGTAGCAAAGATTCTTTCTTTTGCTCCTTCTTTACCATATTTTTCTTCAAGTAATTCTTTAAAAATACGGAATGCAATAGCAGGCTCAGTAGTTGTTCCAGATTTAGAAATTACATTTACAGAGAAATCTTTACCTGTAGTTTTTAAGTAATTAACTAATTCTTGAGTATAAGTTGATGAAATAGTGTGACCAACGAAGAAAATTTTCGGAGTTTTTCTTCCTTCTTCATAGAAGTTATAGAAGCTATCATTTAGCATTTCTATTGCAGCACGAGCTCCAAGGTAAGATCCCCCAATACCAATAACTACTAGTACATCAGAATTGCTTTGGATTTTTTTACTAGCTTCTTTAATTCTAGCAAATTCTTCTTTATCATAATTAGTTGGTAAATCTAACCATCCTAGGAAGTCATTTCCTATTCCAGTTTTATTGTGTAATTGATCATGTGCAACTTTCACATAACCTTCCATATTTTTCACTTCTTGTTCGTTAAAGAAGTTAAGTGCTTTCGAATAATCAAAATTTAAGTGCATTTTTGTTCTCCTTTTTTTATTTTCATCTTTTATTATAAATCATTGTTGGCTTGTCGTCTATAATATAATCGTAAATTAATTCAGAAACTTTTTCTGCATTGTGCCTGATCGTATTATTATCAACGATTCCTACATCATTATTTTTTATCAATTTTATTCCAAGTTTTTCTATTTCGTCTTGATCGATTTTGACCGGTTCTTGTTTTTCTTTGTGATATTTCGATAAAATACTATCATCGAATTCACGGGAATTTGCAATTACTAGATCAAAAATGTTTTCTTCCACATGTTTGTTTATTGCAATAATATGATCAGATACAGTATAATTGTCAGTTTCACCATGTTGAGTCATAACATTACATACATATATTTTTTTAGCTTTACTTTCTCTAATTTTCTCCGAAACTTGAGAAATCACTAAATTTGGAATAATTGAAGTATATAAACTACCTGGTCCCATTATTATATAATCTGCCTGTTCTATAGCTTTTAACACATCTTCATTAGGTTTTACCCTAGAAGGTGTAATATAAACATGATCAATCTCTCCGCCAGCTCCTGTTATCGAAGATTCTCCTCGTATAATCTCTCCTGTTGAAAGAACAGCATTTAACGTTGCTATATCATTAGTTGTTGGCAATACTGTTCCACGGACATTTAAGATTCTACTCATAACCTTAACCGCAGTAGAAAAATCACCATGAATATCTGTCATGGCAGCTATCATTAAATTACCAACTGGGTGACCTTTTATTTCTCCACTATCAAAACGATACTGAAACATCCTTTCTAAGTATGGTTCTACATCTGACAAAGCTGCAATAACATTTCTAATATCTCCTGGTGAAGGAATATTCATATCACTACGTATTTTCCCAGAACTTCCACCATCATCTGCTACTGTTACTACTGCCGTTATGTCAAGTGGATATTTTTTCAAACCTCTTAAAAGAACTGATAAACCTGTTCCTCCACCAATAGTAACTACTTTTACTTTAGTTCTCATTTTACTACCTACCCTTATTAATATCGCGATGTTCTAGATGTACTCTATAACCTAACTTTGATATATCCTCATGTAACCTTCTTGCTACACTAACCGATCTATGTTTTCCTCCGGTACATCCTACAGCTATTGCGACTTTATCTCTTCCTTCATATTGGTACTTATCAATCATATAAGTCATTAATTCTAGATATCTATCATAAAATTCTTTAGTCACTTCATCTTCAAAAACATAATCATAAACTTCTTTATCTTGACCTGTTTTTTCTCGTAGTTCATTTATATAAAATGGATTCCTTAAAAAACGAACATCTACTATGTTATCTGCATCAATTGGCACACCATATTTATATCCGAAACTAGAGATAGTAATATGATAACTATCTTTCTTTTCAATTCCAAAATCCTCTAATATTTTTTTCTTAAGATCTTTAATTGTTGTATTTGTAGTATCATAAATATAATTCGCTATACCTTTAATAGTATCCATATCTTTTCTTTCTTGAGCAATTCCCTCAAGTAAACTGAACTCACTAGATAATGGATGATTTTTTCTAGTCTCTTTATATCTATTTACCAATACTTGGTCTTCACTATCTAAAAATATTATACGAACATCAAAATATTCATTTTGTTGTATTTTTTTTAATACCTCTTTTAAATCAACAAATAAGACTTTACTTCTTATATCAATACTTATAGCGATTTTATCAATGTCTTTTTCTTCAATTATTCTTAAAAAATCCTCTACAACCAATCCAGGCAAATTATCTGTACAAAAATATCCCTGATTTTCAAAAACTTCTAATGCTGTATTTTTCCCTGCTCCACTTATTCCTGTTATAATAACTAATTTTTTCTTCATAGCTTCACATCCATCTTTATAATATTATGTAAGTTTTATGGAATGATAAATTCAGTTTAACAAAGAAATAAACTGCTCCATTCCTATATTGTACACCATTTCTATTTATTTGTGTAGTATTTTAAAATTATAAAAAATAAACCTACTGTTTAGATTTCTCTTACAGTAGGTTTATCACTAATTACCCATTACCTCTAGTCGTATTATTTCCAGTATTTCTTGCACTAGGTTGAACTACATTAGAATTCCCACCTCGTGATTGGGAACTATTATTATTTCCGTTCTGTTGGCCGTTTTGATTTGATGTATTACCATTATTATCTTCAGAATTATTTCCGTTACGATTATTATTTTCATTGCTGTTATTATCGTTATTATTATTGTTATTTCTATCTTTCTCTTTTTCTTCTTGATTACGTCTATTTTGCTCTTCAATTTCTCGACGCTCATTATCAGAAATAACCTTAACTCCTCCATTAATAGATCCTACATTTTCCGGAACTTTAAATCCTTTAGGTGGATGGATACGCACTATATTTTGCATATTTATTCGATATAACGCTTGTGTTTTCTGTGTATCGTCTTGAGTCATATACTTCGTCGGCCCATCAATTGCATCAAATCCTTGCCATACAGCCATCGTGTAATTACTAGTATATCCAATTGTCCAAGAATCTTTAGAATAATTATCTATATCAAAATTATATTTTTGAGCTTCTCCTTCTCCAAATGTAGTTGTTCCTGTTTTTACTGCCATGTCTGCTCCACTAATACGAGCAAACGAAGCTAAACCATTTACTCCATTTCTTAACATTGATGTCATAATATATGCAGTAGATTCTTTAATAACACGTTTTCTATCATCTTTGCTAAAGCTCTTCACTTCAGAACCTTCACTATCGTAGACCTTTTTAATAGCTTTCGGCGTTGCATAATATCCTCCATTACTAAATGGAACATATGCTCCTGCCATTTGTAATGGCGAAAATCCATCTCCACTTCCTCCTATTGGCGTAGTAATAGAATCATCTGTGATTTCCATACCTACATTAGCTGCATATTGTTTTACTCTATTAAACCCAACCTCTTGGTATGTTTTAATCGCTGGAATATTGTATGACCATATTAATGCATTATTTATAGTAATATTACCGTGGAATTGTCTATCCCAGTTTTGAATTTGTGAACCTTGAAGTTTAGAGTCATTAACTATATGATCAGAACCCCAATTTAAATACTCAATCGCTGGTCCGTAAGCTAGTATTGGTTTAATTGATGAACCAGGTTGTAACTTAGCCTGCGTTGCAATATTAAATCCATGGAATATTTGTTTTTTACCTCCATAAAGAGCGGCTATACCACTATTTTCGTTATTCAGTACAACCATAGCCACATTACTTGCTTGTTTTATTCCTGCATAGTTAGCATTTACACTTTCTGTTAAAGTATCTTGAATTTTTGAATCAAAATTAGTATAAATTTTAAGACCTAAGTTTAATACGTCACCTTCATAATCTTTAAATTCTTTACTATTTTTTAATTCATTTACAATTTGATTCATATATGAAGTATATTTTGAATCAAATTCACTTGATAATAATACACGTTCACTTTCGTCACGTTCTATTAATCCATCTAATACATTAGTTTTTTGAGCTGCTGTTGATTCTGCTTCTGAGATTTTCCCATGATACTGCATTAAATACAATACAGTGTCACGACGAGCTTTAGCTGCTTCAGGATTATCATATGGATTATATGTATTAGGATGTTGAGGTAACCCTGCTAAAAGCGCCATCTGTGGAAGAGTTAATTGATTTAACTCTTTTCCAAAATAGTACTTAGAAGCTGTTTTTAATCCATATACTCCATCTGAATAATAGATTCTATTTACATAAATAGTAAATATAGACTCTTTATCGTAGTTTTGTTCAAGTTTATATGCAAGATATGCTTCTTGAACTTTACGCTTCATACTCTTATTATCGTCTAAAAATGTTCTCTTAATTAACTGTTGAGAAATTGTTGACGCACCTTGAGATCCAAATCCACTTGTAAGGTTTGAAAATACCGCTCCTACTAAACGTCTGAAGTCAACTGCTCCATGTTCAAAGAATCGATTATCTTCTGTAGCTAAAATTGCATCTTGCATTTTCGTTGGAATATCTGATGTATTTAAGTTTTCACCAATTTGATTCCCTAATTTTGCTACTTCATTATTATTAACATCATAAACTATTGTTCTTGAATTATTATCTAGTATCTTAGAGTCAAATGCAGGTGCTTGATAAATCCAGAATACACATAATAAGAATAGTGATATAATAGCAACACTTGCTGCATATAACCCATACCTCAATATTTTCATCCATAAAGTTTTATTAGATTTTTTAGAATTTGGATTACTAATTCTATTTGGACCTAATGGACGTCTAGGCCCTCCTGGTCTACCAGTTCTTGCTGATTGTTGAGCATTTCTCGGTCTAACAGGTGGTACTCCTTGTCCTTGATTAGCATTACCTGCTCTTTGTTGTTGATTGGAAGATCCTGCGTTCTGTGCATTTCTTCTCATTATTTCTTCATTTGTTAATGGTCTTCTTTGTTGCCCATTATTTGTTGGATTATTATTTCCTCTAGATATATATCCACCTGGCATAACACTCTTTCTTTCCTGAGAGTGTCTATCTCTTCTCGATAGCCGACTATTATTATTTTCTGCCATAGTATATCCTCTCTTTTTCAATATTTAAACTTTCATTTAACTTTCATTTTGATTTGAACCCTTTTTTCGATATAAAATGGTACAATATACTACATTAATTTTAATGTATAATGAAAAAAAAATCAATTTACTTTGTATAATATTAACTATTATTTAATATTTTTGTAACATTTACAAAGATTTTATAATTATAGTTCAGTTAATTAATACTTAATTTAAATTTTTTACAAATTAATATTAGTAAACATAATTCAAAAAAGGATAATTCATTAAGAATCACCCTTATATAATATCAATTTTATTATTATCAATATCTTATTAATCAAATTAATTGATAATTTTATTTCTTTATAATATTTTTACTTAGTTAACGCTACTTCTATATTACTAATAGCTGCTTTAGCTGCTGCAATTCTTGCAATAATAACTCGGTATGGTGAACAAGAAACATAACCTAAACCAATTTTTGAACAAAGTAGAATTGATTTTTCATCTCCCCCATGCTCACCACAAATTCCTAGTTTGATATTAGGTTTTACAACTTTTGCTTTATTGACAGCAATCTTCATTAACTCTAGTACTCCACTTTCATCTAAGTGAACAAATGGATCTGACTCTAAGATATTTTTTTTCTTATAGATATCGATAAATTTCTCAGCGTCATCTCTTGAATAACCAAATGTTAATTGTGTTAAGTCATTTGTTCCGAAACTGAAGAAATCTGCATGTTCAGCAATCTTATCAGCTACTACACAAGCTCGTGGTATTTCAATCATTGTTCCTACTTTATAATTAAAGTCCGCATTGTATAACTGTATTTCTTTTTCAACTAATTCAACTATTTGCTCACGTAGAACTGCAAGTTCTTTTTCTAAACCTACTAACGGAATCATAATTTCTACATTAACTTCAATTCCTTCTTTACGTGCTCGAATCGCTGCTGAACTAATCGCTTTTGCTTGCATTAAATAAATTTCTGGATATGTTATTCCTAGACGACAACCACGGTGTCCCATCATAGGGTTGAACTCAGCAATACTAGCAATTTTTGCTTCTAATTGACTAACACTTACACCTATTTCCTCGGCAATAACTTTTACAGTTTTTTCATCTTTCGGTAAGAATTCGTGAAGTGGTGGATCTAATAATCTTATGTTAACAGATTTACCTTTCGCTTCTTTAAAAATTTTATAAAAATCATCACTTTGAATTGGTTGTAATCTATCTAAGAATCTAATTCTTTCATTTGTATCTGAAGCTAGTATCATTTTTCTAACTAAACTAATTCTATCTTCTTCAAAGAACATATGTTCTGTTCTACATAATCCAATTCCTTCAGCTCCAAACTCGAAAGCAACTTTCGCATCAACTTCATTATCAGCATTTGCTAATACTTTTAGACTTCTAATTTCATCTGCCCATCCTAAAAGTTTATTGAATCTATCGCTGAATCTAGCATCTATTTTATCAACTTCACCCAGATAAACCTTACCACTACTTCCATCAACAGAGATTACATCTCCTTCTGCTAATGTAATTCCAGCAATTTTTAAAGTTTTTTCATCATAATTAATAATCATGTTTTGGCAACCACATACACAGCATTTACCCATTCCACGTGCAACTACCGCAGCATGTGATGTCATACCTCCACGTAGAGTTACAATGGCTTCTGAGCTAACCATTCCTTCAATATCTTCAGGTGACGTTTCTTCTCTTACTAATACAACCGGTTTTGTTTTAGCCGCTTCAACCGCTTCATGAGCAGTAAAATAAATTGCTCCCACTGCCGCTCCTGGTGAAGCCGCTAATCCTTGAGTTAATTGTTGTGCTTTTTTCAATGATTTATCTTCAAATGTAGAATGAAGAAGTTTGTTAATTTCTTCTGTACCTACTCTTAAAATAGCCTCTTCCTTACTAATAACACCTTCTTCTACTAATGAAACTGCAACTTCAACAACTGCATTTGGTGTTCTCTTAGCATTTCTTGTTTGAAGAATATATAGCTTACCATCTTCAATAGTGAACTCAATATCTTGCATATCTTTATAGTGTCCTTCTAATTTTTTAGAAAGCTCCACAAACTCTTTATATAAATGTGGCATATCTTCAGCTAGCACACTAATATTTTTCGGCGTTCTAATTCCCGCAACTACATCTTCCCCTTGTGCATTAATTAAATATTCCCCAAATAATTCATCTTCACCAGTTACAGGATTTCTACTGAACGATACTCCAGTACCACAATTGTCTCCCATATTACCGAAAACCATGGCTTGGATATTTACAGCAGTCCCTAGTTTATCACTAATATTATGAAGTCTTCTATATACTTTAGCACGATTATTATTCCAAGATTTAAATACCGCTTCAATAGCTAGCATAAGTTGTTCCTTTACACTCATCGGAAATTCACGACCTACTTCTTTTTGGTAGATTTCTTTGAACTCCTCAACAACTTTAAATAAATCTTTTTCATTCATATCGCTATCTTGTTCATAGCCATTTTCATTTTTTACTCGTGTTAATACTTCTTCAAATTTATATTTCTCTACATCCATTACTACATCAGAGAACATTTGAATAAATCTTCTATAACTATCATAAGCAAAACGATAATTATTATTCTTCTTAGCTAAGGCAATAGTTGTTTCATCATTCAATCCTAAATTTAAAATTGTATCCATCATTCCAGGCATTGAAAATACAGCACCACTTCGTACAGATACTAATAATGGGTTTTCTATACTTCCTAACTCTTTACCTATATTTTTTTCTAATATTTCTAACTGTTCATTAATTTGTTTTAAAATCTCAGGTTTAATTCGTTCCCCATTTTCATAATAACTATTACAGCTTTCTGTAGTAATAGTAAAACCAGGTGGTACATTAATCCCTAATCCCTTCATTTCTGCAAGATTCGCACCTTTACCCCCAAGTAAAGATCGCATTTCTTTATTTCCTTCACTGAAATTATAAACATATTTTTTTGTCATTTTAAAATTCCCCCATCACATTTTGTTACAGTATATAATTATTTCTTAAATATTAAATTTCTAAGCCGCGTTCTCTCATTATCCCAATTATTAATTCTGCAGTTTCCTCAATAGCTTTATTTTGAACGTCTATTATCGGACAACCAATTTTCCCCATAATTTCTAACGCATACTCTAATTCTTCAAATATTTGGATTTCATCTGTATAATCAGTATTTCCATCCACTCCTAAAGTTTTTAATCTTTCTTCCCTCAACTTATTAAGTTGTTCTACTGAATTTGTTAAACCAATAATTTTTCTTTTTACTTCATATAATTGCTCTGGTAGTATTAAATCTTGTACAATAGGAACATTCATAACTTTAATGTTTCTATTTGCTAGATATAAGCTTAATGGTGTTTTAGACGTTCTTGATACCCCCAAAATAACAATATCCGCCTCTTTAAGACCATTAATATCCTTTCCATCATCATACTTCACAGCAAATTCCAATGCATCAACTCTTTTAAAGTACTCAGTTCCCATTTTTCTGTTTAAACCTGGATTCCCTTCAGCTTTTATTCCAAGTTTGTCTTCAAAAGTACTTAGCATTTCACTTAACAGATCTATAACTTTTATATTTTTTTCTAACCCTTTTTTCTTTACGTATTCAGCTAAGGTACTATCCACCAATGTTTGAACAATTACATCACCCTCATTAACATTTGACATAATACAATCTATTTTTTCTATCGTACAAACATTTGAATTCTTCAATACCTTGTAATCGACTCTCCCATAGGAAAACTGCACTAACGCTGCATCAACAACATCTTTTGCAGTATTCCCAATCGAATCAGAAATTATATGTACAGTTAACATACTATCCCTCCAGTATTTCTAATAATAATTTAATTAATGTAGTTTTTGAAATTTTTCCAACAATTACCTTACCACCATCCTCATCTCTTACGACAGGTAAGCAGTCAATTTCGTGTAAAATTAGCTTCCTTAATGCATCACTAACTAATTCATCTTCATATATGTATATTACATTTGGTACACGTGTCATCGCTAGTACTATTGGAAGATTTTGACCGTCAGCATTTCTTGATAATTTCAACATATCTTTTCTAGATGTTACACCTGCTAGGTGATTGTTTTCATCGACAATAAAGATTGTTCCTACATCATATATAAATAATTTAGATAATACATCTGAGAAATTCGCTGTACTTTTAGCCGTTATTGCTATCCCCATAACATCTTTAACTAATTTATTTTTTATTTCTTCACGTTGTTCTCCTGGTGAAAAGTTATAATTGTAATAATATCCTACATTAGGTTTTGCTTCTAAGATTTCTAGCATTCCTAACACTGCCAAATCATTTCTTAAAGTAGATTTCCCTAAAGATAACTTCTCAGCTATCTCATCACTTGTAATCGGCTCATAATTCTTTACTATCTCAATTATAGCTTTATGTCTCTCAGTAAGTTTCATTGTTCCTCCTTCTTGTATTATATTTTTTATTATACAATATATTACACATTAATTCAATAGTTATTACAAATTAATGTGTAATAATAGTTTTATCGTGTATAATTATTTCATTTTAAATGATATTTATTCTACATTTCTATCCTACTTTATTACCAATATATTAAAATAGAGTTACGCAATATCTATTTTATTTTAATTTAAATATTTATATGTTATAATTAATTTAATAATATATCGAGGTGAAAATTGTATGTCAAAATTATCAAAATTATTTGCAATCGGTACAGGTATAGCCGTTGCTAACTATTACTCAAAAAATCCAAACAAAGTTGAAGAACACACTGAATACGTTAAGAAAAAGTCTAAAGATTACTATGGTTACACACGTTGTATGATTCGCTACACTAAGAAAAATGGTGTTGAAGAAGCGGCAATCTACCTATACAACGACCTAGTAAAAAATCTTAAAAAAGCTAAAAACGCTTTAGAAAACAAATATAACAATGCTGTTGATTACGGAAAAGAACTATCTAGCAATGTAACAGACATTAAAGAACACGTATCTAGTGTAAAAGAATATACTGCAGAAGTTAAAGAAAACTTAGGAGATGCAAAAAAAATCGTTGAAGAATTCAAACCTTCAGTAGAAGCTTACAAAGAAAAAGCTCTTTCTTCTTTCGAAAAAATTAAAGATCAAGTATCAAATATTAAAAAAGACGTTAATGAAGCAAATGTTCAAGAAAAAGTTGAAGATTTCACTAATAAATCAACTGAAACACTAGATTCAGTTAAAGAACGCGTTGAAACTGAAGTTCTAAAAAATACTCCTGAACAAAAAGAAGAAAAATAATATAACGAGGATTTAAAATGAATCTATTATCACTAAGTACTCTTCCTAATACAGGGGAAGCAGTTAAAAATTATGGTGCATACATTGGTATAATCATTATAATTGCAGTAATTTTTTTCTTAATCTGGAGAAAAAAGAATAATAAAGATAATTAAAAAGCTCTAAGCTAGGTAAAACTAGCTAGAGTTTTTTTTATTACAATTAATCTACATCTATTTACTACATAACGAATAAGAGAGTAACCCGATAAAATCTATACGATTTTCGAATCACTCTCTATTTTATTTTATACTATTTTAAATTATCTATTGCAGCTATTCTTTCTTTGACACTATCATATTGTTCTTGATATGTTGCTTGTTTTTCTTTTTCTTTAGCTACAACCGCTTCTGGAGCAGAACCAACAAATTTTTCATTAGAAAGTTTTTTGTTTACTCGATCTAATTCTTGTTGTAATTTTTCTAATTCTTTTCCTAAGCGTTCTTTTTCTTTATCCACGTCGATTAAATCACTTAATGAAACATATATTTCAGCACCTGGTAAAATACGACTGATATCAGTTTCGCTTGCTTCTACTTCGCGTTCGATAATAAGTTCGCTAGGACGAGCAAATTTCTCTAAATACGCACTACCGCTTAATAGTACTTCTTTTACGCTATCTTGTGAGTATTTAATCTTAATAGGAATCTCACGAGACATAGGAGCATTCACTTCACTACGGATATTACGTACTGCTGTGATTACATCTTGGATGAATTGCATATCTTCTGTTTCTTTTTCAAACACTAGACTTTCTTCAACTTTAGCAAATTCACTAGTTACAATACTATCTCCTGTGTGAGGAATGTGTTGCCAGATTTCTTCAGTTACGAACGGCATAAATGGATGTAACATTTTCAGAGAAGCATCAAGTACATATACTAAAATAGATTTAGTTGTTTTCTTCGCAGCTTCATCTTCACCATTTAATGAAATCTTAGCAATTTCAATATACCATGAACAGAATTCTTCCCATACAAAGTTGTATAAAATACGGCTTGCTTCACCAAACTCATATTTTTCGAATAATCTTTCGAAATCTTCAATAGTTTTAGCAAGTTTGGTTAAGATATATTTATCAGCTAATGTTTTTTCTCCAGTTAAATCAATATCACTGTATTCGAAACCTTCAAGATTCATGATTACGAAACGAGAAGCATTCCAAATTTTATTGATATAGTTCCAACTTGCTTCGATTTTCTCAGTTGAATAACGTAAATCTTGACCTGGTGTTGAGTTAGTAGCTAAGAAGTAACGTAAGCTATCAGCTCCGTATTGTTCGATTACTTCCATTGGATCTACACCATTACCAAGTGATTTACTCATCTTGCGACCTTGTTCATCACGTACTAAACCGTGGATTAAACAATCTTCAAATGGACGAGTACCTGTAAATTCTAATCCTTGGAATACCATACGAGCAACCCAGAAGAAGATGATGTCATATCCAGTTACTAGACAGCTATTTGGATAGTAACGTTTGAAATCTTCACTTTCTAAATCTGGCCATCCTAATGTAGAGAATGGGAATAATGCTGAAGAGTACCAAGTATCAAGAACGTCTTCATCTTGAACATAGTTTTCAATATCTTTTGGTGGATTTACATCAACATAAACTTCACCAGTTTCTTTGTGATACCATGCTGGAATACGGTGTCCCCACCATAATTGACGAGAAATACACCAGTCTTGAATATTTTCCATCCACGTATTTAACGTATTTTCAAAACGAGGTGGATAGAAGTTAACTTTTCTATCTTCATCTTTTTGATTTTCTAAAACTTTATCAGCAAGAGGTTTCATATCAACGAACCATTGTTTAGAAAGGTATGGTTCAACAACCGCACCACTACGCTCAGAGTGACCTACTGAGTGAAGGTGTTTTTCAATCTTGAAGCATACTCCACTTTCTTGTAAATCAGCGATAAGAGTTTTACGACATTCGAAACGATCCATACCGTTATACTTATCAGCATGTTCATTCATAACAGCACCTTCATCCATAACGATGATGCGTTCTAAGTTATGACGTTCACCTACTTCAAAGTCATTTGGATCGTGTGCAGGAGTTATTTTAACTACTCCACTTCCGAAATCTTTTTCTACATATTCATCTGCAATAACAGGAATTTCTTTGTTTGTTACTGGTAAAAGAACTGTTTTACCAATATATTTTTGATATCTTTCATCTTCAGGGTGAACAGCAACCGCAGTATCTCCGAATAAAGTTTCAGGACGAGTAGTTGCTACTTCTAGATAATCCCCACTTCCATCAGCTAAGAAATATTTAAGGTGATAGAATGCACCTTCTACGTCTTTGTGAATTACTTCGATGTTAGATAATGCAGTTCTTTGAACTGGGTCCCAGTTGATAATTTTCTCACCGCGGTAGATTGTACCATTGTTGTAGTGATCTACGAAAATTTTTGTAACTGCTTTGTTTAATCCTTCATCTAATGTAAATCTTTCTCTTGAATAGTCTAAACCTAATCCAAGTTTAGCCCATTGTGCACGAATATATCCAGCATATTCTTCTTTCCATTCCCATGCACGCTCTAAGAATTTTTCACGACCTAAATCATAACGACTTAATCCTTCTTCACGCATTTTAGCTTCTACTTTAGCTTGTGTAGAAATACCAGCGTGGTCCATTCCTGGAAGATAAAGCACATCAAATCCTTTAAGACGTTTGTAACGTGTTAACATATCTTGTAAAGTTGTATCCCAAGCATGCCCAATGTGTAATTTACCAGTTACGTTTGGTGGTGGAATTACGATTGTATATGGATTCTTTTTACTTTTATTATCAGCTTTAAAAACTTCTTTTTCCAACCACCAGTTGTAGCGATTATTTTCTACTTCGGTCGGATTATATTTTGTAGACATTTCAGTCATGACTGTTCCTCCTAAATTTTTTATTTTATTATTAATTATTTTAAATTTCATAGTTATGTTTGTGGTATTTTTCTAGATAAAAAAAAATAACCTCCATCCTTACATAAGGACGAAAGTTTCCGTGGTACCACCTTTATTCTAATTATAACATTAGCACTTAATAAGATTAACGCTCTAACCACGTTTAAAGCTACTTACTTTCACTCTAAATGCTCACCGGCTACTTCAAAGTCCTGCCTAGGAGAAATCTCTCAACCACTGATTTCTTTTCTGTATCCTACGGTACGCAAGAACTTCTACTTATCGGCTCATCGCATATATTTTATAATTAAAATATGTTTAATATAATAACATACTTTTTTTTATAATGCAAGTGAAATGAAAACTTTGTTAATACATATTAATTTATATCTCCCTTACCTATAATAAATTTGACATTTTAAAAAAATAATAGTACATTATCTTTAGATTAGAGGAGGTGCTAATATGCCAAACATTAAATCAAATAAAGAATTATGTAATAATTACAATGAGATCTCTTCGTTTTGCCATAAAACAGGTGAGCCCATCTTTATTACCAAAAATGGGCGCGGTGACCTTGCCGTTATGAGTATTGATTTATTCAATAAATTCATGGGAAGATACGAACTATATCAACTTCTTGAACAAAGTGAATCTGATTTTACAAACGGTCGTACCCTTACTTTTGATGATTCCATGAAAAGCTTAAGAGAGGAACTAAAAAAGTACTTCAACGATTAAAAATCTAATTCCATCATCGAAGTACTTTTTTAAATATTAATCTTCTTTTTTATTTTTCCATGCAGTTGCATTATCTAACTTGATCGGTAAGTTATCTAGGTAAAACTCTGGATCTTTTCCTTGTTTATGTTGTTTCACATAATCTTTTAATACTACATAAACTACACCAGAAAGACCGATAATCGCGATTAAGTTAAGTAAACTCATAATTCCCATTGTTACATCCGCAAGCCCCCAAACTAAATCTAGGTTCATTACACTTCCTACGTATACAAAGATACATACAATAACACGATAAACATTTACAGCCCATTTTTTAGGAAGTAAGTATTGAATGTTTGTTTCTCCGTAGTAGTAGTTACCAATTACTGAACTATATCCGAATAAGAAAATAGCAACGATTAAGAAAATTGTTCCGATGCTTCCTACTTGTGAAGTTAAGGCAGCTTGTGTAAGTTGAATCCCTTGTAACTTACCAGCTCCATATTCAACACCAGGATATAATAAGATTAAGAATGCTGTTGCTGTACATACTAAACATGTGTCGAAGTAAACTCCTAACGTTTGGATAAATCCTTGTTTAGCTGGGTGAGTACTATCAGCTGTAGCCGCTGCGTTAGGAGTTGATCCTAAACCAGCTTCGTTAGTGAACATACCACGTTTAATTCCTAAAAGAATAGATGTCCCCATACCAATTACTCCACCACCTACTTGTTCAATACCAAATGCTGATTTCACGATTTGAGCAAAAATACCAGGTAGTTTGTCAATGTTAATAATCATAATAACTAATACGATAAATAAGTACGCTACCGCCATTACAGGAACTAACCATTGAGTAATTTTAACAACTTTTGTTACACCACCAAAGATTACGAAAATTGTAAGAATTAATAGTGCAATCCCTGCAATATGTGTATCCACATTGTATACTTGTAAAGCTTGAGCAATAGTGTTAGTTTGAACCGAGTTAAATGCTATACCATAAGTTACTGAAATAACAATAGCGAACAGCACACCCATCCATTTTTGTCCAAGACCTTTTTCCATATAGTAAGCAGGTCCCCCACGATAAACACCTTTTTTATCACGAACTTTATATACTTGGGCTAATGTTGATTCGGCAAAAGATGAAGCTCCACCAAAAAGCGCCATTACCCACATCCAAAATACTGAACCAGGTCCTCCCATTGCAATCGCAATAGCAACCCCTGCGATTGTCCCAGTACCTACTCTTGACGCAGCTGAGATTGTAAATGCTTGGAAAGCTGAAACCCCTTTTTGTTCTCCGTCTTCGCCAACTTTCGGCTTCTCAGTAATAAGTCTGAACATTTCTTTGATGTAAGTAAATTGAACAAACTTCGTACTAAATGTAAAATAAATACCAGTTACCATTATTAACCCAATTAGGAAATAAGACCACATAAAGTCGTTAACGGTAGTTAATAATTCTAAAAATCTATCCATTAAGAGTCAACTCCTCATTAAATTTGTTTTATTACGTTTTCTATTATACTTTAAATAACTCTACAGTTGTAAATATACGTCAGAAAATCTAACATAAGACTATCTTAAATTAACTTTACTTTCAATATTTACTAAAAAACTATAGAAAATACTTGAAATCTTACATGAAAAATCCAGGTGTTTTAAACATTACATTCAAAACACCTGGATTTTTCTTATTAAACATATTCGATTCTATTTACTTCTTCATTATTGTTCGGTTGATAATCGTTTAACGGTGTATTAATCGTAACAGGAACAACCAATTTTCTGTCACGTGCCTTTAATATACCATCGATTTCATAACCATTTAAGTTATTATAATCTAATTTTTCTTGAAGAACATATTTACCACTTCTAACTCTAGCTCTAATGTCTGTAGCAGCAATAAAGTAGACAACCATAAAGACAATAGAGAATATAAATTGACCAATTGAGAAAATATTCGCTAAGGTAGTGTTCCCCTGGAAAATAAATGCACTAAACATAGATAAAACTGTTAATCCCGCTTCAATATATAATACTATTCTTCTACCTTTCGTATCAAATATTGGTAAATATGTAATAAATAACAGAATAAAATTAAATACTGAGATTACTATTCCACCAATTATCATTACGGCAAGCCCTAAAATCAGCGTCGTTGCAAATTCTTCATGAAATCTATCACCTGTAATTATCGGTAAGTTAATTAATACAAATACGAATCCTCCTATGACTGCCATAGGTATAGCAAAAGTTATTATATAGGCAACTCCCCAATTTTTCTTCCAAACACGTCCTTTATATTCTTTATAAATTCTGTAGGTATTATAAAATGGTATAAAAGCGAGTCCCGGCCTAACTACAAGTATATCAAACATAATTTTTGAAAATATCGCTGTAATAATATATCCAAAAAATACTACGATAAACGACACAATTAAAACTATAGTACCTATTTGATTTATCAGATGTTCATCAATATTATTAAACATAAAAGTTCCTCCTTTATTTTATATCATTATTTTTAATTACATTATCATCCATTACATAATAATTCGTTATTTTAGAGATTTTAGGTACGACTAGCTTTCTCTCACGAGCTTTTAAAGTTGCATTTACTTCAAAACTATCCATAGTCCCGTAATCTAATTTTTCCTGAAGAACATATTCTCCACTTCTAATTCTAGCTCTAACTTCTCTTGCCGATAAAAGATAAACAATCGTAAATACAACAGAAAAAATCATTTGTATCTTCACTAACAATAGAGAATCAAAATGAAGATCTACTTTAAGCATAATACTATTTCCAAGTACAACTAACAATGTTAGTACCGCTTGAATATACAACACTACTTTTCTTACTTTTGTATCAAAAATAGGTAAATACATAATAAATAACATAATTACACCAAATACATTTATTATTAGAAAACATATAAAAACTATTATTATACTAACAAGAAAAAGAAGCATGAAATTAAACACAACTTCATTATTCACCTTATAACTAGTCAAATTTAATACTGTACCTGTGATAATACCAGCGGGAAAAATAAAAGTTAGTATATACGCTACTCCCCAGTTTCTCTTCCAAACACGTCCTTTATACTCTTTATAAATCCTATAAGTATTATAAAACGGTATAAGAGATAAAATCGGTTTAACACCAAGTATATCAAACATAATTTTTGAAAAGATAACTGAAACAATATATCCAATACTAGCATATAGAGTAGCTATCCCTCCGAAGATATTAAATAATGATTCTAACATATGATTATTGAATTCAAACATAACTTTCCTCCTTTTCTACACTTTATTATACTAAAAATCTTTATAAATTAATAGTAAAAAAAGAATGAAATTGCCTGAAAAGACAACCTCACTCTTTAAAATTATTTATGATAACTTGCACCTGTTATTATACGATAAGCTCTATACACTTGTTCAAGTAAAACAACACGCATCATTTGATGTGGAAACGTCATTCTGCTAAACGATAATGCAAAATCACTACGCTTTTTCACACTATCAGAAAGACCATAACTCCCACCAATTACCAGTGCCACATCACTCTTACCTGTAAGCATTAAATTATCAATTTTTGATGCAAATTCTTCACTCGATAAATTCTTACCTAAAATTTCCAAAGTAATAACATACTGATTATCTTTAATTTTTGAAAGTATGTTATTTCCTTCTTTTTCCATCGCAAGAGCTATTTCTGAATCATTCTCTACCTTTACTTTTTCATCTGAAATTTCAATAGTATTTAACTTAATATATGCTCCAAGACGTTTTTCATATTCTTTTATAGCATCTCTATAAAATTTTTCCTTAACTTTACCTACACAAATCAAAGTTACTTTCATCAGAACCTCTTTCTATCTACACATCTTTACCAAGGACAAATTTTTCAATAGCATAAGCGAAACCATCTTCATCATTTGACTTAGAAATAAAATTCGCCGCTTCTTTTAAAGTAGGATTAGCATTATCTACCGCAACTCCCATACCAGCGAACTCAATCATACTTAAATCATTAAGTCCATCACCTAATGCCATTACATTCTCATTTGTTAAACCAAGTTTTTTACATAATGAATCTAAAGATACTCCTTTAGAAATACCTTTATCATTAATCTCGATAAAGAACGGTTTAGACATAGCAACCTCATACTCATCACCTAATTCAAGCGCTAGTTTATCTTTCACCACAACAGCGTCATCAGGATGTTTAAGTATTATTACCTTAGCCGCACCTTCTTTAATATCATCTTTCATATTTTCACTAATTACTAATTCTGCACTTACTAAACCAGACTCAATTCGTGCGTATTCATTATCACGATTTGTAAGAACTTTCCCACCTTGATAAGTAAGAATATCACAATCATTCTCTAAAGCAACATCTATTAAGAACTTAATTCTTTCAGGAGATAAAAACTTCTCATAGATCACTTCATTCGTTTTAAGATTAGCGATTCTAGCTCCATTAAATGAAAGTAAGTAGTTATCATAACTATCAAGTTGTAAATCTTCTACTATACTCATCATTCCAAAATCGGGTCTACCCGATGCTAAAATAACTTTAATATCTTGTTTCTTACACTCTTCAATTACTTCTCTATTTTTCTTAGAAATCTCACGATTACTATTTAATAGCGTATCATCAATATCTGTAACAACTAATTTTATCATACAAAAGCTCCTTTAGTAGATTTCAAAAAATCTATAATCTTATCAATTTATATATTTCACTTCTTTACATTATATCAGATTACACTACTCTCTCATAGCGAAAAAGGAAAAATCATATCAATCTGATATGACTTCTTCGTTTTCCTCATTAAATCACTCTAATATTAAGTTTTTTCTAAAATTAACAAAAAAATAAGACCCAAAGCATTTCTACTCTGAGCCTTTTATTTACTTACAACAAATCTAACTTGCTACCTTTTATGGCAGCTTTTTCCAGATTTTTCAACAACACTATTCCTAATATTAAAAATACAAAAGCTAACACTAACTCTCCTCTAATTAGATATATGTTGCTTATTACACTCTCCCCACCTATTAATTTTTGAGCTAAAAGTATAGAACGTGTTAGTGGTAAAGTATAGCAAAATTGTTCTACTAAATATGGAAAATTACTAACTGGAAAATTCGCTCCTGTAAATATTAAAAGTACTTTGTCTATAGTATTCGTTACTAGGTGAATTTCTGTCGTTAATAATATTAAACACGAGATAAAAAATCCAAAACAAGTCGCTACAAATATTGCTAATATTAAAATAAAAACAAACTCCAATATTTTTTGTCCATTCCAAGCTAGTCCTAATAATAAACTAAGTACACTAACTCCAAAAACTACCGATACAAAACTTAGTAACATAGTTGAGATTGCACTTGAAATTAATATTTCTGAAATACTCGTTTTAGTAGCTAACATTAGAGACAATGTTCCACTTGCCCTCTCCCTCGCTAACTGAAGACCAACTCTATAAATCGCCGTAAATGCACTAGTCACTATTGCATTACTTATAACCCATTTTTCAATATTTTCCGCACCATAAACATAGTATCCTACTAGTGAATAACACATCATTTGCATTAGTGGAATTAACAAATCTATAGTAAAGAAAGCACGCCAATCATTTAATACCGAAGACATTTTATATGAAAAACTAACTCTTCTAAAAAATCTATACACATTTTCCATATTAAAACACCTCCAAAGTCCCATTAATAACACATAGTTTCTTAATTTTTCTAAATGAAAATATACTAATAATAAAATAAATAATTATAATAATCACCAGTATAAACGCTACTCTCAATAATTCTTCATTACTGCCACCTTGAACAGCTAATTTATAACCTTCCATCGCCCATGTTGGACTCAATAAGTATGAAATATATTGAATAAATTTTGGGAAGATCGAAATAGGAAAGACCATCCCAGTTAGCATTATTATCGGATAATCAATAACATTCATAAGAATACTTATTTTTCTAGATAAAGTAAATAATCCTGCCATCATAAAACCAACAGCTATCATAGACACTATCATTAAGATTGTTATTAATACAAAATAACTAAAACTTACAAACTGGATAGATTTATTAAATAAAATTTTTACTGTCAACATATTAAGTCCAAAACTAAATATTCCCCAAAGTGTGTTCCCTAAAATTTTTCCAAAAATGATATTTTCGAAACCTATCGGTGAGGTAAAAATCATTGGCATAGTTCCTAGCCATTTTTCTCTATCCATATCACTAGCTGATGAAAAACAAATACTTCCCCAAAAAGTAGTAATTCCCGCTCCTATAAAAGCATATAACATAAAATCTTCCACACTACGATTTTGATAAATCATCCCGAGTAAAATTCCACTTAATATCGGACTAATAAAAATACAAAATCTAAACATTGGGCGTGCTATTGATTGTTTCATCTGAACTTTGGCACTCATTAATATTGCTCTTAACATATTATGCATCCCCCAATAGTTCTATATAAATATCTTCTAACGTTATTTCTAAATTCTTTTTATTTTTCTCTTCTTGTTCGCGTTCTTTCTTTGCTTTTATTTCTTCTTTTCTTTCGTTAGAAACTAAATTTTGGAGACCTACTACATCATCTATAGCCAGTAACTTACCTTTTTTTATTATTGCAATTCTATCACAAAGTTCTTCTGCTTCTGGCATATAATGAGTTGTTAGTAAAATAGTTACTCCTTCTTTAGACAATTTTTTTATTAATTCTCTTAATTCTTTTGCTCCTACTGGGTCTAATCCAATACTCGGTTCATCTAAAAATATTACTTTTGGATTATTTAATAAGGCTCTTGCAATTTGAAGTCTTTGTTTCATTCCTTTGGAGAAAGTTTCTACCTTTTTATCTATAAACTCACTTAACCCCACTTGAGCTATTAATTTTTCAATTAACTCTTTTTGATCTTTAAAAGGAATTTTGTATAAATCTGCAAAATATGCCAAGTTATCTCTTGCACTAAGCCGCCAATAAAGGCTCCTTTCACCACCAAAAACAAAATTAATATATTCTCTAACTTTTTTAGCATCCAAAAAAGTATCAAACCCAAACACTTTTGCTTCTCCCTCGCTTGGAGCAAGCATCGTAGTCAAAATTTTTATCGTTGTTGTTTTACCCGCACCATTTGGTCCAAGTAAACCAAAAATTTCTCCTTCTTTCACTGAAAAATCTATTCCTTTTATAGCTTCAAATTCACAATTTTTCGAAGTCTTAAAACTTCTTTTTAAACCCTTTACATCTATTATATTATCCATCACTTTCTCCATTTCCTAAAATAATTCCGACCTAGACTTTTCAACAACTAATTATATTCAAATCCCTTAATAGAGAGACTTCAATAACGTTTATTTATATTCTACTTTACGTTGTTATTTCTGTAACAACTAATTTTATCATACAAAAGCTCCTTTAGTAGATTTCAATAAATCTATAATCTTATCAATTTATATATTTCACTTTTATACATTATATCAAATATCACTACTCTCTCATAGTGAAAAAGGAGAAATCATACCACATTGATATGACTTCCCCATTTTTAAAAATTAGTTTCTTTTTTTTCTATATCTTTTACATCATATATCTTGATTCTTATTCTAATATCATATTTATCCCTCGTTCTATTTCTTCTTTTAAATACTTATGATATA
The DNA here is from genome assembly GCA_002871655.1 of Streptococcus sp. UMB1385. Lineage (GTDB taxonomy): Bacteria > Bacillota > Bacilli > Staphylococcales > Gemellaceae > Gemella. The sequence continues at coordinate 110,849 of PNGU01000005.1, read as the reverse complement.
TTTTTTCCTTTTAACGTTTTTCAAATTTCAATAAAACAAATATTCCAAAGCCAAACATTATTGTTAATATGTTCAAAGATACTCCAAGAACTTTTATATTGTCATAAACGAAAGGTATTAATAAAAACAAGACGCCAAACGCTGAATAAAAACTAGTTATGATAGTGTGAATAGCTCCAAAATCTTCTCCTTCATAATCATCATAGAGCATTTTTTCAAAGAAGTTTCCGGAAACTCCTATTACGACGAAAGTGATAAAGAAAAACAATAATTTTAGATAACTATTATCTATTATAAATACTAATAAAAAGCTAGTTCCTGATATCAAATAATCCATATAAAAGAAATTTTTGGGAGGAACTTTTACAAAAGGTGCAACCATTGCTCCTACTAAGTCCGCACCACGCCATACAGAAAGAACTAAAGCTAACCATTTTACATCAATATTTATGCTAATAAGATAAAGCGGAAGCAGTTTTAAAAGCAAGTCAGTAGCACCACTAAGAAATGCTTCGATAACAATTATCTTTGATGCTGCGTTTCGTGAAAACAATGTCTTTATATTGCCGACTATACTAGCCTCAACTACCTCTTCTGTCTCCTCAGTTTCTTCGGTAGTTTGAATATTTTTACTTAGGTTTAACTTTGTAAAAAAGTATACCCCCGCTAAAAAGATTGGAATACTTAGTTGCATAAGTGATAAATAAGTGATAAAACCAAGTAATAGCGATGCAACGAAATTACTAAGTATATCTAGCGAGTTTGAGATGAAATATTGAATATCAACTGATTTTTTAATCAAATTATTATCATTATCAAGCACTTCCGGTGTCACTTTTACATTTAATGAAGTAAGAACACAATTTACTAAGTTAAATAAAAAGTTATAAATAAATATAAAAGCAATATGCGCTTTATTAACTAATGCAAATATTAAAAGACTAACTAATATAATATGCATAATTTGGAAACAGAGAATCCAAAATTTTGTATTTTTTATCTTATTAAAAAAATAACTATATGAAAATGCGACCAACGATGGAATCATTCCTATTAAAGCAAACGACGTCAAAGTACTCGCTTCTATACTATATACTTCTACCAAAGCAATCGTTACCGCAACCATATAAAAGCTATCTGCTATATTCAATACTGAACGACCTAAGATTAGATTAATAAAATTCTTAGGAAATATTTTTAGTAATTTCAAAATTATACACCTCCCATCTGAATAAGTCGATTTGAATTATATCTTTAATATTTCCCAAACCTGTGAGTTCTGAAAACACTTTATATGATATCATTCCAAAAGCCATAAATAACATTGGAGTGATTATACTCGATGATACTTTTTTATCCAATATACTATCATCATTTATCATATTATCACTATAAAACTCTCTAAATCTCATTGTTCTTTTTGAATTAATATATATATGCATAGTTTATCGTTGCTGACGCATAAGAGGCTGCTATAAATGCCCTTTGTATTGAAACGATAAATCACTAAACCAGTAATCAATTTCTCCAAACGGAATATCAACACAACAAATTGCTATATCAAAATCATATTTTATAAGAATATCTTCCAACTCATTTTTACTATTAATCTTCGAATTATCAGATATTACCTTCCACCTACTCGGTATTCATATTGTTTTGATGGCTTATGTTTTTTCAACCTAATTTATTTTATGAATATATATTAGCACTGATACATTATATAGTCAATTCTTTTTTCTGAAAAAAAAGGGTAAATATCTGAAAAATAATAAAAATATATTAATAACTTATAATATAAATTAATAATATGAAAATTGCGAATTTTAATATTAAAGAAAACTAATAAAGGTTTTTTTTAATACAAAAATATTATATCTAATTATATATACTAATCCCTCTTTATTTTTGAGTGTCTAATCTAATTATACAATCTCCCATAAAATATACGTTTTATTGTCTTTTATTGACTTTAACATAAAAACACATTACAATGAAAGCGTAGTAATAGAAATATGATTTGATCTATACGTAATTACAAACATATAGTATGCTTTACATTCACAAGTGGAGGTATATTTCATGAATAAAAATTTTAAATTTATACGTACTATTCTTTCTACTAGTCTTTTAATCACCCCTATATCTTCTATATAATTAAAGTATAGTTAAATCTACAAATTCAAAGCATAATAAATCTAAAAAACATCTATTTGGATGATAATAGGCACTAAATCATATAATGAAGTTATTTTTTCTTTATCTTAAGTAAATATTATCCGTCTCAAATAAAACAATAATAAAGTATGTAGGAGGTAACAAAATGAATACTGAAAAATATATAGAAATAGCAATATTCGCTGTAATAACAGGCCTGTTATCAGGAACAGGTTCATATTTCGTCAATAAAAAAATAGAAAAATTAAAACAAAAAAGAAAAAAGAAAAAAGAAAAAAAGATAAATAATTAACTTAATCAATATTGAGATCAACTTTAAAAAATTAATTTCAATGAAATCATAATTTTAAAGTCTCATTGACAAATACCTAAATACAAAATGGAGATAACAGTGACACAAAACGTATTAACTTGTTTTAAATTTATTATAATTATCAATATAATAAATTATGTAATAATAAAGAACACATTCATAATAAATTATTTACTTATATGCACACTTATCGGAATATTCTACATATTAATAGATTCAAATAAAAATAAATTAAATATATTAACTGATAAAATCGATATAATTTTATTACTAATTTTTACAAGTATAATAAATATCCTTTACATAATTAATATAAAAATAACAAATTTAAAATATATTATTTTTATATCGCTATCTTATATAATCATTAAATACATAAATAAGAAAAAGACTAGTTAATTATAGTAATAGCCCTCAAAATTCAGACAAATTTTGGGGGCTATTAACTATGCTTAATTTGATTTATTTTAGTAATTTACTGATAAATAATTCTATTGTGATAGCTACACCTAATTCAGACTGTATAAAAAAAGAACCTTTCTTTTTAGAATCGTGATTCCTACGACTACATCAACTTGAGAGTATTTTCTTTTTCGAGTCAGTATTACTCTCCAACTTCTTCTACACTTAATTATATCGAAAAATTAATCAATGTAAAATTATTAACTTTAAATGATATAGTAAAATTATTATAGGAAAAGAATAAATTTCTTTTAAAAATTAGTATAGATATTACTTCCCTTTCTACTTTTTGAATTATATAACTTTATTTCGTAGAATTTTTCTTCTCATTGCAATAATCTATAATATATAAAATAATCTCAACTGATAAAAAAATTACAGCAATTTTTATCACCTTTGGAAAGAAAATACAAAATATAACTGTCGGTATCAATTCCACCAGTAATTGTCGTTTATTCTTTTTAAAAATAGGGAGAGATTTTCTTCTAAACATAAAATATAGAAAAGCAATAGTTATAGTTGCAACTATAAATCCTAATATACTGTCCATTATCAATACCTCCTATTATGTATGTGGAAAAATTCATATTCTGTACAATTTTATTTTTATAGTGTTATTAAACTTTACACCATTATTTTAATATGAAAATACAATGGTATCAATATGAAATTCTCAATAATACATTTTCTAATTTTTCTTTTTCCACAAAATTAAAATCATATACGCTCTCTATAAATATTTACCTTCCATTTTCTATACTTTAATTAAACCTACTAACATTATTTTCTATCTTACTTACACACTTAGAAAAAATAAATTATACTAATATTTTCATCTTTTATTAAATTTTAAACTATAATTTTCTTTATTTATAATTGACTTTAACATAATAATCCTTTTAAATAATATTATTATATTTAAAAATATTTACATGATACCCCTTTCATTTTATGAATGTGTATGCTAATATATATGTAAGGAGGGGCAATAAATGAAAAAATATCTATTCTGTATTTATACTCTAATATTAGTCATATTTTTAACTGGATGTTCTTCAAATGATACTGATGGTTTCTTTTATAATACTTTCACAAAAAATATGGATATGTTTTTATCGAATATTAATATCTACGTTAAAAGTTGGGGTATTTCTATAATTATTATTACACTTATTGTAAAAGGAATTATTCTTCCTTTTATGTTGAAAAATTATAAAAAACAACGTACATCATCTATCAATATGGAAAAAGCAAAACCTGAATTAGATCTTGTACAAAATAAAATTAAAAAGCTTAGTGAAGATCAAAAGAGAGCACTTAATAATGATGAACGAATGAAAATAAGAATTGAGCAAACTGAACTTCAAAAAGAACTCTTTAAAATATATAAAAAGTATGATTGTTCACCTGCAATTTTCGGTAATTTAATACCTATTCTAATTCAAGCACCGTTTATTTCTGGTTTATACTTTACTCTACAGAATCCAATCTATTCAAAAGATATTCTTGATTCAAGCTTTTTATCTATTTCTCTTGGAGAAAAATCTTACATACTATTAGTTCTTGTTTTTGTAATATATATGATTGTTGGTAAAATTTCTCAAAGTATGATGCAAAGCAATCCTATGTCACAAAACACACCAGAGGCTGAACGTATACAAAATGTTTCTAAAAATATGGTTTGGATTACTCCTATAATGTTAACATTTTTAACATATACGAGTATCGCTGCTATAGGAATTTACTTTGTAGTCAGTGGTATCCTTGTAGCGTTCCAAATATTATTAGGACGTAAACTTTATCCACCTTATGTACCTAAGCCTGTAAAAACATCAAATAAACAAAAAACAAAATTAGTAAAAAGATAAAACAAATGTACACTTAGTCATATATCACAACTAAGTGTACATTCTTTTATCTCTCATCACCTAATAATTCTGATCTTATTATCACGCTTATTGCTAAAACAAACATTATTAGACTTAAGAATATTGTAACATAAGTATTAATATCAAAATCCATACCAAAAATTACAGTTCTCATACTCGTTAATTGGTAAGTTAATGGATTAAGTTTTGATATATAGTATAGCACCTTAGAATTGTCTAAACTATAAAAAGTCGGTGCAGCAAAAATTATCGGTAGTAATAATGTTCCTAAGATAAGATCTCTAGTTCTATATGATACAGTTCCTAATGAAATGATAACCCCAAGAGAAAACCAAAATACTAGACTAATAATTACAATAATTAATACTTTTAAGAAAGGAACTATCTGTATTTTTATTCCTAAAAAGAACGATAAAAAATAAATTAGTAATACTTGCACTATTGTGATTCCTAATGGAAATACTAATTTCCCTAAAAAATAAGAAATAGCTGATGTCCCTTTTATTCTTTTATACGCTAGAAGTCCCCATTTTTTATCTAAATTCACCCTATAAACCGACTGATTCATCTGAGAATTTAGTATTACTCCAATTATTCCAACGAAAATATATTCAATATAGCTAACATTTTCTCCTTTAAAAGCTAAATTTGAAAAAGAGTTCCCTATCCCAAATCCAAAGAATACAAAGTACAAAATTGGAACCATAAGCTGAGTATATATAATCTGCTTATTATTTTCAATCGCCTTATATTCTATATACGATGTTGCCCAAAAATTCTTTATTACATTTTTCATATAATTACTCCTCCAATTCCAATATTCTCTTCAAGGTAATTTCTTCTTTCTGCAAGCTTCCTATTGTAATATTTTCTGCCAATAATAATTTTAATACATTCGAAATTTCCTCTTCTTTTTCCAAGAAAATTTTTAAATTTTTATCATCAACGATTGTAATAGTATCTTTATATTTTTCTATTATATCTTTACTTAATTCACCATTGTAAGAAATATTGTATACTATTTCTTTATTATATTCTCTTAAGAATGTGCTCATTTCGCCAAAATATAAACATTTCCCATCGTTTATATAAATTATCTTATTACAATACTTTTCTATAAGATCTAAATCATGAGAAGATATAAATACAGCATGTTCTTTATTGTTAGTCTTTATATATTCTAATATATTTTTTGATAATACTACATCTAATCCTGTAGTAGGTTCATCTAAAAATAATATTTTTGAATTAGATACTAGACTCCTTGCTATTTGTACTCTCTGCAATTGTCCTCCTGATAATTCTGTTAGGTCAGATTTCTCCTTACCTTTTAAACCTAGAACATCAATAATCTCATCTACACTTTTCCTACTAATAGTATTTTGAGAATATAATAGCCCCATATAAATATTGTCGTATACATTTAAGTACCAATCTACTGATTGATTTTGCATACAGTAGTCCACATCTCGAACAGACACCCCTTCACCGAAAGATACCTCACCTTCGATATTAGAAAACAATCCTAATGTAGAATTAATTATCGTAGTTTTCCCTGAACCACTTTTACCTATAAGTGCAATCATATCTCCTTTTTCCGCAGAAAAAGAAATATTTTTAATCGCGTAATCACTAGAATTTTTATATTTATATGCTAAATCTTTTACTGTTAATAGATTTACCATTTAACTCCCTCCTTCCGATATTACGTTTTACTTTTAATTACTTTCTAGAAAAGGTTGATTTGCAAATACAAATCAACCTTCAACTCTTTAATATGTAGTTTACATGTAGCTTACACAATAAAGTGCATCTTCTTGAATGAGTGACTTTTTAATCCAGTGTCTACTTTAACAAATACTATAAAATCATTATCGTCTGTTAAAATAGCTGATTTTCCTCTATTCAAGTTATAATGAGAAACAATAATTTTTAAGATCATAAGAAACTCAAAAATAATGATCATTCTCTTTAATATTATTTACATTATAAACTATAAAATTCCAATATCTAATACCATTTTTTTGTCCTCCTTATTTTATGAGGTTATAAAGCTTTATAGATTTATTGTAATATAAAAACGATATGAAAGCAATATGAAAAGAAAAAAAAAAAAAAACGCTTTCCAAAATTATCATCTGTTATTTCTAGTTAATAAATACTGGTTTTCGTAGTAATATAACATAGTATTACTTCTCAAATTGAACCAAAAAATGTACACCAAGTTATTTCTAAAAAAACTAAGTGTACATTCTTTTATTAATTTTTCATTTTTTCTGAAAACTTTTCCTTAATCTAATAAAGTATGCTCTCTATTTCTTAAATTCACATACAACAGATGAATAGCCGAAATTGCATTTATTAGCAAAATATAATAAGCAATGTTTTCAACGTATAATCCTACAAAACTTAAAATAATAGTAAATAACGGTGCGCTTATTCGAAAAATTTGAACTATACTTTTTCTATAATCTTTATCATTAATTTTTATGAAATTAGTCCTTAATTTTATACTGATTGACACCCCAAGTGCTACTATTAAAGATAATAATATCACTTGTAATGGTAAAAACACCTTACATATAACCAATATGAAGAATAGTATATCAAAAATTATGTAAAACATAAGTATTCTATTTAAATTTATATCATATTTCTTAGTAAGTATTAAAAATAGAACTACTGTAAGACCTGGTATAAAAAATATAATACTAGAATACTGTATTAAATTCCTAGCCGCTAATTGTTTTATAAACAACGGTATAAAAAACACTGCTGCCCCTGATAATAACGCTGTATTGATAATAATATGTTTTCTTTTCAATTTATTAAAAACTAATCTCTCATAATTTTTCTCAGTTTCATTTTTAAAATTATTTATTTTGAAACATGAAAATAATACAAACATAATTATAAATACTATTAAATATTCATCAATATTCACCTTATAAATATAACTCCCTAAAGAAAAGCCAAGCAATTTAGATAAGTTGCTATATAAGGATATATCTGTCACTCCAGCTTTGATAGACTTACTTTCCTCTATTACAAATAAATTGTAATTAAGCAGAACTATTGATATTAATAAGTAATAAACAAAATAAAATGTTAAGACATAGTATAAATTTATGTTATTTTTAAGAATAAACACTACTACTGAAAAAACTATTAATATATAATAAAAATACTTTGTTTTTATACTAGTTAAAATCCTGAAATAACTAGTATCTAGAAAAATAAATATTTCTATCAAAGTAGTTATTAACAAAATAAAATATATAGGAAAATTATATACAGATATAAATTTCACCGTTATGTATGAATATAAAACACTCAAAATTAAGTTCAAACATAAATACAAACTTCTCGCTAATTTAACATTAAATTCTATAAAAAACACCTCCTATGTGATTTACTTTATACTTATTTCTTAAAAATCATTAACCTTCTTAACTATTATGATCCTGTACTTTGATATTTTTTTAATCCGAAATTCCATATTGTTTTATAGATTAATATAAGTAGAAGCGGTCCAAATAATATTAAAAGCCATATTTCTAAATTAAAACTATCATGCGAATTTATTAAATTTACCACTGGGAAATATCCCACAAATGCGAACGGAATAATTATTAGTACTACTTTAATAAAAAACGGATAGATATTAACTGGATAATTTGCTAATTGATACAATTGCCATAAAACTGATTTTATACCATCATTTGTTATCGAAAAGAAACTAATTGATACTAATGCTAAGTATATAGCCTCTCTTACTAAAACCGCAGATATTATAAACAAAATGAATTTTATTATAAATAAATAAGTTACATCAATATCTAAGTTATATAATGAAAAAATCACAATTACTATACCTGTAATTAACTCAAATAAAGCTTCCTCATCTAATTGGAAAATAATAAATTGATAAAGAATATTAAGCGGTCTTAATAAAAATAAATCAAGTTCTCCAGTTTGAATTAAATATGGGACTTCTAAAGTTGTAACGAAGAAAAATTCCCATAACGCCGATGTTAATGTTAGAAAACCATATAAAAACAACAATTGATATAAAGAAAATCCACCGATTAATTCTGTATAATTAAGCGTAATAAGTAATACAAATAATGTTGTAAGTGTATCTAGTAAATAACCAAAATTTCCTATAATGAAATCTAGTTTATAACTCAATATCCTTTTTACATCCATTTTAAAAAACTCTGCATATAAATATAAATGTTTCCTCATATTAACCTCCCATTATATCGAACTTGTTAAATACATATTGTGATAGTCTTTTTGAAATTATCAATAATATGATTAACCAAAACATCTGTACACCAAGAATAAATAAGACTTTTCCTAAATCATTATCATGTACAATAATAGAAATAGGTGCATACATTACAGCGTAAAATGGAGTTACCTCTGATATTCTTAATAATAGTTTCGGATATAAATCTAAAGGTAGCAACCCTCCACCGAAAATAATAAGAAGAGCATTAACTAATTCAGATACACCATTTATTCTTATAAATACTGTTGATAATAAGGCAATAATATAACCTAATAAAAAAGCAATAATATAACTCAAAATATACACGAATATAAAAAGTACAAATCTCTTAAGAGATATGGTTCTAAATATTAAATTATAAAACAATAAAATATAAATAACTAAAATCGGCAGTACTTGGAATTTTAATTTATAGAGAAAATTGCCTAAAGTAGTGAAAAACGTTATGACTATTAATCTATTAGGCTTATTCAAATAATTAATAATAGTACCTTTTAAAATTTTCTCAGATACAAAATTGGTAGTTATTTTTATAGGTAAAACTATTTGTAAAATAATCGCAAACAGTACATACGTTATTATTTCATCAATATTTTTAGAATTGTATTTTTCAACATATAACCAGATACTATACTGTATTAATACCATAGAAAGTGATGCAATTATCTGCATTATCGTATTAAATTTGTATTGTAATAAACTTTTGTATTGATATAAAGTATAAGCAAAAAATCTATTCATATTTATCACCCGTCTTATCCTTCACAAGCAATACTTCTTGTAGATTTAAGTCCAATACTTCAGTTTGTGTAATGCTACTTTCATTCGGTAGTAGTTTTATTATATCTAACACATTAAATTTAGTTTCATCAAAAACAAATTCTTTAGAATCGATATTTGTACGTAAAGGCAATATTCCTTCTTCATTTAAATCTACTATATTCTCTCCGTACATTTTTAATTTTTTATATTTATTAAAAATTTGCTTGAAGCTCTTCACTTCACCATCATAATTAATTTCGCCATCACTTATCAAAATCATTCTCTTACATACTTTTTCAATATCAGAAATCTCATGAGTTGTTAGTATGATAGTAGTATTATACTTCTCATTTATTTTTAGTATAAGTTCCATAATTTTCTTCTTTGTTTCTATATCTAAACCGATAGTCGGTTCATCTAAGAACACCAGTTGAGGTTTATGAATAATACTAGCTATAAACTCACCACGCATTCTTTGTCCTAAAGATAGTTGCCTTACTGGTTGATATAAGTACTCTTTTACATTTAATTCTGTTATTAAATAGTCTAACCATTCTTTATTATCTACTTCATAGATTTTTGATAAATACTCAAAAGAATCAATTAGTGGTAAATCCCACCATAAATGTGATTTTTGTCCAAATAGAGCACCTATGTTTTTAGCATTTTTTTGCCTGTTTACAAACGGATCTTTACCGAACACTTTTATTGAACCTTTTGTAGTAGTTAGTATTCCTAACAGTAATTTTATTGTTGTAGATTTCCCGGCTCCATTATTCCCTATATATCCTACAATTTCTCCTTCTTTAATACTAAAATTTATGTCCTTCAACGCTTGTTTAACCGTCTTTTCTGTATTAAAAAAGCTAACTCTATTTTTTATTATGTAATCTTTACTAAGACTCTCAACACTAATTATCTCTTTCATAACATTTCCTCTTATTTTACTAATTTATTATACGTGATGATTTTCTTCATCAAATTCTACTATTTTTCTAGAATCTATTCTCCTATTTTTAACTATATTAACGTGTTTTTCTCTTAAAGTCAATATTTTCTGAATATTGCGTTTATTTTTCTTTTAATTTACGATAAGGAAATTATTTTCGCTATCAAATTCGGTGAGTTTTGAAACAATAAAAAAACAACCCCATCTCTCTAAATCAGGAGATGAGGTTGGAATTACGTAATTTATTTCTATTGTTTTTTAACTCTTTTCTTTCCTTTTTCTCTTCTTATTTTTATTGAAAAGAAACACAAGAATAAATATAAAATATCCTACATACATAATATTGTTTAAAATAAACAATATATAATTGTTTATTAAATATCTATTAATAATATCTATTACAATAATAATCGGAAATATATAAATTAATAATTTTTCAAAAAAGTCTTTCTTTGGTTTCATAATTTCTAATCATCCTTTTTCATAATTAACAACATATGTACTAATTTTAAATTATTAAATCTATTCTTCCTCACTTTATTCTCCCATTAATTTCAAAAAACAGACTCTTGATTTAGTAATAACTTAATCTGATACTATAATTTATTCATCTTTTAACAAAAAATAACAATTAATATAACTTTCTACTATTTCTCCAATTTTATTATCATCTGTCAAATTTGGAATTTTTTCTTTAGTTTTTTCTATTAATAAATTTCTATCTAATAAATGTATACCCTCGGCTGCTATTTTATCAGTAATGTCCGAATAGAATATAAGCAAATCTTCAGTTTGCTCTATATTTAACCCATTTTTAAAACAAGCAAATGTAAATGACGGTTCTTCACCGTGCTTAACCCTTAAATAATCTACTAGTTCAACAATAATTTTAAAATTTAGTAAATTATCATTAAACATTTTTTCAATCATAGGATCCATAATTATTTTCTCCTTTCTATTATACTTATTTATATATATAATTACACTATCCTCTCATAACAAAAATAAATTTTAACTACTATCTTTAATTAAGTCTATTTTAATTCATAGCCGATAAATCTATGATATCTTTTTAAGACTCATTAACGATATTACTATAATGATAATTAAAGAATATAAATTTATATATGAAAAATATTCTTTTCCTAATTTTTCTATCAGAAACGCTATAATTATTCCTCCTAGAGAATACAATACACTTCCTAAAACTAGGATTAATGATAGCACTTGCCCCATTATTTTTCTAGAAATTTTTCTTTGGAAGAATGTTGCTTTATAAATTAGTACTGGTGCTGAAGCAATTCCCGCTATAATAAGTATAATTACTGAAAGAATAATATTCGTACTAAAATAAAACAGTATCAATAATAAACAATGCACTATAATACCTAAGCAAATTAATTTCTCTAATTTAATTTTTGAGATAAATTGCAAACCTATTATAAGTGAAGCCAAGATAATACCAACAGATTGCAAAGAATTTAATATTCCATACGCTACACTATCATTATTTAAATTTTGTTCTACATATATTGGTAATAATACGATGAAACTTCCCCAAGTGAACATATTCCACAATGTCGTGTTAATTGTCATAAGTAATATCTCACTATTTTTTACAATATACTTCATAGAACTAAATATCGTATATTTTTCCTGTCTATCTTCATTGCTACTAAATATTTCATCACTTTTTATTGTACTTATTATAATCGCTGAAATGAAAAATAATACAGCACCTATTATAAAAGCTATTCTATTATTACCTAGCACTCCCATTATTGCTACAGAAATCGAACCAAAGATATAAGAGATGTCGAAAAATATTATCATCAATGCATTAGCTGTTACTAATTGTTCATCATTACACACCTCTTTTATTATTATATCTCCTCCTGCTGATAAAGGAATTCCTATAACGCTATTCAAACCTATCAATAATCCTATAATACTTAAAGATATCTTATCATTAAACGGTAATAAAAAAATAATAAGAAAAATACCAGCTCTTAATAATAAAAACAAGAACATTGCTTTTCCAATATTAAACCTATCTAACACTTTTGATATTAATGGTCCAAAAACTATAGCTGGTAATTGAGTTAATACACCAAAAATAGCTATCAATAGTGGATTTTTAGTTTCTTCATAGATCAGCCAGATAATACTTATACTGACAAAAGATTGTGCTAACGTGATAAAATTAATCGAAAAAAAATACTTTATAAAATCAACATTTTTTAAAACACTCATGTATTTATTCATAAATTAATTCCTTTCTATTCCAGAGTTTCCCATATCTTATTCTAAAATTTTAATAATATGTGAATTTATAACTTTTATATACGCCTTCTAAAAATTTCCCTCTTATTTTTTATAACATATAAATAATTACTATATTATTATAATATGAAAATAAAATGGTAACAATTTGAAAATTTTAATATAAAATCATGCTCCCTCTACTTCACTTCTTCCTTTTTACTATAGTATTCTTTCGCAAAATCTACGCAACTTTTTAAATCTATACAAAGAACTGATGTTTTCTGAATCTCTTTTATTTGATAACTTCCCTTACAATTCTCCAAGAATTCTTTCTGTACTGTTAAAAAATCATCATATATATCTAATTCGATATTAGAAAACTCTAACCACTCTCCATCCACATTAGCACTTTCTTTTATTATTTTTCGATTTAGTGAATACTCTGCAAGATGCAATGCTGTATTAGATTCAAAATCAGTTCCTAATAACAAAATTTTGGCATTTTGATCATACAATCTCCCTAATGGTGAATTGTATCCCAAGCCATCATCTAATGGATGCTCTTTTATAATTTCCTGTACTTTTTCTCCTACTGCTGAAAAAGAATATAGTGGATGAGAACTTCTAACAGAATGTTTTAGATTCATAACAAACTCGCTAAATTTCCCCATACCTCGTGTGCTAGATAGATCAACATCATAAGATAAACTCTCTTGTTTTATTTTTTCTATCCACTCCTTAGGAACTTTAGGATATTCCCAGTACTCTGGAGACATGTTTTCTAAAGATTGCGTTGGAACAACGAGAGTTCCACATTCTCCTAATCTTTCCACAAGTGCTTCATAAATACATCTTGCACCTCCGATTATATAACCGAATTTACTAAGCGAAACATGTGCAATCAGGATATCACCTTCTCCTATTTCTAAATCTTTAAATAAATTTAAAAAATCACTTTTACCTATTGGCATTAAATTATTATCTAAAGCATCACTCATAAACTTATAACTCATGCTTGTCCTCCTTGTCAAATGGGAGTGACTCAAAATCTTATTCTTGGAGAAATTGATTTTTTAGCCACTCTCATATTTTCATTCTTCTATTCAATCTATATCATTTTTACTAACTTTCACTTGTATCACAATTTTATAATATTATCAAATTTTCCTCTTAGTTCATCACTTATATCATGGCTAATCATTATTATCGTTAATTCTTTATTTCCTAACAGCATTTCTACTAAACTTTTCGCTGATTCTTTGTCTAAAGCTGATGTTCCTTCATCAATTAAAAGTATTTTTTTACCATTAAACAACGCTCTAGCTATAGCCAATCTTTGGCGTTGCCCTCCCGAAAGATTTTTTCCATGAACCTCTACTTCTGAATATAAGAAGTCTTCCTGTGTTAAGCCCACTTTTTCTAAATATTTAGCTACTTCACTATCCTCTACTACTTCTCCCATAGTTATATTGTCTTTAACAGTACCTGAAAACACAAAATTTTCTTGTTGAATTATAGTCAATTTTTCTAGTATTTGTTTAGTAGATAATTTCTTCAAATCAACACTACAATACTCTACATTACCTTCATAATTTCTTAATTGCCCTGTAATTATTTTAAATAATGTTGATTTACCAACGCCACTATCTCCACTTATTAAATATTTATTCCCCTCTTTTATATCAAGGTTCAAATTATTTAAGATCTCCTTGTCACCATAACTAAAACATAAATTTTTAATATTAAATAATGTTTCTCTTAAAGAACATTCAACAGGTGAGTGGGTATCCTTATTATTTAACATGAATTCATCATGCTTAGAGAAAATAGGTTTTGTCCCTTTAATAAATGCTATTCTATAACCTACTTGGCTCATACCATCAAATACAAGATTAGCAAACATTCCTACAGCTGCAACTGCACCAATTTCCAAATTATCTTTAACAACTAAATATCCTGTAACAAAAACTAATAACACTTGGAAAAAGACATTTAAACCAAAGTTAAGCATATAATAATTACTTTCCAATTTACTTTGTTTAACAAATACATTTTTCAAAATTCTACTTATGTTAGCTATTCTTTTAGGAATTATTTGTAATTTATTAAGAGAGAAATACGTATCATAACCTAAAATCGTCTCCTCTAACGAAGCAACATAGTTTTCATTTTCTTTAGTAACTTCTGTTCCCATATTATGAAGCTTTTTATTAAAAATTTTTGGAAGATAAATTAATATTCCCGTTCCTATAATAGTAATTAAAGAAATGATCCAGTGGTATTTCAATAGAGCATAAAGAGAAAATATTACACCAGAAAGACTGTATATTATAGCAAATATATTTCTCAAACCTTTTTCTTGAATCATTTGAATATCATTATTAAACCAAGATTGATAAACACCAGATGAGTTATCTTTATACTTTTCAATATCTAATTCTATAAGGCTACTAGACAGATTATCCTTAACATCTATTCCAATATCTTGAATAAAAATCTCCTCTCTTACCTTTACCACTCTATCAATTACTATAATAACAATCCACGTAACTGATAAGAATAAGATAATTTCAAAGAAACTATGTAAATTTCTGTTTGTAAGCACAGTTATAGCATCTGCATTTAAAAAGTTACTTTTCATAAGAAATAACTGTCTTAACAATATAAGAAAACAAATTAATAAGAATTTATATTTAAATTTTAAAATATATTTTTTCATAAGTACCTCCTACTTTTAATTCCACTTAATTTAATAACATACTATTAAGGGAAATTTTGAGAAATGTGTAAAACACCAACTTATATTTATACCTTTATTATAGTACAGAAAAAAGATAGAAACAATGTAAAATTATAATTTTCAGAAAACTTTCTCTAATTATCTTGACACGAAAAAAAAAGTCGGTATAATTAAAGTTACATAAATACTATAAGGGATTCAAAAATAACTAAATCTTAAAAAAGTTTATATGAGAGCTCGTATTCATAGTCTGAACTCATCTTATAAAAGCTTTTTAGGGATCTAAGAAACTTCGTGGAGAAATTGACAAATCGATGTCTCGAAAGTCGCTATTTTTGAGTAACTTCTATAGAAATGTAATCTATTCAAAGGAGAGCAATATGATTAAAAATATTTTAGAAGTTATAACATTGAACAAATTAAAGTTATATATTATGTTTATTTTGACACTAATAGTGTCAATAGGGACCGTTTACGTTGTATACGCTCGTGTTGATATTGTGGATTCTGTAATATACAAAACAGGGTCTCTTTGGACAAAAGTTGGCGTTATTATTTGTATTTTAATAATAGTAGAATTGCTTAGAGCGTGGTTAAAAATTATAATTGCACAATTAGTTAAACAATGGAAAATATATCTAGGTGATAGAATTAGTAAAAACATCGAAACTATGTCTCAATCAGAATTTAATAAGGTTGATTCTGGTGAGCATATGACTAAATACACTTATCAACTTGAATTATTATCTGCGTATTTATTCTCACCATTAACTGGCTTACTTAGTGCAATTGTATTATTTATCTCATCAGTAGTATTTTTATGGCTTATTAACTGGAAATTTGTTGTATTCGCCCTATTATCATCAATCGCTATGTTTTTAATAAGCGGTAAGTTCGGTAATAAAATTAGTGTAGGATATACAAACTTATCAATTTTATCAGGGAAATTTTCTGGAGTTTTAAAGGAATATTTAACAGGTTATGAAGATTTGAAGAATATTGGTAAGATAAATTTATTCTCAAAAAATGTTAAAGAAAGTCAGATTCAAAAAGAAGATCAACAGTATAGTATTTCTAAATTAATGGCATTCGGTGAGTTAACTTTACAAAGTATCGAGAAGCTACTTGAATTATTAATTTTTATCTTTGCTATTTATTTAGTTTTAAAAAATGAATTAACTATCGGAACAATAGCTTCGGTATCTACTATACTAGGTATATACCTTACTTCTATCAATCAATTGGTTGATTTGTATATTAAGGTAATCGGTACAAAAGAAATATTAAATAGCGTTATAACTAAAGCGACTGCTAAAGAAACACTTTATCCACACGTTGAAGAAAATATTGAATTTAAAAACTTTAATTATAGTTTCGGGGATAACCATGTCATTAAAAACTTCAACTTTAATATAAATAAAGGTGGAAAATACGCCGTAATTGGTAAAAGTGGTTCTGGGAAATCTACTATAATCAAGTTGTTATTAGGGAAATTACAATCCAACCAAGATAAAGTTTTAATCGATGGAAATCCTCTTGAAATACAGGATGATATTAACTTCTCCAACGAGATTGGATATGTGAGTCAACAAACATCTATTTTCAGCGGTTCAATTCGATATAACATCACTTTAGATGATAGTTATTCAGATGAAGAAATATGGAGCATATTGGAAAAAGTTTGTTTAGCTGATAGAGTTAAAGCTTTATCTGACGGCTTAGATCACAACCTATCTAATATGGGAGAAATCCTATCAGGAGGAGAAAAACAAAGATTAGTTCTTGCGAGAGTTTTAATTAGAAATTATCCAATTTTAATTCTTGATGAAGCAACCTCAGCATTAGATGAAAAAACAGCCGTACAGATAGAAAACAATATCTTAGCTGACGATAAGTTAACTTTAATAATGATTTCTCACCATATACAAGAAGAAATCAAAAAACAACTAACAGAATGTGTAGAATTAAAAGTACAGTAATATGATTTATTAAATGGTTTAAATAAAATGGAAGTGACTCAAAAATCGCGATTTTTGAGTCACTCTTTTTTTATTTTCCCCTATATAATCAAGCAACAACAGTACAACAATTATATTGAATACCTACATTCTAAATTAAAATTTTAAACTAAAAATTTCTACACTTTGAACAGTGTTTTCCTCCAGATTTTGTTCAAAAATATAAACTTATGCAAATTTCTTATAAAAGTATAAATATCTTATTATGAATAGAAATGAAACTAACACAAATAGAAATGCAAACTTAACTAGATTATCTATAAATTGTAAATAGATAAATACTAGTAAAACTCCTGCTACTTCTACCAAGTATTCTATTACACTCGCTTTTCTCCAGTTGATTTTGTCATATAAGTCAACCACATAATATTGAGCAATACCTAATATCATAAACGCCAATGCAGCTAAACTATATGCCTTAATATCTGTTTTATCTTGAGTGAAAGCTTCAGGTAAAAAGCTTGTAGTGCTAGTTAAATATTTATTCATCGCTATAAATAAGAAACCTACTACTTCAACTTGCAATACCACCAAACCTAAATCTTTAAGCTTATTCATTTTTCTCTTCCTCCCTTTTAAAATTATTTTATTAACTAATACAATATAATTACTTATACTTATTCGATTGTATTATACCATTTTTAAAAACGTATTCAAAATATTTGTGATGTAATATTACGTGTTTTTTTATGAGAGTGACTAAAAAGTCCTAATATTTAACAAAGTTCATATAAAAACTCATAAACGCAGTGGTTTATTGGTATCTAAATTTGCTTTATAAAAACTTTTTAGATATCTAATAAACTTTGTAGGGGTGACTCGGAAAAATCTTGTTTCTTAAGAAATCGCGATTTTTGAGCCATTCCCCATTACATACACCTCATCATACATTCTCAAAGTTTCTGGATAAGATCTGTGCGAAATATGAATTAGAGTTTTATCTTTCATACTTAATAGTAATTTTTCAATTAAGATGTATGTATCTTTATCCAATCCTGATAATGTTTCATCTAAAACTATAACCTGTTTTTCCTGTAATATTGCCCTAATTAATGCTAACCTTTGTTTTTGTCCACCAGATAAATTTGATTTTCTCTTATCGTACGTAGTATTAATCAAATCGGAAGCTTCTTTAATTTTGTCATCTAATCTAGTTTCTTTTATTAAAGTCATTATTTTATCCGCTTCTATATTTTTATAAAAAGTAAGATTATCGATAACCTTACCTACAAATATAAAACTATCTTGAGGTACATAAGTTATTATTTTTTGAATTGTGTTGTATTCATAACTGTTAATATTTTTTCCGTTTAAAAAGATGTTACATCCTTCAAGGTTTTTCGTTAATAGTAATGCTAACGTCGATTTCCCACTGCCACTATCTCCTTGAATTAAATACTTTTTACCTTTTTCAAAACTAGCTGAAAAATTACTAAAAATTTCTCTATTATTAAATTTATAACTTTCATTTCGAACCTCTATATTTTTAAAATCGATAATTTTATGACTATCTATATATTCAAACTTCTCTTTAGAATCTAATTCCCTCTTTATATCTTTTACCGATGTTATATTAGCTATCGAACCTGTTATCAAATTGACAGGCATTACTAACTCTGCAGAAATAGTAAAAATAGATACTATATCCCCTACACTAGTATTTTCTAACAGAGCTTGACGACCTCCTATATATAAAATAGCAATAATAGTAGCATAGAATACTAATCCTGTTAAGACATTTACAAGTGATGTTAAAACATTCTTTCTATTAACAAGTTTATTTATTTTTTTATATTCATTAAGTAATTTTTCATAAAATATATTAGCCGAATCACTATTCTTAATAACCAATAAACCTTCTAAAAAATCTTCAAGTTTATCATTATATCTAGCCTTTTGTTTTGAAATACTATTTTGAACATTTTTCAAATATCCTTTGAATAGGTTAGGAATTACAATCGGAAATAGTGACAATCCTATAACCCAAAACGCTGTTGTTACATCTAATTTGAACAACGCTATTGTAGCAAAAATAAAATAAACTATCCCCTGATACAAAGAGAAAATCGTATTATAATATTGATCTTTTACCATTTCAATATCATTGTTTACCGTAGATAATAAATTTTTACTCTTTGTATCTAGTTTATTCCTAAGTAAACTACCCACAAGGGTTCTATGAATATTGAATCCAACTTTATTTAAATAAATAGTATCTAAAATCTGACGTAAATATTCACATATAAGCATTAGTATTATAATTACAGATAAATATATAATTTGATTGTAGAATAATTGCTCATTTTTAGTAGTAAGGGCATCAACAACATATTTAATTTGATAAGAAAAATAAATATTAATCCCCGAGACTACTGTAATAAGAAATAAAACTACCGCAAATAAAAATTTTCTCATATTTCCCACTCCTAATTTGAGTCCTTCTATTTAAAAGTTCAGTTTTCATTTTATAAATAGCCTTTTAAAATCTAAATACAATAAAAAGAAATCAATTGCTCATAGAAGCTAATCAATTTCTTTCTTAATATTTGATATTCTAAAATAATTCAATCTATAGATTAACTTTCCACTCAACATAAAATCCAACTAACGTTTGTTAAATTATAGAAATTATATCAAATAAAAAATTGGTAGTCAATGTTTCTTCTGAAAATTCAAGGTTGTTTTTAGAATTTATTAATTCTTAAATTAAATTCCAGTTCAAATATAAAACTAAAAATTAACTTGAAACTAATCTTTTAACTGGAACTAAAAAAATACATGTCTTCTCTTTTCTATTACATTAATAGTATTCCATACAAAAAAGCTAGGAAAAATTCCTAGCTTAACGTTCACATTTGAAATATAGGTAGTGAATCACCTTCCTTTATACTACCATATTTCTACTAGAAAATCAATTTTTTATTTCGTTTTAAAAAATTATCATATTCATAAATCTATACTTATTATTTTATATAATTGCATTTCATTTTATCTTCTTTCTATTTTTTTAGTTTCAAATACTCGAACTTAATTTTATTATATACTAACATTTTCTAATTTCTAACATGAAAGTTCAATTTCTTTGAACTTTCATTAAAATCATGATATTATGGCTCTAACAGGAGGTGAAGTTTATGGCAACTTCTACTGAAAGAATAAATCAAATAATGAAAGAAAAAAGATTAAGACAAATAGATGTTCTTAATTTAGCTAAACCACTTCAAGCGAAATATAATATAAAATTTTCTAAAAGTCACTTATCTCAATATGTCAATGGTAAATCGAATCCAGATAACAAAAAAATCTTCTTATTATCAAAAGTATTTGGCGTTACAGAAGCGTGGTTATTAGGATACGATGTACCTAGATATGAAAGAATAGAAAAAACTAAAATTACTGGACCTCAAACCCCACAAGGTCTAAAGATCCCAGTATTAGGAACGGTTGCAGCAGGAATACCTATCTCAGCTGTTGAAGAAATCCTAGACTATGAGGAAGTACCTCAATCGTGGAAAAGCCAAGGTGAATTCTTTGGACTTAGAATTAAAGGTGACAGCATGAAACCAGATATAAATGATGGAGATACTGTTATAGTAAGGAAACAATCAACAGCTAACAATGGAGATGTAGTAATAACTCTAGTAAATGGGGATGATGTCACTTGTAAGAAGTTTGAAAAGCTTGATAATGGAATAACGCTAATATCTAATAACTTAGAATACTCACCTATGTACTTTTCAAATGAAGAAGTAGTAACAAAACCAGTAGTAATTATAGGACGAGTTGTTGAGTTAAGAAGAAAGTTTTAGAAAGGAAGGAATAATGAAATCAATATTTAAAGAAGCTCAAAGAATATTTGTAAATGTCATGGAATATCATCAGTATAAATTCAAATATCTTCCAGAATCAGTTTTATTTAAAGCTAAACAATTTTATAAAGAGGCTCAAGGGAAAAATACTAAGTTCTTTCCAAAGTTTAAACGAGGAACAATTGTGTATGTGAAATTTGGAGTTAATATTGGTTCTGAATTGAGTGGTAACCATTTTGCTATTGTATTAGATAAATACGATAAAGTTACAAAGAGTACAATCACAGTAGTTCCACTGTCTTCAAAAAGAAATAAATATTATCAAGAACTAATTCCTTATGATAATATTTATTTTAAAAATTCTAAGTATCACCTTAATAAAATAGACGAGTTAATTTCTAAATGGGAAGTAAAATCTAAGGAATATATTTCTGAAATCAATGATTTAAGACCTGACTATCTTAATGATTTTAAAAATTATGTAACGAAATTATTAATAGCAAATGATGGAATTATGACTGACGATATTCAAAAAAATATAAACAACTACTCCGAAGAATTAATAACCAAGGCATTATATAAATTAAACAAAGGAAATAAAGAATTCTTAGAATCTAAAGAACAACACTTTAAAGGTATAGAAAAATATAAAAAATATAAAAATAAAGATAGTTATGCTTGTGTGAATATGATACAAACTATAGACAAAAGAAAACTGACGCCAGTTTCAGAATTTGAAAGTGCTGGAAATATTACAATTTCAGAAGAATCAATGAATCTTATAGAAAACAGAATAAGGAAGATTTACTTTAACATTTGACAAATAAATAAAATAATGAGATACTATTAATATAAATTAGTGGTGAAACATCCACATCAATATCATTATTCGCTGTGAAACATCAGCATCAATATCATATTAAGGGTACCTCAACAAGAGGTACTCTTTTCTTTTATATATAGCTAAAAAGTTGATTCCCTTCATATTTTATAAAATAATTAAGTTACTAACATAGATACATTTAGTAGCTATCGCAAATCTTGGCTAGAGCTTAATGCTCTCACCCGTTGGTAACTAGTTACTGACGGTTTTTCTTTTTAACTAGTCAAATTCAATCAGTTTAGACAAAATAAAAACTCTTTACACTTCCTCCTTTTAATACTCCCCTACAACCTTGTATTTTCTCAGTATATATTTTAATTGTTCATCTGTAACATCTTCATATTTATAATCTATATTTTCAACTGCTAGATAATTCAATACTTTTCTAATACTAACATATCCTTTTTTTGCCACTACAATATGATCTAGCATTTCTATACCAACTATTTCACCAACTTCCATTAGATTTATCGTCGTTTTTATATCTTCTATAGAAGGTGTTGCATCTCCACTTGGGTGATTATGCACACAGACAATGCTCGAAGCACTATTTTTTATCGCTAGTTTAAATACTTCCCTTGGATGCACCACTGACATAGATAAGCTACCTTTAAATACTTCTCTTTTTTCGATTATTTTACCTTTCGTATCAATATCTAATACTACGAAGACTTCTTGTGTTAAATTCTCTAAAGATGATTTTAAATAATTGGCTATTGACTGCGGGCTATCACACTTCACATCTAGGACATTCATCGCATATATTCTTCTTGCAAACTCTATATTCGCCAGAATATGTATCGCCTTTTCCTGACCTATCCCTTTATGTTTCATAAGTTCTGTTAAAGTTGCATCTCTTAACTTTGTAATACCTCCTATATCTTTTAAAATCGTGTCAGAAAGCTCAATTACATTTTTATTTTTTGTACCTGTTCTTAATAATATTGCTAGAATCTCTTTATCACTGAGAGCTAGAGCACCTAATTTTTTGAATTTCTCCCTCGGACGATCTTCTTCACTAAACTCTTTAATAGTGTATGCTACCATAATAATCCCTCCCTTATTAATATGATTGTTAAATAACTAAGCGCTATGAATGGTACTAGTGGTAGTTTCGTTTTTCTTTTAACTTTTTTCAAAATAATTAATCCAATAGCGAAGAATCCTGCATATAAAAATGTGAATATTAACAAATACACTCCCTCAAATAAATTTAAATTTAAAGCTAATACACAAAATACTTTTATGTCGCCATAACCTAAACCACCTCTTGTGAAAATATATAATATATGAAAAATAATAACAAGATAAATAAAATCTAAAAAATTGAATAAATAATAGTGTATATATATAGAAGAAAAATTTAATATAATTAGAAGATAAAACAACTCATCATTAACTTCAAATGATTTTATATCTTCTATTCCTAAAAAAATGAGAATAATAAATATACTGACTTCAAGATAACTAATAAAAATAAAATGATTTTGGAAAATAATAAATAATACAATAGTAATAAAAGTAAAAATTTCGTATAAAAATACATCTAATGGAATTTTTTGATTACAGTAACTACATCGTCCTTTTTTAAACAAATAGCTAAAGATTGGAATTAAGTCGCTCCCCCTTAATTCTTTATGGCAACTTGAACAACGACTTCGTCTAAATAGGAACTCTTTTTTATTTTCACTATCTACTAAACATTTGATTGCACTAGCAAATATAAGACTTACAATAACAATAAATATGTATCTTTCCATAAATATCTCCCCTCACTTTATAACCCTTCAATTATATTTTATCATAAGTATATTTACCTAACCAACTTTATCCTTACTGATGTTTTAGCTATTAAATAATATTTTTTTATTCGTAATATTTTTTAAAAATCTCTTCGGAATTCTGTATACAACTTTTCCTCTTGAATAGATTTTCACAAGAAATCATACTCATTTTCAATTTCTATTATCATTCTAGTCCACTCATAGTAATATCTATTTTCAAAAGAATTTACATTTTTTCATTTTTGTAGTATAATATTGTTTATAGTTTTCCGAAGGCAAGATTTCCGCCTTAAGGAAAGTAGTTTTATATTCTTATTCTACACTATTATTTTTAGAGAAGGTGATTAAATGATTTTTAAAAAATTTTTGAGAAAAAGTCAAGAAGAGTTAGAAGCTGCGAATCAGCTTTCTCTTCAAGAAATTAACAATACAGTTGATGTTCCAAAAGAAGGAAGCTTTTTAAAGAAAGTCCTGGCTTATAGTGGACCGGGAGCATTAGTAGCAGTCGGTTATATGGATCCTGGTAACTGGATTACCTCTATCGCTGGTGGGGCTCAATATGCATATAGTTTACTATTCGTGATACTTATATCGAATCTTATCGCGATGTTACTTCAATCAATGTCTGTAAGATTAGGGATTGTAACAGGTATGGACCTAGCTCAAGCAACTAGAAAACATACTGGTAAGAAACTAGGTGTTGTCCTTTGGATTATTACCGAACTAGCTATTATGGCTACTGATATTGCAGAAATTATCGGAAGTGCCGTAGCTTTAAAATTGTTATTCGGTATTCCATTACTATTAGGAGTTATAATAACTATCTTCGATGTATTTTTACTATTATTATTAGCGCATTTTGGATTTAGAAAAATTGAGGCAATTGTGGCTGCACTTATTTTTACAATTCTTATAATATTCTTCTATGAAGTTTTATTATCTAATCCTAATACCGGAGAATTAATTAAAGGATTTATTCCAAACAAAGAAGTAATTAGTAATAAAGGCGCATTATTTATCGCCCTTGGTATCGTAGGTGCAACAGTTATGCCACATAATTTATACCTACATTCTTCTATTGTTCAAGCAAGACGATACGATAGAAAAGATAATAAAGTTAAAAGAGAAGCAATTCGATTTTCTACAATAGATTCTAATATTCAACTTACTATTGCATTCGTAGTAAACTGTCTACTATTAGTTCTTGGGGCAGCATTATTCCATGGTCATGGTGACAGCCTTGGACGTTTTACAGATTTATACAATGCTTTACAAGATAGTAATATTGTTGGATCTATTGCTTCGCCACTTCTTAGTATATTATTCGCAGTTGCTCTTTTAGCATCTGGACAAAATTCTACTATTACTGGTACATTATCAGGGCAAATAGTTATGGAAGGTTTCATCCATTTAAGGCTTCCTATGTGGCTTAGAAGAATGTTAACACGTGTAATTGCAGTATTACCTGTTGTTATCTGTTTAATAATTTTCGGAGATAGCGAACAAGCAATAGAAAGCTTACTAATTTATACACAAGTATTCTTAAGTATTGCTCTTCCAATATCAATTATCCCACTAACACTTTATACATCAAATAAAAAACTTATGGGAGAATTTGTTATTAAACCATGGATGAAGATTCTTGCATGGATCTGTACAGTAATATTAATAATCTTAAATTTCTGGTTGATAATATCAACATTCATATAAACTAAAAGGACTGATTTTTGTCAGTCCGTTTTTTTATTTTCCATTATATAGATTAAATTCACACTTTCTTTACTTTAAATAAACAAAAAAACAGCTCTTACGAACTGCTTTTTTATTTATTTAATGAAATTATTTAACAGGTAATACTGCTCCATTCCATTTTTCTTTAATGAATTTTTGAGTGTCTTCTGATTTTAAAGCTGCAACAAGTTTTTTAACAACAAGTTTGTCTTTATCACCTTCACGAACAACGACGATGTTAGCATATGGGTTATCATCTGTAGCTTTTTCTACTAAAACTGGTTCAGTTGCTGCATTTAATCCTGCGTCAACAGCGAAGTTAGCGTTGATTGAAACTAGGTCACCTTCACCGTTTTGGTAGAATTTAACCATTAATGCTGGATCATTTTCGTAGCTGAATTGTAATTTTTTAGGGTTTTCAGCGATATCATCGAAAGTAGCTGTTACTGGATCTACACCATCTTTAACTTTTACTAATCCTTCAGAAGCTAGTAATTTAATTACGCGTCCCCATTCAGATTTGTTGTTACTTACTAATACTTTAGCACCTTCTTTAAGGTCTTTAACGTTTTTAACTTTTTTAGAGTATAATCCGATTGGCTCTAAGTGAATTGCACCAGCATCTTCAATTTTGTATCCATTTTCTTTAATAGCATTTTTTAAGAATGGTACGTGTTGGAAGTAGTTAATGTCGATATCTTTATCGTTTAACGTTTTGTTTGGTACATAGTAGTCTTGGTATGTAACGATGTCTAATTTGATTCCTTCTTTTTCAAGTTGAGGAGCAACGTGCTCTAATAATACAGCGTGAGGTACGTTAGTAGCTCCAACTTTTACTGTTACAGGTTTACTAGGATCTAGTTTATCAACATCGATACCTTTTTTCTCAGTTTTTGATGCGCTTGAGCATCCAATTAATACGATTCCAAGTATGAAACTTGTTACTAAAAATAATAATTTCTTCATTATAAAATTTTCTCCTTTTGATTTTTTTATTATTAATATTTAGGTTTTGTGAATTTTATGTAAAAAAAATCACCCCTACTCTCCTAAGAGAATAAGGGCGAAAACTAATTTCACGGTACCACCTTACTTTTTCGTAAACTACGAACTTTACCACTACATCGTCTATGCATCTAGAATATATCCGAGATAGTGTGCGTTTGTAACGTAACGCCTACGAAAAAAGCTTGTGTTTTAAAACTCACTTTTTTTACCATTCAAACCATTTTCCTCTATCATCTGCATTGTGTGCTTTCACCCATCCACACTCTCTGTAAAAGTTCCTATAAAGTACTTATTTGAATATTGGTAATTTTTAACTTGACTCTATGTTATCATTCAGAATTA
Source organism: Streptococcus sp. UMB1385 (assembly GCA_002871655.1). Classification (GTDB taxonomy): domain Bacteria; phylum Bacillota; class Bacilli; order Staphylococcales; family Gemellaceae; genus Gemella. Next base: position 83,419 of record PNGU01000005.1, on the reverse strand, counting down.
AAAATGTCAACACTTTTTTTTGAATTTTTTTAAAAAGTTTTTTGAAAATTCATGAATATTTACTTTTTCATTTACATAATAAACAATTTTTAATTAAGGTTGTTAGTTTTCAACCATTTCTCTATTGCTTCTACAGTTTTGTCTCTAAATTTTGGAGCTTCGTACATATGATCCGAACCCTGTAATATTGTTAATGTAGCGTTTTTATATTTTTTTGCTGTAGCTTTAGCAATATTTGGATGAACCATTTTATCTTCACTTCCAGTTATTACTAAAACAGGCTCAGTTACTATTTCAAAATCAATATATGCACCTTTTTGTTTATCTAAAAAAGGTAATGCCATTTGGAAGTACGTAAATCCAGATTCTGGAACTAATTTAGAAAATCCCCTTTCCTTATCCGCTTCATCTTGATTATTCATACAATAATCATAGAAGGCATGTTTATAAGGTGGCATAGATTTTTTCCAGAACCCCCAACGTAGAAAATGTTTATAGAAACAAATTACCATACTTGGGTAAAAAGCAAAAATTCCTGCCGCTGGTGCAGTCCCCATTAAAATAAGCCCCTTAGTCTTTGTCTTCATAGCAACTTTCTGTGCAAGAAGCCCTCCTAACGAGTGCCCCAATACAATCGGAGCTTCATCTAGCGTTTCTATTAGATCTACAATATCATCAGCAAATTCATCTAAACTAACCTTTGCTACTTTTTCTTCTACTTCTTCATACGGTAAATCATGATATCTCAATGTTGGAGTATATACTTTTAAACCTAATTTTTTTAGATCATCTGCGAATTCTCCCCACACAGTTCCATCACACCATGTACCATGTATCAACACTATATTCGTCATAAAAATTCCTCCTATCAATATTTTAGTATTCTTTTTTTCACACTAATTATATAACTTATCAATTTATTTATCAATTGATAATGTAAAAAGAGCAGAATAAAAAACCGGTAAAAATTTTTTCTTCTACTCTTAGTACCATCACTTGAAAAATATCAAGGGATGATTTTCCTTTGGAGGGCTAATTTTAAAATTGTTCGTTCATTTCACGAACTGTTTTTTCAATATTATCTGAATATGAAATTGCTGAAATAATAGACACACCATCGACATTTGTTTTCATAACATCTTTAATATGTTGTGTCTGAATACCACCGATTGCCACTAATGGCATCTGAGGTAATAATTTTCTCATTAATTCTAGTCCTTCATATCCTATTGCACCACCTGCATCATCTTTTGATTGTGTGACATATACAGGTCCTACACCAACATAATCTACATATTCAACTTTGGATTGTTTAAGTTCTTCTTCATTTCCTATAGAAAGACCAATTATTTTATTTGGCATCAGTTTTCTAATTTCATCAACACCAAGGTCATCTTGTCCTACATGAACCCCATCAGCATCTATTTCTAATGCCAACTCTATATCATCATTTACAATAAATGGTACATTGTATTTTTTACAAAGATTTTTAAGTTTTATTGCTAATTCCAGTTTTTCTTTACCTTCTAAAGCACCTTTACCTTTTTCTCGAAATTGAAATAAAGTTATACCTCCTTTTAAAGCATCTTCAACAACTGTATATAAATCCTTACCTAAGCAAGTAGTCGTTCCACAAATAAAATATAATTTTAATAGTTTTTTATTAAACATCTTATTTCACCTTTTTAAATGTTTCTATATCCTTATCAGTAACTTCATATAACGCATTAATAAATTCAACTTTAAATGTTCCTGGTAAATGTCCATTAGGACGCTTTTCTGCCATTTCCCCGGCAATATTATATGCTAACATCGCTGTTTCTAAAGATTTCAATTCTTGTCCTTTTTCTAATCCTATAAAACTTGCTAGAACTGCTCCTAATAAGCACCCTGTTCCAATAACTTTCGGCATCATTGCACTTCCGTTATGGATAGTCACTACCTCACCGTTAACAGCAATAGCATCAACTTCTCCAGTTACTATTGTAGGAATATTAAATTTCTCATTTGCTGCTAAAGCAATTTGATCAATATTATCTACCCCTGCACTGTCTACTCCCTTAGAAGCTACATTTATTCCGACTAAAGATCCAATTTCTCCAGCATTTCCTCTAATCGCTGCTAGTTTGTAATTGTTTATTAAATCGTCTGATACTTTTTTTCTATATGCTCCGGCTCCACATGCTACAGGGTCTAATACTGCAGGAACATTATACTTCTCAGCAATTTTCAATGCTTCTTGGTATAATTTCCAAGTTTCATCAGTTAATGTACCTATATTTATTAATAATCCACCAGCATATTTTAATAAATCTTCCAAATCTTTTGGATATTCACTCATCGCTGGTGATGCTCCTAGTGCTACTAATCCATTTGCTGTGAAATTTTTTACTACATCATTAGTAATGCAGATTACTAATGGTGCTTTTTCTTTTAATAATTTTAAACTTGTCATATTTATAAATCCTCTTTAAATGCTATGTGATTCACAGGTCCATTTCCATGGCCTATCTCTGGTGTATATTTTATCGCTGCGGTAATAAATTTTTTTCCAATATCTACAGCTTCAATTATACTTTTTCCTTTTGCTAATTCAGCGGTAATAACAGCTGAGAATGTACATCCTGTTCCATGTGTATGATTAGTTTTAAATCTCTCGCTAGTCCACACTTCCTTAGTTCCATCATTTAAGAATAAATAATCTTTCGCTTCTCCTGTTAAATGTCCACCTTTTATAACTACAGACTTACATCCAACTTCATCAATAATGAATTTTCCTGCACGATTCACATCATCTTCAGTTACTATTTTAAAATCGACTATTTCTTCTGCTTCAGGTACATTCGGTGTAATAATAGTGGCTAGTGGTAGTATCTCTTCTTTTAAATGTTTTCTAGCAACATCATCTATCAATTTATCCCCACTTGTCGCAACCATTACTGGATCAACAACATATGGAACATCTTTTGGTAAATATTTTTTAATCAGCTTCATCATGTCAGCATTTGCAATCATTCCAGTTTTTATACTATTAGGTGTTATATCATCAAAGACACTTTTTAATTGAGCTTCTAGTATTTCTAAGTCTAGGTTTCTAATCATTTGAACACCTAGAGTATTTTGTGCAACAACGCTTGTAACTACTGCCATTCCATACACTTCACGAGCTTGAAAACTTTTCAAATCAGCCATAATTCCAGCCCCACCAGTTGGATCCGTTCCTGCAATAGTTAAAGCAATATTAAGTTTACTCATATTCTACACCTCAAATCCCCAATGTTCTTGTGTATAAGCCATATTGAAGAAGCGTCGTTCATGTTCACAACTTTCTAAAAAGTTTTTAATTAATCGTTGTTTTCCTTCCTCACTCATAAATTCTGCTTCACGATTAATTATTTTATGATAATCATAAAGTACTTCATCAACTAAACCATCAGCATAAAACTCTACCCAGAATTTTAATGGGTGATCTTCAGCTAAATTATGATTAGCTAAAATTTTTCTCGCAACCATTTGATAAATCCATGGACATGGTGCCATAGCACTTAACGCTTCTGCCATACCAAAAGCAAATACATTATAATACATGTGTTTAATATAGTGATCTGCAGACGGATACCATTCTCCACCTTTTATTATTTCTTGATAATCTCTCCCTACATAATCTGCTAAATTTTTATGCGCAGCAATTTCTTCATTCAATACAAAATTTATTTGATTTAGGAAAAAGTTTTTTTCAGCTTTATCATTACTTTTCGCTAAAAGCATTGCATAAATATCGCTGAAATTTTCTAAGTATAAAGCATCAGCTTTTAAATAGTGTTCCACAGCTTCCTTAGATAAATCAGCACGAATCAAGCCTTGAATAAAGCCATCATTATATATCTTGTCAACAATCGGCAATGCCTTCTCTTCCATAATTTCAGTAATAAGTTTCATAGGTATATCCCCCTCAGTATATTTAATTTTTGTATAAAATAATATCACTTTAGATACATAAAAAAGCCCCCTTACTAACATAAGAGAACTATGAAAAATATATTACAAATACAAGATTATTCTTTCTAGAATAAACCTAATTATATCCATTCACATTTCCTCCGCTAGCATTATCTAGATCAGGTCAAAGGGTCTAACTGTGTTATCTCAGCCTAATGGCCCCCCCAGCGATTTTATTCTATTTATAGTTAAAATCCTAGCACAGAAAAATACAAATGTCAATAAATTAGTTTAAGGGTTTACAATATTATTTTATCAATTATTGTCTTAAAACAAAAAAAGTTTTAATAATAATATTTTTATATTTTATAAAATAAAAAAAACTAATATTGTGTCTAAGTTGTGAACTAACTATGAAATTTTGTAGTAAATTTTGTCTATTTTAGTCATTATATGAGACTAATTATCATTTTTAGCTTTATTTTTAGCTTATTTTGTAATATAATAATATTAACGATTTATGAAATCTAATATTAAAGAAACATTTATTAAAGGAGAACCTTACTTATATGAAAAATACAACATTATTAAAAGTTTTGTCTGCAACTGCTATATTCTCAGCAATTGCGGCAATCGAAGCATATGATCAAGATAACTTTGCTTTTGCAGCAGAAACACCTGTTGTTGCAAGCAATTCAACATCAACTACTGGTGCAAACCCAGCAACTACTACGGCTGCTTCTACAGCTACTACTACACCAGCTACAGCAACGCCTGCACCTGTAACACCTAAAGCTGAAGAACCAGCTACTGTAGCACAAGATGTTAAAGCTTTAAAAGATGGTGAATATAAAATTACTGCTGAAGCCTTAAAATTCCATGAAGAAGGTAGCCCTTCTATGGCCGCAGCAGCAATCGACAATGAAAAAACAAAATTAATTGTAAAAAATGGAGAATACTCTGTAAATGTTTCATTTAAACCTATCACATTTGGTGGTCTTACTGGATACTTAGGGGATTTAAAATACTATGATGGAGATAAGACTCATGCAAATCGTAAAGAAATTAAAGATCCTGAGTATAAAGACTCAACTATAGTTGAAAATTATGGTACTAATGATACTGACAACTTCATTGAGGCTTATAAGAAAAAATTCCCTAATCGTACTGTTTACCCTAAAACTGTTAATTACCATGTAGACAAAAATAAAATCGATTCAAACAATAAACTAGAAACATATACTGAAGTATTTGTTCCTGTTATGGCTTCAATTAACGAAGCTTTTGGAACTCAAAAAATGACTTTAAAATTTGATTTATCATCTTTAGCTAGAAAAAAAGTAACAGCTGACAACTATCAAGCTGCAACTTACGAAAATCCTAACAAAGACGTTGAGTACAAAGGAACTATTAAAAAAGACTTCCCTATCCATGTTCAAGGACATTTAAGAAATGCTAACAACAACGATGAAGAATCATTATACGGTTCTGCATTAGATAGCTATGTTAAAGTTGAAAAAGTTGGGGATAAATACAAATATACACTTAGATTCAAAAAAGGTCTTGCTGATGTAGGTGGAGAATTCTATCCATTCGAATTACACAAAGTTGCATACCAAGGTAAAGATGTTCCATTAACTACTTTAGCAACAAACGGTAATTCTTCAGTAAAAGAAGGATCTATCATTACTGATAAACTATTAGAAAAAATTCAATTAGACGGTACTGCTCCATATCCAAATGGTGCTTTAATGTCACACTTTGTTACATTAAAACTATACTATGAAACAGCTACTGACTATAAGGAAAGACCTGTAAAACTAGAAGATGTAGTTGCACCTGCTAAACCTAAACCGGTTAAACCTACACCAACTAAACCAAAAGAAGAACCTAAAACAGCTACACCAACAGCTGCTGATCACGCTGTTGAAGCTGATAAAGTTCCTAATACTTTCCCTACTACAGTAAAAGCTGAATTAAATGGTAGAACAACTGGTACTGCTTCAATCTATGAAAACTCATTTGTTAAAGATGTAAAAGTAGAAAAAGTTGGAGATAAATATCAATATACTATCCAAGTTAAAGAAGGAAAATCTACTAACTTCTTATTACGTAACAAGCCTTTCACAGTTTCTAAACTTACATACAAAGGAAACGAAGTTAACTTTACTGAAGTTGATGCAGCTACTAAACTAAAAGAAGGTAAAATCTTAACTGATTCTCTTCTAGACAAAATCCAAGTAGATGCTGTATTCAATGTTCAAACAAAAGGTGGAGCTAAACCTAGATTTGAAGAAAGATCTGCTGAGAGTACAATAGCATTAGATTTCCCTAAAGTGGAAAAACCTAAAGAAGTTACACCAGCCAAACCTTCAGTACCTGATCACGAAGTTGACGCTGATAAAGTTCCTACTACATTCCCTGCTACTCTTAAAGGTGAATTAAATGGTAGAACAACTAATTCAAGTTCAATCTACGAAGATGCGTTTGTTAAAGATGTAAAAGTAGAAAAAGTTGGAGATAAATACCAATACACTATTCAAGTTAAAGAAGGAAAATCTTCTACTTACTTACTACGTAATAAACCATTTACAGTTTCTAAACTTACATATAAAGGAACTGAAGTTAACTTTACTGAAGTTGATGCAGCTACTAAACTAAAAGAAGGTAAAATTATAACTGATTCTCTTCTAGATAAAATCCAAGTTGATACTGTAATTAGCGTCCAAACTAAAGGTGGAGCTAAACCTAGATTTGAAGAACGTGCTGCTGAAAGTACAATAGCTTTAGACTTCTCTACTGTAGAAAAAGCTAAAGAAGAAGCTGCTAATAACCTAGTGCCAGCTAAAATTAATAATGCGCATGTTGCCGATAAACTTTCAATGGCAAACGATGCATTAGTACCTGAAAAAACTCGTGTAGAAAAAGTAAATGATGCTTATCATTACTATCTAACATTCAAAGACTTACGTTTTGGAGCTCAAGTAGGAACTGTAGATACTTTATCAGTTGATGGTACTGCCGCTGAAAGAACTAACCTTGGTGGTGAAGGACATGAAAAAGTATTCCACTTTACAAGTTCTGAAAAATTAACTGAAAAAACTATCACGTTCTCAGTATCAGTAAACGGAAAACCATTAATAGGTCATTCAAATGTTCCAGCAACACTTAAATTTAACTGGGATGGTGCTACTCCACTAACAGCTGATCAAGTAACATCATTACACAAAGATGAAACTACAAAAGCTCAAGCCGAAAAAGAAAGATTAGAAAAAGAAGCTGCTAAAGCTCAAGCTGAAAAAGAAAGATTAGATAAAGAAGAAGCTGCTAGAGTTCAAGCTGAAAAAGAAAAACTTGAAAGAGAAAAAGCTGAAGCTGATCGTCTTGAAAAAGAAAGATTAGAAAAAGAAGCTGCTGCTAAAGCTCAAGCTGAAAAAGAAAAACTTGAAAAAGAAAAAGCTCAAAAAGCTGAAGCTGATCGTCTTGAAAAAGAAAGATTAGAAAAAGAAGCTGCTGCTAAAGCTCAAGCTGAAAAAGAAAAACTTGAAAAAGAAAAAGCTCAAAAAGCTGAAGCTGATCGTCTTGAAAAAGAAAGATTAGAAAAAGAAGCTGCTGCTAAAGCTCAAGCTGAAAAAGAAAGACTTGAAAAAGAAGCTGTTGCTAAAGCTCAAGCTGAAAAAGAAAAAGAAAAATTAGAAGAGCTTAAAAAAGTAGCCTTAGCTAATATCGCTACTGACAAAGATGTAAACAAAGAAGAAGCATCAAAACTTAAAGAAATTGTTAATTCTGCATCTCTTAAAGATACATTAGTTGCTAAAGTTGTAGAAAACGGTTCATCAGAAGAAATCAAAGTTTCATTCGATAACTCTACTGTAAAAGCATCTAACTTCTCAGTTAAAAAAGCTGATAAAGAAACTGTTGCAAAAGTTGAAGAACTTGTTAAAAAAGCAGATGAAAATCTAAGTGTTGTTAAGACAATAGACTTACACTTCACAGATTCTAAAGGAACTACAATCGATAAACAAGGAGAAACTCGTGCAGTTACAGTAGCTGTTGTAGCTAATGAGAATGAAAAATTAGAAGTTTACTATGTAAATGGTAATGAATTAGAAAAAGTACCAAGTGTTTATAAAGATGGAAAACTTACATTCTTCACTAACCACTTCAGTTTATACACAATTGTAAATAAAAAAATAAAATTTGAAACTGGTGATACACTTGTTCAACCTGAACTACCAGCATTAAACGAAATACCAAAATCTGAAACTGGTGATGCACTTGTTCAACCTGAACTGCCAGCATTAAGCGAAATACCAAAATCTGAAACTGGTGAAGCTCTTGTTCAACCTGAATTACCAGAATTAAATATCAATGATTTAAACAAAGAGCAAAAAGCAAAAGAACAAGCACAACCATCAACACAAGATATCTTTGGACAAAATGAAAACAAAGAAGATAAAAAAGCTGAGGCTGAAAAAACTGCTGTTCAAAAAACTTCACAAACTGTAGCTAAAGGACTAAAAGCTTTAGCTAATACTGGGGTAAGTTCAACAGCAACTGTTGGTTTAGGTGCACTAGTATTATTATCTGCTCTAGTACTACGCAGAAAAAATAACAAATAATATAAACTAAACTCTTATACAAAGGGATAAATTATCCCTTTGTATAAAGTCATGTATAAAGAAATATAAGGAGAATTCAAGATAAAATGAAAGCAAATAAATTATTAAAAGTTCTATCTGCAGCAACCATCATCTCAACCCTTGCTGTGGTAGAAAACTTTACACAAAGCAACGCTACATTTGCTATAGAAAATAATGCCGTTGGAGCAAAAGATGTAAAAAATCTTCCTGATGGAGAATATAATATCACTGCTGAAGCTCTTAAATTCTATGGAGCAGAAGGTGAACCATCTATGGCTGCCGCTGGTTTAGATACAACTAAAACCAAATTAATCGTGAGAAATGGTCAATATTTTGTAAATGTATCTTTTAAACCAATTACATTCGGTGGCTTAAATGGTTACTTGGGAGATTTAAAATATTACGATGGTAATAAAACTCATGCAAATCGTAATAGTATTCAGGATAGTGAATTCAATCCTGCTACTATAGTTCAATACTACAGTACTAGTGAAACTGATAATTTCATAGAAACATATAAAAAGAAATTCCCTGAACGTACTGCTTATCCAAAAACACTTTCATATAGCGTAGATAAAAATAAGATCGATTCAAACAATAAATTAGAGACTTATACTCAAGTTTATGTTCCGGTTATGGCTTCTTTTGGTGAAGCATTTGGAACTCAAAGAATGATTCTAAAATTTGATTTAAGCAATGCATTAAATGCGGTAGCTGATACTCAACCAACTCCAGCTAAACCTACTGTGACAGAACCTACAGTAAAACCTGAAACACCAAAAAATACTCAGCCTTCAAATAAACCGGCGGAAACTACAACAAGTAAACCAGCTGATACTGTTAAGCCTGTAGAAACTCCTAAAACTACAGAACCAGCTAAACCTTCTGAAACTAAACCTACTCCAAAATCTGAAACAGCAGAAAATACTCAGCCTACTAATAAGCCTGCAGAACCAGCGGCTACAAAACCAGCTGATACTGTTAAGCCTGTAGAAACTCCTAAAACTACTGAACCAGCTAAACCTGTTAAACCTTTAGAAATTCCTAAAACTACAGAACCAGCTAAACCTGTTAAACCTGTGGAAACTCCTAAAACTACAGAACCAGCTAAACCTGCTCCTTCGGCTACTGCGACTTACTATAATGGAGTAACTGCTACATTATTAAACGCACATCGCCCTGGACAAAGATCAATGGGAGATGCAGCTTTAGAAAATAGTAATGTTACTGTATTTAAAGAAGGAAGTACTTACCACTATATCGTAAAATTCCACGATTTATCTACACTAGGTTTCACTGGTGGAATCTCTAAATTCTGGGTAAATGGTACAGAGTACCCTGTTAATGAAACAGGCGGTGCTAATAATCAAAAAGAAGTTCACTTCACATCTACTGAAAGACTTTCATCAATTCCTGTTACAGTATATGTACAAGTTATGGAAGATATCATGAAAGGTGGCGGTAAACAAGATGCTACATTAGCATTCGATTGGTCTAGCGTAAGTGAACAACAAGGTCAACCAATAGCTGGTGGAACTCCTGGATCTAGTGGATACACTCCACAACCTACAAAACCAGGAAAAGATACAGGGAAAAAATCTCCAACTTCACCAATCAAACCAGTAACTAAACCTAACCTTCCAGCTCAAGACCAAGGTCAAGGTACTGAAGCACAAGTTACATACTTCGATAACGTTACTGCATCTCTATTAAATGCCTATGAATCAGGTCGTGCCTCTATGGGGAATGCCGCATTAGATGGAATCACTGTATTCAAACATGGTGATACTTATCACTACAAAGTTCGTTTCCACAATATTAAAGTAGGAAATCTTACAGACGGTATTACTCGTTTCTGGGTTAATGGAACTGAATACCCTGTTAATAGTACAGGTGGCGCTATGAACCAAGTGGAAGTCCACTTTACATCACCTCAAAAATTAACTAATATTCCTGTTTCTGTATTCGTCCCAACAATGGAAAGTATTATGCCTGGTGCTGGTAAAAAAGATGCTATTCTTAGCCTAAACTGGTCTAATGCTACTGAAAGACAAGGTACTGCTGTTATTGATGGTGGTCGACCAGGATCAAGTGCTAACGGTAATCCTGCACTAACTCCAAAAGGGGGACGTCTAAACAACGGTAGACTTTCTAACACTGGTTTAGAAACATCTTCATCAATCCTTGCAGGAGCTCTTACTTTAATGAGTGCCGTTCTTGTTGGAAGAAGAAAACAAAAGTAATAAGATAATATCCACTAAATTAGCTTACTATTATCGATTCCGTAAGGATTAACCCAAAAGTTCTAAATTTAAAAAAAGTGTATATGATACCTCATAGACGCAGTGGTTTATTGATATCTAAATTCACTTTATACAAGCTTTTTAGATATCTAATAAACTGTGCGGGGGTGACTCGACAAAATCGATTTCTCCGAAATCACGATTTTTGAGTCACTCCCTCTTATTAAAAATTAAATAATACAAAAGAAAGTGAGTTTTTATAATGAAACGAATTTTAAAACTGTTAACGATAGTTATTGCTACATTAACGTTTATCGTTACATCTAGTAATGTACCTTTCGTTAAAAATGTACATGCAGCTGACAGAGTATATAGTGTTCCTGTAGAACTATGGCATTCTGAAAACAGTGGGCGTCTTTCTATGGGAAATAATGCACTAGCTACACATGCTACTGTAAATGTTCATGATAATAATACCTCTACTATCTCTGTACAATTCACTCCAATGGATTTCAGTAATATGCACGGTCACTTATTATCACTTAGCATCTACTCATCTCCAATTTTTTCTGGTAGCCTTACTGCTGCTTCTGTAACAAGTACTTATAATGATACAAACTTAAATGGTGGCACTAGCACTTACCCAGGAACTCTAAGTTTTAATTTTGGTGAAGCTAAACCTGACAAAGTCGGTGTTAGAGTTGCTGTTGATGCTATGAACCAAATTATGGGTGGTGATGCATCTCAAAATGCTATTATTAAATTTAACTGGTCAGCTGCCAACCTAGTTTCTGGTTCTGAAGATTCTTCTAAAGACAAAGATAAAAAAGCTGAAGATAAGAAAAAAGAAGAAGAGAACAAAGATAAAAAAGATGAGAATAAAGCACCTGAAGGTTTTGTTGCTAAAAAATTAGAAGATTACTTCAAAGATGATCAAAAAACAAAAAATCCTGGTCTTTATAACCTTGATATCACAGGTTCATATCTAAACCCTCTTACTGGGGTTACAGCTGATGGTGGAACTAAAAATACTGCTATTGGTGAAGGTATGGTACAAGGGGTAATCTCTCCTATTAATGCAGGTGGAGACCTTAACGAAGCTCTTAAAAACCAAAAATCTAACGGTGAAAAACGTTGGTCTAAAGCCATGCTTCAACGTACAAAAGATGGTAAATTATACGCAACTGTGCGTGTTCACCTAATGAACTGGGTTCAACGTAGTAAAGAACAAGGTCCTTTTATTAAAGTTCTTCAAAAAGATGGAGAGTTCAAACAAGTAGAAGCTACTGAAACAAAAGTTAACATTGAACAATATAAAGATAGCTATGTTGACTATCGATTCGAAGTACCAAATGAAAACTTCTTAGCTATGGTACAAATGTATGTAGAACCTATGAATCGTCCTGTTCGTTATTTCGTAGAAGTTAATACTGATACTATTAAAAACGGAAATGATGGATTAGATATGGAAGCTATTAAAGAAACAAACTACACACCTTACTATTTAGGTGGTATTGGAGTTCTTGCAATAGCTGCTGGACTTTACTTTCCTCGTAAAAAAAGAAAAAGTAACTAGGAGATAATTCATGAAAAGAAAACTATCCCTACTATTTACACTACTATTAGCGAGTATTCTAGTTCTTACTGCTTGTTCATCACAAAATAAAGCTGGTAACACAACTGGAACTGACCCTAATTTAGCTGATAAAGCATTTAATGAGACGATAGATCTAACCGGTGTAAATAAAGACAAAAAATCTGAAGAAGAAAATGGAAAACGTGTAGTAATGGACTCTGTAGCCCTAGCTCAAATTGCTAATGTTCTTGATATCAAATTAGCAGGTGTCCCTACTACAAAATTAGGTCGTATGCCTAAAAGATATGACAATACTGTTCAAATCGGGCTTCCTATGAATCCAAATATGGAAGTTATCAAATCTATTAATCCTTCTATCGTCTATGCTCCAGATAGTTTACAAGACTGGATAAAAGAAGGATTCGAAAAAAATAAAATACCTTATAAATTTGTAGATGTTCGTAGTGTTAACGGATTATACACAGTAACAGAAGATCTTGCAAAAGAATTTGGCAAAACAGAAAAATTCAAAGAATTAAAGAAAGAGCATGATGATTTCTTCGCTAAATTCAATGAGAAAATCGCAAATAAAAAGAAACCAAAAGTTCTTGTTCTTATGGGCTTACCTGGAAGTTATATGGCTGCTACTGAAAAATCTTATGTAGGTAACCTTGTAAAATTAGCAGGTGGTGAAAATATCATTAAAGGTACTGAAGAATTTAAAAATCTAAACTTAGAAACTGCTTTAAATGATAAACCAGACTTTATTTTACGAACTGCTCATGCTATGCCTGATACAGTAAATGAAATGTTTAAAAAAGAATTTGAAAACAATAAGAGTTGGTCTCACTTTGATGCAGTTAAAAATAATAAAGTTATCGATTTAGATAGCTCAATGTTTGGTATGACAGCTACATATGATTACCAAAAAGGATTAGAAAGTCTATACAGTATTTTCTATAGTAACTAATACTTAAAACCAGAAGTAGCACATTGCTACCTCTGGTTTTTTACATATTTTAAATTATAAACTACATATGTTATACTAAACATATAACTATATAAGGAGGTTCTTAATGTTTAAAAACAAAAAAACAATCACTTTTTCTGTTCTTATTCTACTTTTATTAAGTACAGTATTTTTTGCAGCGAACAGTGGTAGTATAAAAGCTAGCGTCGGACAATTAGCTGTTGGTATCTTTACTGGAGAATACGCTAATGTTAATGCCATTATCGACGTTCGTTTCCCAAGAATTATCATCACTATATTAGTAGGTGCAGCTCTTGGTGTTAGTGGTTTATTATTACAAACAGTATTAAAGAACCCGCTTGTCGATCCTAGTATTATAGGGGTTTCTAGTGGAGCTAACCTATTTTTATACTTAGGGTTAGGATTATTCCCACAATTTTTGCTGTTTAAATCAGTGTTTTCTATCATCGGTGGTGTCCTTGGTTTCTTAATCATTTATTACTTAGCTGGTAGAACAAAAAACAATGTTAAAATTATTTTGATAGGTATTGCGATAAGCTATTTCTTCACGGGAATATTAAGTTCTATGCAATACTTAAACCAAGCAAATTCTACTACTTCATCAGCATTCAAGACTGTTGGTTTAGGAACTAAAAACTGGGATGATGTTTCATTATTATTAAGTTGGATTCCTATCTTACTAATTATCAGTTTCTTCTTAGCAAAACTATGTAATATCTTCGCTTTTGATGATAATATTATTAGTTCACTAGGAATCAATATTAATATGATTCGCCTGCTAATCTCATTTGTTGCGGTAGCTCTTGCTTCTGTGTCTACAGCTGTTGCTGGTGTTATGGTCTTTTTAGCTCTTATTACACCTCATATTGCTAAGATTATAATTGGTAGAAATCATATCTATACTATTCCATTTAGTGCTTTACTTGGAGCGTTTATTCTACTATTATTCGATACAATCGGTCGTGTTATTTTCGCACCAATCGAAATACCTGCTGATTTAATAATGATGATTATCGGTGGACCTGCATTTATTATTTTAGTTAAGAAAGGAGTAAGTTAATGGAAAATATAATAGAAATTAATAACCTTACATTTAAGTATAATAATAAAAATGCACTTTTTGAAAATCTTAATGTAGATATTGAAAAAGGTAAAATTACTACCCTACTTGGTAAAAATGGCTGTGGTAAGAGTACACTTATAAAAATATTAGCCAAAAATTTAAACTATAATTCTGGAAGTATCAAACTCGAAGGTAAAGAATTAAATTCATATTCATTAAAAGAACTTGCGAGTATTCTTGCGATTGTTTATCAAAAGAATGAAACTCCAAGAGAAATTACTGTTTATGATATGGTTAGTTTCGCTCGTCTTCCTTATCAAAATATTTTCTTTTATAAACCTAACGCTAGTGATATTGAAAAAATTGAATTTGCACTTGAAAAAACTAATTTACAGGCTTATAAAGATAAACGTGTGGATGAATTATCAGGTGGTCAACTTCAACGTGTTTACATCGCAATGGCATTAGCACAAAGTACGGATATTATTATACTAGACGAGCCTACTACTTTCCTTGATATAAAATACCAAAAATCTATAATGCAACTTGTTAGAGATCTTAATAAATCTCTAGGAATTACTATTATTATGGTGCTACATGATATAAATCAAGCACTAGCATACAGTGATAATATTATTGCTCTTCTTGATGGAAAAGTTATAAAGAATGATAAAGTAGAGAACTTCTTTGATGAAGAGCTTCTAAATAAACTTTATGACGCTGATATTAAAATAGAAGATGGAAAAGTAATTAGTTGGTAATTTTACTAGAAGTATATATAAATCAAATCAATCGCTATGTCTAAATATTAATATTTAGATGTAGCGATAATTTTATTCCTAAGCAATAATTTACTAATTTTTTTCACTCTAATAATTCTCAAATCAGCAATCTAAATAAACTTCATTTGAATTGTATAATCGTTGATTTTAATATTAAATAATTGTAAAATATATTTGTACAAATAAATAATAAAATAATTACAAAGGAGTTTTCTATGGAAATACTAACTACTCTTGGAATACTAATAGTTATTGTTATTCTTGGTTCTTTTCTTAACAATATTATTCCTCGTATTCCAGCAGCTTTATTCCAAATAATTCTTGGTGCTGCGGTAACTTTTATCCCTAATCTTCCACTCCATTTTGAGTTTGAATCAGAAATGTTTATGATGTTAGTTATTGCACCATTACTGTTTACTGACGGTTTCAACTCTTCATTAAAGAATATTTGGTTGTATAAAAAACCAATCATATATATGGCAATATTTTTAGTTCTTGTGACGGTAATTGTTGTCGGTAGCATAATTCATTTCTTGCTTCCAATGATTCCATGGGCAGCATGTTTTGTTTTAGCAGCAATTCTATCTCCTACCGATGCTGTGGCTGTTAAATCAATAACTAAAGGAATGAAGCTTCCTAAGGGCCTTATGGCTATTTTGGAAGGTGAATCACTTCTTAATGATGCTTCTGGGCTTGTATCATTTAATATTGCTCTAGCAGCCGTTCTTACTAATACATTTTCTGTAGCTAATGCAGGGTATAAATTTTTAGTAGTTGCTGGTGGTGGAGCAGTTTTTGGACTTATTATTGGTATAATATTCTCTTATATTAAATTTATATTTTCAACAAAATTTGCTGATGAATCTAATATTTTAGTTATTTTTCAATTAATAACACCGGTTGTAGTATTCTTTATTGCTGAACATATTGGTGTATCTGGTATCGTTGCTGTTGTTATTACTGCTTTAGTTTATAACTACCAAAGAAAACTTCACTTACTTATTGTTGTAAGTAGTGATGCTGCAGTAACTATAGATAGTACTCAACAAATAGCAAGTTATGTACTAAATGGCTTCGTATTTACATTTTTAGGATATTTGCTTCCAGAGATATATCATACAATGTTTAACAACAGGGAGATTGATATTGTATATGGATTCATTATTTCATTAGTTATTGTTTTAGGTCTAATGATAGTCAGATTGGTCTTTGTATATTTCAATTACATATCATTCCAACCTCACCATTTTACGACTGCTAGAAAAACAGCAAAAATAATATTAAATAGAAAATTCGATAAAGATAACTACTCTAGATTTAGTTACTCTTTAATTGCTAGTTTATGTGGTATTCATGGGACAGTAACACTTGCTACAGCACTTATGATTCCGGTTGTAACTGCTACTGGGGATAACTTCCCTCTTAGAAATACCATCCTATTCATTGCGAGTAACGTCGTTTTACTAAGTATTATTATCGGTACAATCGCCCTTCCTCTTGTTGTTAAGAACGAAGATGAAGAGAAAGAATATACTCAATACTCTCTTCGTGAAAAAATCTTAGAAGGCACACTTGAGGAACTAAAAGAACGTGATATTTCTAAGAAATCTATTGAAGAAAAAGTTGCTTATGCTATTGAAATAAAAAGTTTACACGAATTAAAAACATATTTCAGAAACATGCAAACTGGAAGATTTAAAAATACAAACGAACCACTATCACTACACAAAAAAATAATGAAAGCACAAGACAAAGTTCTCCCTGAAATACTTAAGGACAATCCTAACATTGAGCAAATCCTGGAAATTTCTAAACTTATGCAACTTAGAAAATCTTTATTATTCACATATTCGATACCAAAAAACCTATTACTTAATTTAAGAATATATGTAAAAGAATCCAATCTAAAACGTCGTTTAACTCGTCATTTTGTGGCTAAAGATCTAACTCCAGAATTTTATGAGAAACTTAAAGAAAAAATACCAAAAAGAAGAAAAGTAAACTTCGTCAATAAATTAGATGAAATTAAACAAAAAGCTGAAGCTTCTTCTAGCCAAATTCAGGCTATCATTGATTGCTCGCCTACAGTAAGAAAAGTACTTCTTGAGACAGCCTATAAGGTTATTGATGAAAAGTGTTCAGATCAAAATACTGCAGAATTCGTTAAAGATGTATATAGATACTACTCATTCACTTTATTTGAAGTATTTTTAGAAGACATCGATTTCGAAGAAGAACTTAAAGAACTTCAAATGGAGTTAGTTCGACTTTTAAAATATAGAATATTAACGATGAGAAAGTTAAACTATATTTCTCTAGAAGATTCTTACACCGCTCTTCGCAACTTAAACTTCAGTGAATCCATGATTTTCCCTCGTGAAACTGAAGAAGAATAAAATAAAAAAGCTGACCTCAAGTTAAATTATTATCTAAACTCTAAGGTCAGTTTTTATTTAGGTTGTTTTTTTATTTTTTAAATTCTACGACAAAATCGTAACCACGATCTGTTTTTGCTCCAAAGTAAAAATCACTTACTTTATATCCTCGTTTTTCTACTTTAGCGATTTTCCCTTGAATTGCTGCTTTTACTTGCGCTTCTGTAGCATTTTTTGGAAGTTTTATAGTAGTATCTCCATCTACATCTAATGCTCCAGCTATTCCTGGTAAAGTTTTTAAGTTGAAGTAAATATTAACATTTACATTTTCTTGTGCTTCTGTTGATCTTTTTGCCCTTCTTTGTTTTGTAGGCGCTTTTCTAAAACCTGTATTATTAGCTGATGCAGATTTAGATTCTTTTGTGAATTCTACAACATAATCATAGCTATCTCCACCTTCAACTATTTGATCTAAGTCGGTAGTTGAAACAACTTTAAAACCTTGTTTTTTCAATTTTTCAATTTGAGCTTTTGTTTTTTCTTCAATAGCTCGTTTTAATTCTTCTTTAGGTGTATTTCCTGGGAAAGTAAGCATATTCTCTCCCCCTAATTCTCCTAATGCTCCCGCAATATCTTTAAGAGCTGTTAGATTATAATAGATGTTTATTTTTTTAGTTTTATTAGATAAATCTCTTTTTACAACTTTTTTAGTTCTAACTTGAACTTCAGGAGCGATTCTGAAGCCTGTAGTTCCTATTTTCTCTTTAGTGAAAGTAACTACATAATTAAAGTTCTTCACATTAGTATCTTGCTCGAATACTATTTCTTCTTTTACTTTATATCCATGTTTAGCTAATTCTTGAGCCTTAGCTTGAATTTTTGCTTTAACTAATTCTTTCACCTCATCTTCAGTTGCTGAATTTGAAATAGCTACTGTATTATTTTCTCCCGGATCAGATAAAAATCCATTGATGTCTGGCATTCCGTCATAATTATAACTTATATTTACCGTAACGTCTGGTTGATTTGCTGCACGTGCTACTCTTCTTGCTCTAACTTGAACTTCAGGAGCATTTCTGAAACTAGAAGTTCCCTCTGAAGTTGAAGCAGGTTGTGTTGGAGTTACTGGTGAAGTTGGTCTTTCTTCAGTGGTAGGCTGTGTCGGAGTTGTTGATGTAGCTTCACCTGACCCATGGCCTATTGCTGTACTTCCATTATCAATAGTAGTACCTTCGTTATGACCATTTGTTAAATTATCTTTGTTATAATTTGGTGCTGGTAATTCTTCACCTGGAACATTAATCTCATCAATCTTGGTTTGATATTCATCCGTAGCATCTACTGCTGCATCGTGATTTTTAGCATTATTTATCGCTTCTAATCCTGCTTCTTTTAATTCTTTTAATTTAGCTTCTAACTTAGCTTTTTCTGCTTCATCTTTAACTTTTTCAATTTCACTAAGTTTTGAAGCAGCAATTTTTTCAATAACATCTTTTCCATCTTTTTTTGCTTCCTCAAGTTTTTCATCTTTTGGTGCTACTTCTTCAGACGGAGTATCTTCTTTTGGTGTTGCAGCTGGTTCTTCCGCTTTTGGTGCTGGAGTCGCTGGTTCCTCTGCTTTCGGTGCTGGAGACGCTGGTTCCTCTGCTTTTGGCGCTGGAGACGCTGGTTCCTCTGCTTTTGGCGCTGGAGCTGCTGGTTCCTCCGCTTTTGGTGCCGGAGACGCTGGTTCCTCTGTTTTCGGTGCTGGAGACGCTGGTTCCTCTGCTTTTGGCGCTGGAGCTGCTGGTTCCTCTGCTTTTGGCGCTGGAGCTGCTGATTCCTCCGCTTTTGGTGCTGGCGTTGCTGGCTCCTCTGCTTTTGGTGCTGGCGTTGCTGGCTCCTCTGCTTTTGGTGCTGGTGCCACTGGTCCCTCTGCTTTTGGTGCTGGCGTTGCTGGCTCTTCCGCTTTTGGTACTGGTGCCGCTGGTCCCTCAGCTTTTGGTGCTGGTGCCGCTGGTCCCTCAGCTTTTGGTGCTGGAGACGCTGGTTCCTCCGCTTTTGGTGCTGGTAACACTGGTTTCTCCGCTTTTGGTGCTGGAGACGCTGGCTCTTCCTCTTTTGGTGTTGAAACCACAGGTTTCTCTACTTTAGGTGCTGGAGCTGCTGGTTCCTCTGCTTTTGGTATTGAAACCACAGGTTTCTCTACCTTAGGTGTTGGAGACGCTGGTTCCTCCTCTTTCGGTGCTGATGCTGCTGGTTCCTCTGCTTTTGGTATTGAAACCACAGGTTTCTCTACCTTAGGTGCTGGTGCCGCTGGTTCTTCTGCTTTCGGTGCTGGAACCACTGGTTTCTCGGCTTTTGGCACTGGAGCCACTGGTTTCTCCGCTTTTGGTGATGGTGCCACTGGTTTCTCGTTTTTTTGAATTGAATTTTTTTCTACCAGCTCATATACTTTGTATACAACTTTTGCTTCAATCACATTTCCATTTATTTCATTATTGTACAAAACTGTTTTTTGTACTAATTCTCTTACAGCACTTGTATTTGGTAGTATTCTTCCTTTATTACTTTCTTTTGAAATAGAAGCATTATTGTTATTTATACTTACATCTGGTTGAACTATCTTAGATACTTGACCTTTTTTTAAATTACCTAAATTATAAGTATAATCTTTCCCATTAATTTTAGCGTATACAATAGCTTCATAAGTATCTCTCTGTGCAGTCACATGAAATACTATATCACCATTGACTTCTTCTGAATTAATAGTAAGATCTTGTGTTGTTTTATTACTACTTGTTTCTGAAACATTGCCTACTTTATTCTCAGCAAATACAGCTAATGGATTTGCTAATGTAAATAATAATACACTAGCAGTAGCTACTTTTGATATTTTTTTCATTTAATTTCCTCCTTAATTGTTGGTTGTTTTTTATAAAAATGAAGGTCGCTTCCTTTTCCATTATTCTCCTATTTTTCTTATTTGTCAAGTATATAACATCCAAATATTTGAAAATTTATTTTCAGCAATAATTTTCATTTTTTCATCTTATTATCCTTATAAGATTTTTTATTTATAATAATTTACTTTTTTTAAATTTTAATTGTATTTTATTTGTAACTAATTAATCTTAATGTATAAAATCAAATCAATTTTTTGACAAATCTTCTATTTCATGGTTTAATATACCCCATAAGGGTATATTAGGAGGTACAATAATGTTTTTCTTATTCACAAAAGTAGATAGTATTTCTACTATCGAGCTAGAACAAAAACTTAAAGAAAATATTCAATTAATAGACGTAAGAACACCTGGAGAATTTCGAAGAGGACATATAAAAAATGCAAAAAATGTTCCACTTAATGAGATTGGTCAATTTACTCCAATAACAGATAAAACAGTATATGTTATTTGTCACTCTGGAGCTAGAAGCAAACTTGCAGCCAAAAAACTAAAAAAGAAAGGCTACGATGTTATTAATATCCAAGGCGGTATGCATGCATGGAGAGGAAAAATAGTCTAAAATTACTAATATTGAAAGGAAGAGATCATGAAAAATAATATTTCAATGCAAGATTTTTATGAAAAGTATAATAATGAGGAACTTACGATTCTTGATGTAAGAGAAAATCACGAGTATGAAGCAGGGCATATTCCTTCTGCTAAAAATTTTCCTTTGAGTAGTCTTGGTATAGAATTCACTAAATTAGATAAAAATCAAAAATACTATGTAATATGTCAAGCAGGTGGACGTTCAGCTAGGGCATATGATTTTTTAGAGGCTCAAGGATTCGATATAATAAATATCGAAGGTGGTATGAATAATTGGCCTGGAGAAACAAAGTAAAATATTAAATAATAAAAACAACCAATTTTTACTATATTAAATTCTCTTTAATATAAAATTAATACACCATCAAAAAAGCCATATTCCTAAGATTATTTAGAAATAAGGCTTTTTTATTATTTTTTTAACTATTTACTCTTTACTATATATTTTATAGCTTTTTCTATTTTTTCTTTCTGTTCTACAGGATTTTCTAAAGGATTATTAATACATTCCATAAGATTTTCTGTTATTAGTAACTCAATAACACGATCAACACTTGAACGAACTGCGCTTAATTGAGTTATTATATCAATACAATCTCTCTCTTCTTCTATCATTTTCTGAATCCCTCTTAGTTGCCCTTCTGAGCGCTTAAGACGTGTAATATACTTTGAATTTGCCATATTTATTTTCCTCAGTAGATTTTTTTTCATTATACCGTGAAAAATTTATTTTGTCAAAATTTAAAAAATTTGTATGTTTTTATATTGAAAATTCCTAAAAATCTAATTCCAATTATTCTTTCAAAATAATAAATCTGATTCAAAGATTTCCTTGTATACTCAGTGTATTAACAATTAATTTTTAAAGTAAATTTACTTCCTTTACCATATTCACTTTCTACTAATATGTCTCCATTTATTTGTAAGGCTAACTGTTTCGCTATTGCCAAACCTAAGCCATAACCACCTGTTTTCATATTTCTTGATGCTTCAACACGATATAATCTTTTAAAAATATTATCAATCTCTTCTTCTTTTATACCGCAACCTTCATCAATTATAGAAATAGATAATTCTTGATTTTGTATTTCAGCAACTATTTCTATTTTTGTCCCACTTGGTGAATATTTAAATGCATTACCTATTAAATTCACGATAATTCTTTGTATTTTATTGTAATTACTTACTATTTTAGCATTCTCAGGAATAACTTTAATATAGATATCCCTTTTTTCTTTTTCTGCTCGCAACTTAAATTCTGACATACAGTCAATCAATAATTTATCTAAAAATATTGTTTCATTTTTATCATCTTCACTAGTGTTTTTCACACTTAATGTTAAATAATTTAATTCTTCAACAAGTTTATTCAATCTTGTTGTTTGTCGGCAAATCGTTTCTAGATAATATTTAAATTCTTCTTCTTTTATTATTCCATCTAACATTCCTTCTGCAGTTGATTGAATTGAAGTTATAGGAGTTTTTATATCATGAGATAACTGGGCTATCATAAGAGATTTTTCTTTTTCACTTTCTTCCAATGATTCAAAACTTTCTTTTAAATGTTTTGCCATTTCATTGAATGATAATGATAATTCTCTAAACTCAGTAGGACCTTCTACAGTATTGCTAATATCAAAATTTTTCTCACTTATACTAATCGTTTGTCTTTTTAGTACACGTAATGACTTAAATACACCTTTCAGTAATATAATACTAATTGTAGCTCCAATTAGCCCCGCAATTATTGTAATCACAACTATAAAATATGTATCTTTTTTTTCAATTAACATTAAATTTGAAGCCCAAAAAACAGCCATAATAGTTATTAAAAATGATAAAATATATCCAACAATAATATAATCTCTTAATTTCATACTATATTTCCTTTCCATTTTTAACCTTGTTTTTCCATTTTGTATCCTAGACCCCATACTGTTTTTATGCTAGGTGTTTTTTCTGTTGAATATTTTGTTAAGATTCTTCTTAATGAGTGTATATGCACATTTAGTGTGTTTGCATCTTCAACATATTCATCTTGCCAAATTTTTTCATACAATTCTGTTTTAGAAAAAACACGATCTGGATTATTAGCCAGTAGCCATAATAATTCAAAAGATTTCACGGTTAGTTCTAATTGTCTATCATTTACCATAGCAATTCTACTATTATAGTTAATTTTCAAATCACCTAAAGTTAAAATATTCTCACTACTTTTTTTCTCGATTCTACGTAGTATATTTCTAACTCTTAAAACTAATTCTCTTGGACTAAATGGTTTTACTATATAGTCATCTGCCCCCAAACTTAAAGCGTAGATTTTATCTGGTTCTGTTGTTTTCGCTGTTATAAATAAAAATGGTTGCTCATCATCTAAATACTGTACCTCGCTGATTAAATCATAACCATCCATATTGGGCATCATTATATCTGTAATTATTAAAGAATATTTATTTTTCTTGTATTTCTCTAAAGCTTCTTTACCATCATTAGCGATATCAACATCATATCCACCTTGCTCTAAATATCGTTTATTTATCTCCGTTATTTCTATTTCATCATCTACTAATAAAATTTTATTGACCATATTTAACTCCTCTTATCAAAATAGTACTATACAATAAAAGTATAGCACTATTTCGATAAAATCTACAAGTTTATTTTATTTATTAATTATTTTTTCTTCTTAATCCTAATAGACCTAAGAAGCTTGCAATGATTAATCCTAGTATTCCAGTATTTGATGAATTTGTTGAACTCATTGTTCCTTCAGGTACCGCACTTGTTTTTGGTAGCATACCTTTTTTCATCATTCCATTACTCATATGAGTATTCATAGTCATATTATCTTGCATCATATCTTTATTCATACTAGATTTCATAGACATATTGTCAGATTTACTCATATTCATTATTTTTCCACTTACATTTGAATCCATTGAACCAGTAGCTGTATTATTTTGCATCATATCTTCACCTGGTTTCATATCCATTTGCATAGTTTCTTTATGTAGATTTACAGTCACTTCTTTTGTCGCTACTACGTTTGTTGGATCCGCTTTCCCGTCTTTTTCACCATATACTTTGATTGTTACTTTGTAGCTTTGTGTTCCATTTACTTTTAATAAATCTAGTAATTCTTTATCTGATTTTCCTTGTGTTCCTTCTAAGTCTACTTCATAAAAGTATAATCCTTTTCCTAGTTTTTCTAATGGTAATAACGCTGGATTTTTCGCTGATCCGTTATCTGACCATAGGGCTTTGTCTGATGATTTCAAGATTAATCTTGTTAACATTCCATCTCCACCGAAGAATTCGTAAGGAATTACTTGGTTAACTCCTGCTGTAAATGGTCCTGGGAAGTTTGCTTTATCTAAATATTTAGCTGGTACATCTACTGTATCTTTTGTATTATCCATTACTGCTTTTTTAACTTCGTTGACACTTGTTAATCCATTTAGATTTACATTTACATCTTTTGTTGCTACTACGTTTGTTAAATCTGCTTTTCCGTCTTTTTCACCATACACTTTAATTGTTGCTTTATAGCTTTGTGTTCCATTTACTTTAAGTAAATCTAGTAATTCTTTATCTGATTTTCCTTTTGTTCCTTCTAGATCAACTTCATAGAAGTATAATCCTTTTCCTAGTTTTTCTAATGGTAATAATGCTGGATTTTTAGCTGTTCCGTTATCTGACCATGGTGCTTTGTCTGATGATTTCAAGATTAATCTTGTTAACATTCCATCTCCACCGAAGAATTCATAAGGAATTACTTGGTTTACTCCCGCTGTGAATGGCCCAGGGAAGTTTGCTTTATCTAAATATTTAGCTGGTACATCGATTGTATCTTTTGTATTATCCATTACTGCTTTTTTAACTTCGTTAACACTTGTAAGACCATTTAGATTTACATTTACATCTTTTGTTGCTACAACGTTTGTTAGATCTGCTTTTCCATCTTTTTCACCATATACTTTTATTGTTGCTTTGTAGCTTTGTGTTCCATTTGCTTTTAATAAGTCTAATAACTCTTTATCTGATTTTCCTTTTGTTCCTTCTAGGTCTACTTCATAGAAGTATAATCCTTTTCCTAGTTTTTCTAATGGTAATAATGCTGGATTTTTCGCTGATCCGTTATCTGACCATGGTGCTTTATCTGATGATTTTAAGATTAATCTTGTTAACATTCCATCTCCACCGAAGAATTCATAAGGAATTACTTGGTTTACTCCTGCTGTGAATGGTCCAGGGTAGTTTGCTTTATCTAAGTATTTAGCTGGCACATCTACTGTATCTTTTGTATTCTCCATTACTGCTTTTTTAACTTCAACTGGCGTTGTTTGTGGTTCTGCTACATCTTTTGCCTGTTTTATTAAATTATTCACATCAGTTTCTTTTGATTCAATACTTACTTCTTTTTCTGATTTTACTTCAGGTTGTTTCTCAGCACTTACAACATTTTTTGCTTCAACTGTACTTTTCTCAACTTGTTTTGTTTCTTTTCCCACAGTATTTACTTTGTTTTCAATTACTTTAGATTCAGTTGCATCATTTACTTGTTTATTTTCTACATTTTGAACTACAGGAGCTTTATCTTGTAAATCACTCGCATGAGCTTCTCCACTGCCAACAACTATAAAGATTCCGCTAGCAATTGCAGCTGACACCACACCAACACTAACTTTTCTGATTGCCCATTTTGTAAAACTTTCTGATTTAATAAAGTTATTTTTCATTTGTATTTCTCTCCTCTTATTTAATACTTTATTACCAAAACTTTTTGTTTGATGAATACAGTATACCTTATAGATATTAACTAACTATTAGTAAAAGTTAAAATATTTCTTAAATAGTTATTATTAAAATGTTATCTTTAGAATATATTAATATATATGGTCTATCTTAGATTTCTGACAATTTCGAAAAAAGTTTTTAATTTTTTTACTAGAAAGTGTTGACAAAGAAAAAAACTTATGTTAATATTTCTTTAACAGTTTTAAAAAGCGAAGAAGTGAAGAGCAATATTACTTAACTATTAGAGACCTTTTGGTTGGTGAAAAAAAGGATTTGGGTGTATTGTAAATGGTCACAGAGCTGAACTAATGACTATTAATGAGTTAGTTCCGGTTGATTATCGTTAATAATCATTAAGGTAAGATTAAAAGTTTATTTTAAGATTATAAAATTGGGTGGTAACACGGTCATTTCGTCCCTTGTGTTACCACCCTTTTGTCGTATTTAAGACTGAGTAAAAATTATTTTTATAAATTAATATAATATAACATTGATAAGATGAGTAGAAAAAAGGAGTTACACCAGAGAATCTCGGTAGCTGAAAAGAGATTAATGAATTTTTTTGAAGATGGTCTTTGAGTTTTAATTATCGAGCGGAAGTTAGGTAATTACGCAGAAATAGCGTTAAAATTTTAATGAGGTGGAAAACTAAAAAATTCAATTCACAATTTTAGATTTTCCATAAAATAAGGTGGTACCACGTATAAAACGCACGTCCTTAGACAATATTAGTTTATTGTTTAAGGGCGTTTTTATTTTTATAATTCAATATACAAAAAAGAGAAAATTTTAGGAGGAAAAGAAATAATGACAAAAATTTCAAGTTTAGGATACCCACGTTTAGGGGAAAAAAGAGAATGGAAAAAATTAATTGAAGGATACTGGGCTCGTACAGTTCGTCAAAACGAGTTATTTGAAGAAGCAGAAAAACTTCGTCGTCTTTATATCGAAAAACAATTCAATGCTGGTTTAGATTTCATCCCTGTTGGTGATTTCTCATTATATGACCACATTTTAGATTTATCAGTTCAATTCAACGTTATTCCACAACGTTTCGAAGGAAGAGAAGTTGATGTAGACTTATTCTTCGATATCGCTCGTGGTAACAAAGATAACGTTGCATCTGCACTAAAAAAATGGTTTAACACTAACTACCACTATATCGTACCAGAATGGGAAAATGTTAACCCTAAATTAAACAACACTCGTCTATTAGACTTATACAAAGAAGCTAAAGAAATCGTAGGAGACAAAGCTAAACCAGTTATCACAGGACCAATTACATACGTAGCTTTATCAAGCGGTCTTGCTGAAGGTGAATTTGAAAAAGCTGTAGATAAATTATTACCATTATATACTCAAGTATTCAAAGAATTAGCTGAAGCTGGTGCTTCTTACATCCAAGTAGATGAGCCAATCTTCGTTACTGATGAAGGTAAAAATTATGTAGAATTAGCTCACAAAGTGTACAACCACTTCAACAATGAAGTAGAGGCTAAATTCATCTTCCAAACTTACTTTGAAGCTTTAGTAGAAGCTGAAAAACTTGTAGATCTACCTGTAGCATTCGGATTAGACTTCGTTCACGGAAGAGAAGAAAACTTAGCTAATGTAAAAGCTGGTCTATTTAAAGATAAAGAAGTATTTGCTGGAGTTGTTGACGGACGTAATGTATGGAGCAATGATTTCGAAGATAGTTCTGCATTATTAGAAGAACTTAAAGCTAATGTTGCTGAATTAGTAATTCAACCATCATGTTCATTACTTCACGTACCAGTTACAACTAAAAATGAAACAGAATTAGAAGAAACTTTATTAAATGGTTTGGCATTTGCTGATCAAAAATTAGAAGAACTTAACTTACTAGCTAACAAATTAGATGGTAAAGAAGATGCTGCATACCAAAAACACGTTGAAGACTTCAACAAATTACAAAATGCTGAATTCAGAAACCTTGAATTAGAATCAAGCGAAAATGTTCGTTCAACTCGTCCATCTGATTACAAAGTTCGTCGTGAAGTTCAAAACAAAAAATACAACTTACCAGTATTACCAACTACTACAATCGGATCATTCCCTCAATCTAAACAAGTACGTCTACAACGTGCGCTATGGAAAAAAGGTGAATTATCTAATGAAGCATATGAAAAATTCATCGAAGAAGAAATCGCTCGTTGGATTAAAATTCAAGAAGATCTTGATATCGATGTATTAGTTCACGGTGAATTTGAACGTACAGACATGGTTGAATTCTTCGGTCAACGTTTCGCTGGATTCGCATCAACTAAATTCGGTTGGGTTCAATCATACGGATCTCGTGGGGTTAAACCACCAATCATCTACGGAGATGTAAAACACATTGAAGCTGTAACAGTTAAAGAAACTGCTTATGCTCAAAGCTTAACTAACCGACCTGTTAAAGGTATGTTAACTGGACCAGTTACAATTCTAAACTGGTCATTTGAGAGAACTGATATTTCTAAAGCAGAAATCTTCAACCAAATTGCTATCGCTCTTAAAAATGAAATTGAACTTTTAGAAAAAGCTGGAATTACAATTATCCAAGTTGACGAACCAGCTATCCGTGAAGGATTACCTCTTAGAGATAACAAAAAAGAAAAATATCTTGAAGAAGCAGTATTCTCATTCCGTTTAGCTACTTCATCTGTTGAAGATACTACACAAATCCACACACATATGTGTTATTCTAACTTCGATGAAATAATCGATTCTATCCGTGCATTAGATGCTGACGTTATTTCTATCGAAACTAGTAGAAGTCACGGAGAATTAATCTCTGCTTTCGAGACTGCAATTTACCCATTAGGTATCGGTCTTGGAGTTTACGATATCCACTCTCCTCGTGTACCAACAAAAGAAGAAGTACGTACTAATATCTTACGTCCACTTCAAAAATTATCTACAGAACAATTCTGGATTAACCCTGACTGTGGATTAAAAACACGTGCTGAAAAAGAAACTATCGAAGCTTTAGAAGTTTTAGTTGAAGTTACTAAAGAAATCAGAAATGAACTTGCCGCTAAATAGGAGGTTCATATGAGAAACTTATTAGAGAGATTAGAACAAAATGTACTCGTAGCTGATGGAGCTATGGGTACAGCTCTCTATAGTAATGGATTGGAAAGTTGTCATGAGTATAATAATATCTCTAATCCAGATTCTGTGGAGAAAATTCATAAAGCTTATATCGAAGCTGGAGCGGATATAATTCAAACAAACACTTATGCGGCAAAAAAATGCCAACTTAAGACATATGGCTATGATGATAAATTCGAAGAAATTAACATTCGCGCTGCTGAAATAGCACGCAAGGCTGCTGGAGAAGATACTATTGTTTTCGGAACAATCGGAGCTATTCGCGGTCTTCGTGAATGTGAACTTTCATTAGAAACTATTGTAAAAGAAACAATTGATCAAGTAAAAGTTCTACTATCAACAAATAAAATAGATGCGTTGTTATTCGAAACTTATTATGATCAAGAAGAAATTCATGCTGTATTAACTGAAGTAAGAAAATTAACTGACTTACCTATTATCACTAATATTTCATTATTAGAAGCAGGTATTACTCAAAATGGAGAAAAAGTAACTGATGCTTTAAGTGCACTTGTTAACCTAGGGGCTGATATCGTTGGTTTAAACTGTCATCTAGGTCCTTATCACATGATTAAAAGTTTAAAACAAGTGCCATTATTTGCACAAAGTTACCTATCTGCTTATCCTAATGCAAGTTTATTACAACTGACACAAACAATTAATGGTAACGAATATCGTTTCAGAAAAAATTCAGCTTACTTCGAACAAAGTGCTAAACTTCTTGTCGAAGAAGGTGTAAGATTAATCGGTGGATGCTGTGGTACTACTCCAGAACATATTCGCGCTATTAAAAAAGGAATAAAAGGTCTTAAACCAGTTAAAAGAAAAGTAATAACACCGCTACCTGCAGAAGAAGAACTAGTCAGAGTAGCAAATAATAAACCAACAATTGTTGATAAAGTCAAAAAACAAGTAACTATAATTGCCGAATTAGATCCACCAAAACATTTAAATGTTGATAAATTTATTGAAGGGGCTAAAGCAATAGACAAGAAAAATATTGAAGCCATTACTCTTGCAGATAATTCTCTTGCTAGTACTCGTATTTGTAACTTTGCTGCTGCAACTTTGCTAAAAGAGCACATTACTACCCCTACACTACTTCATTTAACATGTCGTGATCATAATCTTATCGGACTACAATCTCGTTTAATGGGATTTGATCTTCTTGGAATTAATAACGTCCTTGCTCTTACTGGAGATCCAAGCAAACTTGGTGACTTCCCTGGAGCAACTAGTGTCTATGATATGACTAGTCTTAAGTTAATTCCTTTCATTAAACAACTTAACGAAGGACTTGGATATAATGGAGCTTCTCTGAAAAAGACTACAAACTTCACAGTAGCAGCTGCTTATAATCCAAATGTTCGTGACTTAAGTAAAACAAAACGTCTAGTTGAGAAAAAAATTAAAGCAGGTACTGACTACTTTATTACACAACCTGTCTTTGAAGCTGAAAAAATTGAACAATTAGCAGAACTTGCCGCTGATTATCCAGATACACCATTCTTCGTTGGTATAATGCCAATTACTAGCTACAACAACGCTGTCTTCCTACATAATGAGGTACCTGGAATTAAATTATCAGAAGAATTCTTAGCTAAGTTAGAAGAAGTAAAAGATGATAAAGAACTTTGCCAAAAAGTTGCTTTAGAAGAAAGTAAAAAACTACTTGATGTTGCTTTAAAACACTTCAAGGGAATTTACTTAATCACACCATTTTTAAGATATGATCTAACATTAGAATTAATAGATTATGTTGAGGAAAATAAAGATAAATAAAAACTAAATGTGTATATAAAAATCACGGAGTTAAAATCATTCTAACTCCGTGATTTACTATTTTTCTTCTATTATTTGTTTCCGTATTTTTCAAAAAGTTCATCTAATGGTTTGTACATTACTTTATTTAAATCTTCGATTAAGAATTGAAGTTTTTGTTGAGCTTGTACAAAATCTAAAAATTTAGCATTTTCCATTAATTTTTGTTGGATTTCTTCTAATGCTGTTAAATCTTCTTCTGAAGGCTCATTTCCTGATTGAGCTGCTTCCATTAAATCTTTTTGTTTTGATACGAATTGTGTATAAAGTTCATTAGCTTCTTCATCAGAATATAATCCTTCAGATGCTGCTAATGATGCTTTGTATTCATCAGATTCTCTTAATGCTCTTTCAAATTCATTTGCTTTATCATAAATATTTACCATAATTATTTGCTCCTTTTATGTTGTAATTTTATTATAACATAGTTTTACCTTCTTTGACAATAAATCGTTTACACTTATTAAGGTTTCTATATTATCTGGAGTTATAAGGATTGACTTAAAAATCACGATTCCAGAGAAATCAATTTTGCCCTCCCGTTTAAGACTTTTAGATTAGTCCTTTTATTCTTAACAAACCCCTATAATTAAGATTTGTTATAATTATATTATATACTAGATACTTTATGTTAACCTTATGCTATAACTAAACTTAAATTAAAATACTCAAAATAAAAAGGACCCATCCGAAGATAAGTCCCATTATTAATTTAAGCTTTCTCTTATTTTTTTAATACCACCAAAGTTTTTTGTATCTATGGCCAATTTGTAATGATAGATCTTTTTTATTTTGATCTGCTCCATTAATATATAGTTTTCCTGCTTCATACATGTCTACCATTTCATTTGGTACACTTGAAATTACTATGCTACCATTATTATCACTTTCTATTTGTGAGAATTTTACACTATAGTCTCCTGCAGGAAGATCGTCGAAATACCAACGTAATGTATATGTTTGTAAAGGAATTTCCCAATACAATTCACGATATACAAATTCATGTTCTCTTACAACTTTATTATCTTTTTTATCTATGATTTCTACTTTATATTTCGAATTATTCTTCTCATCGTATGATGAAATATAACCACGAATATAATTAAAACTTCGATTTGCTTTAAATGTTTGTTCTACTTCGGTATCTTTATTAACTCTAACTATTCCATCACGCAGATAATTATCTGTCGCATATATACTAATACCATTAATTACACGTGAATCATAGTCTAAATTCATTGAATATGATGGTCTTAAGAAACTATCACTACCTACTTGAAGAGCAAAAACTATTCCAAAAGCAATATAAAGTTTTTTCTTGTATTTATCAAATATTATAGCCTCATATCTTTCAGCAAATAAAATTAAACCTTTTGCTCCTAAAATAAAAATTATTGGCATCCATGCATAAACATATCTTGGTTTTGCTTCCCAAATTAAATGGAACATGAATACTCCAAAAATAATAATTTGGAATAAGAAACAAGATGTTATATACTCTTTTCTACGTTTATAAATGTAATAAACCATTCCAAATAAGATTACTACATACATCATTTGAGAAATATAGATAAAGAAACTATTGTCACTTCCATAGAATAATTGCCATAAGAATCCATCTCCATCTCTTAATGCACGAGTACCATTCGTATAATTTATCGTACCATCACTCCAATTACCTCTTATTTTTAATACTACCATAAGTAAATTAAGGAAAATTGGTCTATGAGTCACCCTATTAAAGAATAAGCCGAGGTCATCAGTCATCTTATTCTGACTAAGGTAAGTAAATTGGAAATCTTGCCAGTTATAACTTCCACCTTGAATACTCATTCCCATCATTACCCAGTGTAACATAGGGAATCTATAACCATCATCTTTCCAGAATCCATAGTGTGCCCAAAGCATATCGAATCCTTTGCCAAAGAAGATAAATGCAATTCCGAAGGTTACTAGTAATAATACCAAATTTTTGTACCATTTAAAAAATAGTAAGTACACAATTAATGCCGGTAAAATAATAATGATATTTGATCTAAGATTCCAAGCAAATGCTACTAATATTGCAACAGCTACAATATGCTTCGTTCTAAAGATAAAACTACCATCCGACGGGATAAGTACATATATTATTAAAGCTACCATGATTACCATCAAAGTATCAGAATAGTAGAATAAACTGTACATTTGAAATGGTATGTATAAAATCATTAGACCAAGAATTATTGTTTGTTTTTGTTTTGTTAGTAATTTTCCAGCAGTTTTATATGTCAAGAATATAGTAGCTGTTGTTACTAAGAAACAGAATATATGCAACATCCAAACTTCAGAAATATGTAGAAATGCTGCTATACGATATATCCAATAAAGGATAATAGTAGGTGTAATATTATTAGGATAAACTAAAAAGTATCTCTCACCTGAAAATTTCCCATAGTTTAGCATATAGTGTGCTTCATTTTCTATCTCTGCACCATCTGAAAAGTTTAAGGTGTCCATCGATAATATTATTGCCTGAAATACTAAGTATACTAATATTATAATTCTATTATATTTTTTTAATCCTACTTCATTAGTTGCTAAAATTTTCTTTACTGCATAAATAAATAATATGAATACAACAGGAACTCCTAAAAGTAACGCAAGTGGATTCAATATTCGTTCATATACAAACGGTGCTACATAAGCCCAAGTTAAAGCAACTGTGAAAAGCGCTATAAACGCATATGAAAATACATTATGAAGTATTCGCCTCATATTTATCTCCTATCCTTTCTATTAAGATGATTAGCAAACATTATCGGAGACATTGCTATCATTGTTTTGTTAACAAATGTATCACTTTCAAAATAATTTTTTCTTGATTTTATTAATTCTAAAATTTCTATTTCCTCGGACATATTTTCATGCATTCTTAATACATCAAAAAGTAAGTATCCGCATAGAAGATTTAAACTTTCTTCATATTTTTTGTTTTGTTTAAATTCTTCTATTTTATTTACTGCAATCATTATTCTTCTAGTAGAAGCATCTATCATTGCATTGTTCCTCACTGATTTTTTTTCTAATAAGTCTTTATATCCAACTTTTCCAATTTGACTAACTTTTCCTGCTATATCAAAAGTTTTTAATTTGAAATATAAGTTCTCTAAAGCAAGCATGTCTTCTTGAAATCTTAAATTATAGATATCTAAAAATTTTCTTTTAAACATACAAGCAGTGATATTATAGTTTAAATCACTTTTCAATCTTTTAATTTCTTCTACTAAATACTCTTGACCCGATGAAATCTTTTCATCTAATATACTAGGATATCCATCTCTAGTTAACATAGTAATATCAAGATTATTTTTAGAAATCTCATTATATAAAATCTCTAAGTAATTTTGTTTTAATTTTGAATTTTCTTCTACAAAAACAACATATTCTCCTTTAGCAAAATCTAACGCACAGTTTTTCGCTGACGAATTAGATCCTAGTTGTTTTTTTATATAATTTATTTTACTACTGTCGACTGCAGCAACCGCTTCTTCTATTTCTGAACTAGAAAGATCATCGACTACTATTACTTCGAAATCTTGGAAGCTTTGATTAAATAAATTATTAATTATTTCCTGTAATCTTTTCACACTTCTATATGCTGCTAGGACAACAGTAATTTTCGTTTTATTCGTTGTTTTTATTTTTTTTATTAAAATTTCATTTCCCAAAAGCATTGTATCTAAAAAAATATCTTTTGTTCTATCTAATGTTCTAACCATAATCTATCCTCTATATTTTAAGGTTTTATCTTTTAATTATATCACAAAAAACACTATTTTTCATTTCCTATGAAAAAAGTAGAGATTAAGTAATGTTACAAAACTACATTATATTGTAACTACTTAATCTCTACTGAAAATTATATTCTATAAAAATAACTTAGAACGTTCTCTTTCTCTACTTAATTTTACTGAACGTGCTTTTAGACTAACTAGAATCGCTCCACCTACAAGAACGATAATTAGATATATAAATAATATTTTTATATCACGGTTCACAGCCGGAGCATATACACCACCTACCGCTTCACGTAGTAATCCTATTGAATAAGTGAACGGTACTTTTGGATATAATGTTTGGAAGAATTTTGAAGTCATCTGAATCGGGAATGTTCCCCCTGAACTTCCTAATTGCAGTACTAATAATATAATACAAACTGCTTTCCCTACATTTCCTAAAATACATACTATTGTATAAATAATTGATGAAAATAGTAAAGATATTAATAATGCAAATATAACAAATCTAAATGGTGATGTCGCCTGTGTACCTAGAACATACATATCACCTAAAGTTATAATTAATGTCTGGAATAAAGAAATTATTACAAATAATAATCCTCTTCCAAAGTATTTTTGATATGGTTTATATTTATTTTCTTCGTCTTCTACTTTAGTAGTTAATAACGAAGACATTAATAATGATCCAACCCAAATAGATAAAACTGTATAAAATGGAGTCATCGCTGATCCGTAGTTTTCTATATGATAAAGTTTATTCTCTTGAAGTTTTACTGGATTTGCGAAAAATTCAGCTTGTTGCTTATAATCGACTTTTAATAAATTAAACAGTTGGTTTTTATCTACTTCTCCATCAGCTTTTTTTATTTCATCTGTTAATTTTTGAATTTTGCTTTTTGCTGATGGCATATGAGCTTGTAATGTTAATAATTTACCATGTGCATTACTTATTTTCGCTTCAGTTTCTGATAATTTTCTTTCTACAGCTGGAAGCTCTCCTTGAGCCTGAGCTATTATTCCACTCACTTTATCAATATTAACATCTGCCCTACTAAGAACTTGTGATATCAATGGAGAAACTTCATCATTTAACTTAGTATTCATATCTGTTGAAAGTTCGTTTATTCTAGCTGATTTATTTACAAACTCTTCTTTCAAAGTATCTGTAATTTCATCATAGTGATCCATCTTATCATGAATATTAATATTAATCTCTTTTACTTTACTAATATCATTTTCTAGATTTGTCACTTTGGCTAGTTGATTATTAAATAATCTTTCATTAGATAGGTTATTAAAATATTCGAAAATATTCTTTACAAGCTGGAGTCTTTCTCCACTGGCTTGGAGTCTACTATCTAAAGCTTTTTGTCTAGCTTTAATTTCTTCTGTTCTGTCTGGTTTTTTTTGAATTTCTTTTGCTATAATATTTGCTTCTTTTGATACTTCTTCAACTACACTTAAATGATTACTAATAATAGGTAGCATTCTATCATTAAATCCTTGAATATTGTTAATTGTTACACCCGCTTTATCAGCTAGCATAATACTATTAGTCGCTGCTCTATCTATTTCAGGTAAAGTATTTTGAACTGTATTTAATATATTATAACCATGTTCTACTTTTCCTATTAATTCATTTAAACTCGCTTCATATGTAGAAAAGTTTTCATTCAATTTGAAAATTTCTTGTTTAGCTTTTTCTATTGATGGTAAATTTTCTTCAAATTTAATACCGGCTTCATGTAGTTTTTCAAAAATTACTCCATTTGCCGTTTCAACGAAACTCTTACTAATATTATTAGCAATTGCTGAAGCTCCACTATTAGTTATTTTAGGACTAATAGCATTAATCTTCTCATTTACCGTATACTCAATTGTCGCCCTTTGAGGTTCTGTTCTACTAACAGAAGTCATATCTTTACTAAAGTTTTTTGGAACTACTATACTAGCATAATAATCACCTATTCTTACTCCGTCCTCAGCTTCTTGTTTATTAGATACAAACTGCCAATCAAGATTTTTATTGTTTTTCAATCCTTCAACTAAACTTTTACCTAAGTTTAACTCTTTGCCATCGACAGTAGCTCCATCATCTTCTGAAGTTACAGCAACCTTTATATTGTTAGTATGTCCATAAGGATCCCATGATGATAGTATATTAGGCCACGCATACATCGATGGTAAAAATATTAATCCAACTATAATTATCCACGTATTAGTTTTTCTAAATACTTCTTTTATATCCTTTCGAAAAATCTCTATAATATTTTTCAACTTTTAATCTCCTCTCAATAATTTAGTCAACAAAAACAATTAGAGATATAATAAATCCCTAATTGTTAACATAATTATTATATCACGAAAAATATTCTATTAAAAGTAATTCCATTGCAAGTATTACTATTCTAAATATAACACTACATTATCCTTACTTGAATTTTTTAAATCTATAATTCTTTGATTACTACTTCCTCTAAATCTTAAGCTTAGGTCTTTCAAATAAATCATAAACGGTCCATCTACCAAGACATCGCATAGATTTAATAATTCTTTTTTATCCTCACTAGCATTTAAGAGTTGTTCATATGTGTAGCCACTATATACCCAGATATCTTTTGTTGAACCGAATTCATCTCTTACTCTTTTCGCTAAAGATTTAGCTACTTGAGTATTAAGAAATGGCTCTCCTCCTAAAATTGTTAATCCTTGTACATACGAATTGCTTAAATCTTGTATGATTTGATCTTCTATTTCTTTTGTATATAATTGACCTGCATTAAAGTTTTGAATGCTTTCATTAAAGCATTCTTTGCAAGCGAATAAGCAACCACTTAAATATATAGAACATCTTACTCCCTCTCCATCAACGAATTGAAATGGTTTATAATCAGCATATTTTTTCTTAGAATAAGCATCGGCTAGCCAAGTGTCATTTGCTTCTTTAAATGTTCTCATCATACATTTATTATTAGTAGTTTTTTTAGTAGCACTGTATTCTGAATTATCTATCGTGCTAATAATTGTTCTTAATTTTTCTTCTCTAGACAAAATCCTCACCCCTTATGTTTTAATAATATCACTTTTAACAATCAATTACAATTTATCTTATAAAGAGAGCCTCAAGAATCTTTATTTTTGAGAAATCGATTTTATCGAGTAACAATAATACAGTTTGTTAAATACCTAAAAAGTTTTTACAAAGCGAAATTAGATATCAATAAAGTACTATATCTAAGATTCTCATATAAACTTTCTAAAATTTGAAACTTTTGATTCAGCACATTCAAAATATATCTTATATAAAACGACAAAGAAAGACTTAGGAAAATTAATTTTTATAAAATCAAAATCCTAAGTCACTAGTATCTAACTCCATGTATAAGTATTACTTATCTGCGGTAATATTTATAATGTTGCTCTTACACTTATTTAATTTCTATGATATCTGTAGCAAATTTATCAAATTCCTTACTATGAGTTATTATCAAACTTGTAATATTGTGTTCTTTTAAGTAGTTAAAAATATTTTCTACTATTAATTCACTCAAATTGGTATTCATAGCGCTTGTCGGTTCATCCAAAATAATAAACTCAGGTCTTCTTATTAATACTCTAGCCAACTCTAGTCTTTGCTTTTCTCCACCACTTAAGTTTTTTCCGTTTTCTTTCAATAAATAATTATATCCTAATTTATCAATCAATTCTTGCAGGTGTAATAATCTAACTATCTCATCAAGTCTAGCCTCATATGAATCACCTAAGAGAATATTATCTCCTATTGTAGCTTCATATATGTATGGTTCTTGACTTACTTTTAAAAATTCTCCTAAAACTTGAATATTATTCTTATATATATCTTTTTCATTGATTAAAACTTCCCCATCTAACTTATATGCACCCTCTTGCAAGTTTCTTAATATAAGATTAGATACCGTCGTCTTTCCTACTCCACTTCTTCCTTTTAGAACTAGAAAATCACCCTTATTTATGTTTAATCTAAAATCAGATAAAATCAGATTGTCTTTAAAATAAAAACTAGCTATATTCACATTTACACTGTTAAATTTACTTATTTTTAATACTTCTTTCTCTTCAGTGCTTTTATTATTGAAAGTCTTAGACAACTCATTTTCTATCTTATAAGCGGTCTGCCTAACAGTTATTTTATCTGATATAGAATTTATAGGTTCATCTAACATTCTAACTGTAGAAAATATTGCAATAGCCGAACCTATTGAAAAATCTTTATATATTATAAAATACACTGAAAGTAATAGAGAAACAATAGGTAGTATAAATGCAACAGTAGCAGATATACCTACATATAACGAAAAATACTTTGCTAAGTCAGTATTAACCTTTATTCTCTTATTTATAATATTTTCTTTAAGATAATCTATAAAGTACTGTTCTTTATTTAATTGCTTTAAATCAAAATAACCTAATATTGACTGAAGTATATATTGATTAGTTTCACCTAATAATTTCTGTTCACTCTTCATACAATTCGAAAGCTTCTTACTTATTTGTTTTATAATAAAAAAACATACAAGTATTACAGAAAATAATATAAGTGTTATCGAAACATTATACCTACACATAAACATCAATATAGAAAATAAAATAAAAGACTGCGTTACTAAAATAACTTTACCTTGAGAATACCAATCTGATATCTTTATACTATCTGATGTTAACTTAGATAATATTTCACCACTTTTTGCTTCTTTAAAATCATTGTATTCACTTTTTAAAAATTTATCATAAAAATACTCTAAAACAGAAAAATTTCCAAGAAAAAAAAGTTTTCTTAAAAAATATTGAGAAAAAAATAACAATATAAAATAAAATACTAATACTACTATCAAATATTTAACAAAATGAAAAACTCTCTCAAAATCTTTAGATATCAAACTATCCAAGATAACTTGAATAATAAAAATTGATGTTAAATTTACTATAGTTCTTAGTAATATAGAAATTATGGTAATAAGTTGAACAATATACAACTTATTATCATAATATTTTTTTGTACGATACATAAACCTCTTCTCCCCATTTATTACACATTACTTCACATAACCATGTTTTATTAGCCAATAATAAAGTAAAACTTATCTTTTCACAAAATACATCTTAGCTAATAAATAGATTATATCATTTTTTCAGAATAATGTAAATTTAATTCTTAAAAATCTGAAAATTAAAACTAGTAAATTTATGATTTTTTATCTCTTATTTTATGACTAATTATAATTTATCTCCTAAAATTACAAAAATACTATTTTCAAATTTTCTAAACTGTTTTATAATTAGTATTATTTAAAAATTTAATTTAATAAGATGTAATAATTACCTTAGAATATTATTAAGTTAATTATTACAATATATTTTTTATAAATATTACGAGGTGCCTTATGAGAGTATTAATAACTGGTTTTGATAAGTTTGGTGGCGAGAATATTAATCCTTCTAATTTATGTGTTAATAGCT
This sequence comes from Streptococcus sp. UMB1385, assembly GCA_002871655.1. Taxonomy (GTDB): domain Bacteria; phylum Bacillota; class Bacilli; order Staphylococcales; family Gemellaceae; genus Gemella. Next base: position 43,258 of record PNGU01000005.1, on the reverse strand, counting down.
TACCTGATGTAATAGATAGTATAGAAATAAAAAAAGTTACCCTACCTACAGTCTTTAAAGATAGCTCACGTATTTTAGAAGAAAATATAAAATCATTTTCTCCTAACATTGTTATATGCGTTGGTCAAGCTGGAGGAAGAAGTAAGATTACACCTGAACGTATCGCTATTAATATTGATGATGCTAGAATCCCAGATAATATTGGAAATAGCCCTATTGATGAAACCATAAGAAAAGATGGAGAGAATGCATATTTTTCTACACTGCCAATAAAAGCAATTGTTAATGAATTAAATAAAAATAATATTCCTTCTGCTATTTCTAATACTGCTGGTACTTTTGTTTGTAATCATATTATGTATGAGGCATTATACCTAACTTCAAAAAAATATACAAATATTAAAGCTGGATTTATTCATATCCCTTATATTGAAGAACAAGTTTTAGACAAACCTAATATACCTTATATGAAAAAAGAAGATATTATCGTTGCTTTAGAATTAATAATAAAAACTGCTGTGAATTATTATGATAAAGAAGATACAAAAGTAACAGGTGGTTTAGAACATTAATTATTATTGAAGTTCTATATTAATCCAAATTAAATTTAATTTTCATTAACAAATAGGAAAACACTAAAAAGAAAGGGGATAGCCAAAAAGTCCTAAAATTTAACAGAGTTTATAGGAAAACTCATAGGCACAGTGGTTTATTGATATCTGAATTCACTTTATAAAAGCTTTTCAGATATCTAATAGACTGTGAGGGGCACTCTACAAAAGATTGTTTCTTTGAAATCATGATTTTCGAGTCACTCCCTTTCTTTTTTATATTGACAAAATAGTATACTAAGTATATAATATACAAGCTATATTATTTTAGGTGGTGAATTTATGTTAAAAGATGCATTGGGTTATAAGCTTATTACGCTATTAGAGAATATGAGAAGTTATACTAAACAACCTTTGGCTGAGATAGGGATTACACATGGACATTTCATTACTCTTATCTACATTTCAGAAAATGAAGGAGTTACCCAAGCTCAACTTGCTGAAATCCATAGAAAAGATAGAAATATTGTTGGAAGAAACATCGATGCACTCGAAAAGCAAAATTTTGTTATTAGAAAACGCGGAGTGAAAGATAGACGTTCTTTTACACTACATTTGACTGAAATAGGTACAGAAGTTTTATCAACTTACTCTAATCTACTAAACACAGCTGAAAAAGAAGTTCTTAAAAGCTTGACTGAAGAAGAAATTTCTATTTTCTTCACAATATTGAATAAAATAACTTAAGGAGGAAATAATATGGAAAAAACACAAAATTATATAGAAAATCCACTAGGTACAAAACCTATAAAAAAATTACTTATATCATTTGCTTGGCCCGCTATTACAGCTAATATTATTAATGCAATGTATAGCGTAATTGATCAAATTTTTATAGGGCAAGGTGTTGGTTACTTAGGTAATGCTGCAACAAACGTTGCCTTTCCTCTTACTACGATTTGCTTAGCTATAGGTTTAATGATAGGAATTGGTGCTGCTTCTAACTTTAATCTTGAACTAGGTCGTGGTAATCCTGAAAAAGCGAAATCTGTAGTTGGTACTGCAGTATCTTCATTATTTATTATAGGGGTTATTATTACGATTTTAGTACATATATTTTTAAAACCTCTTATGTATGCATTTGGATCTACTGATGAAATTTTAGAATATGCAATGACATTTGCTGGTATTACATCTTTAGGGATTCCATTCTTACTGATTTCCATTAGTACCAACCCTATTGTTCGCTCTGATAATAGTCCAAAATACTCTATGTTTGCTATTATTTTTGGTGCTGTACTTAATACTATTCTTAATCCAATTTTTATTTTTGGATTCGGTTGGGGAATCGCTGGTTCAGCTTGGGCTACAGTAATAAGTCAATTCTTATCAGCAATGATTCTTGTATTTTATTTCCCAAGATTTAAAAGTGTTAAATTTAATAAACATGATTTCATACCTAAGCTACCTTTATTAAAAGTTGCAGCCGGATTTGGTATGCCTTCGTTTGTTTTCCAAGGATCTAATATGATAGCTCAAATAGTAACAAACAACCTATTAAACATTCACGGTACTAATTCTGTATACGGTAACGATATTCCTATAGCAGTTGCTGGTATTGTAGCTAAAATTAATATAATATTTATAGCGATTATTATTGGATTAATTCAAGGGGCTCAACCTATTTTTGGGTACAATTATGGTGCACAAAAATATGAACGAGTTCGTACTACTATGAGATATACTATGAAATACGCGATGATTATTTCAATAACGTTCTTCTTAATCTTTGAGATTTTCCCTAAACAAATTGTTAGTCTATTTGGAAATGGTGATGCACTTTACTTTGAATTTGCAGTTAAATATATGAGATTCTTCTTGCTATTTACATTTATAAATGGTGTACATATTTCTAGTTCTACGTTCTTCTCTGCAATTGGAAAACCAAAAATTGGAGTTACTATTGCCTTAACTAAACAACTTATAGTGCTAATACCAATGTTATTTGTTCTTTCTCATTTCTTTGGAATTGATGGAATAATCTATGCCACTCCAGTAACAGACCTTTGTGCAATTTCAGTTTCACTATTCTTTTTGATTAGAGAATTCAAAATGATGCCTAAACATAATGTTACTAAATAGAAAAAAGCAATCTAGTGTTAAAAATCGCTAGATTGCTTTTTGTTATTTATTATCTTGTAGCTGTATATTTCAATTCATCTTTGTGTTTAGCTACAAAATCATCCATTTCATTATCTGGAATTTGACGTAGGTAAAGATTTGATCTAATTGTCTCATCTTCCTCACGACAAGTAGATAGTACTAAGTATTTATCTGTTGCTTTAAGTTGAACACTATCATTTTTTGTTGTCGCATCCTTCTTAACACTAGTTAATTGATTTAAGAAATCTTCATCACTTTCGAAATCTAAACGATAGAATGAAGTTGTTTCTGGTACTATTGTTAAGAATGCAGCTTCATAATAGTATTTTCTCTCCGGAGTTTCAATTACTACATATTTATGTTTATCCATAAAATCTTGTTTATCATAGAAATTAACGTCATTAAACATACGATTATCTGAAACTTTACTTCCACGAGCATGACCGAATAACCAAGTTAATCTATCATGGAAGTCTTTTTTATTATCCATATCCATGAATACAGTACCAAGGTAAGGAACGTTTCCACCTTCAAATGTTTTATTTAAATACGTTTCATTATCATTAGTCTGCACAACAGGTTCGTCTAATTTTGTTCCTGGTGCATAAACATACGCCACAGTTTCATTATTTATCTTAGATAATTCTGAAAAACGTTTTGATAAATAATCTTTCTCTTCTTTACTTACTTTATAAGTAGATTTTGACGAATTAGAATTAGAACTAGAACTAGAACTATTATCGCTACTACATCCAGCTACAAACACAGCTGAAGCTACTAAAGCTATTGTTAAAAGTAAAATAGAGAAAATCTTTTTGAAATTGAATATTTTTTTCATTATATTTTCCTCACTATTTAAATTTTAATAACTGTTTATCATTATACAATATCTCAATAAATATTGCTATTAATTTTATTTTATTATTTATATAAGTTTATCTTACTACTACAGCTGTCCCTGTAACTGTTACTAAAAGCATATTATTACCGTTGCTTCCAAGACCATCGAAATCAATTCTAACTCCGATAACCGCATTAGCTCCCATAGCAGTTGCACGAGCTTCTAATTCTTTTAAAGCTTCTGCTCTTGCCTGAATAATTTCATCCTCATATCCTTGACTTCTTCCACCAAAGAAGTTTCGAAGCCCGGCACCTAAATCTTTAAGAAAATTAATTCCAGCCACTACTTCACCTGTAGCTAATCCTTTATATTCTACAACTTCCATTCCTGGAACATAGTTTGTCGTTGAAATTATCATAATACTTTACTCCATTATTATTTATTAATCTACTAATATATCTACTACTTCTTCTAATGTTGCTCCTAAGAAGTAAGAGTTAATGTCAATTTGTTCTAACACTTTTTGAACATCTTCTTTTTGGTATTTTACACCAACTAATTTTTTAGCAATATCTTCTACATCCATTACTCCGAAGAAGTCTCCGTAGAATTTGATATTAGTAATAACTCCTTGTTCTACCATGATATTAGCTTCAATTTTACCTGTTTTAAGTCTTCTATTACGTTTAATATTGAAGTCAGGATTTTTACCATATACCCAATCCCATGAGTTATTTTTTTCTTCTTGGATAGCTAAGATTGCAGCTTCATCTTCTTCAGTTGCAACAAAATCAGTCATTTCATATTTTTCACTCATATATTTTTTAAGTGCTGCAACGAAATCTTGAACTGTCATATCTTGGTTCGGAAGATGATCTTTAATGTTTGTTACACGAGAGCGTACTGATTTGATACCTTTTGATTCAATTTTATCTTTAGATACTTTTAATGCATCTGCTAAAACTGATGTATCAACATCAAACATTAAGCATCCGTGGTGCATAATACGCCCATTACGTACGTATTGAGCATTACCGCAGAATTTTTGTCCATCGATTTCTAAGTCATTACGTCCTGTAAATTCCGCTTTAACTCCTAATGAGTCTAATGCATCCAGCACAGGTTGTGAGAATGATTTGAAGTCGAATTCTTCTCCGCTTCTTCCATTTGAGATAATTGTGTAGTTTAAGTTGTTTAAATCGTGGTATACTGCACCACCACCACTTACACGACGAACGATTTTGATATCTTTGTCATCACAGAATTTTTGGTTTACTTCTTCTGTTGTGTTTTGGTTTTTACCAACAACGATACATGGTGAGTTTATCCATAGCATAAACACATCATCTTTTTCTGCAAGTTCATTAAAAGCATATAGCTCTAATGCAGTATTGTAGCGTGGATCATTACTTTTTGATTCTATATATATCATATTAATCTCCTTGATAATTAACTATTTCTTTTTCTCTTATTATACCATTTTTTACTAAGTAAAACACTTAATTTTTATCCAAATTAATATTTTTTATATTATTTCAAACAAACTTAAGCCAGATTATGGTATAATTATAAGGAATTATTAAAATTATTTTAAAGGAGTTACCCTTTTATGACAAAAATTATTTTAACTGGAGATAGACCTACTGGTAAACTTCACTTAGGACACTATGTTGGTTCTTTAAAAAATCGTATAGCTCTACAAAATGAAGATGATACTGAAGTATTTATTATGATTGCCGATCAACAAGCACTTACTGATAATGCTGATAACCCAGGAAAAGTTATTGAAAATATCACAGAAGTTGCACTTGATTACCTTGCTGTTGGAATCGATCCTAGTAAAACTACTATTTTCATTCAATCACAAATTCCACAACTTGCTGAATTATACATGTATTATATGAATTTAGTTTCAGTTTCAAGATTACACCGTAATCCTACTGTTAAACAAGAAATTAACGATAAAAAATTTGGTGAAAGTATCCCCGCTGGATTCTTCACATATCCTGTAAGTCAAGCTGCTGATATTACAGCATTTAAAGCAACTCACGTTCCAGTTGGAGAAGATCAAAAACCTATGCTTGAACAAACTCGTGAAATTGTACGTGATTTTAATAGAACTTATAATAAAGAAGTTCTTGTATTACCAGAAATTGTCTTACCACCAAAAAATCATGCCAGACTTGTTGGTATTGATGGGCAAGGTAAGATGAGTAAAAGTTTAAATAATGGTATTTATTTAGGTGATAGCGAAGAAAACATTAAAGCTAAAATCATGAAAATGTACACTGACCCAAATCACATTAAAATCGAAGATCCAGGTCAGGTAGAAGGAAATGTAGTATTCACGTACCTTGATATTTTTGATTCTCGTACTGATGAAGTTGCAGAATTAAAAGAACACTATTCTCGTGGTGGTCTTGGCGATATGAAACTTAAACGTCGTTTAAATGATGTAATGCAAGATTACCTACGTCCTATCAGAGAACGTCGTGAGGAATTCGCAAAAGATAAAGCTGAAGTTTATAGAATGCTTAAAGCTGGAAGTGAAAAAGCCGAAAAAGTTGCTGCTGCTACTTTAGATGAAGTAAAAGATGCAATGGGAATTAACTATTTCAAAAAATAAAATTGATATTTAGGGGAAGAGCCATACTCTTCCTCTTAGTTATTTAACATATTATAAAAAATAAGGAGACCATATGGCAAAAAGAAAAAAACAACAATTATCACTGTTTTCAATTATTTCTATAGCTATAGTTGTTCTAGCAGCGTTTGCTATAACTTACTATACTAATAAATCTTCAAATAAAAATACTAATACTACAACTTTTACAAGTGTATCAAAAATTCCTGATGATGTGATAAATTCACTTACTGCACCAAAAGAAAGTGAAGCTACAGATAATAACAAATATAAGGTATTAAACAACAATAACCCATATTTTTCTAAAGAAGATCTTTCTACAACATCTTTTGAAAATTACAGTCCACTCGATAAACTAGGTCGTGTTGGTCAAGCAAACGGAATTATTGGTGTTGATTTAATGCCAACTGATAAACGTGAAGAAATTGCTCACGTTCGTCCTAGTGGATGGCAAAGCAATCGTGGTACCCATGTTTATGATAGATCTCACCTTATTGCTTTCCAACTTGCCGGTGAAAATGATAATGATAAAAACCTAATGACTGGTACAAGATTTATGAACCTTAACATGATTCCTTTTGAAAATGAGGTTGCCGATTATGTTAAAAAGACTAAAAAACATGTTCGTTATCGTGTAACTCCAGTTTTCAAAGGTGATGATCTTGTTACACAAGGAGTAATTATGGAAGCAATGTCTGTTGAAGATAACGGTAAAAGTGTTAAATATAATGTATTTTTACCAAACTTCCAAAAAGGTGTAACTATTGACTACAAAACAGGAAAATACACTGTTAAATAAATAAAACTAAGACTTCGAACTAATTTGTTCGAAGTCTTTTTTAATCTTTTTTTATAAATTTTTCTGCAATAGCTAAACTAATTACTAATAGTAAAATCGCAGCTGCCCAGATTAAAACACTTTTAGGATCATCATGTTGAACAATAATCAATCTTATAATTGCTGTGATTCCAATATAAATAAAATATCTAAGTGGAAAATGATAATTATTTTTAAAGTATTTTACTATTAAAGCTACAAACTCGAAATATAAGAAAAATACTAATATTCCTTCTACAAAGTGCTGATAATTTCCTTGTTCAGCAAGAAATTTTGCTCCTTCGTGGAATATTTCCTTAGCCTCCATTATTAACCCAAATGATAATAGTATCCCTATAATCAATAATCCGATATTCATAATCCAAAGAAAGATATCAGAAATTATTTTACTAAATTTTTCCATCGTTCACCTCTCTAATTATTTTTCATGACTTATTATATCATAAACCTCTTCAATATAATAATCACTCTGCTTAATCTAACTAATTTATATATTTTAAAATTTTTCTTATGGTATAATATAAAAAAGGAGATTTTTATGATTACACTAAAGAAGATTGAAGAAAAACATTTAACTGATTTATACAATGTAATATACTCATCAAAAACTCCAGAATGGAGTAAATACAACGCCCCATATTTTAATGATTTCAAGTATCTAGATTTAGAAACATTTCTACTAAAGAATCATCATGAATATTACTTGAGTGATCGTGTATTAGGAATATTTTTAAACAACAAACCTATAGGCATTGTCACATACTATTGGGAGTGTTTTTCAACTCGCTGGCTAGAAATTGGAATAGTAATATATGAGCAGAATACATGGTCTAAAGGAATAGGCTATTCAGCCTTAAAAGAATGGATTAAATTATGTTTCGAGAAATTCCCTGACATTCAACACATTGGTCTTACTACGTGGAGTGGAAATCCAGGAATGATAAGACTAGCTGAAAAACTTGGATTCATATGTGAAGCGAGAATTAGAAAAGTTAGATACTTTAACGGAATTTACTATGATTCTATAAAATATGGAATATTAAGAGAAGAATTTTTTAACAATGCTTTTTAAATACTTCATAAACGTACATACTAAATTTATTCTTTACTTTATTATCCAATAATTCATATAATATTACATTACCATATCGAATATAATAATATTCTATTCTTGAAAAAATTAAAATATAGAGTTAGAATATTATTATATATTTTTTAGTCTCATGATTTAGGAGGAATAATAATGAGTGAATATTTAGAACAACATTCTCGCCGCGGTGCAGAATTAGTTGTAGATACATTAATAAACGAAGGAGTTAAACACGTTTTTGCTATACCGGGTGCAAAGATAGATGCTGTATTCGATGCTCTTGTCGATCGTGGTCCAGAACTTGTTGTAGTTCGACATGAACAAAATGCTGCTTTTATGGCTCAAGCTGTTGGGCGTCTAACTGGAAAACCTGGAGTTGCTTTAGTTACTTCAGGACCTGGTGTCAGCAACCTTGCTACTGGACTTATTACTGCAAACTCTGAAGGTGATCCTGTTGTCGCAATCGGAGGTCAAGTTAAGCGTTCTGACTTATTAAAACAAACACACCAAAGTATGGATAATGTTAGTCTGCTTCGTCCGGTAACTAAATCAGCTGTTGAAGTTGGTCATCAAGATAGCATTTCTGAAGCTATCACTAATGCATTTAGAAAAGCTAAAGAGCCTAAAAAAGGAGCTACATTCGTATCGCTACCTGCAGACGTTATAAATGAAAAAACTTCTGTGAAAGCTATCAAACGACTTAGAGAACCAATCTTAGGGATAGCAGATCCAAAACACGTTAATGACTTAGTTGAAAAAATAGAAAATGCTGAGCTTCCAGTTCTTTTATTAGGAATGAATGCATCAACTAAAGAAGCAACAGAAGCTATTCGTTTATTAGTCGCTAAAACAGGTATCCCTGTTGTCGAAATGTTCCAAGCTGCTGGAGTAATTTCTCGTGGCTTAGTTCAACATTTCTATGGCCGTGTTGGATTATTTAGAAATCAACCAGGAGATAGATTATTACATAAAGCAGATTTAATAATCTCCATCGGATATGATCCAATTGAATATGATCCGGTATATTGGAATACAAATAAAAATGCTACTCTAGTTCACATTGATGATACTATTGCTGTTATTGACCGTGATTATCAACCTGACATTGAACTTATCGGTGACATTTCAGAAACATTAAAATGTATTTACAATGGAAATCCTAAAGTAAGAATATCTGAAGAAAATCTGTCATACTTAAAAGAACTTCAAGAAGAAATCGTAAAACGTGACGAACCCCCTAAATCAAAAGTCGAAGGACGTCTTCACCCACTAGAAATTATTCAACAAACTCAAAATGCAGTATCTGACGACACTATAGTAACTTGTGATATTGGATCTCATGGAATTTGGTTAGCTAGACACTTCCGTTCATATGAACCTCGTCACCTACTTTTTTCAAATGGTATGCAAACTTTAGGAGTAGCTTTACCATGGGCAATAGCTTCAGGATTACTTTATCCTAACAAGAAAACTTTATCAATTTCTGGAGATGGAGGATTCTTATTCTCAGCAATGGAACTTGAAACTGCTGTTAGATTAAAATCACCTATAGTTCATGTTGTTTGGAACGATTCATCTTATAATATGGTTGCCTTCCAACAAGAGATGAAATACGGTCGTGATTCAGCGGTACATCTTGGTCAAGTTGATATTAAAAAACATGCAGAATCTTATGGAGCTGTTGGTATGCGTGCAACTACAAAAGAAGAATTTGCGAAATGCTTAGAAGAAGCATTCAAAATTGAAGGTCCTGTCGTAATTGATGTTCCTGTTGACTACAGCGATAACATCAAACTTGGTGAAACTCTTCAAGATAGCTACTTAAACTAATTTTAAAGAAAAACTAGTTTCTATTAAACATGATTCAAGTTTCTCTTGTTTCAAAAATATAAAACATAAAAGGAGAATTATTATGTTATATCAATATAGCACTATGGCTGCACTAATGGGTGGAGCATTTAGTGGAACTACAACTGTAGAAAAATTACTAGAACATGGTGATTTTGGTATTGGTACTTTCGAAGGTGTTGATGGCGAAATGATTATACTAAATGGAGAAGTTTATAAAACTGATAGTAATGGAGTCTCTACTCTGCAACCTAAAGATGCAACTTCACCTTTTTCAAATATTACTAAGTTCTCTACAAACTTCAAAAAAGTAACTACAACAAGTTTTGAAAATTTAAATAATGATATTAGTGAATATTTAAATTCAAATTATTTCTATGCAATAAAAATCACTGGTGTATTCGATAAAATTAATACTCGCTCACCAAAAAAACATGAAAAACCTTATCCTACTCTTCTAGAAATATTAGAAACACAAAGTATATTTAATTACGAAGATAGTAAAGGTACAATAGTTGGTTTCTTTTCTCCTGAATATACTCAAGGAGTTGGTGTAGGAGGATTCCATCTTCATTATATTAGTGATGATCGTACTCAAGGTGGACATGTATTTAACTTTGATATTAAAAACGCTACTGTTGAAGTATCTAAACCTCTTAATTTCACACTTGAATTACCTCAGAGTGAAGAATATAAAGCTGTGAATATTAATTTAAAAACATTACATAAAGAGGTTCATAAAGCTGAAAGTTCTCGTTAAAACTCATCCCCAAGCAAGTTTTGCTTGGGGATATTTTTATAGTTGAACATTACCAAAAAAAGCAACTAGAATTCTAGTTGCTTTCTTCATTAAACTTATTTAGTTTTTTTCTTAGGTGCATGGATACACATATCGATACAGTCAGCCATAGCTTCATATAAAGCTTCTGAGTATGTTGGGTGACCATGGATAATATCCATAACATCATCAATTGTCATTTCTGTTTGGATTAATGTTGAACCTTCGTTGATAATTTCAGCTGCAACTGGTCCGACAATGTGGATACCTAAGATTTCTCTGTATTTAGTATCCATAATTACTTTAACGAATCCTTCACCGTGGTTAGATGCTAATGAACGTCCGTTAGCTCCAAAGTTGAATCTACCAACTTTAACATCATATTGTTCACGAGCTTGATCTTCAGTTAATCCAACCATCGCGATTTCAGGGTGAGTGTAGATTGCTGCTGGAGTAGCTTTAAGATCAACTTTTTTGTGGTGACCCATAGCATTTTCAGCTGCGATTTCTCCCATCTTGAATGCTGCGTGAGCTAACATTTTAACTCCGTTAATATCTCCAGGAGCGTAAATTCCTTTAATAGAAGTTTCCATGTATTCGTCAACTTTAACACGTCCACGTTCCATTTCGAATTTATCAGCTAATTCTCCAAGACATGTGTTATCAGGTACACGTCCAATAGAAAGTAATACTTTATCAACTACGATATCTTCTTTTCCTTCAACTTTAACTACTACTTCGTGACCTTTATCAACGATTTCTAATAATTTAGTTGATGTAAGAACATTGATACCTTGTTTTCTGAATTGTTTTTCTAATGCTACTGAAGCATCTTTATCCATGTTAGCAATTAGACGGTCAGCCATCTCAACGATAGTTACTTTAGAACCAAATGTAGAGAATGCTTGCCCTAATTCAGAACCGATTACTCCACCACCGATTACCGCTAAACGAGATGGTACTTCAGTAATATCTAAGAACTCATCACTTGTAAGAACTTTATCACTGTCCATTCCTGGAATATTAATTCTACTTACTTTAGAACCACCAGCTAAAATTACATTATCAGCATCGATAGTTTCTTTTTCATCAACAACGATTTTCTTATCAGCTGTTAGACTTCCTACTCCGTTAAATACTTTAACACCGTAAGATTTAAGTAATCCAGCTACCCCACCTGATAGAGTTTTAGATACTTTATTTTTAACTGCTACAGTTTGTTCCATATCAACTGTAAATGCATCATTTACAAGTTTAATACCACGATCTTTTGCAGAACGGATGTAGTTAATAATTTCAGCATTGTGTAAGAATGTTTTTGTTGGAATACATCCACGGTTTAGACATGTTCCACCAAGTTCACGGTTTTCTACTAACGCTACTTTTCCTCCTAATTGAGCCGCTTTAATAGCTGCTACGTATCCAGCAGGACCTCCACCGATAACTGCTACATCATATTCTCCACGACGTTCACGTTTTGGTAATACTTCTTCTGCTTTAGTTTCAGGTACTTTAACATCAGCTGCTACTTCTTTAACAACTTCTTGAGCTGCTGCAGTTGCTCCATCAGCTCCTGGTACTGCTTCACCAGGTTGTCCAATCCAAGCGATTGTTTGAACTACTGGTACAGTTGATCCAGCTGGGTGAAGAATTTTTAATAATGTTCCACTTGCTTCAGCTTCAACTTCCATATTAACTTTGTCAGTTACGATTTCAAGTAGGACTTCACCTTCTTTTACTTCGTCACCTTCTTGCTTAAACCATTGTACGATTTCGCCTTCTTCCATTTCACTTCCGGCTTTTGGCATAATAACTTCTACTGCCATGTTATAATCACTCCTTAATACACTTTTCTCTTATTTTCTTCTATATATTATATCATTATTAGATTAGTAATGATAGTGGATTTTCGATAGCTTCTTTCAGAGTCTTCATGAATTTAGCTCCTTCTAATCCGTCAACAACACGGTGGTCCGCTGTTAATGTTAATGTCATAATTGGTCTTACAGTAACTTCACCGTTTAATACTACAGGTTTTTGAACAGTAGCACTTACACCTAAAATAGCTGTATTTGGTTGGTTAATGATTGGTACGAAGCTTTTAACTCCATACATACCTAAGTTACTGATTGTAAATGTTGAATCTGCCATTTCATCTGGTTTTAATTTACCAGCAAGAGCTTTAGTTGTAATTTCTTTAGAAGCTACTACAAGCTCTTTAAGACTCATCTTATCTGCACCTTTAATTACTGGTACTACCAATCCACTATCCATACCTACTGCGATAGATAAGTTTACATAGTGGTGTAAATACATTTCTTTTTCATCACTTGATAATGAAGCATTTACATATGGGTGTTTCATTAATGATTTAATTACTGCTAATGAAATAAAGTCTGTAACTGTTGCTTTTTTACCAGTTTCTTCGATAATTGCATCAACAACTTTTTTACGTAATGCTAATAGTTCAGTCATATCAACTTCAACATTAACTACGAATGTTGGCGCACTGAAGTAAGATTCACTCATACGTTTAGAAATAACTTTACGCATTGGTGACATTGGTACAGTTTCAACGATTCCCCATTGATTTTCATTTGGTGCTTTAACAGATTTTTTACCTGGTTGAGCAATTTCTTGTTTCTTAGCTGGTTCTGGTTTTGGAGTACCGTTAAGCACTGCAAGAACGTCAGCTTTCATAATCTTACCATTTGGTCCTGTTCCAGCGATACTTTCTGTATTAATTCCTTCAATTTGCGCAATACGTGCAGCAAGTGGAGAAATTTTAACTCTAGAGTTAAGTTTGTAATCAATTACGTCTTCTTTATGAATACGTCCTTTTGAACCAGTTCCTTTAACTTTAGATAAATCAATTCCTTTTTCACGAGCATATGCTCTTGCTGCTGGTGTAGCACGAAGACCTGAATAATCTATTACTTCAATTTCTTTTACTGGTGTATGATCAACTTTTTTCTCAACAACAGTTTCTGCAGGAGCAACTTCTCCTGTAGAGCTTGAACCAGGAATAGCTTCACCTGCTTCTCCAATCCATGCGATTGTTTGAACAACTGGTACAACATCTCCTGCTTGTGCTAATATTTTTAATAAAGTTCCGCTTGCATCAGCTTCAACTTCCATATTTACTTTATCTGTTACGATTTCTAATAGGACTTCACCTGCTTCGACATGGTCACCTTCATTTTTAAACCATTGTACGATTTCGCCCTCTTCCATTTCACTACCGGCTTTTGGCATTATAACCTCTACTGCCATGTTTTATTCACATCCTTCGCTAACTAAATTTTTATTTTTTATTTACAGCTTTTTTAATTGTTTCTTTGATGTCTTCTACATCAGGTACAACTAATTTTTCTAAGTTTTTAGCTGATGGAATGTTAGTGTCAGCTCCTGCAACACGGTAAATTGGACTATCTAAGAAATCAAATGCATCACTTTCTGCGATACGAGCAACGATTTCTCCACCGAATCCACCTGTTTTGAATGAGTCGTGGCACACTACTAATTTTCCTGTTTTTTGTACAGATTTAACGATGATTTCTGTATCTAATGGTACTAATGTAATTGGGTCAACTACTTCTACTGAGATTCCTTCTTCTTTTAGTTCTTCAGCAGCTTTTAAGCTACGCTCTAACATTCTTCCCCATGATACTAATGTTACATCATTACCTTCTGCTTTGATGTCACCTTTTCCGATTACACCAATTTTACCTACTTCTACTTCACCTTTACGTCCAAATAACGCTTTTGGTTCGATGTAGATAACTGGGTTGTTATCTCTGATTGCTGCTCTTAAAATTGAGTAAACATCTCCTGGAGTACCTGGAGCTACTACTTTAAGTCCAGGAATGTGACAGAACCATGCTTCTAGAGCTTTACAGTGCTGAGCAGCAGCTCCTGTACCCGCACCAGATGCACAACGATAAGTAACTGGTACTTGTACTTCTCCACCTAACATATAACGCATTGGTGCTGCTTGGTTAACTATAGCATCCATACCAATTGTTACGAAGTCCATAAATGTTACGTCGATAATTGGACGCATACCAACTGAAGCAGCCCCTGCAGCAGCTCCACAAATCGCAGCTTCACTAATAGGCGTATCGATAACACGTTCAGAACCGAATTCTTCTAACATACCTACTGTAGTACCGAAGTCCCCTCCGAAGATACCTACATCTTCACCCATTAAAAATACATTTTCATCTTCACGCATTTCGTGAGTCATAGCTTCTTTTATGGCTTCACGAACTGTCATAATTTTTGTTTCTTTAGTCATAACTATTAATCTCCTATTATATAAAATATTATTTAAATTATTTTAACCTAAAATATTAGTCAGCGTAGTTATCTTGGAATGCAATTGAACCATCAGCAAATGGTGATTCTTTAGCAAATTCTACAGCATCATCGATAGTTGCTTTTGATCTATCTTCGATTTCTTTTAATTCTTCTTCTGTAGCAATTCCATTTTCTAATAAGTAGTTTTTATATTTTACGTTAGGATCTTTAAGTTTCCATTCTGCTACTTCTTCACGACTACGGTATTTACCAGCATCTGAAGCTGAATGTCCAAACCATCTGTAAGATACTGCTTCAACTAAAACAGGACCTTTTCCACTTCTAGCGTGCTCGATAGCTTCTTGCATTGCATCGTAAACAGCTAATACATCGTTACCGTCTTCAACGTAAATACCTTTGATTCTGTATGAAGCCGCACGTTCAGTAATTTTTTCAACACGCATACATCTTTCTTGAGCCATTGAGATACCGTATTTATTGTTAATTACGTAGAAAATAAGTGGTAAATCCCAGTTAGATGCCATGTTTAAACATTCGTGGAAACTTCCTTCGTTAGTAGCTCCGTCACCCATACAACAAATAACAACATTATCTGTTTTTTTCATTTTTTGAGCAAGAGCAGCACCAGTACTTAGACCGTGTCCTCCACCAACGATACCGTTACATCCCATGTTTCCTTGTTCAAGGTCATAAACGTGCATACTTCCTCCACGCCCTTTACATTGACCTGTTTCTTTACCAAGGATTTCAGCCATCATACGGTCAATTTCAATTCCTTTAGCAATTGTTTGACCATGACCACGGTGGTTAGAGTACATTAAGTCTTCTTTTCTTAATGGATAAATAGCTCCAACGTTAGCTGCTTCCTCTCCTACTGAATAGTGAGTCATACCATGAACTAGACCACGAGAGTATAGTTTACTTAACTCCATATCAAAATCTCTAATAAGGTGCATTAGTTCATACATTTCTAAATGCTCTTGTTTAGTTAAATCTTTTGATGTTTTTACCATAATAACCTCCAAAGTTTGTATATATATTTATTAAATGTGTATAAATTATGTTTTAATCATATATTACTATATTAATATACAATGTTTCCGAAAAAAAGTCAAATTAATAAACTCAATAAAATAACAATATTTATCTCAGTAATATTTCCTCATTCTGTATTACTACAAGTTTAAAACATAATTGAACAGAATAGAACAGATTTCACTCATTTACATACATTATCATTTTTCTTCTTAGATACTTTATATAAACTATATTCCAATTTTTATAGATACAGAACAAAAATTTTGATATTACGGATAACAAGAGTACTTTTTTTTGTAAATTATATAGTTTATTAATAATTAAAACAAATGTAACAATGTTTATATAAAGCGTTTTCTTGAGAATTTTTATAATTATAATCACTTAAAAATTGAACTTAATTAATTATTTTTCATTAAATTTGTAAACTATCAACATCTGTGTAGTAACTTATAAATTACACTAATGTAAATATATTATTAAAATTTTTGATTAAAATTTAACTATTTCAACAAAATAAATACTGCTCAAAATAGTAAAAATAGTATACACGAGCTCAAAAAAAAGAGATCTGACAGTTTTTCAGATCTCTTTCTTTATTAAGCAGCGTGCTTATCACAGTGACAATCACCTGTTTTGCAGTTTCCACATTCGCAATCTTCTTTTGCATTATGGCATCCACAAGCACAACCTTCTTTACATTCACATGTTCCTTCAACACAGTTTCCACATTTACAATCTTCTACTGCATCATGACAGTGACAGTGGTGTTCACATTCACATTTGCTCATATTAATCGCCTCCATATTATTTAATTAATTATTCTATACTTAAATTTTATTATGTTTTATATAACAAGTCAATAGATTCTCGTCTTAAGTAACTATTACGATTTACAGCTGATTAAATCGTAATGAGGTCGATTTTGAATTGGAATTAAATATAGGTAGAAATACTACTTTAATGTAGACATCTACCTATATTATTTTATAAGTTATTCACTAATAACTGTTCCATCAGCTAATGTAATTTTATAACCATTGAAATTAATTTTTCCTTTGTTGTTTAATTTTGAAATTTTCACATCTCCTGTTAAATTCCATACTGCATCTTCTTCAATGGTAACTTCAGCATTATTTTCAACTGATTCACCATTTTCTAAATTATCCACTATATTAACAGTTCCATTAAATTCCGTTGATCCCGATAATGTTAAATTTAATGTAGAAATAGTATCTACTTCAATTTTTCCATCTAATTTTTGATCTTTCGCTTTAAGAGTTACATTTCCTCCATTAGAACCTGCTGTCCCCCATCCATGAGAAGCATCATTTCCTAATACTGCTAACAATCTACCATCTTGATCATTATTTTCTATTTTAACATTCTCTAATGTTATTTCACTTGTTGTATTAGTAACATAGATTAAATCACCATTATTATTAGTCAATGTTCCTTCTTTCATATTAAACACCGATTTACCTACTTCAGCATCTCCCGACATTGATTGGTATATCATTACATTATGCACATTAGTATCAGAGCTACTACCTTTATCATCACTCATATTACCTTCTACTTTCGTATTCTCTAATGTAATAGAGTTTTGCCCTTCTATTACCAATGCCTCTGAATTTTCTGCTTTAAGATTTGCGTTTTTAACAGTTATATCTGCTGTAGAGTATATCGCTGGAGAATTATAACCTTTTGAAACATATTCTCCTCCATCAACATTTACCTTACCTCCACCTCTATCTGAACGTATAGCAGCTGATGAATTCCCCTCGGTTTTCACATTTAGGTTTTTAGCATTCATTGTTGCTCCACCTGTAGTTTGAATCCCCCCTGAGTTATCATTAGTTGTGTAAATTTCAGAGTCACTAATGTTTACAGTTGTACCTTCTCCATAACTAAAAACTCCATTACCATTTTGTGCCGTTGTCTTTACCTTCGCATTTTTTATATTAACAGTTGCTTTATCTGTAGCCAACAGCCCTGCATTCATACCATAGAAATCGCCATCTTCTGTGTTTGATGTAGAGCCTCCTGTCTTATTTATCTCAATATCCTCTAGACTTACTTTTGCACCTTTGACACGTAATGCATTTTCATCATCACCTGTTGATATATAGTTTTCATCTTTTTTGTTTTCATCTGAATCTATTGTATTTGCTGAAGTTCCTTGATTTATTGTACCACTACCTCCGAAACCTCCTGAACCTGGCTTCACTGGTGGCTGTTGTCCTTGTTTATCCTTAGTTACTAACTGAGCAGAACCACTTTCACTAGCATATGTATTTTGTGTCGATGCTAAAGTTCCGAAAGTTCCTGTTGTTAATAATGTAATTAAAGCTGTTGATATAAGTAATGTTTTATTCTTCATTTTAATTACCTCCAAAATTGTTATGTTTTATTCTCTATTTATTATTTCTATATACTCTTCAATATTTTCTTGAATTTGGGATGACTTATTATCACCCGTGCTATTTTTCTAACTTTCTTATCCGCTAGTAATTTTGCTATTTTCTTAATCGACATATAAATCATCTCCTACTTTTTATTTCAAATTATTAATTTGATAAATATATTATACATAGATTACTTTAAACACACTTAAACAAACTTTAAACTATAATTAAAATTCAAATTTAATTATATTTAAGTTAATTAAAAAGTTTAAGTTGAATTCAATATTTAGATTTAATCTCGATATGTAGTGTTAAGACTTAAAGTTTAAATACAAAAATACGCCTCGAATTACTTCAAGACGCATTTTTTTGTATTATTTAACTCGTATATAGACAGCCCCACTTCCCACATTAGCTGTATCAACAACTGTTTGATTGCCTAACCAACCTCCATGAACAGCTTTTCCATTGCCAGCATAGACTGCAATATGCGCATACCCAGTACCACCATTAGCATAGTATATTAAATCTCCTGGTTGTGCTTCAGATGCAGACACCACTGTTCCTAAACTCATGTAACCTATCGGCCAATTATGATAGTTTATACCTACAGCTTTAAGTGCATTTGTAACAAGCATCGTACAATCTTGTATTGCACCAACTTGACTTAATGCTGCTTGATAAATCGCCGTTCCTTTACTAGAAGAAGATACCTCACTGTTTTCTGTTTTCTGTGTATTTGTTTGAGTTGTATCAGTCGCAGTATATTGAGTAGAAACCTGATTAGCAGATATATCATGAGCTGAAGCATTTTGTATCGGTGTTACCGCTCCAACTGCTCCAGTTGTTAACATTGTTATTAAACTTGTTCCAATAAGTAATTTTTTAGTCTTCATTTGCATTGCCTCCAAATTTATTTTGTCTACTTGCCTAAATATTTTTATTTAGCTATTTCCAAGTACTTTACTCCAGTTATTCATATCCTACACTAGTTAGTAGTATCTATAACCAAAGTTTTCATCAAATATCAAATTTATAATTGATAAATAATATTATATGGATACAAACTAAAACTCACTTAAACCTACTTTAAACTATAATTAAAACTGAAATTTAATTATAGTTAAGGTAACATTTTAGTTTCACAGTATATTATTCTATATTGTATATAAGAAAATCTCTCTTAGAATAAAATTATACAAAAATAAGGTATACAATACTATCCCACTTGTATTTGTTATGTTATAATAAAATTGAACTTTAGAAATTTAGAAATTTAATAACATCAATACGAAAATATACTTATTCTAGATTAAATCTTAAAGGGGGAAAAATAGATGAAAAGTGGAAATTATTTAATCATCAGTTTTATGTTGTTTGTCGCACTTTCAATAGTTTTTTTCGTCACAAAAAACAACTTTTATTATTATTTAACTATACCAATACTTATTTATGCTAGTTTTATGAGATATAATAGAGAAAAAGAAAAATTAACAATAAAAACAACTAAGATTCTTATTTTTTTAAAGTATGAGATTATATCATTCACTATAGCTTTTCTAGCAATGTATTTAAATTCATTTTTTACCAATACTAGAATCTTTTTAACTGAATTATATCTTTTTATTACGACTATAATTTCTGTTATTTTTCTCCTAATCTATCTTATACTTCATATTAAGCGTACTCTGCTTATAAGACAAGAACTACGAAAAAACAATTCTAAATAACAAAAAAAGAAATCAGCTCACTATCGAACTGATTTCTTTATTTTTTTTGTACTGAAATATTTATTAAATGATTCTTCTATATCTTTCACAGCTACTACACTTATTAGTAAAACAGATAATAGAAATATTCCTAAAATTATAAATGATGGATTTTCTACGTAATTAATATATGTCACAAATGGAAGACTTGAATAAAATCCGATTGTTAAACTTTTTACAATAATTGCAATAACTAATGTACAAAGTATCATAATTAAGAATAAATTAATTGATAGTGCCGCTAAACACCCAAAGAAAGTAGCCACTCCTTTTCCACCTTTGAACTTAAAGATAATTGGTTTTATATGGCCTAGTAATACTAAAACTATGCATATATAGATTATCTTAGAATCCACATCTAATATTTTTAATAGAATAACTACAAAGAATCCTTTAAAAAAATCTACCGCCAAAACAAATAAAAACGATCTTGGACCTAAAACTCGTCCTGCATTTCTCGCTCCAACATTTCCTGATCCTTTATTCGTAAATTCTTCTTTACTTATTTGTTCTAATAATTTGCCACCCATTATGTTTCCTATAAGGTATGCAATAATAGCGTAAATTACCATTGTAATCATAACTTCTCTCCTCTCGTAAATTTAATTTTTATCATTCTTATCCCTTCACTTAAAAACATTAGACATCCTATCGAAAATGGAACAACATAATATGCTAATCTATATATTACAATAGTAGCTCCTATTATTTCTGGATTCATACCTAAATTTTTAAGACCAATTAGGACTAGTGTATCGAATGTACCTAATCCTCCAGGAATCATAGTTAATAAGCCTACTATTGAAGCTACTATTATAACTCCCATTATTTGCAATTCCTTATCAACAACTAAATCCCCTGTATAAAAGTATAGAATTGTTAGTATGATAAGGGCTGCGAACACCCATTCTAAAAAAGAAATCACTGTCAATTTAACACTTAAGTATCTATCCGTTCTAATTCTTGGTTTTCTCAAATTAAAAAACAGATACAAAGGTAAAAATAATGACATCAGAATTAAAGAATAATAAAAAATTTTATTATCAGCATATAATGCCTGACCTGGAAATACATTAAGAACCACAAAAATTGATAACAAACTAATACCTGATAACATAGAAATTAATATCATTCCTATCGCAGTAACTAATGTTTTTCCATTCTTTGTATAAGGTTTATACATATAATATCTAAGTCCAGCACCTATAAAGCCACCAAAACCTAGAACCATATTCAGTGTGTTAGTCATAAAGCTGATTTTAAAAATACGGAATGAAGACATATTTTTCGTTAAATTGATGGCTTTAAGGACAAAATAATCATAAAGACACAAAATACTTATACCAAATAAACCGAATAATAAAACTACTAAAAATTTCACCTCTCCTATAGTTAAGGTAAGATGATGTATTTTTTTAAAATCCAAACTAACTATCTCTTTTTTAAAATAGGAAAAAATTAAATAAAATATCAATAATCCTAGACTTATTTGAATTATATTCTTCAAATAAGTAAAAGATCCTTTTTCTGTAATATTTTTCATTTTTCTTTTCCTTAAATAATATTTATCTACTTTATCTTAACATTTTATAACTTTTTTTTCAATACAATTAATTACATAAAATTATGACTATAATATTTTTTAATCTACATATTCATATAACTTATCTTCGTATTCATTGTATAATTCTGGATAACCTTTTTTCACCGCTTTTAAAAATGTTTTTCGAATTTTATTGACTTTTTGTACATAAATCAAAATAAACATCAATGTAAATATTACAATATACAAAATTAACATCTCAATTAAAAATGCTCTATAGGCTCCTTGATAGAATCCGAGGAATAATATGAGTGAAGTTGTAAAAAATACCATTACTACTGAAGCTTTAAAACCTTTTTTATATCTTGTATAATCATCTTTCACAATTTTACAGATAATATCTAATTCTTCTTTTGTATAGCCACCACTTTTAATTGATTTCAAAGTATAGCTCGGAAGTTTTTCAGATGTAAGTGCTAAAAATAATTTCGATAATATAGTTATCATACTTTTCCTCCTACTTCACATAAATATTACAGCAAAGAAAAGCTCTTGCTCTCCTTTGCTGATCTATAATTAATTTTAAAGTTTTTTAATTAGTTCTGTAGTTAAAATTGACGAGTTTACTGCAGCTATTTGTAAAAATTCATCAAAAGTAACTCTTGTTCCTTCTTCTGCTTTATCACTTACACTACGGCAAACTATAAATTTTGTTCCAAATTGGTAACAAGTTTGAGCAATTGCTGCTGCTTCCATCTCAACTACTTGCATATTAGGAAAGTTTTTCAATATTCCTTTTTTCAACTCTTTATTAGAAATAAATGAATCTGATGTGCCCACTAAACCAAAATAAATATTATGATCCGGTAAGCTTATTTCTGATGCTAGTTTTTGTAACTCTTCATCACTCTTATATACTGCTGGCATTTGTGGAACTTGACCTATTTCATAGCCAAACTCTGTTGCATCAACATCAAAATGTCTCACCTCTGTGGCAACAATCATATCACCAATTTCCATATCACCTTGCAGTGCACCACATGTACCTATATTAATCACATATTCTGGTTTATAGTGATCTAATAATAGAGTTGTAGCAATAGCAGCATTCACCTTCCCTGGTAAACTTAACATAAGAACAATATCTCGTCCTTCATATTCACCTTCATAAAATGTTACATGTGCTATTTTTTTCTCTTGTAAATTTTCTATTTTTTCTTTTATTATAGCCACTTCTTCTGGCATTGCACCGATTAATGCTATCATAATACTATTCTACCGCTAGAATTTTGATATCCATTGAATCTTCAGGTCCAGTTGGTAATGATACTTTCGCAACATCCCCTACTTCTTTTCCTAATAAAGCTTGTGCTACTGGAGATTCATTTGAAATTTTATATTCGAATGGATTAGCTTCCGCACTACCTACGATTTTATAAGTTTCTGTTAAACCATCAGGTAATTCTTGATAAGTTACTGTGTTACCAAGACGAATTGCACTTGATTTTTCATCTAATTCGATAATAACAGCATAACGAATCATTTGTTCCATTTCTAAAATTCTTTGCTCGATGAATCCTTGTTCATCTTTTGCTGCATCATACTCAGAGTTCTCAGATAAGTCCCCGAAACTACGTGCAATTTTAATTTTTTCAATTACTTCTGGACGTTTTACTTTTTTATAGTGTTCTAATTCTTCAACAAGTTTGTCATAACCTTCTTGGGTCATTTGATATTCTAATTTTTCTTCTAAAGCCATAGTGATACTCCTTTTTTTAGTCTACTCTATATTATATCTTTTTTTTTCTTATTTTGCTAGTAGCGATTTAATTTTTGTTATTAAAATATCAATCGCTATATCGTTATATCCACCATCAGGAACAATAATATCTGCATATTGTTTAGTTGGTTTAATATATTTTTCATGCATCGGTCTAACAGACACTAAATATTGATTAATTACTGATTCTACAGTTCTTCCACGTTCATTAATATCACGTAATAGTCGTCTTAGAATACGCAAATCACTTGGCGTGTCAACGAAAATTTTAATATCCATTAGTTCACGTAGTTTTTCTGAATATAGACCAAACATCCCCTCAATAATAATTACATCTTTAGGTTCTTGGTGTTTTTGTTCTTTACTACGAGTATGATTTACGTAATCATATACAGGAAGTTCAACAGCACGTCCCTCAATTAATTCTAATAAATGATTATAAAGTAATTCATTATCAAAAGCACTTGGGTGATCATAATTTGTCTTAACTCTCTCATCCATTGTCATGTGACTTTGATCTTTATAATAGTAATCTTGCTCAATTAAAGCAACTTTATCTTTAGTTAACTCGTCTATAATTCTTTTAGTAACAGTAGTTTTACCACTACCGCTTCCTCCAACAATACCGATAATTTTTGGTCTATCTGTAGCCATTAGCGTCCCATTTCCTTTCGCATCATATTGCTTTTAAATACTCTAGAGTCTAATTTTGTTCTAATAATTTGAAGTGGATGTCTTGCTGCATCTAACAATTCACCATCTTCATCATATATTTCACCGATAACTTGTCTAAATGTATCAATCTCAGGTCCAAAAAATTCAACTTCTTGACCTGTTTTAAAGAAGTTACGTTGTTGAATTGTTGCAATTTGAGTTTCTTCATCATAGTGAAGAACTTGACCAACGAAATCATAATTTGTTTTCTTACCACCCTCATTTCCAAACATCTGTTCAGAATACTTAGGTATTTCATAGAAGAATGACATCGCTGTGTCACGATTAGCACATTTATATAATTCTAGCTTATATTCTGGTGTCATCTTGAAATTATCTGGATCTGCACAATAATCATCAATTAGCTTTCTATACACACTTGCAACTGTCGCAACATAGTGAATTGATTTCATACGCCCTTCAACTTTCAATGAATCTATACCTAACTCAATAATTTCTGGTACTGCTTCAATTAAAGTTAAATCTTTAGGACTCATCGCATATGGATTTGCACCTTCATCAAATAACTTAGTATCTTCATCCGTTCCTTCTTCATAAAGATCATAGTTCCAACGACATGATTGACAACAACCTCCACGGTTACTGTCCCTTGCTGTCATGTAGTTACTTAAAGTACAACGTCCAGAATATGCTATACACATTGCTCCGTGAACAAACATTTCAATCTCAACATCTGTTTTTTCACGAATTTCTTTTATTTCTTCATATCCTGTTTCACGTGCTAATACAACACGGTGTACTCCTTCACTTTCCCAATATCTAACTTCTTTATAGTTTGAGATAGATTGTTGAGTACTGATATGAACTTCTACATTCGGAGCAACAGCTTTACACCTTTCGATAATATATGGATCCGCAACGATTATTCCTCGAACACCTGCATCTTGAAGTGCCATTAAAAATTCATCTAATCCTTCAAAGTTTTCATCGTGCGCGATAATATTCGCTGTTACATAAATATCCGCTCCATATTTTGCAGCAAATTCACAACCTTCTTTTATCTCTTCGATTGTAAAGTTATCTGCGTTACTACGAAGTCCAAACTCCTGTCCACCTAAGAACACAGCATCTGCTCCGTAGTGAATAGCTATTTTTAATTTTTCTAAGTTTCCTGCAGGAAGCAGTAATTCTGGTTTTTTTGTTATTACTCTCTTGCCGTCTCTAATTTCTGAAATATTTGGTATTGCCATAAGTTTAGGTCACATTCAAGTATGACCCATGCTCCTTGTCTTTTTTATTAGGTTTTACATAGGAAACCTTATCCTTTTTCAAAATTTAAAATATGATTAGTACATAGTTTTCTTATAGAAGAATCCTAAGTCCACTTCTCTATATTTCGGTTTAATTCTCTCTATATCATTATAGAAATCTTGCTTTTCATCTTCATATGCTTCTTTATCTTCGTAATAAAGATCGATAGCATCACGATAAATCGTTACTACTTCTGTAATATAATCTTCATCTTTTAAAACACCCTCAATTTTGAACGCGGATACTCCCGCTTCAATTAGACGATCTAATTCTTCAATAGCACAAATATCATTTGCACTCATAATATGTGTACCGTTAGAATCCTCAAAAATCGGGTAACGTTCATTTCTATCTTGGCTGTATAGGAATAATTTTTTCGAATTACTATATTCCTCGATGTATTTTTCTTTACCGCTATACATGAAGTAATTATCAACTAATTTTCTTACTGATTGGAACATACAAAGCATCCCTTGCACCTGAACTTCAATCTCATAGTCACTTTTTCCAGTAATTTCAAGAATTTCATCAATTGTTAATTCTTTCGAAAGACATGTTCTATACGCTCCACGTTTCCCCCAGTAATTACAAGAGAATGAATTTGTCGCTAATGTATGTGGATCCCATTGTAGTTTGAAGTCTAAATTCTCTTCTCTTAAAATTGTAATTATTGTTGGTTCTCCATATATTAACGCATCTACATTCAACGTTGATAGATAATGTAAATAATCTACTAAATCGTCGATATGTTCATTATGGAAAATCGCATTAACACTTACATAGGCTTTTTTCCCAGCTTGGTGAATAATCTCGATAGCCTTCTTTAATTCTTCTCGTTTAAATTCACCAGCAAGACGTAACCCATATTTTTCTTCACCTATAACGAAACTATCAGCTCCTACGTTTATAAGTTCATAAATATGATCTATACTTTTCGGTGTTACAACTAACTCTACTGTCATTTTTTATCCTCTCTTAATAAAATTTACTAACTTCACAGTTCTATAATTTTATTTTCTCGTTGTTATAGTTATTCCATCTCCAAATGGTAATATTACACTCTCATAGTTTTCATGTTTTAATAACCATTCATTGTAATTATTAATTTTTCTAGAAAGTTGTTTTAAATCTCTACTATGTTTAATAATACTTGGATCTGCAACCATTCCCTTGAATAGCACATTATCCGTAATAACTACAACATCTTCAGCAAAATATGGTTCATATAATTCAAAAAACTTTCTACTTTGACTCTTAGCACCATCGATGAACACTACATCATAAGGTGCATTTGCTACAACTTCATCTTGAAGTTCTAATGCATCGGCATGAAGTAATGTTATTTTATCAGTTAGATTTCTCTTTTCTATGTTGTTTTTTGCTTCGTTATACATCTTATCATCTCGCTCAATAGTTGTGACATTACATCCTATCTTCTCTGCCAATTTAATAGATGTATATCCAATTGCCGTTCCTATTTCTAATAAATTCTTAGCTTTCTTCACTTTAAGCATTTGAATTAAAAATCTTATCCCGATTTTATCAATTATTGGAACTCTATTTTCTTCAGCAAATTTTTCTAATTCTAAGTAAAATTCATCAAAGTCTTCTAACAAATCTATAACGTATAAGTCATCTTTTGATTCTATCGCAACCATGTTTACCTCCATATTTATACATCATTATATAATACCATATAAGTTGGTATAAATGCAATTATAAAGACTAAAAAGGAAGTAACCCTATATTTTATGATTCTATAAAAATCACTAATACAAAGTTACTCCCACATAGCTTTTATATATTCAAAAAATCAACTAAACCCATCTGAACAATAGAAAACTCTAACTCTTATCGAATTTACTATTTTTATCATCTATTAAAATTATTTGTTCTATTTTTTTAATCCTTTTCGTATAAAGTCTACAGAAACATAGACTAGACATAAAAATAGAACAAAGCCAATAGCACTTGCAATCGGACTAGAAATTGCCTTATAAAAAAAATCTACAAAATCCATAATTCACATCTCCTTTTTCACCACTTTATCACAATACTATTCCTAACACAATTAAAAAATAAATTACTACTAAAACCTCTCCTTTAAATTTTAATAACCTATTTTTTATTAATTTCCCCTTTTATTTTTGTACATATGAACAGTATTCATCTCAATAAAAGTAGCCTATATTCTTTACTTAATTATACAAAATTAAGAAAGCGATGTCAAAAAATTCCGTAAAAAAAAGAGGTTAACTAAAGTCAACCTCTTAATTAAAAATCTTATTTTTCCATTGCTTGAACAGCTGTGATTAAAGCAAGTTTTAATACGTCAGCTGATGAACATCCACGAGATAAATCATTCACTGGAGCATTTAATCCTTGTAAGATTGGTCCTACGGCTTCAAATCCACCTAAACGTTCAGCAATTTTGTATCCAATGTTTCCTGCTTCTAAGCTTGGGAATACAAATACGTTAGCATCACCTTGAATTTCTGAGTTTGGAGCTTTTAATTTAGCTACTGGTGGTACGTATGCAGCATCAAATTGCATTTCTCCACCAACAGGTAATGTTGGAGCTTTTTCTCTAACTAATCTTGTAGCTTCAGCAACTTTTAGAGTTTCTTCTGTTTTAGCTGATCCGTAAGTTGAGAAACTTAGCATAGCTACTTTTGGATTAATGTTGAATGCTTTAGCAGTTTTAGCACTTTCTACCGCGATTTCAGCTAATCCTTGAGCATCAATTGTTGGGTTAATTGCACAGTCAGCGAAGATAAATCTTGAAGCGTTACGTGACATAATGAAAGCACCACTTGTACGACTTACTCCTGGTTTTGTTTTAATAATTTGTAAAGCTGGACGTACAGTATCACCTGTAGAGTGAATTGCACCAGATACTAACCCTTCTACTTCTCCCATATACACTAACATTGTACCGAAGTAGTTAACATCTTGTAATAATTCACGAGCTTTTTCTTCTGTTACTTTTCCAGCACGACGTTCTACGAATTTCGCTACCATTTCATCATATTTTTCATAGTTTTCGTGGTCTATGAATTCAATCCCTGAAACGTTTAAGAATAGTGGTTGAGCAAGCTTTTCTACTTTTTCTCTATTCCCAACTAATACTGGTTGAACATAACTAGTAGCACTTAATTTTACCGCTGCTTCTAATACACGCTCATCGTATGCTTCTGGAAATACGATACGTACTTTTTTCCCTTCTAATTTTTGTTGAAGTTCTACAAATAAATCATTTGCCATCTTCATTTCCTCCTAATTGTATATAATATCTTTAATATGTCTTATCGGCTTTAAGCTTAAAGCGTCAAATAAACTTCCCTTACCTAGAATTGTGTAGCCAAGTAATAATCCTATATAAAATATAATAATCATTAAGGCTATATTTCGCAAATATCTTGTTAACCTATCATTTAGTTTCATAATGAAATCCTACTCGTCTATTCTTTGAATATCTGCACCTAATTTTCTCATTTTTTCTTCGATGTCAACATATCCTCTATCAATATGATAAATGTCAATAACTTTAGTAGTTCCCGTCGCCATTAATCCTGCAATAACTAATGCCGCTCCAGAACGTAAGTCTGTTGCTCTTACAGTAGTTCCTTCTAAATGAGGTAATCCCTCAATTAGTGAACTTCTACCTTCGATTCTAATTTTAGCATTCATTCTACGTAGTTCTTCTACGTGCATAAATCTATTTTCAAAAACTGTTTCTGTAATTGTACTTGTACCATCAGCTAAAAGTGTTAATACACACATAATAGATTGCATATCAGTTAAGAAACCTGGGTGTGGTAGAGTTTTAACATCTACAGGTTTTAAACTATCCAACTTATTACTTACACGCATAGAGTTTTCATCTACTACTTCAATGTTAACTCCCATTTCACGCATTTTACTCACTAAAGCAACATTATCTTTGTATGGAGCTCCTTTAACAAGAACATCTCCTTTAGTTGCTGCAGCCGCAATCATGTATGTTGCCGCTTCTACACGGTCTGGCATTACTGAGTATTCAGCTCCTACTAGTTTTTCAACACCTTCTACAACTAAAACAGAAGTTCCTTTTCCTTCAATCTTAGCACCCATTTTTATCAAGAAGTTAATCATATCTTCAATTTCAGGTTCTTGTGCTGCATTTACGATTGTAGTTTTACCTTTTGCTAAACAACTAGCCATAATTACATTTTGAGTTCCTCCTACACTTGGGAAATCAAAGAAGATAGTTGTTCCTTCTAATTCTTTTTCTGCACGAGCTTCTACAAACCCTGCATCTTGAATAATTGTTGCACCTAGTGCTTCAAATCCTTTTAAATGTTGATCAATTGGTCTACTTCCAATTGAACATCCTCCTGGCATCGCTACTTTAGCACTTCCTTCACGTGCTAGCATTGGACCTAAAACTAAAAATGATGCACGCATTTTACTAACAAATTCAAAAGAAGCCTCTGTTAATAATGGATTTCTCGCATCCATTTCTAATGTATTTTCATCAGGTCTATAATCTATTTTCACTCCTAGACTTTCAAATAATAATCCTATTGTTTTAATATCTGATAATTTAGGAACGTTATAAAATTTACTTGTACCCTCTGTTGCTAATAATCCAGCTGCTAATATTGGTAAAGCAGCATTCTTCGCACCAGAAACTTGTACTTCTCCTATTAAAGGTGTTCCACCTTTAACAACTATTTTTTCCAAGTTGTTTCCTCCATCTCTATATTTACATTTTATATCACATATAATACTACCACAAATTAATAAATAAATAAAGTTTGAATAATTATTTTAATATTTATTTTATTAAAAAATATAGTTTCTATTATCAAATAATGAAAAACTAATTTAAATTACATAAATGAATAATTATTATCTTCTATCATTTAAAAATCTAATTCTAAAAAAGTTATTCTACAAAAAAGGATAATTTCATAAAAAATACTTTTTATGATTTTATAATTTTGTAGAATAACACTTTTTTTTACTTTACTATATTTCTGATAAATTAAACTATCAATTATAATTCATCAAAGAAAGATAATTGAGCTTTTTCAGGCAAGCCTTTTAATGTTCCCATCTCTCTTAAATACTCTACTACTGTAGATGAAACACTTCCTCGTTTTGAGAAATCTTCAATTGATAAAAAGGCTTTTTCTTCTCTCGCTTGAACAATTTTGTTCGCTACGTTATCTCCAAGCCCAGGTACTATTGAAAATGGTGGAATTAAAGTATTTCCTTCAATGATATAATCATGGCTTGCTGATTTTTCTAGATCAACTTTTGAGAATGTAAAACCACGTTCCATCATTTCATTAGCTATCTCATAACTTACTAAAGCATCTTTATCTTTATTCGATAATTCATTCTTATCTGTAGTTTTTATTTCTTTAATTTTTGCTTTTAATGTTTCTGCTCCCTTAACAACGGTTATAATATCAAAATCACTCGCTCTAACTGAGTAATATGCACAGTAATATGTAAGTGGTTGATGCACTTTAAACCATGCGATTCTTAAGGCCATTAATACATATGCACATGCATGGGCTTTAGGGAACATATATTTAATTTTTTTGCATGAATCAATATACCATTCTGGTACATTATTATCAATCATCGCTTTTTCAAAATCTTCAGTAAGACCTTTACCTTTCCTAACACTTTCCATTATTTTGAAAGATAAACCTTCTTCTAGACCGGCATGTATTAAGTATACCATGATGTCATCACGACATCCAATTACATCTTTAAGTTCACATGTACCATTTTTGATTAATTCTTGTGCATTACCTAACCAAACATCGGTACCATGAGATAATCCAGATATCTGAACTAACTCCGAATACGTAGTCGGCTTCGTATCATCTAACATTTGAATAACAAAGTTTGTTCCAAATTCGGGTATTCCAAAAGTCCCACTTGCTGAATCCACTTGATCTCTACTTACACCTAGTGCCTCAACTGTTGAAAAAATACCCATTACTTCAGGATCAGATACGTCAATTGTCTTAGGATCTATTCCTGATAAATCTTGAAGTTTTCTTATCATAGTAGGATCATCGTGTCCAAGTATATCAAATTTTAGGATATTATCATGAATAGAGTGGAAATCAAAGTGAGTAGTTCGCCATGGACTCGTTTCATCATCCGCCGGGAATTGGTACGGCGTAAAGTCAAAAATGTCCATATCATTTGGAACAACTAGTATCCCTCCAGGGTGTTGACCAGTAGTTCTCTTAGAGCCTTCACATCCTGCTGCTATTCTCTCTATATCAATACTTCTTTTTTCTACTTCATTTTTCTCATAATAATCTCTAGTAAATGAATAAGCCGTCTTTTCGGCAACTGTCGAAATCGTTCCCGCACGGTATACGTAATCCTCACCAAAAATTTCTTTCGTAAAGTTATGTGCCGTAGCTTGATATTCTCCAGAGAAGTTTAAATCTATATCGGGTACTTTATCCCCATTAAATCCTAGGAAAGTCTCAAACGGAATATCCTGACCGTCTTTAATCATCTTCACATCACAATGAGGACAATTTTTATTCGGAAGGTCGAATCCTGAAGCATATTCTGCATTTAGGAAAAATTCACTTTGTTTACATTTTGGACAAACATAATGCGGAGCTAATGGGTTAACCTCTGTAATCTCCATCATTGTCGCAACTAATGATGAACCAACAGACCCCCTTGATCCTACAAGATATCCATCATCAAGTGATTTCTTAACTAGCTTATGTGAAATTAAATATACTACACTGAATCCATTACCAATAATAGATGCAAGTTCTTTTTCTAATCTTTTTTCTACTATTTCTGGCAATTTTTCCCCATATATTTTATGAGCCATATCATAACTTAGATTACGAACTTCATCTGCTGCCCCTTCAATATTTGGTGTATATAACTTATCTTTTAACGGAACTACTAAATCAATCATATCGTTAATTTTATGAGTATTTTCTATAACTATTTCTTCTCGTAATTGTTCATCAAGGTAAGAGAATTCTTTTAACATTTCTTCAGTCGTTAAGAATGTTGCCATAGGTTTTAAATCACGTGCACCAGGATTACTTTTCACCGTTAGTCTTAATATTTGTCGATAAACATGTTGATATTCATCCAGATAATAACAATCTCCTGTTGCTACAACTATTTTTTCTTTTTTCTCAGCTAATTTTATTAATTTTTTCAGAATTTCTTCTAACTCGGCATTATCTGATATTCTTTCATTTCTTATGAAATTAGCATAATGATGTTTTGGCTGAATTTCTATATAATCGTAAAAATCAATTATATTTTCCACCTTAGCTTCTTTTGAGTTTAACAATTCTTCAAATACTTCATTATCACCATTACCACTACCGATTAATAAATCTTCACGATATTGTTCTAATAAACTACGTGGAATTGTAGGCTTAGCTGAATTTAAATATTTAGTACAACTATAAGACACTAATCTAAATAAATCTTTCAATCCTTTTGCATTCTTAACTAAAATTGAACATGGAAAAGTTCTAGAGCGTTTATGTGCAAGTTCTAAATCAATCTTTTTATCAATCTCATTATGATATTCAATGCCAAGTTCATACAATTGATCTAACATTTTCACAAAAATCTCTGCAGTAGCTTTAGTATCATAAATCGCCCTGTGGTGTTGCACTAAACGCACTTTATATAATTTGGCTAAATTACTAAGACCATGCCTTTTAGCTTCTTTATTTTCGGCACGAGAGACGAATAACGTATCTATACTAGCATTATTTTTATTCTCTAAACCTAGTCGCTCAAAACATGTATCTAAGAATCCAAGGTCAAATTTAGCGTTGTGAGCTACTAATATGTCATCTTTATCTAACCAATTATAAAAGTTAGTCATGACTTCTTTTTCTAATGGAGCATCTCTCACATCATCATTAGTAATACTCGTTAATCTTGTGATTAATTCTGAAATAGGTCTTTGTGGATTAATGTAACTTTCAAAACTGTCTATTTCAGCTCCATTTTTCACCTTAACCGCAGCTATCTCGATTAGTCTATCACGTTCGGCAGAAAGACCTGTAGTCTCAACGTCAAATACAACATAAGTAGCATCTTTTAATTTAAGATTCTTTGGGTTAGTTGTAGCAGTAATACTATCATCCATAATAAAAGCATTAAGACCATAAATAGGTTTAATATCTTTTCCTTTTGAACTTAGACAAATTTCTGGATATGCTTGAACTCCATAAGTATCAGTGAAAGCAATAGCTTCGTGTCCCCAATCCATAGCCCTAGCTATATATTCTTTTGCAGAAGAAATACCTTCTAGCTGACTCATTTTTGTATGAGTATTTAACTCTATTCTTTTTTTACCACTATAATTATCTTTCTTTTCATCTTTGTGAGCAACTTCAATAGACTTCGGTTCTATAATTGTATCTCTTAAATATGGATCATTACTAACACTTCCATGAATCTTAAGCCATTGCCCTTTTTTTATTCCTTTTACTAAATCGATAAGTTCATTTCTTCTTTTATTTTGAAACTTAGAATTAGGATTATTACCAAATAGTCTTAATATAATAGAATCACTGTAATCAGTAAGTTTTAAGCGGTATTGACTTGAACCATTTCTATGAACAATTTCTTCAGTTCCAAAAACTTGAGCCATTATTGTTACATCGCCGGCATAACCAATAACATCCTTAATTTCAACGATATCTTCATCACGAATTTCTTGTCCATAACGAGTTCCCCCCCCTCCACCGAAGGCAGCAAATTTTTTCTCAGGTTCTTTTGGTTTTCTTTCCGCATTTTTCTTATCAATTTCTTCTAGTTTTACAATTTCCTGGGAAATCTTCTCTTCTTGACTTTCTAACACCGCTTCTACATCAGTTTTAGAAAAGTTAGGAATGATATCTTTAATTGCAATACCAAGGTTAGAATAACTACTTATTATCTGGTGTTTTCTCTCATTAATAAAGTTATTCCAAATAGACGGAGCCATTATCTTCATAGTTAAAACATTGTTGTTTACATCTATTTCACTAAATAAAATACTCTCTAATAAAACTTGAGATATTTCTGAGAAATTCTCTAGTATTATATATTTCCAAAATTCTTTTATTTGCTCATCAGTTACAATATTACTTGTCTTTAAGCGATAATTAACAACATAATCACCCATAAAACTTTCACGTAATTTTTGTATAAGTAATATTAATTCATCTGCTAACGGCAAAGTTTCACCACTGAAATTAAATGTCCATGTCTTATTTTTATTATCTTTTTCTATATTATCTAAAGAAAAATTAATAAGTTTTGAGCCGGCTAATCTTTCTTCTAATTCTAATGTTTTAACCAATAAAGAAAAATGTTTATTACTCATGCTTCCTCCTATAGTTTTACTAAATCGACAAATTTTTATAATAAATATCGTCTAAACGAAAAAAATCCATTCATTTTGTTTCTACTTTGACAAAATGAACTAGCTTTTCAATAAGACATTATTATAAATTATCAACGCAATATAATTTTATACTTACTTAAATTATACTAAAAATACCAACTAAAAACAAATGGTTATTTCTATTAACTATTTATTTTTAATTGGTATTTATTATTTTAACTTTTTCTTATTATTTGTAGAATGCTTCTACTTTAGCTAATACATCCGCAACTTCTGTATCAACTTTTTCTAAAGTTTTTCTTTCTTTAACTTCAACGATTCCTTCAGCAGCTTTTTTACCTACAACTACTTGTAATGGAATACCGATTAAATCCGCATCGTTAAATTTAACTCCTGCACGTTCTGCTCTGTCATCATAAAGTACTTCATACCCAGCAGCCGTTAACTTAGCGTATAATTCTTCACTAAGTTTTACTTGTTCTTCTTTCTTAACATCTACACACACTAAGTGAACTTGATATGGAGCTACTTCTTTAGGCCAGATAATTCCTTTATCATCACTATGTTGTTCAATGATTGCTGAAATAACACGAGTTACCCCGATTCCGTAACATCCCATATAGAAGTGATTTGCACGACCATTTGCATCTAAGTAAGTAATGTCCATAGATTCTGAGTATCCTTTACCAAGTTCGAACACTTGTCCTACTTCGATACCTTTAGCAAATTTAACTGGTCCTGATAAGTCTTCAGCTAAATCTCCTTCTTCAATCATACGAAGGTCGTAGTGAGCATCGATTTCATAATCCCCTGGATTTACATTAATGTAGTGGAATCCTTTTTTGTTAGCTCCACAGCTGTGGTTATACATATATTTAATAGCATTATCCCCGATTACTTTACAGTTTTTAATGCCAAATGGTCCCATATAACCTACTACACTTCCCATAACTTCTTCAATTTCTTGCTCAGTTGCCATTTCTACTTCAGAAGTTCCTGTAGCTTTCATGAATTTAATATCATTAAGTTGATCGTTACCACGCATAAGAACTAAATAGAATTCTCCATCAGCTTTTAAAGCTAATGCTTTCATAGCACGGTTTACTTCAACACCACAGTATGCAGCGATTTCATCGATAGTTTGTTGATTTGGAGTTTCTAATAAACTACGCTCTTTTTTCTCAAAACCTGTAGGCATAGTGTAGTTTTGTTCAACTACGGCTGCAGTTTCAATATTTGCTGCGTAATCACTCTCTTCAGTATACACAATAGTATCTTCTCCAACTTCTGCTAAAGCTTGGAACTCATGAGTATAGCTTCCTCCGATATTTCCAGAGTCAGCTTTTACCGCACGATATTTAAGTTCAAATCTATCAAAAATATTACTGTAGGCTTGATAATAATCTTTATAAGTTTCTCTTAAAGATTCTGGTGTATCGTGAAAAGAATAACCATCTTTCATGATGAACTCTTTACAACGTAATAAACCTAAACGTGGACGAATTTCATCACGGAATTTAGTTTGAATTTGGTATAAGTTTACTGGAAGTTGTTTATATGAAGTTACCATGTTACTAACTGTTTGACAGATAATTTCTTCAGCAGTTGGACTTAATGCATATCCAGCATTTTTTCTATCTGTAACACGAATTAACTCGTCTCCCATTTTGTTCCAGCGACCAGATTTTTTCCAATATTCATCTGATTGTAAAATTGGCATTAATAATTCTACAGCACCAATTTTCTCATGTTCTTCTCTTATAACTTTTTCGATTTTTTGAATTACTTTAGTAGCTAAGGGAAGATGAGTGTAAACTCCTGCAGATACCTGCTTCACCATCCCCGCTTTAATAAGCAACTTGTGACTTGTTGCTTCTGCAGAGGATGGTACTTCTCTTGTTGTTGGAATAAATGTTCTTGATTGTCTCATAACAATACCACCTCTCATTTTTAAAATTACTTATATTATACCACAAAATTTATGATTTTTTTCAAATAATTTCACTTTTTTATAAATATATTACTGTATTACATAGCTGTAATTTATTGTTATTAAATTTTAAATATTACATTTAAAACTATAATCAGTGTTACTTTCACTTTCTATTGTAATTCTTTATTAAACACATTCTCCTAAATTTAATACTGTTATATATCTTTTTTATTACACTAATAGCGATTTTCATTATTACTAATTTATCAACACTTTTTATCTTTATCTTCTATCTATTTCTATTTCGAGATTTTTTCGAAAATATCATATTTTTAGTTGTTAGTAATTTAATTTTTTTCGATAATATAGTATAATAAATAGGATAATCATTTATGGAGGGATATATGTTTAATTATCCTAATAAAAAAGGTAATTTTATTCAAAAAACTAAGTATTCTAATAGAGGGATGGAACTTGAAGAGGATATAAATTTTGCGAATAAATATTATTTAAATAATGACATAGCCGTAATTCATAAAAAGCCAATTCCTATTCAAATTGTTGAAGTTAATTATCCTAGTAGATCTAGTGCTATGATTACCAAAGCATTCTATAAAACACCTTCTACTACGGATTACAACGGTCTTTGGAATGGAAAATATATTGATTTCGAGGCAAAAGAAACTAATTCAGCCACTTCGTTTTCTCTAAATAATATCCATAATCACCAAATCGAACATATGCAAAAAATTTTAGATCACGGTGGAGTAACTTTTATCATAGTTCGTTTTAAAAAGATAGATAGAACCTTTATTTTACCTTTTAAAAATTTTATTTTCTTTCATAATCGAGCTAATAACGGAGGAAGAAAATCAATAAAGCTTAGTGAATTTGAAGAATCGGCATTTGAATTATCATTCAACTATAAAATAAGATTAGATTATTTAAATATTATAAAAAATAATGAAAGTGAGTTTTAATAACAGATGAAAACTTTGTTTAAATATATAAGTTCAATCTTTTTTTCAATCTGCTTAGTATTATTCTTTGTTGTTATGATACTATTTGCACGTGAATTAAGAGATGTTCCTGATATTACTCAGGCAAACTTACAAGATCCTTTATCATCGGAAATCTATGATAAAAATCTTAATTTAATCGCTACTGTTGGAGCTGAAAAAAGAGAATATGTATCATTAGATGATATTCCTAAAAATATAACTGATGCGGTTCTTTCAACAGAGGATACAAGATTCTATTCTCACCTTGGGATTGATCCTATTCGTCTTATCAAAGCAGTTCTTGTTAACATACGTTCTAATTCTGCTCAACAAGGTGCTAGTACAATAACTCAACAAGTAGTAAAAAATTCATTACTTACATCAGATAAATCGTTACAACGTAAGATTCAAGAAGCATACTTATCTTTAAAATTAGAAAATAAATACTCTAAAAAAGATATATTAGAAATGTATATGAACAAAATATACTACTCTGACGGACAATACGGAGTAAAGACAGCTGCCAAGTATTTCTATAATAAAGAATTAGATCAGTTGACTTTACCACAAGTTGCTCTTTTGACTGGTATGCCTCAACAACCAATATTATATAATCCTTACGATTATCCTGAACAAGCTAAAGAACGACGCGATACTGTATTATATGCACTTTTAAGTAATGGAAAAATCTCAGAAGATGAATACAATAATGCAGTTAATACACCAATTACTGAAGGTATTGTAAGTAAAACAAAAGAAGAAAGAGCTAATCAACACACTTATAATCCTAAGTTTGCTGCTTACATAGATCAAATTACTAAAGAATTAAAAGAAAATAAAAACTTTGAAAATGTTAAAGATCCATTGTCTATGGGACTAAAAGTTTATACTAACTTAAATCCTGAATTACAAATGTATGTTCAAGATATGTTAGACAATCAATCTTACCCGATGACACCTCATGCTTCTCAAGCCGCTATTTCTGTTCTTGACACTAAAA
This sequence comes from Streptococcus sp. UMB1385, assembly GCA_002871655.1. Classification (GTDB taxonomy): domain Bacteria; phylum Bacillota; class Bacilli; order Staphylococcales; family Gemellaceae; genus Gemella. The sequence goes on along the minus strand of PNGU01000005.1, from coordinate 4,315 downwards.
CTGGACTTGTTGAAGCTATCGGTGGAGGAAAAAATTATAAAGCCGGTGGTTATAACTTCGCAGTAGACGCACGTGTACAACCTGGTTCATCAATTAAACCTCTAATCGACTATGCTCCTGGGATAGAATATTATGGTTGGGACCCACAAACAACATTTTCTGATACACCATATAAAGTAGCTGGAACTGAGTTTTATATTCAAAACTGGGATAGAATTTATCATGGAACAGTGCCTATGACTCGAGCAGTGTCTTGGTCTTACAATATTCCCGCAGTACGCGCTTTCGAATCTGTAGGATATGAAAGAGCTAAACATTTTGCTGAAAGATTAGGAATACCTGTAACTAAAGATGAACCTACTACAGCAATCGGTGGTAATGTTGATGGAGTTTCAACTTTACAAATGGCTGGAGCCTTTGCTTCATTCGGTAATAAAGGTTACTATAACAAACCTTCTACTATTGTAAAAGTATTTAATGCTAATGGTAAAGAATTAGTAAATATTAAGTCTGAGCCTGTAAAAGCAATGTCTGAGGAAACAGCTTATCTTATGACAAACGTCTTAAAAGGAGTTTTAACTGAAGATGGATTATCTCCTAATGGTAAAATTCCAAACTTTGACATGGCTGGTAAATCTGGATCTAGTACCTTCGATGACACCGCATATTACAACTATGGAATTGATGTAGTTAATTCTACAAAAGATAGCTGGATGATAGGTTATACCACTGACTATACTGTTGCAGTTTGGCAAGGAGCTGATGTACTCGATTCAGCTGCTAAAGCTTTATCTTATGATCAAGCAAAAACAACCCAAGTTATAATGGCAAATGTTATGAAGAAAGCTTCAGATAATAAAGTTCCTGCAGCATTTGAAAAACCAGCTGGAATCGAGTCGAAAAATGGAGTTGAATACGCTAAAGAAAGAAATAAAGAAACAGACTATATGTATGCTGGTAGTGATCGTGATGCTGTTTATCAAGCAGCACTTGCACAAAAACAACGTGAAAATCGTTCTGCATTAACATCAGTATTTAATTCACTAACAAACTCAGCTACTAGAGCAACTATAAATCAAGGTACAGCAAATTCTAACGCTACATCACAAGCAAATTCAAGAGCTTCTGCTAACAATACAGCAAGATCAACTAGAGCTGCCCAAAATAATCGTAGATAATAAAATAAAAGAATCGTAAGAAATAAAAATTTCTTGCGATTCTTTTATTATTAATTCATAATTTTCTTATATATACTCTCACAGATGAAAAAATCTAACTCATCATCAATATCATAACTATATATTTTTTCCATCTTAAATACTTTTGTTCTCTTTGAATAAAATGTTTTATCCCTCAAATAATTGTCTTTTGTAGACATCCATATTGAACCATTTGGATAAATATTGACCGGTTCATCCTGTCTTCTATAATCACCACCATGCCTTGAAGGTATCAAATATCCATCATTTTCATCCATAAATAAACTTTTATTTAATCTATAATTACTAAATGACACCAAATGGTCACAGTTTTCAAACAAATCAAAAGCATCTAGTATATGCTCTTTCTTTCTTATAGGCGATGTGACTTGCAAATTTATAAATATAAAATTTTCTTGTATGTCCTTAAATAAATAATTTAATGTATCGAATGTCGTTGAAGAATCTAGTGAAACATTTTTATCACGAATCTTATAAATACATTTCTCACCATATTCTTCTCTACAAATATCTAAATATTCTTCTGAATCAGAAGATATCCAAACTTCATCAAATTTGCCACTTTCCAATGCCACATCTATAGTATGAAAACATAATGGCCTTCCACAAAATAGCTTTATATTTTTGTCTACTAGACCTTTTGAACTTTTTCTTATTAATATAATTCCAATTTTTTTCAAGTTTATCCTACTTTCTTACGATGTTTTATCATTAATTATTATAACACCATAATGCATTTTAGACTATACGATTATATAACAAATAAAAAGAGGTTGATCCAAAAGTCCTAAATTTAAAAAAAGTGTATATGATAACTCATAGACGCAGTGGTTTATTGACATCTAAATTCGCTTTATGAAAGCTTTTTAGATCTACTATATCTCGTTTGTATTGATTAAATTCTATTTTTCGTCTATACTTAGTGTAAATACAATATGATATTTACACAACCACTTTGTATGCGATAAACTATTATGTTTATTTGCCATAATTAAAATCATCCTTTCTTTATTTTAGAGCTTGAACTACTCTTATTTTATCAAGAAAGGATGATTTTTCAATTGTTTAAATTTTATCTCGCACCCGCATAGCGGGTGGTTTTTTGTTTCGGAGACTTCGCCTCCTCAACTGGCTAAAGCCTTTAATAACCTGTGCGGGGGTGACTCAACAAAATTTTCTTTCTCCGAAATCACGATTTTGTAGAGTCACTCCCTTACAACCTTTTAGAACCTCTACTTTAGAAATTAAATCCTTCATAGAATATTCTATTTTTTCCTATCCCTTTTTCTTTTAATAGTTTTTCATATGAAATATTCATCACCATTGGGCCTGCAATAATATAATTATAGTGATCTCCAATTGGTAAATAATCACTTAATTGTTCAGAAGTAAACCTCCCATTTTGACAATGTGATTTAAAATTACTTCTTTCATTCCATAATTCAAATTTTTCTTGATATAATAATTTCTTATCTTTTTTTACAGTATATAAAAATGTGATATCTTTATCATCAAACTTATCTGCTAATCCAAGTAAAGGAACGACACCAATTCCTCCTCCGATAAGAACAAACTTTTCATTCTTACCAGATTTTTCTATCATTGAACTTAAGACTCCATATCCTCTTGTTAAATTAACTTTTTCTCCTACTTCTAAATTAGATAGATTTTTAGTAAAATCTCCTACTCCTTCTATCGACATTTGAACGTATCCATCACGTTCTGGAATATTTAAAATAGAAAATGGATGAGGTTCTTTCATTCCTTTTACATTAGGAAAGGAAATAAATGAAAAATCTCCTGCTTCTATTTTTCTTAAAACTGATTTACTAGTAGTTATTGTTAATTCAGTAATATTATTATCAACTTTTCTGACATTTTTTAAAATACCAACTTGAATATTTAAGTATTTATTATATGCATAGTACCCATATGCTCCAAACGCTATAACAGTGTATAAAATAACTAATACTGTAAATGGAACTATACTTCTTATATAAGGAATCAGAAGTACATGTAAAAATGCAAGTAACGCAGCTACTAAATTAAGCCTATGTATCCACATAGATAATTCATGTTTAAATATTTTTTCTAATACTTTCTTTATTTTCATTAAAATGCTAATCCTTGAAGTTAACCACCCAGCCATGAAAACAAGAGAATAGACAATTACTGCCATAAATATATACATTGCCCACTCACCAGTTAATTTTATAAATCCTGACGACTTCAACAACTGGTCATGTAAATACATAAAGATTACGGAAAAAATAGCAGTTACTCCATGAATTATATACATATCTGGTAAACCTATTATTCTATCTAACCATTTAGGTTGAGTCGATAGGAATATTGCTGAAAGCATCCATGAATATGCAAATACTCCTAAATTAATCGCTAATACTCTACTTCCAAACACCTCAGGTAAACCATTTCCTACTGTTATTATTAATGGTAATGGTATCGTTAATAGTACTATTAACCAAATCATATTAAAAATAAATTTATGTTCTCTCAACATCCGTTATTTTTCCTTCCTCGAATACTCTTTTAGTTCCCTCTTTTGTTAACAAAATTCCAGTCAATTTATTATTTTCTACAAATTCAGTCCAAACTTTTTTATTAGATACTATACCCACTGTTGCCATTACATCTACATCTGATAAGTATCTTCCAATAACTGTAACTTGGATATGCTCAATATCATTCTCACTTTTAATATGCTGGCCTTTTTTATTAATCCCCGAGGTTGCCACCGCTCCATTTTTTATACTGTATCTAGCTATTATCTTTTCTCTATCTTCAGGATTTTCTATCCCTATTTCCCAAGAAAAATCACTTTCAAGACTAGTACCTACTTGCATATCTCCGGCTCCATTAATTGCACCTGCTTCTATTATATTATGATCAATAAGGGGTCTTAAATACTTTATAAAAGCATTTTCTATAGCCCAACCCTTAACAAATCCTGTCGGATTATATTTCCCTTCAAAAAAAGGATTGAATATGTACCGACCCCAAAAAGTTAGACCAAAAAATCTAACTTTTTGGAGGTCGGTATTTTTATGACTAAATATAATTTTGAATTTAAAAAG
>PNGU01000004.1 GCA_002871655.1 Streptococcus sp. UMB1385 | reverse complement strand
CAACACATTTTACTTTAAATTCATAACTATAACGCATAAAAAATACCCCTTTTACTGGCTTGTCCAGTAAAAGGGGTACATATCATTTTCGTAGAAATCGATTTTGTCGAGTGACCCCTGCACAGTTTATTAGATATCTAAAAAGCTTTTATAAAGCGAATTTAGATATCAATAAACCACTGCGTCTATTAGTTTTCATATACACCTTGTTAATATTTATGACTTTTGGATCAGCCTGTATTATTTATTTTTTCTACGTTTTAATAGTGTAGTTGCAACGATTAATGAAATACCTAATAAAGTTAAAGATTTATTAGTAGTTTCTCCAGTTTTAGGAAGAGTTTTTGGTGGGTTTTTAGGAGTTGATTTTGCTCCCTTCGCATTGACAACCGTAAATTTCTTCTCTTCTTGAACTGCAGAAGTATTAATATCTTTTTCATTAGAAGCTAATGCAGTTTTAATTTTTGCTATAATAGCAAATTTACTGAAGTGGTTGACTGTAAATTGTAAGTTTCCTCCTTTTGTACTAGAAGGAACAAGCTCAATAGTGTTATCTTCTTTTATATGATATACAAGTATTTCTTTATTTTGTTCATTTTGAAGTAAAGCTACATGAACGGTTCTAGGGATGTTTAGATTTACTTTTTTATTATTATTTTGTAATTCTAAGTCTAGAACTCTTATAGATGAAATTTTATCTTTATTATTAATTTCATTATTTTTATCATTTATTATTTTTGCTTTTAATTCTTCTAAATCTATTTTATTAGTAATATCTGTTGTTTTAAAACTGATGTCTTTAGAGTATTTAGAATCTAATTCAACATTAATTTTATCATCATTTGATTTGATTGTTATAGATGTAGTGTCATTATTGATAGTTAGTTCTGGAAGTTTTCCTACGCTAGGTGATTCTTTTGGTTTGCTAAACTCCGAAATATTACTATCTTTATCGACAATTATTTTATTTCCATTTTCAGAAAGTCCGTCAACTTTGCCAGTGAAAGACTTAGAAGCATCAGCTACAGGAGCATTGCTTGGAATATTAGACTCCGAAACATTGCCATCTTTATCAACAACAACTTTATTGCCATTTTCAGAAAGTCCATCGATTTTCCCAGTGAAAGGTATAGGAGCATCAGCGACAGGTGCATCACTTGGAGTGTTGAACTCCGAAACATTGCCATCTTTATCGACAACAACTTTATTGCCATTTTCTGAAAGCCCAACAACTTTGCCAGTGAAAGGTATAGGAGCATCAGCTACAGGAGCATCGCTTGGAGTGTTAAACTCAGAAACAATACCATCTTTATCGATAATTACTTTATTCCCGTTTTCTGAAAGCCCAACAACTTTGCCAGTGAAAGGTTTAAGTGCTTCAGCGACAGGTGCATCACTTGGAGTGTTGAACTCAGAAACATTGCCATCTTTATCGACAATTATTTTATTTCCATTTTCAGAAAGCTCAGAAACATTGCCAGTGAAAGGTTTAAGTGCTTCAGCAACAGGTGCATCACTTGGGGTGTTGAATTCCGAAACATTGCCATCTTTATCGACAACTACTTTATTTCCATTTTCAGAAAGTCCATCGATTTTCTCAGTGAAAGGTTTAAGTGCTTCAGCAACAGGTGCATCACTTGTAGTGTTGAATTCCGAAACATTGCCATCTTTATCGATAATTACTTTATTGCCATTTGCTGAAAGTCCGTCGATTTTCCCAGTGAAAGGTTTAAGAGCATCAGCCACAGGAGCATCTGTAGGAGTGTTGAACTCCGAAACATTGCCGTTTTCATCGACAACAACTTTATTTCCATTATCTGAAAGCCCATCAATTTTCCCAGTGAAAGGTTTAGGAGCATCAACTACAGGTACATCGCTTGGAGTGTTAAACTCAGAAACAATACCATCTTTATCGACAACAACTTTATTGCCATTTTCAGAAAGCCCATCGATTTTGCCAGTGAAAGGTTTAAGAGTTTCAGCTACAGGAGCTTCATTAGGAACTGAATATTCATATTTTGTGCCATATTCATTTTCTCTTACTTTATTACCGTTTTCTGCGACAACTGTATTTCTAATATCTGGGTGCATTATGAATTGATTATTGTCTTGGAATAATTGTCCCATTTCAAGAAGAATTTTTTCTGAATTATTTTTTGCAGCAAACATAACTCCAAGAGGAAGGTTATTTTCACTCTTGTAAACAGGTAATGAAATAGCAGGGTTTCCTGTTAAGTTGAATAACCATGTAAATGGTGTTCTTCTCATCATAGGTTCCCATTGTTTTACAAGTAGATTAAATCTTTCTTTTGGATCTTTAATTTCGTTAATATTATAAAGTTTTTCTTTAACAGCGGGATCGACGTATGGATCTACTTTTTTGTCGTTAGATGGTGCTGTAACAGCGTTTGTTGCCATTAAGAATAAATCATATTTTTTGTAGAATTCATTCATTTGATTTATATATTCTAAACCAGATTTGGCAGAAGAAGTATCAGTATTAGGAGTTTTTCCTCTAGTTGTAGATGTTCCTAATGCATAGGTAGCGGGATCTAAATCGCGTTTGTTTTCTTCTGTAGCTGCTTTTGCGGGTGAAGTGTATGCTCCACCAATAGCACCAATTGTATAAGTTCTGATTCCTTCGTAACCATCGATAGGGAATTCATTTATTTCTTCTACAGTGAAGCCATGTTTTCTAAGAAATTCAACAGCTTTAAGAACAGCTTTTTTTCCATCTTCACTTAATTCAACATCTTTTAATGGTGTTTTAAGAGTATAAGCAATTTTTAATTTTTTCAAATTAGTTGGAACTTCTTCTAGTGTTTTAGGTTTACTAATTTGTGTTTTATCAAAATAAGTTTTGGCATCCTCAATAGTTTTCACTAGAGGGAATTTTACTACGTGTCCAGTTGGTTTTAAACCAATTAGACCTGTCCATGAAGCAGGGATACGAATTGATCCACCAGCATCACTACCACTCGCGATTGATACCATTCCACTTGCCACAGCACCGGCACTTCCTCCTGAAGAACCACCTGTATTTCGACTTGGGTCCCAAGGATTCCCAGCTGGTCCAAATAACTTAGAATCTGTGATATTTCTAGTTCCTAGTTCAGGATAGTTAGTTTGTCCAAGTATTACAAATCCAAGTTTTGCGAATTCTTTTGCTACAGCTCCACTACCTTTAGCCACTTTACCTTTATTAAAATAGACACCATTAGAAGCGTCACCATCTTTTAGTAAATCTAATCCTTTGATTAATGTAGGAACTCCTAAGAATGGTTGTTCTTCCCAATTTATAGGATTAGCAGCTAGATTACCTGCATTTATTCTTTCGTCAATTTCTTTAGCAGTTCTATATGCTTCATCAACTATGGCATTAGGTATTTTCCCGTTTTCAGTAGTTAGTACAGCGTTTAATTTAGGGGTTTCATCTGCAATAACTTTATATGCTAAATCAACTAACTCAGTACTTGTTACTTTTTTCTCACGAATTAATTTAGCAAGTTCAAGAGCACTTTTTTGTTTGTATTCTGCTACAGTAAATGGGATTGTAGGTTTAGAAGTTATATTTTCTTCAGAATTAGTAGTAGAAACCTCATTATTATTACTATCTACATTAGGTGTTACATCTGTAGTTGAAGATGAATTTGTAGCAGTGTTAGAAGTTGGGGTTTCAGTAGCTGAAGTTTCTTTGTTGTTGGCTGTATTATTGACAGGAGCAGATACTGTATCACTATTTTCGCTAGCGTAGGCTTGGTTGTCATTTGCCAAGACGGGAAATAGTGTAGTAGCCGCAAACGCTGGTATAAAAACGTATTTTAAATTTTTCTTTTTCATTTTTGACTCCTAATTTAATGAATAATGAATAAGCTGTTGTATGCTTTGCTACTTAATTATACTCTGATATTCGATATCAATCAAGGATATAGAATTAAAAAATAGAAAAAAATATAAGTGTCTTAATATTATCTATCATTAGATAATATTAAGACACTCTAAATTGTTAATTTATTTTAGCTTAGTATCCTTTAAGTGCATCTAGACGAGCTTCAGATTGTCCTTTACCGTCTTTTTTCTCACCTTTGTATACTGCAGATTCCCATGATCCGTACATAGGGTTAGGGAAGATGATGAATTTATCCCCAAATTCAGCTTTTAATTGTTCAAACATTTTATCTCTATCAGCTTCTGATTTAGTTGAGAATTCAGCGAAGTCAACTAAGTTATCCCCAAATAACATAACTAGATTAGTATGTTTAATAACTTCTTGACGACGCCCTTCTTTAGATTTATCACCTTCTTTTTTGAACATAAGGTGATCGCGTCCTTGAACTGGAAGTCCTTGTGCTTCAAGGTTTTTAATTGTAGCATCTACTTGTGCATCAGTTCTGTCAGAAATGTAGTAAATTTGAACTTTATTTTTGTCAGCGAATTGTAAGAATTCTTTTGCTCCAGCCACTGGTGTAGCCTCTGCTTTTTGAACCCACTCGTCCCATAATTTTGGATTGAATGCAGTTCCATCTTTAACCATTTTTACTTGGAATGGTATGTTGCTTAATACTGTTTCATCAATATCTAAGACTATAGAATATGGTTTATCAGTAGGCTGTTTTAATAGTTCTTTTAACTTATTAGTAGCAACATTGTAACCTTGTTGGTATAATGCATCTACTTCAGCAGCATTTTGATACCATAAAGCTCCCATTGTATTTTCGCGAGATCTTAGTTGATCATAAGTAAGAGTTATCTTGTTATCTCCACTCTTATTTTCTTCCTTTTTTTCTTCAGTTTTTTGTGCACATCCTGTTGCAAGAACAACAGTAGCTAAAACTGATGAAATAGTCATAACAAATTTTTTATTTTTCATAATAAATATAGCTCCTTTTATTGTCTACAATAATAAGTATAATTTATAAATTATGAAATTTCAATATAAAATTATTTTTTAAAAATTTATAAATTAAATATTTTTGTATAGAATAATTTAATAACCATTGAAAACGGTTTATAAAATGATAATAAAATAAAATTAATATTATTTTTTTTATTAGTTATGAACATGAACTTTGTTTGTTGAAATAGGAAATTTAATATGCTATACTAAAATTAGGTGTTTTGAAACGCTTACTATAAGATTTCTTATAGGTAATCACAATTAAATAATGAATTAAAAAGTTTAGTTTGTCATATAATTTTACTTAAAAGAAATTCAAGTTGTAAAAGGGATGAGCATATGAGTTATCTTATAGGAGTAAAATAATTAACAGGGGGAAAAAACACATGACAATAAAAGTTGCTATTAATGGTTTTGGTCGTATTGGGAGATTGGTCTTAAGACAGATTCAGGCTCAGCACGCAGATGATATTGAGGTTGTAGCTGTCAATAGATCAAGAATGAGACCGATAAATCAAATAGTTTATCTGTTAAAATATGATACAACGCAAGGGCCTTTTCCAGGGACTGTAGAAGAAGGAGAGGGAGCGTTTATCGTAAATGGTAAAGAAATTAAAGTTTTTGGGGAACCAGATCCAGAGAATTTACCATGGAAAGAGTTAGGTGTCGATATTGTTCTAGAATGTAGCGGACGTTTTAACAGTAAGGATAAAGCTGAAGCGCATATAAGAGCAGGAGCTAGGAAAGTACTACTTTCTGCACCAGGAGGCTCAGATGTTAAAACTATTGTATATAATGTTAATCATGAAATACTAACTGGAGAAGAAACTGTAATCTCGGGTGCATCATGTACTACGAACTGTCTTGCTCCAATGGCAAAAGCTCTGCATGATAACTTCGGTATTGTATATGGTTTAATGACTACTATCCACGGATATACAGGAGATCAACATACTTTAGATGGATCTCATAATAAGGGAGATTTTAGACGTGGAAGAGCAGCAGCAGAAAATATAGTTCCTAATACTACAGGTGCTGCTAAGGCTATAGGATTAGTTATACCAGAGTTAAATGGACGTTTAGATGGAGCAGCTCAAAGAGTACCCGTTCCAACCGGTTCGTTAACAGAACTATTTGTAACAATTGAAAAAAATGCTACAGTAGAAAAAATTAATGAAGTTATGAAAAAAGCGGCTAATGAATCATATGGATATACAGAAGATCCTATAGTATCTTCTGATATAATAGGAATGAGTTATGGTTCGTTATTTGATGCCACACAAACAAAAGTTATTGGACAAGGCGAAAATCAAATGGTTAAGGTTGTTTCTTGGTATGATAATGAAATGTCATACACTGCACAACTAATTAGAACGTTGAGATATTTTGTAAAATTAGTATAGAATATAAATTATAAGGCTAGGAATCTAAAATGGTTTCTAGCTTTTTTGATTTCCATTATTATTTACTTAGTTATTTACTAAAAAAATTATTATTTTTCCGAATATAATGATAATATGATATTTTTTAGTTTTTGATTGTGATATTACAAAGAAAAAGGTAATTAAAATAAAAAAATTACGTTATTTAAACTTATCCATACAGACTGAAGAAGTGTTGAAAAAGCACTTATATTGCTATATTATAGTAGGTGTAATACAACAAAAAGTATAAAATAAATTTATAAAAATGGAGAAAAAGCATGAAAAATTTATTCAGTAGAAAAGAAGTATTTTCAATTAGAAAATTTAGTATGGGCATAGTTTCAGTAATGATAGCTTCAAGTTTAGTTGTTTCATCTCAAGCTAATATACAATTATTGAAAGCGAAAGAAAATATAGAAGTACAGGCTAATAAAGATATCAATATGAGTGTATTAGAAAGAGATGGAGGAGCAGTAATTGAGTTAGCTGCAACTAAAGACTTAACAGATATAGATGTAAATGTTATGTTAAATGGTAATAGAGTAGCTTCATATCATATTGCAAGTATAAAAGCTGGACAAAAAATAGAAAAGAAAGTAACTAAAGAACAGCTAGAAACAATAAAAAAATTAATATCGAATGGGCAAAAAACTTTACCTAATACAGCAATAGTGGAAAGAAGTGCTTCACAAACAATTAATATTGCAGGTAATAGATTAAGAGTAGATGTTAAGTATCATGTAGAAGATAATTCAGTACCTGAAGCAAAACCAGAGAAACTAGAGGAAAAACCGGCACCTGAAGTTAAGCCAGAGAAATCAGAGGAGAAACTGTCTCCAGAAGTTAAACCAGGACAACCAGAAGTAACTCCAACACCAGAAGTTAAGCCAGAAAAACCAAAGGAAAAACCGACACTTGAAGTTAAACCAGGACAACCAGAGGTAAAACCTGAACGACCGAAACCAGAAGTAAAACCAGAACAGCCAAAACCAGAGGAAAAACTGGAACAACCGAAACCAGCGGAAAAACCAGAGCAGCCAAAACCAGAAGTAAAACCAGAGCAGCCAAAATCAGAAGTAAAACCAGGACAACCAGAGGAGAAACTGACCCCAGGACAACCAGGGATAAAACCGGAGCAACCAAAGCCAGAGGTAAAACCAGAGCAACCCAAACCAGAGGAGAAACCGGAACAACCAAAACCAGCGGAAAAACCAGAGCAGCCAAAACCAGAAGTAAAACCAGAGCAACCAAAACCAGAAGTAAAACCAGAGCAACCAAAAACAGAGAAACCAGCTCCAGGTGAACAACCAGGCAACATATCTGAGACCGCTAAACCTAAAGGACAAGAAAATAGTGATAAGGATGAAGAAGTAATCATTAACGATCCAGTTCTTAAAAAATTAATTAATAAAAACTTAAGCAGTGAAAGAGCTGATGATCAAAAAATAACTAAAAAAGAACTTGAATCTCTAAAAGAACTTAGTTTAAAGGATAAAGAAGGTAAAAATATACTTACTACAATATCTTTAAAAGATACACCAGAGTTTAAGTTTATTCAAACACATGGTATTAAGAATTTATTAGGATTAGAAAATGCAGTTAATTTAGAAAAACTTGACTTAAATGAAAATGAAATAAGTGATTTATCACCAATTGCTAAATTGAATAAATTAACTAAATTATCATTAATAAGAAATAGAATTTCAGATTTACAGCCATTATCAGAATTAACAAATTTAGAATACTTAGACTTATATGCTAACAAGATAGAAGATATTTCACCTTTAGCCAAACTTACTAATTTAAAACATTTAGACCTTCATAATAACAACGACCAAACAGGTGACCCTGTTCATCCAACTATTAGTGGAGGAATAAAAGATATTTCAGTAGTGAAAAATCTTACTAAATTGGAAATGTTATCACTTGGAAGTAATAATATTTCAGATATAACACCAATTAAAAATCTTACTAATATAAAGGATTTAGTATTAGGTGGGAATCATATTAGTGATTATTCAGGACTTGAGCAGTATATTGCCGATAGAGTAGCTAAACAACAGGAAGGTGAAGGAAGTGTTAGTTTCGCAGGGCAAAGAATAAATTATGATAAAACTGTTGATGTTTCTAAAACAAATGTAACAATAGACAGTCCATTTAAAGGCTTAAATGAATTAGGTGAAAAACTAGCGAAAGTATTCGAAAGTGATGAACCTGTTAATCTATTCTCAGAAGTTACTACTAATGTCGACGGGGTAAGTGCGACTTATAATTCAAAAACATCAAAATTTGATTTTACATTTACAAAGGAATTCTTAACTAAAAATCAAGGTAAGGTAGTTCCTATTAACTTAAAAGTAGGAGTTGGGGATTATGCTTGGAATGTAAAAAATATTAGACTAAACATCAAAGAAAAGATATCAGAGCCTAAAAAATTAGTCATTGATGATTTAGTTGTAACAAATGAAAATAAACCTGTAACTGATAAGTTAACATACATACTAGTTAATAAAAAAAATGACAATGAAGTAATTGAAAAAAATACTAATAAAGGCATGCTTAGTGGACTAGAACTTACTAAGGATGAAGTTTATACATTATCTTTAAATGATAATGAGAAATATCAAATGGAAGATATTGATGTAGTAGCAAAAGAAGAGGATGGGTTCTCTGTATTATACAATGTAAAAACTAACGAAATAATACAAAATTTAGAAGTAAAAAAAATAGAAAAAGAAGAAACACCTGAGGATGATGTAGTTACATTGGATGGTATTACTGCAAAAGTAACTAATAGTTCAGGTGTACCAATTAGTAATGTTCCATTTAGATTATTTGAGTATGATGGCATCATCCCCAATATTGTAAAACAAGAAAAAACTGGTGAAGACGGTACATTAACATTTACTGCTAATAAACTTAAACCTAATAAAAAATATGAACTAAGAATTGAAAAAAGAGATTCAGCATTTAATAGAGAGAATGTTATATTTACAACTGATAAAGATGGAGAAATTGTAAGTATTGATAATAAAGCAGTTACCAAAGAAACTACTGGAGTAATTGGCTTTAGAGAAGAAAGAAAAAATGATAAAGAAATAAAAACAATTAAATCATATTATAAAGTAGTAGATGAGAATGGAAATCCTGTTGAGAATGTTGAATTGTCTGTTAATGGTATTAGAACGAAAATTACAACATTGAAAAATGCTAGATCTAATAAAAATGGTATTGTAGAGTTGGATTTAGAAACTAAAGTTAATGGTGTAGATTACATAGTAAATGTATCAAAAAATGACCAATTCAACTGGGAATTTAGACCCGATTCAGTGAATTTAAATGTTTCAGAAGAAGGAAAAATCTCATACAATGATTTGAATAAAGATTATACATTAGAAGATTATAATGGTACTAAGATTCCAGTATTTGTGGTGAAAAAAATAGATTTAAATTATTTGAAAACAGATTTAAAAGAAAAAATCAAAGAAGCGGAAGCAGAATTAGAAAAATCACCTAATAAAGAATTAAAAGATATTGTAATTTCAGCGAAAGAGGAACTTGCTAAATCTGAGACTTTACCAATTTATGTAAAAGGGTATATTGGAAACTTGACAACTGCATTAGAAAAAGTAAAAAAATCAAGAGAATATGAGAAACCACTTAAAAAAGGTGCTATTCCTGAAATGTTAGTTAGAAATGGAAAAACTCCTGAATTAAACGAGGTAACAGTTGAGTTTATTAACAAGAATAATCCTAAAGATAAAGTAGTCGCTATAAGTGAAAATGGTATGTTATCTAATGTTCAGTTAACTGTTGGAGAAGAATATATTATTAAGGTTAAAGGACAAGGAAACGAAGTATTACCTAATAATCTTGTATTAAAAGAAGAAGAGGGAGAGTTTGTCCCATATAAAGTAGGAACAGATGAATTTTATGATTCTATAGATTTAGGTGAATTAAAAAAAGAAGACAAACCAAAAGAGGATTTAAGTAAAATACGCGGTGAACTTGAAAAATTAGTGAGTAGAGAATTAAGAACAGAAAAAGGATATATTGCTAATGAAGGAAATCAACCAGCAAATAACGCGTGGATTCTAGCTAGAACAGAAGCAGAAAAAATACTTAGAAATCCAAATGCTACTAAAGAACAATTGGAAACTGCTATTTCAAACTTAACAGAAAAAACTAATGTAGCTATTATTGGAAGTGAAAAAACAAAAGTTAATAAATTGATTTTAGCTTCTAATAAAGAACATGAAAATAAGTTGAAATTGAGAGCAGAATTAAAAACAGCAAAAACTATTGAAGAAGTTAATGCTATTGCTGAAAAAGTAGGAGGGAAGGTAACACCTCCTAGCGGAAATAATACAGAAACAAAACCGGAAAAAACTGGCGAAAGCAACACAGGGAAAACTCCAGAAATACCAGGAGAAAATAACACAGAAACAAAGCCAGAAAAACCAAAAAGAGAAGATGGTAATATAGTGTCTATTAAAGAAGCAATTGTTCAAAATAAATTGCCAGGTAAAGGTGGATTGTTATTACTTGACGTGGAAGTCAAGAATGCAGATGTAAACAAAGTAGGACTTGTTGCATATCGTGATGGAAAAAAAGTAGACAATGTGACGATAGATAAATTTTTAACTGAGTCAACTAATAAAGTAAGTTATACAATTACTGTTCCAAAAAATGAAAGTGATAAAGTAGTTAATTACAAATTTGTAGCTGCTATAGATGGAATAGAAACAGATAAATCAATAGAAAAAATACAAGAAGCATTCGTAGAAGATGCTAGAATAACAAATTATTCGCTAGAAAATGAAGTTCTCCAAGGAGAAGGCATAGGTACTCTAGTTTTAAAAGGGGATAATTTGACCACAAGTAATGTGAAAATAAGAGTGTTTAATTCTGATTCAGTGGAAGAGAACAGTTCATTAACAAGTAGTGTTGTTTATGAAAAACGTGGTAATGATCTTATAGCAAAAATAAATTTTCCAGAGAATAATACAAATACTTCGAAATCATACAAAGTGAAATTATATCAAAATGGCAAAGAGGTTAATATTACAACATTAGACAAAAGAGACAGACGAGATAAGCCTACATTTACGGTAGTGGGTAGAAATCAAGATAGTACAAAACCAGTATTATCAAATTTGACAATTACATCATATAGAACTAGTGGAACTGGTGCTGTAAATGATGGAATAGAGAAAACGGAAACAACTGTAGCATCGAATCAAGTTAGTAAGAAAACTGAAGTGCATTTATATGGAGCTAACTTGAATGAAGTTAAAACAAAAGTTAAAATAGTTGATCAAAATGGAGTAGAGTGGCCTATCGAAGGCGCTGAGAGTGATTTAATTAAGATGGTTTTAGCAGGTAAAAGCGGTGTAAATAATGGTATTCTTGGGAATGGAACATTCCAAATTGCTGAAATAATATTACCCGGTAATTTAAAAGAAAACATGACGTTTACTTATACATTTGCGGTGGATGGGGTTAATTTTGACACCTCTCATCAAGTTCGAGCTATTGTAGAAAAAACTGGTGGACAGGTAGTACCAGAGGTGAAAAATATAACATTTAAATATCAAGATGAAGCAGGTAAAAAGATTGCAGAAGATAAGATTTTAAAAGTATATGATCACTTCTCAGTTTCAGTTGGGAAAGCCGATTTAGCAGGATATACATTAGTTAAAGTAAAAGATAGTAGTACATTAAATAGCCGTATTGGGGATAAAACAGAAGTAACATATGTGTATAAAAATTCTAATGGTGATTTAATGACGACAGAAAAACCAAAAGTTGAAGATTCAAATAACGGAACACAACCAGAGGTCAATGAAGATGTCAAAAAATTAAAAGACCAACTAGAGAATCTTGTAGCAAAAGATTTAAGAACTGAATCTAATTATAAAATGCAAGGGACAGGGGAAGAAACTGCTTGGTTGAACTCAAGAAAGAATTCTGAAAAAACATTAGCTAAGGTGAATGTCGAAAAAACTGAATTGGAATTACGAATTAAAAGACTGACTAATGCTATAGAAACTTTAAAAGTTGCAAATGCTCAGAAGAATAGTAATTCTCCAGAAGTAATTCCCCCAAACAATAACACAGCTTCTGCAACTGAAGAGTTAAAATTAGCTAAAGAGGAAGTTAAGAGAAAAGTATTGAATTCAGAATTTATTCAAGATAAGAATAAATATATTAAGAGAATTAAAGAAACAACGACAGTAGAAGCTTTAAGAGCACTGATATCAGAAATAGATAACTTAAATAATAACGAAGGGAAAGAATCTGCAACTGAAGAGAATATTGTAGAATCTGCTGAACAGTTAAAATCTAAATTACAAAAGTTAGTAGAAAATGATTTAAGAAAAAATGAAAAATTTTCTCAAGCTACACTAGAATTGCAAACTGAATATAAAAAAGCAAGAGCCTTAGCGAATAAGTTATTGAATAACGATGCATCAAAAGAAGAATTAAAAGAACAAATTACAGTATTAGAAACTGTCGCTAAGAAAATTTTAGGATAATATAAAATAACGACTGGAACAAAAAGTTCTGGTCGCTATTTCTATCTTAGATTAATAAGTCTTAGTATTTTATCATAATAAGTATAATTATTTTCTAAGATATTTTTTTCCTCTTTTACAAGTTCAGGTTCATCGGTAATAATACCATCTGCAGGGCTTTGTAAATATTTAGTAATTAACGCTGGATCATTTATTGTCCAGACAAAAACTTTTTTGTTTTGTTTTTTAGCCTGTTCCACTAGACGATCCCTATACGAGAAGTCTTCTATTACGAAAAAGTCGACGTTACTTTGATGAAAGTTACCAAATTGAAGAGGGATTACATAACCAGTTTCTAAATTTGGTGCTTTTGTTTCGAGTTCTTCCATTACCTTAGAATTAAGTGACATGAATTTATAATTTTCAAGTTTTAATCTTTTTATTTCTTCAATAAAAATGTCGATGTAGTTACTTGGCTCACCACCATGAGGTTTTAGTTCTATTACTAGATTCATATTTAAATTCTTAGCTTTATTCACAAATTCTTCTAAAGATGGTATTTTACTAGTATGTTCCCCTTGTTTTATTTGTAGCCCAACAACTTCATCGTAGTTCATATCTTGAACTCGTTTGTTAACGCCAGCAAGTCTTTTAAGGTTATAGTCATGCATGACAACAAATTTATTGTCTTTAGTTAACAATATATCTAATTCCACGTAATTAGCTCCAACTTCTGCGGCACCTTCAAGAGCTTCGATAGAATTTTCTACACCTTTATAGACATAACCTCTATGAGCGATTGTTTCACTATTTTTGTTGACTCCATTTCCATAAATATTAAAACCATTAATAATAGCAGCAAGAATAATTATTATAGTAGTAAAGGTTGCTACTAATCTCGATTTTTTCTTATTTTCGTTAAGGTTATTTACTAGTTCTTCTGATATTTCGTTTTGATCTATTAGTACAGTTACTAACGAAGTTATTACTGTTACTTTTGAAATTACTCCAAGAAAGAAAATAATTGCACTTATTGCTGAGAAAAATAAGGTTTGAACTATAGGATTATTACCATCTTTGTCAATATAAATACATAAGAAGGTGATAACACCGATTAAAATTACTGCAATAATGATGTATATTATTTCAAATAAGATAATAGTGAATACAAGTTTTCTTTTACCGGTTTTTGTAAGTTCCCAACTTCTTTTAATACTATCGAGTATATTCTCATCTCCAACAGCTGTAAGAGGAAGTGTGAAAATTAATCTAAGGTTTATATAGGAAAAAACTATCATGATAGATCCCCAAATAATAAAACCACTAGTAGTTTTCATTATTTCACCGCTTATAAACTTAGGAATAAATAAGTTTTTAGCTAAAACAGATTTTACTCCTAGATTAACGGTAGGGATAGTAATTATGAAATAAATTATAAAAAATAGAGTTTGATATCCTGCCAAATTTTTTGTTTTATTCCACGCATTTTTTAAAATCTTTCGATATGAATATTTCTTATCAGTTAGTTGTCCGTATATCGTAAATGTCAGTATAGAAAATTCTATAAACATAAAAAATGCTACGATAAGGATTAAAAGATTAAGAATTATAAAACTATAGGGATTGGTTAGTATGTGAAGGATATTATTTTTATCAAGATGTTCTTCACCTGCCAGAGTAAGTGCTAGTTGGAAAATTCTAGCGATTAGCCATAAACCGCATACAAGAATTAGTTGAATTATGGCAGCTATTGAGATGTATGTGAATTTATACCGATTAATGTTTGTAGAAACACTAGTAAATAGATTTTTAATTGAAAAATCCATATAAGCCTCCTATTTCATAGTTATTAGATTATAACAAAAATAATGATTTGAAGCAAGGAAGCTATTATTTGTAAAAAATATGGTAACGTTACTTTTTTCTCTTGACATTGTATTTTAATAGGTGTACAATAAAAAAGTAACGTTACCACTTTTGTTTGGTAACTGTTAAGAGTCATTATATAAAATTAAAAAATAAAAAGGAGAAAGAACTATGGACTTAAAAAAAGTTGTAACTGAAGTTGTTGAACATAGTGGTGGTGAGGAAAACTTACGCTCTGTTGTTCACTGTGCAACTCGTCTTCGTTTAGAATTAAACGATGAAAAAAAATATAATAAAGAAAAATTAGAAGATATCGAAGGAGTTAAAGGTGTATTCTTTAACAATGGTCAACTTCAATTAATCTTCGGAAGTGGTCTTGTTCAACAAGTTTACGCAGCATATAATGAAGTATTTAAAGGTGCTGCATCAAATAGTGAAGAAGATTCAAGTGAAACTGTTAAAAAACCAAAAGGAAATCCACTTCAACGTTTCGTAAAAATGTTAAGTGATATTTTCGTTCCAATTATTCCAGCGATTGTTGCTGGTGGTCTTTTAATGGGTATCAATAACGTATTGACAGCTAAAGATTTATTCTACACTGGTAAATCAGTTATTGAAGCTAACCCAGGTATCGCAGGACTTGCAGACATGGTTAACGTATTTGCAAATGCGCCGTTCGTATTCTTACCTGTATTAATTGGATTCTCTGCTACTAAACGTTTTGGTGGTAACCCATATCTTGGGGCAGCACTTGCGATGTTAATGGTTCACCCAGATGTAATGAACTTCTATACATTTGGTAAATTAGATCTATCTACAAACCAACTTCTTGCGCCAGCTTTAGATATCGTTAACCAAAGTGGTCAAGCTGTAGAAGGTCTTCAAAGAGTTACAACACTTGGGTACTGGGATGTATTCGGATTTAAGATTGCCAAAGTAGGATATCAAGGAACTGTATTACCGATTCTTGCAGCTGCTTGGTTATTAGCGACAATTGAAAAATTCTTACGTCGTGTAACTCCATCATGGTTAGATAACTTAACTACACCATTAGTTTCATTATTCGTAACTGGATTTGTAACATTCGCATGGATGGGACCTGTACTTCGTGAAGCTGGTACTTTACTTGGTCAAGGATTACAATGGTTATACATGCAAGGTGGATTCGTAGGAGCAGGTATTTTCGGTTTATTCTACGCACCAATCGTAATCACAGGATTACACCAAAGTTTCTCAGCTATCGAAACTCAATTACTAGCTGCAACAGGATTAACATTTATATTCCCAATCGCATCTATGTCTAACGTAGCACAAGGTGCAGCGGTTCTTGCGGTATTAGTATTCTCTAAAAACACAAAAATGAAATCAATCTCATCAGCATCTGGTATTTCTGCTTTACTAGGTATTACAGAGCCAGCTATGTTCGGGGTTAACTTAAGACTAAGATATCCATTCTACGGAGCTATTGCAGGAAGTGCGGTAGGAAGTGCATGGATTGGATTAAACAAAGTATTTGCATCAGCATTAGGTGCGGCTGGTCTTCCAGGATTCTTATCAATTCCTGCAAATCACTGGTCAACATTTGGTATTGGTTTAGCATTATCATTCATCGTTTCATTCTCAGTAACAGCATACTTCTTCAAAACTAAGAAGGAACTTGTAAATGCTAGCTAATAACTGGAAACAAAATCTTCATTTAGAACCTACTAAAGGTTGGCTAAATGATCCGAATGGATTAGCTTACTTTAAAGGTAAATATCATATTTTTCACCAATATTCTTATGAAGTAGAAGGCGGATTAAAACTATGGTATTACTATACTAGTAGTGATCTAAAAAATTATGAAGATCGTGGCGTATTCCTTACACCAACTATAGAAGAAGAAAAAAGTGGTGTTTATTCAGGAAGTGCCAATATAGAAGATGGGAAATTAGTCTTCTACTACACAGGAAATGTGAAATATAAAGGTGATTATGACTACGTTCATGAAGGACGTGGTCATAATACCATATCTTTTGAAACGGAAGATGGAATTAATTTTACTGAGAAAAAATGTCTGTTAACTACAGATGATTATCCTAATATGTCAAATCATGTTAGAGATCCTAAAATATTTGAAAAAAATGGAAAAAATTATCTAGTTCTTGGAGCTAGAGATAGCAATGATTATGGATGTTTATTAGTATTCGATAAAGATACTCTTAAACCATATAAAACTATTTACTCAGAAAAAAATCTAGGATTCATGTGGGAATGTCCAGATTATTTCGAAGTAGATGGAAAAGAAATTTTTATGTTCTCACCTCAAGGTATTACAAGAATGTATCCAAATTATGGGAATATGTACCAAATTGGATATTCTGTAGTTGAAGAGGGGATTGAGAATGTTGATAAATTAGATAACTTCACATTATTAGATTACGGACATGATTTTTATGCTTCGCAAACATTTCTAGATGAAGATGATAATCGTGTGCTTATTGGCTGGATGTATGTACCAGATAGTAGCTATACTAATCCAACTACGAAGTTTGGTTATCAAAACTGTCTAACTGTTCCACGTGTAGTAAATTACAAAGATGGTAAAGTTAGACAAACGTTACACAAATCGGTAAAAGATTTATTAGGTAATGATATTAAAAATAATGACTTTAATAGAAATACATGGTATTATAAACAAGAACATGGAGAAAGTTTTGAAATCAGTGTAGCTGATTTTAAAGTTAGCTATAAAGATAAAGAATTAAAAGTTTCTTTTGGCACTAGTGGTTACGGAAGAAATGATAGAAAATATAAATTGGATTTAGAAGATGTAGAAATAGTATTTGATAGTTCATCAATTGAATTATTCGCTAATGGTGGAGTATTTACGATTTCGACAAGATTCTATCCAGAAAATCACGATGTAAAAATATTAGCTACTAATTATGTAGCAAAAGAACTTGGAGCAATCGAAATTAGAGAGGAGAACTAAAATGGCAGTTTTATGTATAGGAGAAATGCTAATTGACTTTATTGGTGAAGGTGTAGGAACAATCGATAAAGTAAAATCATTTAAAAAAGAGGCTGGAGGTTGTGTAGCTAACGTTGCGTGTGTTACGCAAAAACTAGGACATAAGAGTTATTTATTAACATCACTTGGACAAGACGGTTTTGGTGATTTTCTAGAAAATACTTTAAAAAATGAAAATGTTGACTGCAAATATGTAAGTCGTAAAGCTGATAGTTTTACACCATTAGCATTTGTTTCTTTAGATGAAACTGGAGACCGTTCATTTAGTTTTTACTTCAAAGGTTCATCAACATTAAGAATTAGTAAAGAAGATGTTGAAAAAGTTGATTTATCAGAAATTGAAGCAATTCACTTCGCAAGTATCGCTATCCAAGAAGAATCAAAAGATAGCCATCACTTATTACTAAAAAAAGCTAAAGAAGCTGGCGTGCTAATTTCTTTTGATGTTAACTTACGATTCAATCTTTGGGATGATCATAGAGTATATCTTGAAACTATTAAAGAATTTTTACCTTGTGTTGATGTTATCAAAGTTGCTGATAATGAATTAGAATTCTTAACTGGAACTACTAATATCGAAGAAGCTTTGAAAAAAGACTTTAGCCACATGAAAGTTGTTCTTTATACTAAAGGAGAACATGGAGCAGAAGTTTATTATGAAAATCACAAAGTAGTAACTAAAATACCTAACATAAAAGCTGTTGATACAACGGGGGCAGGGGATGCTTTCGCTGGTTCATTCTTATCGAAACTATTAAATCATGAAAATCTTAATAACATTTCAGAAGAAGAATTAGCACAAATGGCAAAATTTGCGACAAACTACGCTAGTTTAACAACTACAAAAACGGGTGCAATTTCAAGTTACTTAACTGAAGAAGAATATAATAGTCTAATATAATTTTTAAAAAATAAGTCCTAATTAGGGCTTATTTTTTTATGCTATAAAAATTTCATAAAATATATAATAATATTTTGTAAGGAAAATTAATAGATAGTCTATTGGTTTACGGATTTAATAATAATAAACTAATATTATTGTATTTGTTTTATGTTTTAGAATATATAAAATATAAAATAAAAGTTGGAATTTAAGATGTATATACATTGTAAAGTAAAAAAAATAATTATTCAAATATAGTTTTAATTCTGATATAATATGTTTATAGAAATAAATTAGGGGGATATTCATGGAGAAATATTCATTAAAAAATGACTTCTTGGGGGAAGTTATTGGTTCATTTATATTAGTTCTATTTGGGACAGGCTCAGTAGCAGCAGCGGTATTATATGATGCGCATCAAAGTTTGTTTCAAATTGGTATGTTATGGGCATTTGCGGTAACTTTTGGTATATATATGACTAGAAATTTAAGTAATGCACATTTTAATCCGGCGGTGTCGGTAGCGATGGTCCTTACAGGTAGAATGAGTGCTAAAAGATTACCAACGTATATCGCAGGCCAATTTATCGGAGCATTATTAGGTTCATTAGTAATGTATGGAATTTATAGTTCATCGATAGCACAGTTTGAGGCCAAAAAGAACATAGTACGTGGAACATTTGAATCAGTTGCTACAGCGAAAATGTTCGGAGAGTATTATAATCAACCAGGTGGTTATAACATTTCTATGCCAGTGGCATTTGCTGCAGAAGCACTAGGAACGTTTTTATTAGTTTTAATTATATTCTTATTTACTGAAGGTGCTAATGTAGGAAGACCAAATGATAACATGGCTCCTGTACAAATAGGTTTAACTGTTGGATCATTATTGTGTTTACTAGCGCCAATTACTCAAGCTGGTATGAACCCAACACGTGATTTCGCACCTCGTATAGTAGCGTGGGCATTTGGTTGGGGATCAGCAGCATTTCCAGATGCTAGCGGTGGCTTTTTCTGGGTTTATATACTTGGACCAATAGTTGGTGGAGTATTAGCTGGGTACTTGTTTACTAAAGTGTTAGAACCAGTATTAAAAAGACAAAATGAATTAAATAAATAATATAATAAGGTTAGAGGAGAAAAGAATTATGACAAACAAAACAGATTTAATTTTAGTAGGTGGATTTTTAGGAGCAGGTAAAACGAGTCTTCTATGGGAAGTTGCGAACTGTTTAAATGAGAAAGGACGTAAAGTAGGATTAATTACAAACGACCAAGCAAGTGAATTAGTTGATACTTCATTTTTAGAAACTAATAATGACATCGTTGAGGAAGTAAGTGGAAGTTGTTTCTGTTGTAACTTTGGTGGATTTGCTAATGCAATTGCCCACCTACAAGAAGCAAATAACAGTGATATTATTTTAGCAGAACCAGTAGGAAGTTGTACTGACTTATCAGCGACTATTATGCAACCTTTAAAAGAAAAATACAACGAACAAGTTAACTTAAAACAACTTACAGCTTTAGCGGATCCAACTCGCTTAAAAGCAGTATTAAAAGATCATTCAAATCCTGGAGATTATATTATTTATAAACAATTTGAAGAAGCGGATGTTATCTTAATTAACAAAGTTGAATTATTATCAGAAGAAGAATTAGCTGATTTAGTAGAAAAAACTAAAAAAGAATTTAATAACGAAAATGTTCTAACTGCAAGTGTTAAAACTGGAGAAGGTTTAGACGAGTGGTTCGATTATATTATCAACAGTGAAAAAGAAGTAGGAAGAAGAATTGTAGAAGTAGATTACGATACGTATGCTGATGGAGAGGCACTATTCGGATGGTTAAATGGAACTTACGCTATTGAAAAAGAAGAATCGTTTGAAACATTAGCTACTGCATTTTTAGCTAACTTAGGTGAAAGATTTGATTCATTAAATCTAAATGTAGGTCACGTTAAATTCCTTCTACAAGGTAAAGAAAAAGGTTTAGTAGGTAATATTGTAGGTAAGAAAGAAACTGCAACACTACGTAAATTAGACAATGCTAGTGACAAAGTATTCCTTACAGTTAATGCGCGTGTAGAAGTTCACCCAGATAAACTAGTTGGGATCGTAAAAGAAGAAGTTGAACGCGTATTTAACGTAGTAGGATATAAAGAAGAAACTTTAAATGCTTTAATCCCTGGACGTCCAAATCCAACATTTAGATATAGAGAAATCGTTAAACTATAATTATAGAAAAAAATAAACTTCTATGATAGAATAAAGAATAAGTGAGAGTTGCTTGAATCGGTTGATTCAAGCAACTATTTAATATAAAGGGATGGTGATAAAATGAATAATAATATCAAAATAAGATTATCAGTTGATAACTTTTATGATAATATTTCTAAAAATAAACAAAAGACAAAAATTGATCCAAAACAACTAAGTAAATCGTTAGGATATGATGAAAAAATAATAAATGAATTTCCTGATGAAATAAACATGGGGTTGTCTTGTGGAAATCCAATTAATCACTTAAAAATAAAAGAAGGTCAGTCTTTAATTGATTTAGGATGTGGAGCTGGAATGGATATTTTTATTACAAAGATGAAAAATCCAAAAGTAGGAACACTATATGGTTTAGATAGATTAGATTCAATGTTAGAAAAAGCGAAAAAGGTTAGAGATAACAAGAAGTTTGATAATGTTGAATTTATTAAAGGCGAACTAATAAATATTCCTTTAGAAGACCAATCGGTTGATAGGGTTATTAGTAACTGTGTTATAAATTTAGAGCCAGATAAACAAAAAGTATATGATGAAATATATCGTATTTTAAAAGAAGATGGTATGTTTGTAATATCAGATATTATCTTGAAAAAGGAATTGCCATTAGAGTGGAAAAATTCCCAACAGATGCACTGCACTTGAGTGGCGGGTGCTCTTCTGGAAGAAGAGATGGTAGATATTATTAAAAAAGCAGGATTCAATAAGTTCCAAATTATAAATTCTGATGTAACAGATGAGTATGCAGAAAAATGGGGATATGGAAAAGGTATGAAAGATTACATACAAAGTGGACTGCTTATTGGAAGAAAATAATTTTGTTGGCTAACGAAGAAAGCGTTAGCCAATTTTTTTGACATGTCTAGTCAAAATGGAGTAAAATATAACTGAATAAGTGTATAAAATACATATTATTATAAAATAAAGTAATTATAAAAATAATAAATATTTGATATGTTATGATTTAGATTTAAATACAGCTGTAAAAGAATAGAAATAGGTTTATTTATTATAAGTGAATTGATATATATTTTAAAGTTAAATAATTGTTTAAACTAGATTTTAGTTAGTTTTTATATAATGTATTTGAATTAGATTATCTATAACATAAAAATATAGTTAGGAGTGGAAGACTATGAGGTTATTATTAGCCGAAGATGAAAGAGACTTAGCAGATGCTCTTGAAGCAATGTTAAAACACAACAATTACTCAGTCGACGTAGTAAATAATGGACAGGATGCATTAGATTATCTTATGTTAGATGATTATGATGGTGCTATTCTTGATGTTATGATGCCACAAATGGATGGGGTAACAGTAGTAAAAAAATTAAGAGAGAATAAAAAAAGTACACCAGTATTATTACTTACAGCAAAATCAGAAATTGAAGATAAGGTTTATGGTTTAGATAGTGGTGCAGATGATTATCTAACTAAACCTTTTGTCACAAGAGAACTATTAGCAAGGGTTCGTTCAATGACAAGAAGACAAGCAACATTTACTAGTAATGTATTAGAATTAGGGAATGTTAGTTTAAGTAAATATACATTTGAATTATCTACACCAAAAGATAAAGTTAGATTATCTAACAAAGAATATCAAATGATGGAAATGCTTATGAGGAATCCAGGGAATGTGATTCAAACTGAACAATTTTTAGAAAGAATTTGGGGATATGATAGTGAGTCTGAAATTAACGTAGTTTGGGTTAATATTTCATATCTAAGAAAAAAATTAAAAGCATTAGATGCAAATATCCATATTAAAGCTACTAGAAATGTTGGTTATACTTTGGAGATGATTGATGTTTAAGAGTCTTAGAAGAAAATTTATTACAACAGCTGTTGGGAGTGTAGCTGTTGTAATAGCTATTTTGGCTATTGCGTTAAACTTTATAAATTATTATAAATTAGAAGAAAGAATAGACACAACACTATTAGATGCTTCAAAATCACAAGCATTAATTAAAATTTTTGTAGAAGATGGAGATGATCTAATAATTACAAAAAATTCATCTAGTACAACAGATTATAATGGTTTTTCTATTGCTAAGGTTGATGATTCTGGAAGGATAATCAAGACTTACCGTGATGATAGTTTAATACCTGATCAAGATGCTTTGCAGCATAAGGTAATTAAAGCATTAAATTCAGGGAAAACAAGTGGCTTTATCGGCAGCTATAGATTCTTAAAAGCTGAAACAAATGTAGGAAACTTAATACTATTCTTAAATTGCCAACGTGAATTAGATTCGCAACATTCATTTGAAAAAAATAGTTTATTAATTTCTATTGGAGTTATAGCCTCAGTATTTGTTTTAATTGTGTTAATATCTAAAAGAGTGATAGCACCAATTCAAGAAACTTATATAAAACAAAAACAATTTATAACAGGTGCGAGTCACGAACTGAAAACACCGTTGGCTATTATTAGTTCTAATGCTGATGTATTAGAGATGATGAATGGTGATTCAAAATGGACGCAGAACATACATAATCAAGTAGACCGTCTTACTAGTTTAGTTAACAGTTTAGTTGTATTTAGCCGAATGGAAGAAAAAGACACAGTTGAAAGAACAAGATTTGATTTGACAAATGCATTGGAATCAAGAATAGAAGATTTTAATGAATTAGCAAACTTCCAGAAAAAAAATATTGTTACGGATATAGATTCTGATTTATATTATTTTGGTGAAGAAGCTTCAATAGTACAATTGATGGATATACTATTAGAAAATGCTATTAAATATGCACCAGAAGATAGCGGTATATCAGTTAGTCTTAAGAAAAATAGAAAATATGCTATTTTGAAAGTTTCTAATAAAGCAACAGTTCAAAAAGGTGATTTAGGTAAAGTTTTTGATCGTTTTTATCGCCTAGATGAATCAAGAAATAGTGCAATAAAAGGATATGGTATAGGGTTATCTATGGCACAACTTATTGCAGAAAAACACAAAGAAACAATTCGAGCGTATGCACCAGAAGATGGAATCTTCAAAATAGAAATGCGTTTTACACTTGATGAAAGAGTTTAATTAAAGTTAATCTTCCAAGCCTATTGGTTTGGGAGATTATTTTTGTTTTGAAATAAATTGTAATTACATGATAAAATATTATAGAAAAATTTGTAATTACAAAAGTATATTATTATAATATACATAAAATAAAATTATATTAAAGTTGAATAAGATTGAAATGTTCCTTGGGTCTATAGATGAACATAAAGGAGGAAAAATTATGTTTGATGTATTTTTTTGATTTTCTAATTGGGGTTGTTGAAAATGCGAGAGTATCACTAAAAAACTTGAATAGAATTCAGAAAATTATAGTAGTTATTATGTATTGTATTGAGGTAATAATTCTTTTAGTTATAGCGTTTTTAACGATTGATGAGTATCGAATTACAAGGGAGATATTATATTTATTCGGTTTATTTATGTTTGTATCAATATTCCATATATTACTAAATAGAAAATATCTAAATAATAGTAAAGTAAAAGAAAAAAAAGAGGGTGAACGGTATTTCTAATTAGTAAATTTTAAAGATTGTTATTTTTGGTAATAAATTTGTAAATTAATTTAATTTATACTATAATATGATAACGTTTTATGTTATAATTAGAAAAAGGGAAATCCTTTAATTTTATAGAAGGAGGGGTTTATTATGAAACCATTCAAAAGAACAGTAGAAAAAGTTTTAGCATGGATTGCTAATGTCATTTTAATAGTTTTAACGGGAGTTTTAGCGTATAGCTCATTCTTTAAAATTTCAGTTTTAAAAGATAATCCTGAGTTTTTAAATTTATTTAAGTCAGAACTAGAAAAAAATCCTAATGGGGTTAACTTATCAGCTGAACAAATACTTGATTACACAATTCAAGGTTTAAAAATGTATTCAGCTCTGTTAATCGTATTAGTTGTTGTGGCATTATTAGCAACGTTTTTAATGAAAAAACGTATTTTATCTGGAGTACTTTTCTTATTATTAGCGATAGTAATAGCTATTGGAACAGTAGGGGTATTAATTCCGGTATATCTATTCTACTTTATCGTAGCGATTATGCTATTTGTAAGAAAAGAAAGACCAGAGGAATATCAAGAAACAGTTAATTATCTGTAAGTATAAAATTAAGGAGAATTGCTATGGTTGGTAATATTTTATTTTTTAGTCAATTGTTGATAGTTTTATATAGTTTTTATATAAACTTTAAAAATTCGGAGTATATGAAACAATCTAATTGGCATAATAGTATAATTTGTTATGTATTTCTAGGTATGATTAGCAATAATACGGATAATATCTCTACTAAAGCAATTCTTACATTAGTAATGTTTTTAATATTAATAAGCGAGTTTAATACGATAAAATTATTAAGAAATAATAATACAGAAATAGTTTCAGAAAAAATATAGCTATTTATTCTGATTAATCGTATAGAAAATATTATACAAAAAGTGTATACTTTAGAGTAATTTTAAAATAATGATTTTCATAGAGTCATGATTTGAAGATTACTCTTTTTCATTATCTCAGTGTCTATTTAATATATTAAATTTTTTATCTGAAATTTAGACTATCAAATTTCAATAAATTGGGATATTGTGGTATAATTTATAAAGATAAATAATGAAGGATTTATTATGATAAAATATAATTATAATGAGAGATTAATAGAAAAATTAAATATTATTCCTTTTATAGAAAAATATAAATTTAATAATGAAAAATACAATACTGCTATTTTTTGTGCGTTAAGTTCAATATATAATCATAAAGCTAATTATGATCATATCGAATCAAAATCGATATTACTTGGAGATTATTATAGTTTTGAGTATTATAGTATATTGAAAGATGAGTTGGATAAATTAAGTAGTTTAACGGATACTATGAAAGTTGGTTATTTTCAACTTGTTACTAAAAGGATGAGTGAGGAAGAATTTTATTTAAGTATAATAAAGACGTGGTTTGATTTTTACGGTGTTGAATTCCAGGAAATTGATAGTAAAACCGTAGTCTTTATATAAAAATTGATGGAGAATAGAATGTTAAAACAGTATGATGCTTTGGTACATGATGTTTTAGAAGATATCTTAGATATCACAAAATGTGATGACGATAGATTAAATGAGATTATTAAAAGATATTTTTTAAATGGTGGAAAGAGGGTAAGAGTCCTTCTTTTACTTATGTGTGCTAAATTAGGAAATTTTGAATTGAATAAACAAGATATAATTCGAATGGCTAGTATAGTTGAAATAATTCATACTGCAAGTCTTATTCATGATGATATCATTGATAATGCCGATACGAGACGTGGTAGTATTACAATGAATAAAGAGTATACTAATGAGTTTGCTCTATATGTAGGTGATTATTTATTTGCGATAGTTTTAAAAGAAGTTGCGAAGTTTAATGATGAGAGAATTCATAGTTATTTAGCTGTGACTCTTAAGGAACTTTGCATCGGTGAGCTTATTCAGGCTGATGGTCTATATAATATTGAAACTAGACGAATAGATTATTTAAAGAAAATTAAAAGAAAAACAGCGATTTTAATTGCATTTGCTTGTGTTGCAGGTAGCATTGTTTCTAAAGCTTCTGATGAAAATATTAAAAGTGCTTTTTCTTATGGTTATTACTTAGGGATGAGCTATCAAATTATTGATGATTATTTAGATTTTGCCGGTGGAGCTGAAAATCTTGGTAAAGAAGTAGGGCAGGACTTAATGAATGGGAATATCACATTACCAGCATTGCTTGCAAGAGAAGAAAAACCTGAATTATTTAATAACTTCACTAATGAAACGAGTTTTGAAGAGAAAATGGAAATTATTGATTATATAAAAAATAATGAGAAAATCTTATCAGAGACTCTTGATATAAGTAAACGTTATTTGCTAAAAGCACAAAATAGTATAGATAAAATAGAAATTCCAGTTAAAAATGAATTAGCTTTTATAATGAATAAGTTAGCAAGGAGAGATAATTAAATGGATTTACAACAATTTTTAGAAGAATTAAAAGATATTGATTTTACTTCACTAGATAGAGAACAACAAGAAGAATTTCGTACAATACTTTTAGATTATGGATTATTTGATGAGTGTTTAGAACTATCTAAAGTTATTTACGAACAAAACAGAGAAGATGATACAGCTATCGAAGGGTATGTTCACAATTTATTATATTTAGATAGAAAAGATGATGCTTTGGTAGTATTATACAATTCGCCAAAAACTCCATCGATTTTATATCAAGAAGGTTTAATATATTTAGAAGATGAATTATACGAAATTGCTGAGGATAAATTCTTAGCTGCAAGAGTTGGAACAGACTTTAATGAGGCAATTCGTGCTATTGATAAAGAGTTAGTTGGTATTTATTTAGCAACTGGTAGAGAAGATAAAGCAAAAAATCTAAGTGAAAGAATTTTCTACGAAGAACCATCTTTAGAAAATTTCCAAACAGCATTTGACAATTTATTTGCATTGGGATTATTTGAAGAAGCTATAGATTTTTATAACCAAAATGGTAGAGGTTATGAAGATGCAAGTATATTATTCTCATTAGCTTTTGCTTATAATCAAATTCAAAATTTAGAAAAATCAAAAATGCACTTATTAAAAACTATCGCTTTAGATCCTGATTTCACTGAAGCATATTTACATTTAGGACATATGTCTAAAGGTGATGAAGCTAAGAAATATTTAGAGAAATATATTGAATTACAAGGTATGGCAATTAGTGCATACTTACATTTAATTTCTTTATATAAAGATGATCAACAATATGATAACATTCGTACACTTATGCAAGAAGTATTATCTTCTCAAGGAATTTCTGAGCAAACACTATTTATTACTATAAATGCTCTTAAATCACTATTTGAGTATGAAAAAATCTATGACTTATATAATGAAAACTCATTAATAAAAGATGATCCAATCCTTTTAGGTGCTGCCTTAAATGCTTTATCTGAAGAAGAGGATTATATTGATTTTGTTGAAGAAGAAGTGGTTACTTATTTTGAAGTACTTCATGATGAACCAACATATGTAGAAACTTTAAGAAATGTTTATGAACTAACAGGAAGTGCGAGAGTACGAGATATAATCAGTCATTTCGAACAACATCATGGACCACATGGTCATCATCATTAGTATTAAGAAAAGTTAGAGATAGGAGGTGTTAGTTATGGATTATAGTTTTAAAGATATATATACAAGAGCTAAGTCGGTAGTTGAAACTGATAGTTATGTAATCTACCAAACCTTAAAGTCAAAATTATACTTTAGTGGAAATTACTTATTAATGAAAAAAGAACCAACTTCTATAGATGAACTTGAATACTATATTGCATCTTGTAGGAACTTTTTTAGAGATAAAGGTGTTAATTTTATTCATTTAGCTGCATTAGAAAATGTAAAACTATCTTGGAAGCTTAAAAGATATTTAAAAAAAGAAGGCTTTAGTGAAATTAATTTACTTTTATATTTCTTAAATATAAAAGATTTCGTAGAACCAGAATTAAGTGAATTTCAGGTAGAATACCTTCAAAAAGTTGATTTAAATAGATATTTGAAGTTTCAGTATAAAATAGATGTAGAGGCTAGTAATGAAGACTGGGCTGAACACAATCAAACTTTATTGTATGAAGATATTAGATCAGAAAATATTAAACAACTTGTAGCTAAAGACGGAGAAAAAATAATAGGGTCAGCTAATATTATAGTTAAGAGTAACTTCTTTGAAATAGATAATTTATATATAGCACCTGAGTATAGAAATCTTGGGATAGCTAAGCATATTATTACTCACGCTATAAACAGTGAACGTAAAGATAATGTTCTTTTAGTAGTTGATGCTAACGATACTCCTAAATATATGTATGAAAATATTGGATTTATAAAAATTTCAGAACAAGATTTTTATTTGAAATCAAAGATATAATTTAAAAAAGAGTGAGCGACTCATAAATCATGTTTTTCTCGAAATTGGATTGATTGAGTCGTATCTTTTTTTGTGAGGGATATTAGGGATATTGAAGTTCTATGTTTCGTGTTGAGAAAATAGTTAATATGTAGTAAACTAGAAGATGAAATGTAGAAAATATGTTGGAAAAGGATGTGATTATTGTAGTGAAGAAAAAATTAAAAAAATTTTTAAAGTTTGTTATTGAATCGATGGCAGTCATTTTAGTTGTGTATGGAGTGTTTTCTACTGGGGGACATTTTAAAGCTAAGAAGGACGCAATAAAACAGCAAGAATTGGCTCAACAAGAGGCACAAAATAAAGAAAAACAACAAGAAGAATCAACATCTGAAAATACGAAACTTAGCAAGACTGAACTTAATGAAACCTTCGATAATATAATAGAGCAATACAAAGGAAATAATGAAATAGGTATTGTTTATAAGAATTTTTCTACAGGATATAAGTATTCACAAGGGGAAAATAATTACTTTACTGCAGCAAGTACAATAAAAGTAGTATATGCTATGAGAATATATGATCGTATAAGTAATGGAGAAGTATCAGAAGATGCCGATATATTTTATAGTGAGAACAATTTAGAAGAAGGTAATGGACAAATTACTAATAATAAGAAAAAAAATAGTTACAAATTAGACTATGTTATTCAAAATATGATACAGTATTCTGATAACACAGCTACCAATATGCTTATTGGTGATAGTGTTACTGCTTCAGATCTATTGGTAAAATATCTGAATAATCTAGGTGTAAAATTATCACAGGAAGAAGCCCAAAAGAATAGCGTAACACCAGCAATGATGGAGGTTGTTTGGACAAAACTATATAATGAAAGAGATAAGTATTCAAAATTAATTAAGTATCTAGAAGATTCAGAAGCTGGAGAAGTAATAAAAGAAGGTATCCCAAATAAAAAAATAGCTAGTAAGTACGGGGCTCTAGATGCTAATTACCATGAAACTGCTATAGTATTTGGTGATAAAGATTATATGCTATTAATTTATACTAATAAATTAGATAAGTCAAAACAAGCCATAAAAGATATTGCTAAAAAAATTGATGAAATTACAAATAATAATATGTAGTAAAAGAATTAGATAGAAAATAAGAGACCTATCTAATTCTTTTATTTGCCAAAACTATCAATTAGTGAGAATTTGTGAAGTTAAATAAACAATCTAGATATTATGGCTACTCATATCCCTTTATTAATTTTGATTTTCATGCTATAATTAACAGGTTGTATAAATAAGACAGTATATAAAATTGGATAAATTAAGGAGAAACAAATGACAACATTTGAAGAATTAGGGGTTAGTCAAGAGACTGTTCAGTCGCTAACCAACATGAATTTCATATCTCCAACTGGTATTCAAACAGAGACAATCCCATACGTATTATCGGGAATTGATATTTTAGCGCAAGCACAAACAGGATCAGGTAAAACAGGTGCTTTTGGAATACCGTTAGTAGATACAGTAAGGCGTAATGATCAATTACAATCATTAATCCTTGCGCCAACAAGAGAATTAGCTCAGCAAGTCGGAGAACAACTTCGCTTAATGTCAAGAGCTAAAGGATTAAAAGTAAGTATTGTATTTGGTGGAACAAGTATTGAAAGACAAATTCAAGATTTGAAAAAACGTCCACAAATTATAGTAGGTACACCTGGGCGTGTGATAGATCATATTAATAGAAAAACGATAAAATTGGAAAACCTAACTCATTTAGTATTAGATGAAGCTGATGAAATGCTAAATATGGGGTTCATAGAAGATGTAAGATTTATTTTATCGAAAATAACTTCAAAACATCAAACACTATTATTCTCTGCGACAATGCCTAAAACAATAATGGAACTTTCAAAAGACTTCATGAGAGATTATAAATTAATTAAAACTATGAGTGACGAAGATCTTAAACCAGATATTACAGAATATGCTACAATCGCTAGAGAAAATGAAAAATTAGAAACATTAATTGGATTTTTAGATGTACAAAACCCTAATTTAGCTATTGTTTTCGGTAGAACTAAACGTCGTGTTGATGAATTAGCAAGTGCTTTGATTGCTAAAGGATATTTAGCTGAAGGATTACATGGAGATATCACTCAGTCTAAGCGTTTAGAAATTTTACGAAAATTTAAAAATAACTCGTTACAAATCCTTGTTGCAACGGATGTTGCAGCACGTGGTATTGATATTAGTGACGTTACACATGTTTACAACTTTGATATTCCACAAGATGTAGAAAGTTATACTCATAGAATTGGAAGAACGGGACGAGCAGGGAAGTCTGGAGTAGCAATTACATTTTTAAATCCAGTAGAGATGCCTTATCTGAAAGATATTGAGAACTCTCGTGGAGAAAGAATGAAGATGTTACGTCCATATTCACAAGAAGAAGTGAAGAAAGCACGTCACAACAGATTATTTGATGAAGTTATTTCTGAAATGGGAGATAATCATATCGAATTTAATAGCTTAGCTAATAAATTGTTATCTGAAACAAATGCAGAAAAAGTAATTACAATTTTACTAAGTAAATTAATCAATGATAAAAAAGAAGTAGATGTAGAATTATCATTTGAAAAACCTCTACCTCGAAAACAAGAACGAGGAAGACGTTCAAATAGAGGTAATGATAGACGTCGACGTTCAGAAAATAGAGATAAGAAAAATCGTAATGAACGTAGAGGTACAGATAAGAAATTCTTCGATAAAAAAGGACGAAGAATGCAGAATAAATAATAAGAAAAAGGTGTTAGTTTATAAACTGATGCCTTTCTTTTATAACATAGGTTTATTAATGTAATTTTTATTAAATATGCTGGAGAAATTCTGTAGTTTAATGTATAATAGTAATGTATATTTTTATTAGTTTATAAGGATATAGTGAGCTCTATTTCAATAGATAAATTCCCTACATCTTTTAAAATATAATAAAAAAATTTAAAAGAAGGGAATAAGAATAATGAAGAAATTAGGTGTCTTTTTAGGTGTTTTATGTATAGCTATTTGTACATTCTTATTATTCTATGGTGAACCTGCTTACCAAAAATGGCAAGAGTACAATTTCAAATCGCAGGTAAAAGATACGGTAGAGGCTGCTGATAAATCAGATTTAGCGAAAGATAGTAGTTCAAAAACTGGTTGGTTAGGTGATAAATTTGTAAAAGTTTATTATCCAAACTCAAACTCTTCTAGTGCAGATGAAATAAAATCTCGTTTAGATGAGGAAACAAAAGGATTAGTTGAAGGGGAGCTAGATTTTAATAAAGATATTAAAGAAATTGTTTTCTATGGAAGTAAAGAAAAAGAAAGCAATTTTGCGAATGTATCAGAATTAAGCGTAGAGAAAGTTACTCATAAGATATCTGATAAGAATGTAGAAGCGGCAACAGAGTCTAATTTATCTAGTATTTTCTTAACAAATGAAGGGAAACCATTTACTTTATCTAGTTTATTTGCTGCTCCAGATGATGCTAAGAAAAAGTTCTTATTTAAAATTCAAAAACAGTTAGAAGGTCGTGGAGTATCTGAAGTAGAAACTAAAGATGTTATTGTTAAGCTTCGTGATCAAGATATGTCTGATTGGAAGTTTTCTTATGCAGAGTCTAAGTTTAACATAAGTGTAGATCCTAAAGTTGGAGAAGTTAGTTCAGTAGAAGTTCCAATGAATGATTTACATAAGTATATAACTGAAAGTTATTTAAAAGGTGAAGATTTAGATAAATATAAAGAATATGTTAAGAAAAGAGATAGAAAAGCTGTAGCATTAACATTCGATGATGGACCAAATCCGCAGACTACTCCTGTAGCATTAGAATTATTGAAAAAATATAATGCCAAAGGTACATTCTTTATGGTAGGTCACGCAATAGAAGGAAATGAAGATCTTGTTAAACGAGTAGTTGCTGAAGGGCATCAACTTGGAAACCACTCTTGGGATCATCCTGTTTTAACAAGTATTAGTTTAGAAAAAGCGAAGAAAGAAATTAATGATACAACAGAAGCTTTGAAAAAAGCAAGTGGACAAGATGTTCATATTATGAGACCTCCATATGGAGCGATTAATGGCGCTATTCAAGCGGCTGTTGATCAATCATTTATTTTATGGGATATTGATACTCTTGATTGGAAAAACCGTAATACTGCTTCTATAATGAAAGAAGTTAGAAAAGCCCAACCTGGTTCAATTATCTTAATGCATGATATTCATCAAACATCAATTGATGCATTACCATCGATATTACAGTACTTAACTGAACAAGGATTTGAAATGGTAACTGTTGAAGAACTTATGGGTGATCAATTAGAACTGCATCAATCATATACTAATAGAGAATAGAGAAGAGCTCAGTTATAAGAATTTTAAATATTAGAATTCTTATAACTGACTTTTTTTATTTTAATAATTATTGCAAGTTAGTATTTGAAGAGATTATATAATTTATTTTTTTATAGTTTTGATGTAGAATATAATTGAAAGAAATAATGTGAATATTGTGAGGAGATTATTATGAGAGTTGAATTAGTTTCGGTAGGGACTGAATTATTATTAGGGGATATAGTTAATACAAACACAGCATATCTATCAAAAGAACTTGCCGCTCTGGGGCTTGGAGTTTTTCGACAAACAACTGTAGGAGATAATAGAGAGAGATTACTTAAGACATTAGAGAGTGCATTCTTAGAGAATGACACGGTTATTATTACTGGTGGTTTAGGGCCTACTGATGATGATATTACAAAAGAATGTGCGGCAGAATATTTTGGAAGAGAGTTTTATTTTCATGAATATTCATGGGTAAAAATACTAGAGAGACTTACTAGAGCAGGTAGAAATATAATAACAGAAAATAATAAAAAACAAGCTATGATTCCTGAGGGAGCAATAGTATTAGAAAATTATTGTGGAACAGCGCCAGGGATAATAATTGAAGAAAATAATAAAAGAATCGTTTTAATGCCTGGACCACCTCGAGAGATGCGCGATATGTTTGAAAAAAGTGTAAAGCCTTATTTAGAAAAATTCAGTAATAAGCAATTTATTTCTAAATACGTAAGATTTTATGGTATTGGAGAATCTTTGTTAGAAACAAAGATTAAAGATATAATGGATAATCAAACTAACCCGACTTTAGCACTTTACGCTAAAACTGGAGAGGTATTGCTTCGCATAACAGCTAGTGGTGATGATAAAGAAGAATGTGAAGACCTTATCAGGAAACAATTAGATGAGATTGAGAATAGAGTAGGTGAGTACATATATCTTGTAGGTGATGAAGACATCTCTAGTACTCAAACTGAAATGAATACTGTAGTAGCTAATCTTTTGATTGAAAATAAGTTTACTATAGCAATTGCAGAATCATTAACAGGTGGAAAAATTTCTTCAATGTTAGTAGAAAAAAGTGGAATTTCAGAAGCGTTTCTTGAAGGGATAGTTTGCTATTCAAATAAATCAAAAATTAATACTTTAGGAGTTAGAGAAGAAACTTTAGCAAAATTCGGTGCTGTTAGTGAAGAAGTAGCTAAAGAAATGGCTTTAGGAGCAGCAAAACGATTAGGAGCTGATTTTGCAGTAGCGACAACAGGAATAGCAGGACCTAACAGTGATGAAACTGATAAACCAGTTGGATTAGCGTACATAGGTATTTATGCTCAAGGCGATATTAGTGTTAGAGAGTGCTTATTCACTGGAGATAGGGAGCTAATTCGCTATAGAACGAGTGTAGAAGCACTTGAAGAAGTTAGAAGAAATATTTTGAAAAAACTATAGTTTTTACTTGTAAAATGATAGACTATTTTGTATAATATTAATAATAAAAAAAGATATTTAAGGAGATTGATTATGTATACAATGAACTTATCTAGTTTGGAGTCGCCGGATCCCAGGTATGGGCAAGATGATGAATATTCCCAGGACTTCAATACTGAAATAGACTATGAAGATGAAATTTTATCAGACTATGCTGATGAAAGCTATAATGAGGTGGAGTTTTCTGTTCCTGAAGAGGAATTTTTAGATTACTCAAATGAGATGTTCCTATACAAGGAGTATTCGTACGATTTTGCAGAAGATTACGAATATGATGAAGTTAGTATATCTAATGATCAAATAATGTTAGAAAATATAAGCGAAGCTTAATATAACATTGAGAAAGAAAAAATTGACCTATAAGTGTTTTTCACTTATGGGTCAATTTTATGATATTATTTATTTTTAAATTCTAGTTTGTTTGTAATAGTTAAAATAAATATTCATGATTTATAGTGAATATAAATGTATTTAGTTTTATTTAAACAATTTTTTATATAATAGTTATTAAAGAATATGATATAATAAGTAATTATACTAATAAAACGTAAGAGTGGTTGATTTAACAATACTCTTACGTTTTTTATTCTTATTAGTGGGGAAAAAATGGGGAAAGGTTGTCTAGCTTATTTCTCAAGTCAACTTTCATATTTTCGGTAACATGAGTGTAAATAGATAGCGTGGTATTAACGTTAGCATGTCCTAATCTTTCAGAAATAACTTTAATAGGAATACCTGCTTCAATTAACAACGCAACGTGAGTATGTCTGAATATATGTGAATTTGTTTTAGCTTTTTTTAAAACTAGGGATAAATAAGTGTATTCTATTTTAAATATAAACCTATCACTAGAAATAAAATCTAACAATATTTTTAGTATAAAATCAGACACTTCTATTGTTCTGATACTACTTAACGTTTTAGGAGGAGAAGTTTGTTTATTATTTAATCTAGTTTTAGTAATAGAAATAGTTTTATTTTTAAAATCGACATCTTGTGGAGTTAGTGCTAATACTTCGCCTATCCTTAATCCTGTGTGTAATTGAATTATAGCTATATTTTTGACTGTGTTATTTTTTATCCTATCTAAAACAACCGGTATTTCGTCTTTTTCTAAATACTTAACTTTTTGTTTTTCGATAGCTTTTTCTTCTTTAGTAAATTTAAACTCAAGTTTAACATCAAAATCTTTCATATAGTATTTTTTTATAAATTTAAAAAAGTTATTTAATACTAAACGAGTTAAATTAATAGCGTTCGGAGAATATTCCTCCCTCATATCTATTAGTATTTTATCGTATTTAATTTTAGTAATGTTTTTCAATTCTTCGTTATCTTTTATTTTGGTTAATGCACCTTTGTAAACTATGTACGAATTATAAGCTAAAGTTGGCTTTTTAAATTCTAAATATCTTTCTTTATAATATCCTAAATTGTGATACTCTTGCTTTGGATTTAAAATTTTATTGATCTTTTCTTGCAATTCCTCAAATGCTTCTTTCTCAGTCGCACGTGTCTTATTATTTTTTACAACAGAAACACGCCTATTTTTACCGTCCTTATCTTTGAACGATTGAACAAATCTGTATTTTCCGTTGTGAGTAATTTCTCTGTACATAAATACACATCCTTTCTTGTTAAATGTAGATGTGTATGATATACTATTAGTGTAGTTTATGTGTATACCATACACATTTTCTGAGATATTGCAGTATCTCATTTTATCCTTTACTCTTGCAGGAGTAGAGGATTTTTATTTTGTCTAAACTGGTCGAATTCCACCAGTTTAAAATTATTCTTACCGTATCGAATTCGACACGGTTTATTTTGTTAAATCTAGCTTAACTTGTGATTCTACATGGTTGTAAGTTTTGTTTTTTCCGTCCCAAACATACATTGTAGTAGTGGGGTTAGAAACATCAAATTTCGATTTTTGAGATACGTTAATTTCAAATGGTCTATAGTTAACTATCTCTTCAGTGCCTAAGGCAATAATTGCTTTCTTAGTCGATTCATTGTAAATAATCAATGATTTTTGGTGATAAGCATCCCTTTTATCTACCCATTGCTTAATAAAAGTGTTAAGTTTTTCATCAGTTAACTTACTCCATTCATCAGCATTAAGTTTGATTATTCCATAACTTATGTATTTAATATCAGGATCTTTTCGATTTTCATATTTAATATTCTCAACAGATAATTTTTCCTTAGGTTGAGTTTGTTCAGTTTTATTCTCTTCCTTTTTTTCCTCCTTACTACTAGAGCAACCGCTAATTAATATAGCTCCTGCGATAAGTGAATTTAATAATACTTTTCTTTTCATTTCAGTATCTCCTTTTAATTAATATATTCCAGCCTTTTCTCACATATCCTATAATCTAATTTATATGATTGAGAAATGTAAGTTAAATTGTTAATCTCTTTTATTTCCTCATCAGATACCATGAAATAGCTAGCGAATAAATCTGCTTCTATTTCTTGCCTTGATAGAGGAGTAGAGGTAACACGTCTTAAGAAATGCAAATTAGAGCCTTGATGTAAAATATAATGTCCTAATTCGTGTGCTAACGTGTACCTTTGTTCGTTTGAAGATAGATTGTTATTAATGTGTATGCAGTGGTATGTTATGTTATCTATTTCCAACGTGTGATATAGACCTTTGTTTTCTCCGAGGTCGGCAAATTGTACAATTATTCCTAATCTTTTTATAATCTTCAATGGATCGTTTGTTCCGTATTTATTTGTAAGAGAAGTATATATCTCTTTAATCGTCAATTTTAGATTCTTTGTGACGTGCCATAGCAATTCGGGCTGCTTGCTCGATAGAAGCACGCACTAACTCCTTTGTTGTTTCGTCCATTGGTTCGCCCTTATACATTAGGCTTTGTGTACTATTGAGATTATTCATTAAATCATCTACCATTGTAGAAATGTCTTGATTTTCAGTTTTAGTTGACTTTTCTTCTATAAGGTCGCTATTGTGACCTATTAAATCACTTCGTTCTACACCTAAAAACTTTGTTATTTTGTCAATTTTGTCCATTCTAGGGCTGTAAACACCTTTTATATAGTAAGAAACTATAGCTGGTGTAACCTCTAAATACTCAGCTAATTCTTTCTGTGTTTTCTTTTTTTCTTTTAGATATTTTTTTAAATTTATTCTGAAAGTTTCCTCTATATTATTCATAGAAAAACCCCCTTTCTTAAATACTATTATAAAGTAAAACTTAATATTAATCAATATAAACTTTAAAAAAAATAAGTTTTATTTAAAAAAACTATTGACTTAAGTTAAACTTAATAGTATAATTAATATATACAGTTAAGGAAGGAGGAAAAAATCTTGAGAAAGATTAGGAAGATTAGGCAAAGAAAAAAGCCTGTTGAAAACAACAGACTTAAAGAGCTTACGGTACAAGCTCTAGTATCAATCTTAGTAGGAATCGCCCTTTTGATTATAGAATATCTATTTTTCAAATGATTTCTACTAAGAGGGGGAAACCCCTTTAATAATTATAATCTATTTTCGAGATTTTGTAAATAACAATGTTAGAATTAATAGGAAGGCTTATTCATTGGGTTGGTATTGCTTTTATTTGTGGTGGAGTAATTACATTAGTGAAACTTTATCAATTTCGGAAAAAGGATAAGTAAGAGAAATTAACAAGTAAAGGAGGTGATATAGTGACGATTAAACTTACATTAAAAGCAGCACGTGTTAACGCTGGACTAACACAAAAACAACTAGCAAACCTTATGGGAATAAGTGAGTCAACCATGATTAAATGGGAAAAAAGTAACGGTAAGGATATTAAGTTAGGTGATTTTGAAAAATTATGTAAAATATTAAAGGTGGACACACATCAAATTATTTTTTTTAATTAATTAGTTAAGTTTAACTTAATAAAATAACCAAACAAAAAATGCCCTTATTTATAAGAGAGGTGAAAGGAGGAGTGAGAATGAAATTTACAATTAATAACAACAAATTCTATTTAAACGATGTTAAATTGGATAAGTTACTTAGTTATACTATCGTTGCTGATATCAATAGAACAAAACTCACTATTGAATTAATCGTAGATGATGTTGAGATAGATTCAATAGCGAGTAAAAAGTTACCTAATACCTAACTTATCAGAAATGATTTGAGATATTATCTGAGAAGAAATCTGAAGAATACCATTCAATGTTTTGATACCTAGTTCTTTACAAATATCTTTAGTTTTAAACCATACTTTATCAGTTCTAATTGAATGTAAGAATTCATGACCTTGGAAACTTAAATCTAAGACACCGATATCACCGTCCATGGACGGTTCATAATTGTATAAAAATCCGGCTAAATCACATTGTCTAAAGTGGTATTGAAGTTCTTCAATTGTATATTGCTGTAAATTTTCAAGATTGTTATATAGTGTGAAGCTTTTATCGAAAGTAGTCACTTTTTCAATAGCGAGTAACACATCTCGAATACAGTCGTAATTTAATTCCATATAATTTACCTCCTTTCGCTAGAAATGTATTCCATAGAAAAATAAGAAGTAGAAGGTTTAGATTTCCTGGGAA
Organism: Streptococcus sp. UMB1385; assembly: GCA_002871655.1. Lineage (GTDB taxonomy): Bacteria > Bacillota > Bacilli > Staphylococcales > Gemellaceae > Gemella. The sequence continues at coordinate 121,903 of PNGU01000004.1, read as the reverse complement.
TACTCAAGTATATTTTAGCATATAGGTAAAGAAAGGTCAAAGAATTATGAAAGCATTTTATATAGCGGTAAAAGAACAATTAGAAAATAAAGAAATGACAATTTACAGGTTATCGAAAGAAACAGGTATTTTTGAACAAACATTACACTCTATGCTTAATGGTAACACATCTAGCCCTAAGTTAGACAACGCTGTTAAGATAGCTAAAGTATTAGATATAGATTTAAATAAATTAAAAGTAGGTGATTAAATTTGGAAGGAGAGAACTTTTACAATGCTTATAAAGATTTGATTGAAAATCGTGAAGATTGGATCAATAAAGATGAATTAATCAAGTTTTTACAGTACGAAACAAACCCGAATAAATATAAGAAGTACATTAAGGAAATAAAACAACTTGAAAATTCTTACTTATACATTCAAGGAACAGCAAGAACTAACCAACGATTTAATAAGGTTAGAATTTACAATTATATTAATTCAAAAGAAAGAGAAATGGAGAGAGTAAGCTAATGAATAACTTAAAAAGAAGAAAACTAAATACACTTTATCTTGTGTTAACAACAATAGCTATTTGCATGGCAATAATGACAAGCATTGAATTTACAAGAATATTAGGTATGCTACTGTGTATTTTACTGATGATATTTGTTCAATTTGACGAACGTAGTGAATATGCATTTCCAGACCCCGACGGTGAAGAAGATGACGAGATTTAATGTTAGCGAAGTGAATAAAAGAACTAAACTTGATTATTTCAAGAAATTAATGTTAACAGAAATGTTTAACAAATCAATTTCAGTTAGTGAATTAGCTAAACTTAGCGGTGTGACATCTGACAAGGTGCAGGCTTTTAAATACACTGATAAACGACCGTTAAAGTTTGATGATATTGTTAAGGTAGCAACAGCACTAAATATAGATTTAAATGAATTGAAAGGAGTATAAAAATGAAAGAATTTCATTATGATTACGTCACTAGAATTATTGACTGGGCAAAAGATAGAGATATTAAAGATAAAGGTAGATTAACAAAGCAACTACTAAAATCAGATGAAGAAAACGCTGAACTACAAAATGCTATAGAAAGTTATGAAAATGGTAATAAGGACGCTTTAATTCAAATTAAAGATAGCATAGGTGATATTTATGTCACGTTAGTAGTATCAACATATTTAGTAAGCGAACGACCTTATTTAACCTTTAGAAAGATCAAGACAAGTAAACAACAAACAGCTAACGTTAGTTGGCTATATTATATTAGAGAATTAAAATCACAGGACGCTAAACTATTTGATGTATTTACAAACACTGAAGCTAATTTTATTGATATTGAAGCTAGGTTATCAAGTTATATCAACTTCTTAGAAATGGTAGCACAAGCTTATGGATTAGAGTTAGTCGAATGTATTAAATATGCTTACGATACTATTTCAAAACGAAAAGGAAAAATGATAGACGGAACTTTTATTAAAGAAAATTAAAAAAAGCTCGTTGCATTAAAACAACGAGCGATAAAAGATAAAAAATGAATATCTACTGTTAGTATAACGTAGATTAAAAGGAAAATCAAGGAGAAATTAGAAGGTGAATGAAAATCAAAAAAAGGTGCTATTTGAATTAATAGACAATTATGGATATGAAGGTTTTATTGACGACATGTTCCATTTCAGAGATGTATTTAAGTATGAAAAAGAAGACAGTGAACTTGCTAAAGCATACAAGAGCTTGACTGTTAGACAAGAATTTGAAGTGATTAAAGTTTATGTAGCATATTTGGAGGTAATGTATCGTGATATCAACTAAAGAATTTTTAAAAGAACTAGAAAATAAAAAATATAAAGTCGTTGAAACTGATGAAGAATACAAGATAATCAAGAAGGATGTAATATACGCTATTGTTGGCACAAAAGAACAATACAGCAGAACATTTAAGAATACACCAGTTGAATTAAAGAGACTGGTTAGGAAGTATGAAGACACTAAAATTAAGGATAGAACAGGATTTTATAGAATACCTTTAAAGAACTTAAATTTAGGTGGAGAACAGCTCTACATTTCATTTAATAGAGTTAGTGAACAGTTTGGAGCAAAAGGAAAGTTATTATTTGATAGTGAAGATAATTTAACTCAGATATTCACTAAAGCAGACTTAGAAAGTGATTATTTTAAAGAACAAATAGGCGAATACTTACAATGGACGGAGGAAGCTTAATAATGAGTGTAGAACAAAAGATATTGATTTTAAGAAAAAGAATTAAGGATTTGAATTTAAAGCCAACTGGGTATAACAAACACGGACAATTTCACTATTATCAATTATCAGATTTCCTACCTCATACCATTGATATATGTTCAGAAATAGGTTTATATGAGGAATATACTGAAGATGAAGATTATAAAACTTTAGTAGTTAAGGACGTGGAGCAACCAACAGAAGCTAGAATTTTCAAAATGAAAAAAATGGAAGTCCCACCTATTTTACCTACACAACCTAATGAGAAAGTAGGGGTTGCAATGCAACGAGCAGGGAATACTGTTCAAACTGTTGGTTCGGTTGATACTTATTACATGAGATATCTATATAGGAATTTACTAAAATTAACTGAACCTGACTTTACGGAAATAATGGCAGAACGTAACGCTTTAATTCAAGCAATTCAACAAAATTTACCACCTCAACATATTCAATCTATTCTAAGTAAAAAGAATAAGTTTAGATTAGAAGATTTAACTAACGAAGAATTAAGAGATGTTTGGCAATGGATTTTAAATCAACGTCAAGCACAACAACAGGAACAAAAACAAGAAGTAAAAGGAGAATAAACGAATGTTAAATATGGTAGGATTGAACGGTAGAATAACAAGAAATTTAGAATTAAAACAAACAAGCAATAACAATTCATCTTTAAATATTACTTTAGCAGTTGAAAGAAATTTTAAAGATCAAAATGGACAAAAACAGACTGATTTTATAAGCTGTAAAGCCTTCGGGAAAAGGGCGGAAACAATAGCCCAGTATTGCCAAAAAGGTGATTTAATTGGAATTACTGGAAGTATTCAGACTGGAAGTTATCCAAAACAAGACGGAACTAAAGTTTATACAACTGATGTAATTATAGAAACTATATCATTTTTCCCTCAAACTTATCAACCTAATCAAAATAATCAAGCAAATCAATATAATCAACACTTGAATAATTTTAATCAACAAAACAATTTATCCCAAAATAACGCTTATAACGGCTTTAATAATCAAGGTAAGGCAAATGCGTTAGATTATATCAATCAACCTTATAACGTGCAAAATAATGGCTATACAGGACAAAATAACCAACAACAACAAATGCAAATGAATGGAACTGGTGGAATTAATAATACTAACAACTTATTTAATGATTTTGAGATTACTGAATTACCTCCAGGACTTAATCCTTTTACGCAAGAATAGTGATTTATGGAACAAACAAGAACTAAAGTTATTCCACTAAACTTAAGTTTACTTGAAGTGTTAGGACAAGGGAAGGTTAATGAAGCTCTTGTCCTACAGCAAGTGGACTACTGGTGTACTATCAATAAAAGAAATGATGAATATTATATTGACGGTGCTTACTGGACGTTTTCGTCAATTAATATGATGTTGAAAAGGGACTTTCCTTTATGTTTCAGTTACGACACTTTAAAACGAGTATTAACTAATTTAGAGGAAGGAAACTTTTTAATAACAAAAAAACATAAAAATGGGAAATTGTATCGTGTAAATTACAATAAAATATCTTTTAATAAAAATCTTAAATCAGATAAAAATATTACTAAAAATGAAAGTGGTAATCAAAAATCTAGGTTAGTGCAAAATGCCCTAACTCAAAATGTAAAGTTAGTGCAAAATGCCCCAACCGAAAAATTAGAGGTTAGTGCAAAATGCCCTAACGGTGAGTGCAAAATGCCCCAACCAGTTAGTGCAAAATGCCCCAACCAGTTAGTGCAAAATGCCCCAACCGTAAAAGATATTAATAAAGAGAATAATATATATATTAATTATAATAACTTTATCAAAAATAAAGAACTTAGTAATAACAAGGGTTTAACTGATAAAGATAATTTATATAATCAAACCACCAACGATTTAATTTATTCTGGTGGGTTAAAAAAAGATGTTGAGTTAGCAATAAGTCAGGCTAACTTAAAGACAACAGGAGATTATAATATAAACGGTGTTAGCGTTGATGTAACAATAGTTCAGGACGTGTTAAAAGATGTTACTGAAGCACAAATAAATTACTGTGTACAGCAAATCTTAAAATCTAAACAAATTACTAATTTTGAGAATTATGTAATTGCCAGTTTGTATAATTCGATAATGAGAGATAAACAAAATAAAATTAATAATCAAAATTCTACGCTAGGGAAATTTAACTGGTGGGATGAATAAATGGAGGTGATTAAGTGTTAAAATTTTTTACACCTATAGCGGTTGTACCGAGGACTACAGCACAACAAAAGAAATTTTCAACTAAAACTAAAAGATTTTACGAAACAGGAAAGGTTAAAAATTCAAAGGCAACCTTACAACGTGCATTAAGTGGCTTCCAACCAAAAGAAAGATATGAAACTGGGATTAGGTTGAAAGTAATTTGGATATTCGAACCTACTCAAAAATCTAAAGACGGAGAGAGGAAAGCAACCCGCCCTGATTTAGACAACTTACAGAAACTATTGCAAGATGTAATGTGTGATATGAAATTCTATAAGGATGATGGACTAATTACGGATCTAGAGGTCTCTAAAAGATGGCACAAGAACAGCGGGCTGTATATAGAGATTGAAGAAGTTGAGAAGATTGACAATGAATTTAATGAATTAATGGAGAGTTTAAAAAATGGGAAAAAAGAAAAACAAGAAAAATAAGAAGATTAGAAAGTCTAATTTACAGATGATTGATACCAACGATGCTAGGAAACTACATAGGCGTTATGCTAATTTGGAGAGAAAGGCGGTTGATGAATACAAACTTTCAGCTAGTCGACAAATGGCTAACAATGTATTTCAAGAATTATTCATTGATACGTTGGGTATACCATTATTAGCCTTAAGGAACAGAGGATACGGAAAGAAAAGGCTAGAAGAGGTATTTAATGAAACAATGACTATATTTAAAGACTATCACGAGGAGAGATTTAAATTTGAAGATGTTAGCGGAATTCTTAAAGAAGAAACTGGAATTGATTTTACTCAGGCTAAAGAAGATTTTATTAACTGGCTTAGGGATAAAGCAAAAGAGGATGAAAGATTTAACGAACACTTGTTCGTTTACACAATGGATGAGGTGGAAAATGGAAGAGAAACTATATAAATTAATTGATATTGTTAAAGGTGAAAGTTTAGGACTACTGTATAAAGGAGTTAAAAAAATTAACTTCGAATACAAAGACAGAACTTATACATTGACTGAAGAAGGATTATATCCGCTAGTAGAACACGCTGGTATTGATATAGGTTTAACAAACTCACTAACTAATGTGAGAGTAAAAAGCATGGAGTTTTAATCATGACTAAACTTGACGATATTATGTGGAAATTAAATTTGACGAATAAGAAATTAGCTAAATTAAGTGGGGTTAGCCCGACAACTATTAATTTAATACGTACAGGAAACGGTAAAGGTTATAGAAGTACTATCAGGAAAATAGCTAACGCATTAGGAGTAAACGCAAATCAAATAGGAGATTAAGAAATGTTAATAAGAGTGATTATTGGTGGCTTTATAGTTGTAGTTGGCTTTTTCTTTGTAACTCTATTTATGGATCTAAAGGAGCAACATAATTTGCAACAAGAAAACATAGAATTAAGACTTAAAAACGCTAGATTAGAAGAACAAGTAAAATTATTAGATTACAAACAAGCACAATTAACTAAAAAAATAGCGGAAATGAACAGAATTGGAGGATAAAACATGGACGAGAAAATAAAAGATTTAATAAGAAGAATATTTAACTTAGAGAAGGATAATATTGTACAGTATGAACTATTAAAGGAATTTCATTATGAATTATTTAAAATTAAAATGAATTTAACTATTCTGAATTGGTTGGTAATATCTTACATACTTTATCAATTTATAAATTATATTTGGGGTAAATAATATGAGAGGTAAAAAGATGTTTAAAAAAGTTTGGGATAACATAGAGATCATATTAATCACATTATCAATGTTGTTAGCAATGTTCACAATAGGATTAATGGTAGGAGTACATGTATCAAGCAACACGATAGAAGAACTTTCTAATGACAATATAGTCAAAGAAAGGACTATCCAGGAACAAAAAGAACGTATAAGAGAACTACAAATGTTTAAGCAGTTGAAGGAGATATATGGGTAATGAAAATATTAGATGTATGTTGTGGAAGTAAAATGTTTTGGTATGATAAAAATAATAAAGATGTGACTTTTGTTGATAACAGAAAATTTTATGAAGAATTATCAAGTGGCCATGTTGTTAATGTTAACCCAGATATTTTAGCTGACTTTACAAATTTACCTTTTAAAGATAATGAGTTTGATTTAATAGTCTTTGATCCACCTCATTTAATATATGCGGGTGATAATAGTTGGCTAGCTAAAAAATACGGAAAGTTAAACAAAAAGAATTGGCCAGAAATAATACTTAAAGGTTTTAATGAATGTAATAGAGTTTTAAGCGATAAAGGAACTTTAATATTCAAATGGAATGACAGTCAAATCCATGTTAATGAAATTTTAAAAATAATTAACAGAACGCCATTATTTGGCGATAAAAGAGGTAAAACAAGGTGGTTAGTTTTTAATAAAATTAGATAAAGGAGATTTATGGCTAATGAATTATAAAGAATTACAAGTGGCAAATGATTTAGTAAAAAAAATTAGAGAAATTGATTTTCACTTAAAAATGACTGAAAGGTCTCTTAGCGATATTAGAATAAGTGTAAATAGTCATGTAATTTTTTTTGATAATAAGTATAAACAAAAGGTTGATAATGCTTTAAAAAGAATTAAAAATGAGCTGGTTGAAGAGTTAAAAGAGTTAGGTGTTACGGAGGTTTAGGAAATGAAAAGAAGAGTGTTCGGTAGTTATACTGGTGCATTTAAAGAATACGATAAATTAAGACGTATACGAGATTTTATAGAATTAAAAAACATGTGTGAGTATAAATTTGGAATTGATAATGTATGGGAAGATAGTTTTCAAATTCCTATATTCGATAAAAATGGAGAAAAGCTATTTGCTATACAAATGTTACTTAATACAGCTAATTTTAGAGTGGCAATATATTTTAATAATTCTAAAATGTTAAGTGAATTTCATAGAAAATACGGTGATTATACAAAATATGTACTTACCATTAGTGAATTGTATGATGAAATGGATAATTTAATTTATTCTATGTATAAATTTTTAGGTAAAAAAGAATTATATTTTTCTGATTATCCAGAAGATTAAGATTATAAAAAGTTGGGAAGAGGTATATATTAATGAATTTAGAGGGAATTAAATTTAGTTTAGTAAAAATGATAAAAGATAAAGGGGGAGTTAGTTTTGTTGAAATAGAAAACTTTTTTGATGAAATTGGCTTTGATTATCGAGGTGAAGAACAGTTAAATAGCAGTAAACATAATAAAATAATATACTGGTCAGATTGGAATAAACAAGCGTGCAAGTTAATAACAGAATTACTAAAAAATAAACAAATAGAAATGACTCCTACACCTTTATGGGTATATCTTGTTGACGGTAAAGTATTGACTGTACCTGTATATGAGAAAAACAAACCTTTTGAACAATGGTTACCAGTAGAATTTAATTAAGGAGATTTATGGGTAATGATAGGAGATATATTTTTATTCATAAAACAGTTTTTGAAAGAACAATTTTGCATACATGAATATGTTCATAAGAGCATAGATATTTCTTCATGGAAAGTATGTAAGAAATGTGGAAGAGTTAAACTATAGGAGGATAAAATATGCCAAACTGGTGTGAAGGATATTTAAAAATTAGAGGTAAAAAAGAGGATATAGTAAATTTTGTAGAAAATGAAATTATTTTACTTAAATCAAAAGACATTTTTTCAGAACCAGAATATCTTGAAATAAAAATGATAAAAGATTCATATGAATATAGATTTGAGCATGAAAATTCATTTAAAGAGTATCTTCGTTTGAAAAATGCTAGAAGATTTTTCGTAGAAAGTAAAGAAATATCATTTTATTATTATTAAGATGAAGTTTGTTATTTAACTTTAGAAGTAAAACAAGCATGGTGTATTGATGTTCAAGAACTTTTAGTAGAACATAGTAAAAAATATCATGTTGATTTTAATATATATGCTAGTGAGAGTGGTATGGAATTTGAACAATATATTACTGTTGTTAATGGAGAATTGGTAAAAAATGAAGCAAGAGAATATACTGATTTTCAATTTGAAGCAATTAACCCGGAATTAGGAGGGTAAAATATGAAATACATTTTAAGTATTGTAATGAAAAACGGTGAAACAATTAAAGTGATAGCAACTAAAAAGGATATGGATAATTTACAAGACGCTATATTTTATGCTGATACTTATCCGAAGGTTGTGTATTGGATAGATAACCTTGAAATAAACGCTAAAGATATAAAAGACTTTTATTATGCCAAGATAATAAAGGAGATAAAAAGAGATGAGAAGATGAAAATTGACGATAGAGAATTTGAAATAATATTCACAATGAAAGATGATGAAACTATTTGTGTTAAGGCTAGTAAAAACACTGTTGATAATGTATATAAATTACATAGAGACTTAGACAAGATCAAAGGAAATATAATACTAGATTTTGATGGTAAGTTAATTGATTTAAAAGAAGTAGACTATTTTAGATGGTATCTGATTTATTGGGAGGAATAAACAATGAATTTAGATTTATATAACCCGTTTATTGAGGATGAAGGAATGAAACAACCGAAAGTATATATTAAGAGTTTGGGTGTGATATTACCTGTAAAGGTAATTAATTTTCATAAAGGAACAGTTGAAGTGTATTCAAATGATAATGCTGATTTTGTACCTTATGATTTTAATGAAGTTAAGTTTATTTATAATACTGGATATAAAGATGTGAATGGTGCATATATTTATACTGGAGACATATTAGAATATGTAAGAGGTGAAGCGATATTTAACGGAAAAAAATTTTTATTGAAAAAAAGTGCTGAACAAGAATTTTACTATTTAGCTAGTAAAAAGTTTTGTGGAATTCAATTGTCAGATATGGATACAACAGAAGAGTTATCAGTAATTGGAAATATTTATGAAAATAAGTATTTATGGGAGGACTAGCAATGAAATGGCATAAAGTATATTTAAGGAAAATGACTGAAGAAGAAAAAGAATTTTATCAAGGTGATTATGATGAAATATGGGACGGTAAATTGCCTGAAATAGGTGAAGAAGTGCTAGTAAGTATCCCTTTGTCTTCTGGAGAGTTTACTGATACCTCTATCGATACGTGGGAAGAATTTGATGAAGGATTAGGTTTTGAAAATATTGAAAATGATGTTATTTATTGGATGCAAATACCACAATATAACGGAGAATTAGACGATTAGGAGGACTAGAAGATGGATGAACAAAAATATTTAAACGTTGAAATGAGAGTAAAGTTTGACGTGCCAGTAGATGAAGATTTTGATATAGATGAATTTTCTGAAGAAGATTTAAGGGAAATAGCAGCTAATCATTTCTTTAATGGTGGCGGATATGATATAGCTGATTATTATGATTTTGAATTTGATATTTAGATTAATGGAGGACTAGAAATGAACGAAAGTGTAAATTTTAATTTGAAAATAGTATTTAGAAGTGGCAGAGAATTAAAGTTAGTAGTTAGTGGTGTTGAGTTAGATTGGTTATTTGATACCTGCTTTGCTAGAAGTGAAAGTCACTTTCAAAATTTAGGAGATCGTGAAGTGATTAATGCGAATGAGATTGAATATTTTGTTTATGAGGAGGTAAAAGAAGATGAACTATAAAGAATTACAACTACAGATTGAACAATTACAACAACAAATTAAAGATTTAAAAGTAAAACTGGAAGAGGAATGTTTTTTACCTTATGTACCTTACGAAGTGGAAGTGCCAGAGGATATAGACGATTATTATACTACTGGTATATATGGTAGAGTTGACCGTTTAGAAAATTTTAGTGCACCTTATAAGGAGAATTGTTATAAACGTGGTTTAACTTTCAAAACTAGAGAACAAGCAGAACAACACGACAAAGAACTTATATTACTGTTTAAAATGCATAAATGGGCTGAAGAACATAATGGAGGTTGGACACCTAACTGGAAAGATACTGATGAAGAAAAATACACTGTTAGATATGATTATGCAGATAATCAACTTGAAACTTTTTATTCATATAGCTATAAAGAGTTTTCTAAATTACCTTATTTTATAAGTGATGACACTGCACAACAATTCATTGAAGAATTTGGTGATGAAATTAAAGAGGTGCTTTGCTAATGGTAATTGAATTAGGAGATAATATAACTAGAATATTAATTCATTTAATAGACAGTACAGCTATAGTATGTGGAATATACCTGTTTGCAAGAGGTCTGGCATATTATTTATCTTCATTTGATTAAGGAGGTAGTATATGGAATTGAAAACAATGTTTATAACGGATGTTCTATTATACATAATTTGTATAATCTTAAGTACAACATTGATAATTACATTAATGTATTTGTTCGTTATGTTTATGAAATTGATAAAAGGAGGAAAATTAGATGGAAACAGTAGCAGAGATGATGAAAGTAGTTAAGGAGTATTATAATTTAAACGACACGTTATTAGCGGTTGAATTAGGTGTCAAAAGTACAGGGAATATTACTCAGTGGAGAAAAGGAGAGACTAAACCTAACAAAGATAGGTATATTAAATTAAAAGCGTTATATGAAAAGGTTATGAGTTTAAAAGAGGATCAAAAGGAAGAAACTCAAGTTAATGTCAAAGAACGATATGAATTGAAATACCCGGAAAATGGAACGTTGTTATTTTATAATGATATTACAACGGGTGCTATAAGAGAAATATTATATGACGCTGATAAAATGGATATAGTTAATGCTTATTCATTCGGTATGTTGTATAAATCGAGAGAAGAAGCTATACAAAAGCGATTGGAGTTTTTATTGCTTAAAAGGATAAATGATTGGGCTGAAGAACATAACGAAGGTTGGACATTTCACGAAAATAATACATTTAGTTTTTATGTAATTTATAAAAATAGTGATAAAAAGTTGGATGTAAGCTGGTGTTCGTCTATCCAAAGCTTCATTAAATTACCTTATTTCAAATCACGTGAAATAGCTGAACAATTTATCGAAGAGTTCGGAGAAGAGATTAAGGAGGTACTTTTATAATGGAAGCAATAATCGAATTTTTTAAAAATGGAATAGCAGTAATTTTTTACGGAATAATATTTATTTTTGGAGTTTTTACTCTATATTCAATATTTAAAGGAATTGTTAAAAAAATATTTAAGATGATGTTTACAGAGGAAGATTAGATGTTAACAGTAATTGGATATTTAATTGTTAAGAGTTACAAGGGGTGGTGGAAATAGTGATGAAAATTAAACGTGAAGGAAATGACAAAAGAAGATTTTTAGAACGTATTTGGTGGTATGAAGATAGGATTGACAGCTTACAGCGAATTTTGAAAGCTGAAGAACAACGTAAGCAAGGTGTTAAAGCTATTGATTATCGTAAAGAGCAGATTAAAGGCGGTAATAAGGATAGTTGGGAAGCTCTGATTGATAAAACTGATCGTTATAAACAAGATATCATTGACACGTGTCTTAAAGCTGTAGAACTTAAGAAAGAAGTGTTAGAGGTTATTAATCAAGTGAAGAATCCAAAATTACAACTACTACTAACGTTAAGATATATAGAGCGCCTTAATTGGGATGTTATCGAGGAGAAAATGGAGTTACCACAAAATACTAGAAATAAATTACATGCGCAAGCATTAAGTGCAATCAGAATACCTAATACTAGATAATATTTTATTATATTTTATAATATTTTATTATATTTTATAATATAATATTACCAAAGATAATAATTAATGTGCTATTATGATAGAGTAATATTTTTACAAGTTCTCTTTTAAGTAAAAGTATTTTATTAGCAATATAAAAAGTACCTGTTCGCAGGTGCTTTTTTATTTTGGAGGTTAAATGATAAATTATAGCGGTAAGTACAGGAAAGGTAAACCAATAGGGTTGCCATATCAAGGAAGTAAAAAGAAAATCTCACGACAAATAGTAGAAATTATTAAAGAAAATTTCGGAACAAATAAAAGAGTATACGACGTTTTTGGCGGTGGTGGTGCTATGAGTTGTGAGTTACTACTCCAAGGTTACGACGTCGTCTATAACGAGCTTAAAACAGACGTTTACGAAATGTTTAAGAAAAGTTTAGAACTTACAGAAGATGAAATTAAGACGTTTATTTTATCAAGAGACGAATTTTTCGAGATTAGAGCTAAGAAACAGAAAAGCCCTATTGATAATCTGAAATTATTAATTAATAGTTTTGGGAATGATAGGGATAGTTATTTGTATTCGGTTGATAAGTCGGAACCTAAATATAAGCTAGCTATTGAGATTTTAGAAAAAGAGAAAGACTGGCGTAATTATAAACAAACCGACGTTTATAAAGCACATGAAGGGCGCTTGATTAATATTGAAAGGTTACAACAATTAAAACAATTACAACAAATAGAACGATTAGTTCAGTTGAGTAGAGTAAAAGAAATGGAGGTGGGTAAAAGTGTTAATAGGTTGGAGCACTTAGAAATGCACAATAAAGATTATAGGGCGTTTTCTCATGTAGAGGGTGCTATTTTATATTTAGACCCCCCTTATGAAAATACTAGCGGTTACGTCACGGTTAAAAGTGGCGTTATTTCTAAAGAAAAAAAAGAACGCGCTAGAAAGATTTTAAAAGGGAAACCGAAAGGAACTAAATTAAGAGACGGTACAAAGGTTTACTCATTAAATGATAACGGGAGGGTTTACGTTCGCGAAACGTCGAACGGGTTTAACTCTAAATTATTCTACGATTGGGCTTACGAAATGAGTAAAAAGAATATAGTTTTAATTTCTAGTTACGCAATTTCAGACCCACGTTTTAAATGTGTGTGGACGTTTGAGAAAGCCGGGAGCACTTTGGCTGGCGGTATGGATTTAAGTAAAAAAGAAAGGTTATTTATGGTATGCAAATAGAACAGATTGAAATTAATTTAATTAAAGAGTATGAAAATAATGTTAAGATTCATACTGACGAGCAAATAGAACAAATTATAATGTCTATTCAAAAATACGGAAACAACGATCCGATAGCAATAGACGAAAACAATACTATAATCGAGGGTCACGGACGTTTCCTTGCGTTAAAACGTCTTGGTTACAACACTATACCGGTGATTAAGTTAGGACACCTAACAGATGAACAAAAACGCGAGTACATTTTAATACACAATAAGTTAACGATGAATACTGGGTTTGATATGGAAAAGCTAGAAAAGGAACTAGACGAGATTGAAACTGACCTTAGCTTATACGGGTTCGAACAGTTTGAAGAATTTTTCGAGGAACTAGACGAGGAACTAGAGGAACTGGAGGACGAACCAACAGACGAGACGGTTAAGTTAACTATTAAACTTTCACGAACTGAATATGAAGCGGTAGTTAATAAGTTAGAAACGATTAACAACGATCACCGCTTAGCGCTCTTAGAATTGTTGGGAGGTGAATAAAATCGCTAGAGGTAAGTACCAAGAGTGGTTAGAACAAGATAACTTATTAATGATTGAGGATTGGGCACGTCAAGGACTTACTGATGAACAGATAGCTAAAAATATGGGTATAAAAAAATCAACCTTTTATGATTGGTTGAAAAAGTATCCGGACATTTCGGACTCCCTAAAAAGGGGAAAGGCTCCAGTAGATTTTGAAGTTGAGAACGCACTTTTAAAACGTGCAATTGGTTTTGAGTACGAAGAAACAGAAACTATCATTGAAGAAATCGACGGGAAACAAAAGAAACGGGTTAAAAAAATCAAGAAAGTAGCACTTCCAGAAACTAGTGCTATTATTTTTTGGCTTAAAAATCGTAAACCTGAACAATGGCGTAAATTTAACCCTGTTGTAGAAGCTAAAATCAAAGCTGAAACTCAAGCCTTGTTAAAAGATACTGAGGTTGCACCTAGCGAAAATATTATAATTGTGGACAGGTGGGAAGATGAATAAAGTATTTTATGTTCAGAAGAATGTTAACCCTCACTTTAAGTCGGTATGGCTTTCAAAAGTACCTTACAACGTGCTAAAAGGCGGTAGGAATAGTTTTAAGTCTTCAGTAGTAGCTTTGAAATTGGTTAATGATATGGTTAAAATGATAGCTAAAGGTGAGAAAGCTAATGTTGTAGTAATTAGGAAAGTAGCAAATACAATTCGTGATAGTGTCTTTAATAAGATAAATTGGGCTATAAATATGTATGGCTTAAGTAACTCATTTAAAAGCACAGTATCACCGTTTAAAATTATTCACAAAGCTACAGGTTCAAGTTTTTATTTCTATGGGGCGGATGACTTTCAAAAGTTAAAATCAAACGATATTAACAACATCATAGCTGTTTGGTATGAGGAGGCAGCAGAATTTGATAGTCAAGAAGAATTTGATCAAACAAACATTACTTTTATGCGACAAAAACACAGATTAATACCTTTTGTGCAGTTCTTCTGGAGTTATAATCCACCTAGAAATCCTTATATCTGGATAAATGAGTGGAGCGAGGATATGAAAACTAACGAAAGTTATTTAGTTCATGAATCAAGTTATTTGAATGATGAATTAGGATTTGTAACCGATCAAATGTTAGCTGATATCAACAGGATAAAAGAGAATGACTATGAGTATTACCGTTATATTTATTTAGGGGTGCCAGTTGGATTAGGAAATAATGTCTACAATATGGCTTGTTTTCATCCATTACAGGAGTTGCCATCAGATGATAAAGTAATTGGAATATCTTATGCGCTTGATACAGGGCACCAACAAAGTGCTACAGCTTGCGGTGCTTATGGTATTACTGCTAAAGGAAATGTTATTCTATTAGACACGTTTTATTATTCTCCAGCAGGAAGAGCTATTAAAGCTGCGCCTAGTGATTTAACTATTATGATTAATGATTTCATCAGTAGCGTTCAAGAAATATATAACGTCCCAACTATCAAATTAACAATAGATAGTGCTGAGGGAGCGTTAAGAAACCAGTACTTTAAAGATTTTGGGATAAGGTGGAATCCTGTGGCAAAACTGAAAAATCAAACTATGATTGACACAGTAACCAGTTTACTTGCACAAGGTAGGTTCTTTTATTTGAATAATGAAAATAACAAGATATTCATTGAAGAACATAAAATGTACAGATATGATGAAAAAACAATTAAAACACCTGAACCAAAAGTAATTAAAGAGGACGACCACACAGTCGATGAATTTAAGTATTTTGTTTTAGACAATTCAAAACTATTAGGATTAAAAGCGTAGGAGTATAACGATGAAAATTATACAAATTATTAAAGATTTTTTCAAAAGGAGCAAATATACAATGCAAGGAAGTTTAACAAGCATATTAGACCATCCGAAAATTGTTGTGTCTTCGGAAGAATACAACAGGATTCAGAACAATTTAAAATACTTTCAAAGTAAATTTAACGATGTTACCTATCTGAACACAGACGGGGAGCAACG
Source organism: Streptococcus sp. UMB1385 (assembly GCA_002871655.1). Taxonomy (GTDB): domain Bacteria; phylum Bacillota; class Bacilli; order Staphylococcales; family Gemellaceae; genus Gemella. Next base: position 106,055 of record PNGU01000004.1, on the reverse strand, counting down.
AACAAGGAAATTTAATCATTTGCCACTTGCTAGAACAGCTTGTAAGAAGATAGCAGGGTTAGTTTACAATGAACAAGCTGAAATAACGGTTGACAATGAAACAATTAATCAGTTTGTTAATGATATTTTGTTAAATGATAGATTTAACAAGAACTTTGAAAGATACCTTGAAAGTTGTTTGGCTTTGGGTGGGATGGCAATGCGACCATATTTCGATGGTAAAACAATTAAGGTAGCATTTATTCAGGCACCAGTATTTTTACCGTTACAGAGCAACATGCAAGATGTAAGTAGTGCAGCAATTATAACTAAGACTGTTAAAAGTCAAGGAAAAATTAATGTATATTATACATTAATTGAGTTCCACGAGTGGAACGATGAAAATTTAACAATTACAAATGAGCTTTACAAGTCAAATAATTCAAGCACAATTGGTAGTCAAGTGTTATTAAGTGAACTATATGAAGATCTAGAGGAAAGTATAGTGATTAAAGGACTGAGTAGACCGTTATTTACTTACTTGAAAACCCCAGGAATGAACAACAAAGATATTAATAGTCCGTTGGGATTATCGATATTCGACAATGCGAAAACAACAATTGATTTCATTAATAGAACTTATGATGAGTTTATGTGGGAAATTAAGATGGGACAGCGTAGAGTTGCCGTTCCAGAGGGATTAACAACTATGACTGTTATGACAGGAACTGAATTTACAACAAAACGAAGATTTGAAACGGACCAAAATGTGTTTGTTCAAATAGGTGGAGGAATTGATGATAATAAAATCGTTGATTTAACTACACCGATTAGAGCAGATGACTATATAAAAGCCATTAACAAAGGATTAGCAATGTTTGAAATGCAAGTTGGAGTTAGTGGTGGAATGTTTAGTTTTGACGGAAAAACGATGAAGACAGCAACTGAAGTTGTTAGTGAAAACTCTGATACATTCCAACTAAGAAATAGCATTGTATCGTTAGTGGAACATTCAATTAAAGAACTTGTAGTATCTATTTGTGAATTAGGTAAAGCACATGGAATATACCACGGTGAAATACCTAAACTTGAAGATATATCTGTTAACCTTGATGATGGAGTATTCACAGATAGAAATGCAGAACTTGATTATTGGGTTAAAGCCTTAGCAAGTGGAATAGTTAGTAAGCAATATGCTATTTCTAAAGTATTAGGTGTGACTGATGAAGAAGCTAGTAAGATGTTAAATGAAATCAACGAAGAAGTGCAACCGAACCTAGATGAAACTGACGAGGTAATCTATGGAGATAAAGAATAATGACGGTAATTATTGGTTAAAGTCAAAAGAAGTAGAAGGTTTATATCATGAATTATCCATGGAAATAATGAAGAACATAGTCAGAAGACTTAAGCAACGTGGAACGTTTGATTTGATTGAAAATCCTTATGTTTGGCAGTTAGAGAAGTTAAACGATATGCATTTAATTACAGAAGAAAATGTTAAGTTAATCTCTAAATATAGTGGAGTTGCTGAAGATGTTTTCCGTGATGTAATTGCTAATGAGGGTTACAAGATATATCAAGACAGCCACCAACAATTGGCACAGGCTTTAAAGACTAACGCACAACCTAATTATTTAGTTCAAGATAGCTTAAATTCATTAGCTAAGCAAACAATGTTTGAGGTTAACAATTTAATCAATACTACATTACCTAAGGCAATTCAGAAGAACTATAAACAGACTTTAGAAAGTGCAGTGGCAAGTGTTGTATCTGGTACTAAGTCAGATAAAAAAGCATTGTCAGAAGCCGTTTTAAAGATGTATGAGAGAGGTTTTACCGCATTCAAAGATAGAGGCGGTAAAACATGGACTGTAGAGAGGTATGCACAAACAGTAATACGAACTACTACTTTCAGAGTATATAGAGAAATGCGTGAAAAGTCAGCGGATGAATTAGGTGTTGACACCTATTATTACAGTGCTAAGTCTAGTGCTAGAGAATTATGTGCACCATTGCAGCATCAAATAGTAACTAAAGGAGTAGCAAGAACTATTAACGGTGAAAGGGTGTTAAGTTTACCAGATTATGGATATGGAAGCCCAGGAGGTTGTTTAGGAATCAACTGTGGCCACTATCTGACACCTTTTGTAGTTGGTGTGAATTACAAGCCAGAACTACCAGAATATTTGGAGAATCTAACCGAGGAACAAGCAAAACAAAACGCCCTTGATAAAGCAAGATTAAAAGCTTTTGATCGTGAGATTAGAATTAACAGAGATAAGCAAATGTTAGCTAAGGAATTAGGAGATAAAGAACTACAAACTAAGCTTAAATTTAAAGAAAAAACATTTAAAACTGGAAGAAAAAGTCTTATAGAAAAAAATCCAGTTATTATTAAAAAATAATAATTTTTTGTCCTGAGTATGACGTTAAAAGGCTTATTTTTTATGCCTTGCACGGTGTAATAGTGCTAAAAATTCAGTCTACAGGACGTAAAACGAAAGGAGCTTAAATTATGAGCTTAAAACGAGATATGTTAATCGAAGCAGGAGTAACAGATAAGGACGCAATCGATAAAATCATGCAAGCGTACGGTGCAGGTTTAGAAAAAGTGAAGCAACAAGTGAAGTTAGAACTAACTGCTGAGAATGACACATTAAAAGCACAACTAGAATCACAAAAAACTAAATTTGAAGATTTAACTAAAAGTAATGAAGCTAATTCAGATGTTAAACAGGCGTTAGAGAAATTACAAGAAGAATACAACCAATTCAAGGTAGATAGTGATAATAAGTTGGCGCAAATTAATAAAACAAATGCTATTGCTTTGGCACTAAAAGATGTTAAAGCGCATGATAGCGATGTTCTAATGAAACTTATCGATGTTGATAAGGTTGAGTTAGGAGAAGATGGGAAACCTAAACTTGATGAGGTGGTTAATTCACTAAGAGAAAGTAAACCTTTCTTATTCGAACAAGAACAACAACCAACTACACCTCAAATTACAGTTGGTGGCAACCCTAACGGAAACGGAACAGCAGGCGTTGACCCGTTCCAAGCAATTTTAGACCAATATACACAATAAGAAAGGAATTTTAAAATATGACAACAAACAATAATAATTTACCAGTGCGCCAGTATGCGCCACAATATAAACAAATGCTATCAACGATTTTTAACGTTCAAAAAGCATTTGCAGGAGCCTTAGCTCCAGTTCAAACATTAGACGGAGTACAACACAATACTAAGGCTTTCATGGTTAAAACTAACAATACACCAGTAGTTGTAGGAACTTACAATGCTGATTCAACAAAAGTATTCGGAGCAGGAACAGGATTAGGAAGCCGTTTTGGTGAATTAAAAGAAGTAATCTACACAGACACAGAAGTAAACTATGATTACTCACTAGCAATCCACGAGGGAATCGACCGTTATACAGTCAACAACGATTTAAACGCAGCAGTCGCAGACCGTTTAAGATTGCACTCAGAAGCTCAAACTAGAGAAATGAACAAGAAAATTGGGAAATTCTTATCAACAAATGCAGGAGAAACAAAAGAGCTTGCTAAACTTGATGAAGCTAGTATTCAGAAACTATTTAACCAAGTTAATGTTTACGTGGTTAATACTGAAATCAACGCACCAATTAAATGTTATGTAAGAGCTCAAGTTTATAATGCTATTATTGATATGGCTTCAACAAACAAATCAAAAGGTTCAAATATAAATTTAGATTCTAACGGTTTATTAAAATATAAAAACATTGAATTAATTGTAGTACCTGAACAATACTTTGAAAATAATGTTGTTGCAATCTTCTCTCCAGATGGAATTGTAATTCCATTCATCGGAATTGAAACTGCTAGAACTGTAGAAGCTGAAGACTTTGATGGAGTTAAACTTCAAGCAGCAGCAAAAGGTGGTACATTCGTTCTTGATGATAACAAGAAAGCAATCATTAAAGTTACAAGCACTACACCATTAGCATAATAGGAGGAAATAACTATGGTTAAATACTTAGTAAATGTTGACTTTACAGACAAAGATACATACGAACAAGTGCCTAAAGGTACAGAACTTGATATTACAGAAGCTAGAGCGAAAGAAATTATCAGTTCATTAGGTGAGGGAGCCTTAACTAACCTAGAAGAAGTAAAAGAGGAAGTTAAAGAAGTAGCTCCAGCACCTATTCCAGCAGAAGAGAAAAAAGAAACTAAAGAGGTTGAATAATTCAGCCTCTTTTTAGGAGGTTAAAAATGAGTTATTTAACTTTAGAAGAATATAAAGAACTAGGATTTGCAGAGATTGAAGAATTTTCAGAATTAAAACTAAAGGCAGAAATGGCAGTAGATTTATATACAAATTACTTTTATCAAAATAATAATTTAGAAGATGATTTTCCACCACGTAAGAAAGCTGTGAAGCTTGCTATTGCTAATCAAATACGCTACTTAAATGAAACTGGAATACTTACTGCTGAAGATAAACATTCATTAGGTAGTTTGAGTATTGGAAGAACTACTGTTAATTATGGCAGTAGTGGAAGTAGTCCAGCTAAAATGGAAGCTAGTAAGTATAATTTAGCATTAGACACTATGAACTTACTGAAAAGCGTGGGGTTCGGATATAGAGGTGTTTGCTATGATAGATAAACGCTTTTTAACTGATACTGTAACTGTAAGTTTGGCAGGTGAGAAAGATAAATGGGGGAAGATCACTTATAAAGAACCGTTTGAAATAAAATTCGTTCGGTTTGATAGAAGTTCTTTAGATAAGACTACAAACACACAAAATTTAACAAATATCACAAGGAACAAATCAGGAACCTTATTTATTTATCCTAAATTTAATAATGTTGTTGTTGATGATAGCTGGTTACAAGCTAACATTAAAGATAAACATGGAGAATACAAGGTGATTAGTTTTGAAACAAATTACTTTGGAAATAAAGTATTCTCTTATGAGTTAACGGTGATTTAGATGTCGCTAAAAGTATCTTATGATTTATCACCTATGGAGAAGAAATTCGGACCAGGTAATATTAAAAATGCCAGGATAATGGTAGCTAATCAAGTTGTTATTGACAGTGAAAACTATGTGCCAAGTGATGGTAAAGGGGTTTTAAGAGGAACTGGACACGAAGACAACGGTAGCGCCATTTGGGGGACGGTATATGCTAGAGCACAATTCTATGGTACAAATGGAATCGTTAGATTCAGAAAATATACAACCCCTGGTACTGGTAGCAAATGGACTGAAAAAGCTTCTAATAGCAAGATGAAAAATTGGGAAGAAGTAGCTAAGAAAGGATTAGGAATAAGATGATTAATAACATTGATTTTCAAGATGTACTTTGTGATTATATTAATTCTTTAAATTTGCCACTTGTAGCTAGATTAGATTATTTCATTGAATCAGATGATTTAGTAGTTAATTTAATTGCGGGTGGTAAGGTAGAGCGGTTATTTATGGACGGTACACAAGAAATAAGTTTACCTTTTGAAATTGCCATTAAGTGTATGGATAATCAAAAGGCTAACTCTATCTTGTGGACTATCCACACCGCACTGTCTGAATTTAATTTGCAATTACCTAGTGCAAACAACACTTATCGCTTCTTAGGACTAGAGGTTGGAAAGCCTGCAGTCAATGGACGTGATGAGCAAGATTATTTTATATATACGTTACGTATAGTAGCAAAAATTGAAATTGAAGGAGATATATTAAATGGCTAGACAAAAAAACGCATTGAGAAAACATTTTGTAGCACCTTTTGATAAGGCGAACGCTACAACAGCACCGACAAAAGAACAGTACAAACTATTAGCAAAATATATTAAAACTGTTAACGATGAAACAGATGAAGATACTGACGACGTAGCATGGTATGACGGAGACGGTACACCAGAAGAAACTGTAAAATCAGTTAAAGCTGGTTTCTCATTTGAGGGGAACTTCGATGTAGAAGATGACGCACAGAAATTAATCGCTGACCTTAGATATAAGGTTGGAGATGATAGAAAAGTATGGTTCAAGGTTGTATCTTCAGACGGTAAGACAGCGTGGGAAGCAGTAGCAATCGTATCTAAGATTAAAGCTGGAGACGGTGACGCAAGTGACTTTGAAAACTTTGAATGTACGATTAAATGGACAACATTGCCAAAACAAACAGCAGTAGCATAATTTAGGAGGATTTAAGCATGGTAGTAATTAAGAAATTTGAAAATGTAATTCCAGTTGATTTTGGAGAATTTGAATTAAAGTTTGTAACTAGTGATGAAAATATTCTAAAACTAGCAAACGTGGAAGAAAAAGCAGGTGTAGTTAAAGATAAGATTGGAGAGTTAAAAGGAACAACAGAAGATATTAAATTAATCTATGATTTAGCTAAAGAATTATGGGTTGAGTTATTCGATGAAGAAACTTTTGAAAAAGTTTATAACCTATATAACAAATCTTGTATGCCAACGTTACTAGCAGTATTTCAAACGCTATTTGGGATAACTCAAGAATTAGGTAACAGTTATTCTCCAGATAAGCTGATTAAGTATCTAAATATCGACCATGCTTAATTTAGCTTATAAATTAGAAGATGAATTAATTGTTGGTAGTGAAGTTTATAAGCTTAATCTTAGCTTTGATAATGTAATTAGGTTGTTTGATATGTTAAATTCTAGTGATCTTGAAGATTATCAGAAACCACATTTTGCAATGATAATGCTAACGGGAAAATCATTTGAGAAATACTCAATAGAGGACGTAGTGCTATTTTTAGATGAGGTAATAAAAGAACATATCAAGAATGAGGAATTTAATTCAGTAGAATATGATTTAGCTGGAAACCCTATGCCAGTTAAGGAGATAGAAATGCAAGAGGAGCAATTATATAGTTTGAAATATGATTCAGACTATATCTTTGCTTCTTTTTTGCAAGCATACAATATTGATTTAATAGAAATGCAAGGTAAATTGCATTGGAGAAAGTTTAATGCCTTATTAAATGGACTTCCAGAAAATACTAAATTTATGGAAGTTGTAAAGATTAGGTCTTACAAACCATCAAAACATGATAGCTCTGAATATAAGGAGCACATGAGAAAACTACAACGTCAATATGAACTTCCTATCAATGATTAGTTTAAAAGAAAGGAGGTTAATATATGGCAGAAGGTAAAGTTAAAATAGATGTTGACTTGAACGAGAAAGGCGCCACCTCTGGAATCGGACGTTTAAAAAGTGCTTTGAATGGCCTTGAAAGTGCTGGAACTAAGGCAGGTTCAGTATTTAAAAGTGTGTTAGGAGCAAACCTAGTAAGTGCTGGTATAAGTGCAGGTATTAGTGGTATTTCTAACGGAATACGTGGGATGGTAACTGAATTAAACAGTTCAACTAAAGCGTGGAAAACTTTTGAAGGCAACATGTCAATGATTGGTAAGTCTAAGGAAGAAATCGCACAAGCTAAGGGCGTTATGCAAGATTATGCCACCAAAACTATTTACAGTGCGTCAGATATGGCACAAACCTATTCGCAGTTAGCAGCAGTAGGGATAAAAGAAACTGATAAACTTGTAACTGGTTTTGGTGGGTTAGCAGCAGCGGCAGAAAATCCTAAGCAAGCCATGAAGACTTTAAGTACCCAAGCTACTCAGATGGCGGCGAAGCCAAAAGTAGCATGGCAGGACTTTAAATTGATGATGGATCAAACCCCAGCAGGTATGGCGGCGATTGCCAAGGAAATGGGAATGTCTCTTGAAGAACTTGTTAAAGGTGTTCAAGACGGTAAAATCAAAACAGAAGATTTTTTCAACGCCATTAAAAAGGTAGGTAACAACGATAGCTTTTCTAAAATGGCAACTGAGTTTAAAACAATAGACCAAGCCATCGATGGAGCGAAAGAAAGTTTAGCTAACAGGTTACAACCAGCATTTGAACAAGTAAATAAGTTCGGAATTAAGGCAATTACTGGAATTACTGAAGCACTTGAAAAAATCGATTTTAAAAACTTTGCTGAAAACTTAGGTAGTTTCTTAGAAAGTATCGATATTGATGGAGTAGTTAATGGAATAGCTACTTCAATTAAAAATGTTGTCACAGTTGCTAAGGAACTGTGGAAAGGGTTGAATGATAGTGGAGCAATAAGTGCCGTTTTAAGTGCTTTTAAAAACATTCAAAAGGCAGTAACTAACCTTGTTACAGCTTTGGCAAATAGTGGAGCAATTAGCACCTTTGCACATGCATTAGGTTTAATTGTGAACGTAGTAGCAAAAGTAGTTAGTGGGTTTGCTAAAATAATAGCTTCACTCCCACCTAGTGTAATTAGTGCCATTGCTTACTCATTGTTAGGTATCGTTGGTTCACTTAAAGCCATCAAGTTGGCAACTAAAGGACTTGATTTAATTAAGGGTTTAAATCCGTTTAAATTATTTAAGAAAAACGCTACTGAATCACTAGATGAAGTAACGAAAAAAACTAAAAGTTCTAAAAGTACCTTATCTCAAATATTTGGTGGTTTTGGAAAATTACTAGAATCAGCAGGAAAAGGAATAAGTACTGCAGCCAAAGGAATTGGTGAGGGTATCAAAACAGCATTGAGCGGTGTTCCGTCCGTTCTTACTGCTTTAGGTACTGGAATTTCAACTGCTGCACAAGGGATAGGAACTGGACTTGCTATTGCTTTCAAAGGATTAGGAAGTGCCATTGCAATGGTGCCACCACCAACGTGGCTTGCATTGGGTGGAGCTATTCTTATGGTGTGTGCTGGACTTGCACTTTTAGGAACTCAAGGAGATGGAGTTGCTAAGGTCTTTCAAGCCTTAGGAAGTGCCGTTTCACAAGTTATTCTTTCATTAGGTACTGGCTTATCAGCCGTTTTAGTTTCATTAGGTAGCGTTATTCAATCGGTTGGAACAGCTATTCAAAGCGTTGGTAATGGAATTAGGTTAGTATTCGAGGGAATAGGAACAGTAATTCAATCTGTAGGTACTGCCATTAAGTCGGTGCTTGATGGGTTAGGTTCAGCATTTACTGGTTTTGGAAATGGAGTAAGACTGGCTCTTGAGGGAGTTGGTACTGTAATTACTTCGGTTGGTACTGCTATTCAATCAGCCTTACAAGGAGTAGCAAGCATTATTGATTCAGTTGGTAATGCTATTAAGTCAGCTCTTGAGGGTGTAGGTTCCGTGATTGAATCAGTAGGTAATTCAATAAAATCAGTATTAGAGGGCGTTGGAACAGCCTTTGAGAAATTCGGAAATGCAGTTAAAACTGTATGTGATGGAATTAAAGAAGTTATTGATTCAATTGGTAATTCAATAAGAACTGTACTTGACGGAGTGGCAAACGTTATTCAAAGTATTGGTGAATCAGCCGAAAAAGCAGGTAATGGATTTAGATTATTTGCGGAAGGGGTTAAAACTCTTGTTGATTTAAGTTTAGGTGATTTAGTTGCTACATTAACAGCAACGGCAACTGGAGTAGGTGCAATAACGGCTCACGCTGGAGAAATGACAACGGCTGGAGCTGGTATGCAAACAATGGCAAGTGGATTATCAATGTTAGGTCAAGCAGCAACTTCTGTTCAAGGAGCATTTACTGCCTTACCTACATTAATCACAAGCTTAACTACTTCATTAAATGCCTTACCACCTATCTTGATAACAACTTCAACAGCCGTTCAATTATTCAGTACTAACATTACTACATCACTAGCTGGACTTATGACTGCCAGCGGTTCAATTAGTGCTTTCAATACTCAAATAACAAGTATTGGAACAGCAGTAAGTTCTGTTACTGTATCAATTGGTGCATTTGGTGTTGTGCTTTCAAGTTTAGCAGTAAGTTTTGGTACAACTTCAGCTTCAATTGGAGCATTAACTGGTGTAGTTAGTGGCTTAACTGGTGCATTGTCACAAGTAGGAAGTACAGCCACTAGCGTAGCAGGTCAGATTAATCAAATTGGTACTTCGATTTCATCGGTTGGAGCGACAGTATCTGAAATGGTTGCAAGCATTAGTGGAGCGATGAACGGGTTAGCTGGTGCCATTTCTTCAGCTATGAATAGTGCTTTAGGGTCTATTCAAAGCACATGCCAACAATTTGTATCTACACTTCAGCAAACAGCCTCACAAATGGCACAAGAAGGACGTAGAGCAGGTGACGAAGCGGGAAGAAATATTGCTGACGGCTTAAGAAGTAACGAGGGTAACGTTCGTTCAGCTATGGAAAGTATCAAGAATACAGTTCAAAGTGTAGGACAAAGTATTGTACCAATTGCTTATAACGTGGGAGCACAAGTAAGTAACGGTGTTGCTCAAGGTATGTATTCTGCTTTAGGTGCGGTTACTGCTGCAGCAAATGCAATTATTAACGAAGTTGACAGAGCGTTGAGAGCTAAGGCGCAAATCCACTCACCATCAAGACTTACACAGAAAAGAACAGGTCACCATTTAACAGGTGGGGTTGCTACTGGTATGGTTAAGAATATGCCAGCATTAAATAAAGCGTTCGACGTTTATCAACGTGCAATTGACAAATTCAAACCTAACTTTGTACCTGAGAACATGTTAAGTTTTAAAGGTGTACCATCATTTGCAACAGCAGGTGGAAGTAGTAACAACGTTACTAACAACAAAACAAGCAACTTTGGAGCATTGCTACATATAGAGAATTTAAGTACAAATTCTGAAGAAGATGTTCGTAAATTATACGAACAAATAAAATTCTTAATTAAGGAGGAGAAAGACAGGCTGTGATAACTAAATATATAACTTATAATCAACTAAATACAAAAGAGTTAGGTTTAAGATTAGTAGATGAAATAGAACTGGAATCTTCTTCTCAAACTGTAGATTTAGTTGAAATAGACGGTGTGAACGGCGCGAAAATCAAAGATAATAAACGGTTGAAAGTAGTTGAACGTACTTTCCCGTTTAAAATTTATGATGAAAAAGCTGACGTCCAAAACATAATCAATAAATTAAATGATTATCTTATCAACGTAGAGCCAAAATGGTATGATTTTGGCTTAAGTTGGGATAGTGAGTATCTTTATAAAGCGTACTTTTATGAAACATTTAAAATTGAGGGAACATTAACAAGTAAGAAAAAATGTATCTTAAATTTTAAACTACACCCTATTAAATACTTGAAAACAGGACTTAATAAGATAACCGTTACTAACGGACAAATTCTAAGAAATCCAGAACGAAGAAAAGCTAATCCGCTTATTAAATTAAGAGGTACTGGAGATATTAATTTGAATATCAATTCTCAAATATTTAGGTTAAAAGGGGTTAGTGGGCACATTGTTATTGACTGCGAAACGCAGTCTGCTCATTGGGACAACAAGGAACCGCAGTACGATAAAGTGTTCACATATCCATTTCCACACCTTGAAATAGGAGATAACAGAATCTCATGGGATAACAACTCATTTGTTGTTGAAATAACCCCAAGATGGGAGGCGCTAGTTTAATGGCTTATCCTATTTTATACAAAGCAAATGAAACTAATTTTGAACATTTGGGGGTGTCAGTTTTATCTGACGCTTCTAAATGCTTTGTAACTAGAGAAAGAAACGGAATATATATTCTTGAATTTAATTATCCTGTAAATGGTAAGGACGTAGAAAAAATTAAAGAGGGAATGTATATAAAATCTGACGCAGGTTACAGAACTAAAAATCAACGATTTGTAATTTCAAAGATCACAAAAACACAAAATGAATTTAAAATTTACTGTCAGCACATTTCACAAGTTAAAACTACTATGAACGCTATCAGACCAGATATAACAGTTACTAGCGTTAGTGCAATGGGTGCATTAAGGGCGTGGCGTGATAACTTGTTAGATAGTCGTGAGGAGTTCTTCGTGCAATCAGATATAAGCACGTTAAATTCAACAACATGGAAAGTTGAAAATATTGAAAACGCCCGTGACGCTTTGGGTGGTAAAGCAGGTTCAATTCTTGATGTTTGGGGCGGTGAATATGAGTTTGATAACTTAAATATTACACTACATAAAAGCATGGGAATTGATAATCCAACCATCATTGCTTATGGTAAAAACTTGTTAGACTTAGAACAAGAGCAATCAATACTTGAAACTTATACTTCAGTTTTTCCCTTTAAAAAATATACTGATGATAACAACAGGGAGCAATTAATAACATTGCCAGAAATACTACTTGATAGCACACACTTAAATAAATTCACACATAGAAGAATTTTAAAAGTTGATTTTTCAAGCGATGAAAATTTAAAAACGGTGGAGCAGTTAAGAAGTAAAGCTAAAAGTTACATTAAAAGTAATAATGTAGGTGTACCGAAAACTAACTTAAAGATCAACTACCAAGACTTGTCAAAAGTTGAGGGAGTATTCGATAACCCAGCACTTGAAAAAATAGATTTATGCGACAGATTAAAAGTTTATTACAACGAGTTGGGAATATTAAATGAGAACGCGAAAGTAGTTAAGGTAATTTGGGATGTTATCCTTGAAGAAAATCACGAGATAGAAGTAGGAGATAGTAGAAGTAGCTTCACAGATAGTACTTCAGCTAAATTAGAATCACTACAGGTTCAAAACGATTCAGTACTTGCTAGAATAAATGCTTTGGTTGCCGAACAGGAAGCAGCTTTCGATAGATTTTTTAAAGAAAAATCAAAAGTAATCGAAGACAGAGTAAAAGGTGGTTATGAGAAAGCCTTGTTATCTAGCGAAGAAAAAATCCGAAAAATGGGTGAAGCATTTGACGAAAAAGTCAACCAGTTTAGAAATCAAGTATCAACAACGGTTGAAGACTATAACAGGCAATTCCAAGCTACTAATTTGGAAATAAGTAAAAATAGAGTTGAAGCTACTAAACAAATTCAAGCACTAACTGATAGAGTTAACAACATTCAAGATATTTCTAATAATGAAACAGTTAGAGAACTTAGAGGACTGGTTAACGGTGCTACTAGTAAGGTGACAGAACTTGAAACTAGCATTACTAGAGAATTTACTGCTGTTAAGAAAAAAAATGAAGATGGATTAAACGCAGTTAAGGCTGAATTTACTAAAAGTGTAGACGGCTTAACAAGTAAAGTTAGTTCACTTGAAGAATATAAAAATCAAGATAGTAGTAGAACTGAAAGTTTAAAACAATGGGTTCAAAGAGATACAGATAGTCAATTAAGCCGTGAACGAACCGAAATTAATAAAATCATTGACAGTAAAGGTTATATTAAGAACACAGAGTTTTCTAATAAGTTCAATGAAAGTGCTAGAGGTATTACCAACCAATTAACCGCCTTAGAAAACTATAAAAATCAAGACGGAGCAAGAATTGCTAACTTGCAAATTTGGGCGCAAAATAACACAGCTAACCAACTTACTGCTGAAAGAAGAAATATCGAAAAGTGGGTTAACGACAAAGGTTATGTAACAACTTCTGTAGTTGAAAACAAGGTGCAGGAAACAGCGAACAGTTTTAGTCGTGAAATCAGTAATGTTAGAGAAAGTATCCCAACTAGTGTAGGTGGTAGAAACTATATACTTAACTCTAACTTTGCTAAAGATTTAGATAGTTGGGAAATGCAAAGATTAAATGACAGTGGTTTAAACTGGCAAAAAGAGCATGCTATTTTCCATTTCGGTAGAGGTTTACATATATGGGGTACAGCTAATGGACAGGGTAAAGGTTTAGGAACTATACCTTTTGACATAAATGTAAAACGTGGAGAGAAATTCACTGTATCTGTAGACTTAGGGAAAGATGCTTTAACTTATAATTCTATTTTGTACTTTGGTTTACATTTTCTTGATGGGAATAATATAGTGTACCAACAATGGCAAACTTTAGATTTACAAACAGTAGGTTTTGAAGTAAAAAAATATAAGAGAATATCAAAAACATTCAAATCTGAGAGTGATGCGAACAAGTTTAGGTTGATGATACACGTTAAAACTAACCAAGCAATAAACTTCTACATAGATAATATAAAATTAGAACGCGGAGAAATTGCTACTGACTGGACACCAGCTCCCGAAGATATGGAACAGAATGTTAACGAATTAAACTCATGGAAACAAACTACATCTCAAACTTTAAATACAGTTAGTAGTACGTTGAACGATACTGTAAGACACTCTCAACTACAAATTACAGCAGACTCAATTAACTTTGGTTCGAATAAAGTATTTAACGGTAGAAACCTTGCTAGTATGTTGTCAGTAAGTCCTGATAGCATTAAAGCAATTACTGATAAATTAATAATTACACCAGCTAATGAGAATTTAGTACTACCTGAATATAGAAGAAATTCTAGCTTTAAGGATGATATGCAAATTAGTGAAAAGTTTGATATTGGTAAGACTAAAAACTTCTTAATTAAAGGGAAAGCACGAACTAATAGCTATGAAAATAGGTTTAGGTTTGCGACAAAAATAATATATAAAGATGGGACTAATTATTATACAACTGGAATAGATGGCAACAAGTATATAAATGGTGGAGAGTTTTCGATACCTTTTAAAATATACGAAAGTGAGAAAGAAATAAAGGATATTTATTTTACAATAGATAGATATGGAACTCCTATTTTTGATGAATTAAGTATAGTACCGCAGAAAAGTGCCGAATTAATTGTTGATGGTTCAATCGAAGGTCGACAAATTAAAACTCAAACATTAGAAACTGGACACCACAAGGCAGGAAGTATCACTTCTGAAATAATTGCTGCTAATGCCGTTAGAGCTAAGCATGTGTTAATAGATGATGGTTTAATTGACAACTTAGTATCACACAATGCTTTCATTTCTAAACTTTGGGCACAAGACGCTTTTATCAGAAGTTTACAAACTGTCAAAATTTCATCAACTCAATTAGATACTGACTGGCTTTCAGCATATACAGGAGATATAGGAGGATTCAGAATTGGTAAGAACCCTAATCAACCTGGAGACTTTTGGATTACAGGTTCTAACAACTTCAACTGTGGATTAAACCCAGGTCATAACATTGGAACTCGTGGTGCTCAAATTTGGGCAGCATGGGGGAATAGATGGGATAAAGCTGGCAATAATGCATGGTGGGTAAGTGGTCAAGGTGTGATGACTTGTAATAATAGAGCAGTATTTAATAGAGGTTTTGACGTTCACGGCGCTGGGATATATACTCACGACCAAGATATTACATCACAGGGGGCAGGAAGTAGCACAACAAAAGTAATGTGGTGGTCACAAATCAACAGAGTAAAAAGTGCAATCTCTGACAAACGTTTAAAAACCAATGTTAAACCAACTAAAGTTAAGGCAGTAGATTTACTTAATAAAATTGAAATAGTTGAGTTTAATTGGAAAAAAGATAATAAATTCGAAAAAATCGGAGCGATAGCTCAACAGGTTCAATCTGTAGATAAAGATTTAGTAGTACACGATATGGACGATAAACAAACTTACAACGATTATCTAAGAATCAACTATTATGACACTATACCGTATCTAATCAAAGCAATACAAGAATTGTCAGAAGAAAATAACAAATTAAAAAACAAATTGGAGGAATTAATCAATGGATAAACAATTACAACCAATCGATTTAATCGCTCAAGAATTGAGTGAAAAAACTATGCAATTAGCTCATTATAAAGTTGCTTACAATGAGTTAACTAATGAGCTAGAAGCTAAAGAGAAAGAGCTTAAAGAATTAAAAGAAACTAAAGTAGAAGAAGTAAAACACGAGGAGGTACAATAATATGGCATTAGAAATTTCAGTTAAACAACCTAATCCAACTGCTGGAGGTTATAAAAGTGTAAACGTATATTTCAATATGAACACAGGAGGAATTTATTTCAATGGTAATGTTGAATTGCCAGGTAAATTTGCAACTGCTAATGATGCAGAAATTTTAGAAGAAATTAGAAAACAAATTGCAGTTCAGATGTACACAGGAGAAGCAACTCCAGCACTAGTTGCTGAATATGCTAACTTAAATAAACAAGTAGGAATTTTAGCAGGTAATAAAGAAGACGTTACAGAACGTGAGAAAGCATTAACTAAACTATTCGCTAAGGTGAATAAAGGAAACGATAAAGTACTAATGACGTTACTTTTAGATGTGTTAGATCCTAAGACAATCACAACTAACAAAGATAAAATTATCAATGCTTTTGATTCTTACGAAGTTAACACAGATTATTCAGTAGGTGATAAGTTTAAATTTGATGGCAAACTATACGAAGTTATCGCAGACCACACAAGCGTTGTTGAGTGGGTGCCAAGTGCAGAACCAACTAAGTATAAGGAAATCACTTTTGAACGTACTGAAGCTGAAAATAAAGAACAGTTAGAAGATGATAACAACAGATATGTAACTAAATTACAGTTAGACAAAGCATTAACTAAAGTAGTGCAAACAATCATGGAACAATTATCACAAGACGAAGGAGAAGAAGAACATGACAATCACGGAGAAAATAGCAACACTATATCACACAGCGAGGGGGTTAATTAAGATGAAATTTAGTTTTAAACGCGCAAAATTTAAACAAGATGATTATTTAGTTCAAACTCACATGAGAATGGTTATTACAGAGGTCGAAACTTTAGAGCAAGTACCTAACTTTGGAAACTTACGTGAAATGGTTAGGTTAGCAGTTGAGGAGTTCATGCGAAAAGAAGCTGAATTAAAAGCAATTGAGGAAGCACCAAAAGAAGTAGTAACGGAAGCACCTAAAGAAGCTGTTGTAACTGCTCCAGTAAGTGAAGCACCTAAAGTTGAGGAAACTCCAAAAGAGGTAGTTACACCAACACCGACAGTAAGTGAAACGCCAAAAGAAACTACAGAAAGTACAGAGCACGCTGAATAGCGTGTTCTTCTTTTGGAGGTAGTCTGATATGGAAAATTATATTTTGCAATTTGTATTGCAACTATTCACTGTCGCTATTATTCCATTAATTAAAATATGGTTTGATAATAGCAACAAAGAAATGGTTAAACAATTTGAAAGTTTAAATAAGGAAGTAAAAAGCACACAAGATAAAGTGGATGAAGTAACTCAAATCGGACTGCAGAACAGAGATTCCAATAAAAGCATTATGTCATATAGATTACACCGTGAATTTAGTGAAGCGATAGAACGTGGATATACTACAAGTGAAGATTTATCAGAATTAAGTGGTTTATATAAGAGTTACGCAGAAATCGGTGGTAATGGTAAGATAGAAACTTTATTTAATAGATTTAAAGATTTGCCAATCAAAAATTAAGGAGTGATTAAATGAAAAAATTAGTAAGAACAAATTTAACTAACTCTCCTACTAGACGTGGCACAGAGAATTTAAACATTCAATTCTATTCGCATGATAGGAATAATGCAGGTTTTGAGTTCGTTGTTAACAATGAAAGTGATCTTACAAATTATACAGCCAAGGTATTGTTTAACTTTACAGATTCCGCTTCTACATGGGAAGCTAACGGAACTATAGAGGGAAACGTGATTAAGGTTAATTTCAACACAAATTTAATTGCACGTTGCGAGGAAGTGTTGGGTTATCTATTTTTAGATAGTGATTCAGATTCACTTGATATATTTAAGTTTAAGTTTAATGTTGTTTTATCTGAAATTGATAAAGGTGAAGTAACTAACAGACAGATTAAGCATGTAAATAATATTGGTGAACTGGAATTAGTAACAAAATCACAATTAAAAGATGAATTATCTAAGCTACAAATTAACGGAATAGATTTAACAAATTACTTAACAACTACAGTTGCTGAAGAAACTTACGCCACAAAGCAAGAATTAAGGTCGTACGCTTTGAGTAAAGACGTTCCGAGTATTAAAGGCTTAATTACAGAGGAACAGCTCAGAGCGGCAAATAATGGCGTTCTAGAGGAAGTTAAAAAATTAGGTTATGCAAAAACTACAGAGGTACCTGCTGCATATAATGATAGTGAATTGTCAAAACGTGTAACTAATCTTGAATCAAAAGTTGATAAAGATACAGTTTATGACGATAGTGATTTAAAATCTAGAGTTCAAGCATTAGAAAACAGACCTACTACTACAATTACATCTTATGATGATAGCAAATTGACTGAACGTGTGAAAAAACTTGAAGATAAACCTGTGATAGACGCTTCAAAATTCATTACCGAAGAAACTTTGACAGCTAAAAAATTTGTAACTAAAGATGAATTGAACACTCTTAAACCTAATCAAACACTATCACTTAACAACAACACATTAAGTATAACTGGTGGAAATAGCGTTACACTACCGGCTAATCAATTTGAAATACACGGAACAGGAATACCTAACGGAGTAGTAGAAGCTGAAATTGGAACAACTTATGTTGATAAAAATAAAACTAATGGTGCGTTGAAATGGATCAAGACTACTGACGGTGGCAACACTGGATGGGAAGTTTTAATAGGAGATACTGGCTGGAGAACGTTAAATAGTGTCTCTAGAGCCGGCAACTCTTTCATTAAAATCAGACGAGTAAACAATTTAGTGACATATCAATTCGGAGGGCTTCAATGGGGTTGGTTTGGCGTAGGAAAACGTAACGGCCCAGGATTTGCAAGACACAATAGCAGCGGTGATAGGGGAGCTAAAGTATTAGGTCCTGGTGGAATACCTCTAGGATTTAGAAGTGAAACATCACTTATAGGTGGTACTTACGACGACAAAGGTAGACCTTATGGAATTTGGTATTTAGGAGGAGTAAACGACTCTAATTTTATTCAATTTACATTTAACGACCCTATCCCAACGGATAGAGATATTGGAGACATTCGAGTAAGTGCAATTTCGTATTTAACAAACGAACCATGGCCTACAACATTACCATAAGAAAGGGGGTGAGATTATGGAACAATTACAACCTATTTTATTAACACTTATCGTGTTCGGACTTAACCTATTAGGTAAGTTCTTAAAAGAGTGGAAACCATTTCCAACAGAGCTTATCCCTCAAGTATTAGGAGTACTTGGGGGCTTAATCGGTTGGGCGGTATTTAAAGATACTAACGCAGTATTATTAGGATTGGCAAGTGTGGGAACACATCAAGTGGTTAAACAGTCTAGAAACAACGATAACGTTGATAATTCAGAGAAATAATGATATAATTTAAATATCAATCCCCCTGTTCCTACAAGGCAGTTACGACTGACACAGGGGTTCTTTTTTTGAAAGACTGGGTTTTTACTCAGTCTTTTTTATATTAATTAAACAATACGGAGGATTAAATAATGGTTAAAACAATTGAAATTACAAATGAAGCAAAAAGAATAGCAAATCTAGGAATAGGTGTTGATCAAGATGGAGCTTATGGATCACAATGTGTAGACTTAATTAACTATTCATCAGTGAAATTCTTTGGTAAAGCCATATGGGGTAATGCTATTGATCTATTAAATAGTGCTGCTGCATTAGGATATAAAGTTGAGTATAACGAGGTTGGAAATTTAGATAACAAACCACGAGCTGGAGCAGTATTTGTGATGGATACAACAAATATATATGGACATCCATATGGACATACAGGAATTGTAATTGAGGATAGTGATGGATATACTATGAAAACTATTGAACAAAATGTTGATGGTAATGCAGATGCATTATATGTTGGTGGCCCAGCACGCTATATGGAACGTAACTTTGATGGCATTGTAGGTTGGTTCTATTTCCCAGTCGATGATAACGAAGTAGTAGAAGAAAATTCTGATTTAATCTCACTTCCCGAAGTTCGTACATATACTGTAGGAGTAGAAAAACTTAACATCAGAAATGCACCGTCATTAGACGCTGAAATAGTAGGATCATATGAAAAAGGAGAAGAATTTGATTATATGGCGTTCTGTAATGCTAACGGATATGAATGGTTATCATACGTTTCTTATAGTGGAGAAAGACGTTATGTAGCTTCTATGGACTTAGAAACATTTGAAACTCATGGAACATGGAGAAAGAAATAACTAAATGAATAAATCATAATGACTAACAGCCCTTACTTAATAGTAGGGGCTTATTTTTTATGCATTTTTTAAAAAGTTTTAAAATATCTATTGACTATATACCTAATATTAGGTATAATAATAAATGTAAGGAAGACATATCAAGCTTAACAAGGAGAACAAGACAATGACTAAAAAACACATCTTCACAACAGCACACAAAATTGCAAAAGGAATTGTAAAAGAAGTAGGAAACTACCAACTAGCTTTACAATTAGCTTTAAAAGAAGTTTACAGACAAGTAAAAACTTACAATAAAAAACGCTTCGGAACACAAGCTATTTCAAGTGCTATTTACAATTTAGGAACTAGCAAAGAAGATAAAGCTTTTGATAGAGAAAGTGAAAACTATAGATATGGTATTGCTAAATGGTTCTTTGACAAAGAATTCACAACAGCACAACGTCAAATGTTAATCAAAATTGAAGATGAAGTTATTGTCAAAGAAACTGAGAAAGCTTATAAAATAGCGTTCTTTACTGAATATGGACTTTTTGAAAAATGGATTCCAAAAAGTTGCTTTAAAAAAGAACACACAAACGTTACATTTGCATATGGGGAGGTAGCTTAATATGATAGATCAAGCGATTAAACAAATAGAAGAATTATTCAATAGTGATCTAACTGACTATAGAATTTCAAAAGACACAGGAATAACATTAAGTGTTATTCAAAAATACAGAAATGATACAAGTAAAATAGAAAATATGACTTTAAAAGTCGCAAAAAAATTAATTAGATATACGGAGGAATTAAAAATGAGAAATTACGATAAAATGATGGTTGTTGTTAATGAGTTAGTATTAGAAGAAGGAGCAACAGTGACTTACTGGAGTGAAGATAAGCCAAACGATTGTACTTGTTGTTATTCAGTTGATGAATTAAAGGCACATTTAGGATATATGGAAGAAGATGAATATGAAAAACTAGTATTTCAAGTAGATTTTGAAGAAGATGAAGATAAATCTTATCAGTTTTATATGAGTGAATACAAAGCGGTCTTAGATAAAGATAAATTCACTCTAGATTGTTTACACAACACAAGATAAAAAGTAAGCCCCAAAATAAGGGGCTTTTTTTATAAAAAAATTTAGTCAAACTTTGATTATCGTAAAATCGTATGTTAAAATATATTTAGTTGGTATTACAACCTAAACTTTCTTTTTAATATTAAAGTTTTTCAAGACGGGACACTATTTCTCCTTGTAATATTTATTTTGGTTAATACGATGTATCATAGTAACAAAATAGCGTCCGCAGTCGGTTTTCCTTCCATAAAATAAATAGCGAACATTTTTTCAACCTCCTAACGGGGGTTGTTTTTTTATGGGGAAAAAAAAGGGAAAAAGTATCTTAATACTTGATTTTTTCTATTGAACCTCAAATATACCGAGATACTTTTTAAATTCCCTTAAATGTGCTATAATATATTGATAAATGCACGTTTTATACTTGAAATGTATTTTTTTACACTTCAAATTTAAAGAAACAGCTATAATAAGTAATAGTAAAAAGGTGAAAGGAGGAGAAATATTGAAATATTGTAAATTGATAGCTTCAGGTTTATTATGTTTAGGTTTTGCAACTATTGGTGATTCTAAAATAAAAGCTGATTACTTTACAGATTACAACACAACAGTAACAGATACCATTTTTAGAGAAAGTATATTTAATTTTGATATTTTCAATAACAATAGAAACTATTCTCTTCCTGAAATAAAAAATAGTGTAATACAGAGTAATATGGAAGAACTTGAATATAATGCTGAATTACTTAGCTATAAAAAGAATTCATATAATTATTTGATTTTTTATTCATTAGATGATAAAAATATCCCAAAAGAGATGTTTAGAATCCAGTTGAAAAAGAGTGGTAATGGGAAAATAGTGAATAAAAGTTTACTTAAACTTTTTGCTCCGAATACTAGAATTATAATGAATGTAATGACATATGATATTGATAATAATGGAAATATTAAAAATTTAGAATATTCAAAATCTAGTAAAGTATATTTCACTAAAAAGCAAATTAATCTTGTAGTTAGTGAAGGAAATAAAGAGGTAGTAAATAAGATTATTGAAATTAGAAATGTTCCTCAGGATGATAAAGTTTCAGTTTATCCTTATGAGTTAGAACAGTATTACACACCTGATAAATATTATAGTTATAAGAAGTCTAGTATTTTGATAGATGGAAAAGAATTGAATTCAGAAAATATTGAAGTTCCATACGTAGCTAAAAAAATTGAGGTAAAATTAGCACAAGATAAAGAATACTGGAATAAGGTGACTATAGAGTATCCTTCTGAATTGAAAAAAGATAACAATGAGTATCTAATTAAACAGGGAACTACTTTTTCAAAATTTGTTAAAGAAAATGAGATTAAAGATGTTATTGCAAAAAATGATAATTATGTATTTTCTGGTTATTATTTAGATGATAAAGAATTAGGAGATTCTCAAGTTCTTGGGAATGATATTAAAATTATAGCCAAATATAATACTAAAATTGTCTTGGATAATGGAGTTTCTAAACAAGAAACAACTTTATTAACTGGTCAAAAATTAAGTGAAATAGATACTAAGTTCTTTAGTAAAGAAAAATATCATGTGGAAAGTTATACTGTTGTTGATGCTAGTGATAGTTCAAAGACTACGAATGTGAAAGATTTGTCGGAATTAAAAGTTGACAAGAGTGTTATAATTAAAGCTAATTACAAAGAAAATGTCAATACTATTAAAATTCGTCAAGATGATTACAACAAGCGCTTTGGTAAGGTTGATGATAGTATAAAAGATAAGGATATAGAGTGGCCAGAAACAAAAAAAATTGGAGAGTTATTTTCTGAGTTACGTAAAAAGATTAAACCTAGTACAGGATATGAAGTATTATTTAGATCAAATAAAAAAGTTATAAATGATGATGAATATATTACTTCTGAAACTGTTTTAGAAATATACTTTAAAAAAGTAGATAGTGAATGGGTTAATGTGAAGTTTGTAGGTAGAGGAATAGATAAATTTTTATCTGATGGTCAAGATGTACTAGTGGGATCTAGAATTGATAGTATGATTAACTTACCTACAGCCACAGGAGTAACAGATCAAGAGTTTTTAGGATGGCAGGCGAATAGTGATTATTTAGTAGCCGGAGAGAATTCGGAGAAAATTAGAGTATCTAAAAATAAACTTCTACAAACTAATGAATTAGGTGCAGTTGTTACTGAAAAAGGGAAAAATATTGAATTTAATGCTGTTTATAGAAAATTATTCAATGTTGAATTTGAAAATACTTTTGCCGGTAGTATCAGTTTTTCAAAAGATTCCTCTAATATACTACGAGTAGATGAGTTTAATAGTATTGGTGATGCTACAAAAAATAATAAAATACTAGTAATTCCTAGATCAGGTTACTCATTATCTCACTTTATCGCTAATAAAACTGTAAAAGTAAATATGGATAAAGGGACTAGAGAAATATTTACAGGTCAGAAGATTAAAGAAAACGAATTGTATAACATTGTTCCTACTTCAGATTTAAAAATTACCCCAGTATTTAAATTAGGTGTAGTTCCAACTTCTCTTGAAGAGATGATAGAAAATAATAAGATAAAAACTGTTGAAGATGCATTAGATATAAAATTTGAATCAACAGAAAATATTAGAAAAATCTTAGGACCATTATATTATTTAAGGTAAAAAGAATGATATTAAATATGAGATAATAAAAGGATGTTTATCTGTGTTGAGCAGAGGTAAGCATCCTTTTATTTTGTTTTAAAACTATTTTTTTAAAAACTTGTTAATATACTAAAAAATTTAATGTATATAATAAAATTATTTAGTGTTATATTTATATAGAGGTTGATTTTAAAAATTTTAAAAAAATAATATAAATAATATAATTAAATCTTTCTAAAATGGTTATTTACTTAAGGACGATACAATAATAGTTGATATATATCATAGGGTAATTATTTAGTGTCTATATTAATATAGACATTAAATAGTATTTTATGTTTTATGAAAACGTATTATAATATAAATATGGAGGGATGAGGATGATAAGAAAATTAGAAAATCGACAAATAGAATTGTTACTGATATTAAAAGAAGCAGAAGATTTTTTACCTGTACATGTTATTGCAGAAAAAATGGGAGTATCTACTAAAACGGTTTACAGGGATATAGAAAAAATAGTTGAGAATGTAAAAGAGGTTAAGTTACTAAAAAAACAAGGTAGTGGTATAAAAATTTTATTTTCAAATTTTCTCATAGAAAAAGTTCCTCAAAAACAATTAGTTAAGTATTCTTTAGAAGAACGTCGAGTTAATATATTATATTATTTATTAATAAATTCAAAAAAGTATACATCTATTGAAGAATTATCTGAAATGAACTTTGTCGGAAAATCTAGTATTGTAAATGATTTGAATTATTTAGAAGATAGACTTGCCAATGAAAATATAAAATTAAAAAAAACGAGATTAGGAACTAAAATAATCGGTGATGAAAAAAATATTAGGAAATACATAATGAATTTAATTCGAGATTATTCATTTACAGAAGATGGAAGTAAAGAAGAATATTATTCTGATAGAATTGAAAAAAATACATTAAAAGAACTATCTTCTAAATTTGATTTAAAAAAAATAGAATTAGTTGAAAGAATTATATCTAAACACGAAAAAAATCTTCCATATACAATAGGTGATTTGTATTATATTAATTTAGTCGTTCATTTACTTATTGCAATAGAAAGAATAAATAGTGAAAATTATTTAGAAAATAATGGATTTCCTAATATAACTGATAAAAAATTCTATTATGAAGCTGAAAGTATAGCAGCTGATATTGAAAATGAATTCTTCATAAGTTTACCACCAAATGAAATTTATTACATCTATCAGTATCTCGTTAGCATGGGAGTAGGGAATTTAAATAATGATGTTGATTTTGAGGTGAAAGAAGAACTTGAAAATATTGTTAATGAATTTCTAAAAGCTGTTTCTAATACAAATAATAAGGTAAATGAAAACAGAGATAATATTTATTATTTATTTATACTACATATCAGAGCATTAATGAGACGATTAAAATATGGAATTAACATTAAAAATCCTTTGTTAAATAAAATAAAAGAAGACTATTCGAAACAGTTTTCTGATGTGAGTGTATTGGCAAGAAAAATATTATCAGAAAAAATAAGTGAGGATGAGATAGCGTATTTAACTGTATATACTGAATCAATATTAAAATTGAATAATTTAAAAACAAAAGTAGTATTAGTCTGTAATAGTGGTTTTGGTACATCTCTATTTTTAAAAAAAAGGATAGAAGATAAGCTTGAAAATATAGAAGTAGTAGATGTTGTATCTACTAAAGATATAAAATCTTATGATTTAAGTAAAATTAGTTTTATAATATCTACAGTAAAATTAGAAAGTAGACAAGATGCTGTTTTCGTAAATGTTATGCTAAATGATGAAGATATTCAGAATATTAACAGAAAGGTGTATGGTAATGGCAATGAAGTTTAGAGTGTTTAATAATGAAAAAAAAGTAAGGTTAGAAGATATATATATTGATGTAGCAAGATATTTAGAAAGTAATTCATGGATATTTTCAAAGCAAATATTTTTGAAGGATTTGGAAGCAAGAGAAGAATTAGGTTGTATAAAGGTAGATAAAAATTTTTATTTACCACATTTAATAAATAATAATATTAAAGAAAATATAGTAGTAAGAGTAGATAATTTTGAAGATGATATATTGTTTATTTTGATAAAAGAGAATGACAAAGAAGCTGAAGATAAGGCTAAAAATATAGTAAGAAATCTTTTAATAGAAAATAAAAGAAATATCATATTAAACAGTAATAAAAAAATTTTTGAAGAGATTTCAAAGTATGTGTAAAGGAGGTTTTTATATGTTAGATGAAATGTTTTCGGAAGATAATATATATTTAGGCGTTGATGGAAATAATTTTTTTGAAGTTTTAAATAATGTTTCAAAAGAACTAGACAAGAAAAAATATATAAATGATGGGTATATAGAATCTGTTATAGAAAGAGAAAAAATATTTCCTACAGGACTTGAGTTTCCTAAGTATTGTATAGCTATCCCACATACCGATTCCAAATATATAAAAAAAGATGCAATAGCCATAGTTAAACCAAAACAGAGTGTAATATTCAGGGATATGGCTACGAATTCAAAAGATCTTGAAGTAAATATTTTTCTGTTACTACTAATTAGTAAAAATGAAAATCAAGTAAAAGTACTATCAAGTGTTATAAAAAATTTTTCTGATGAAGATTTTTATAATAAAATCATACAGAATAATGATAAAAAGAAAATTTTAAATATTATAAAAAATAAGGAGATTTAAGAAAATGACAAAAAAAGTATTAATTGCATGTGGTGCAGGAATAGCAACATCAACAATAGTTGTATCTAGAGTTGAAGAATTGATAAAAAAACATAATCTTGATGTAGATATTAAACAAATTAAAATAGCAGAAGCTGCTGGTTTACAAAATGAGGCAGATTTGATAGTGTCGACTACAATTTTACCAACTACTTACTCAATTCCAAGTATAATTGCAACTAACTATATTATGGGAATTGGTGAAGAGGAGTTAGATGAAGAAATTTTAAATCACTTAAGATAATTTTTAAAAAAATAAATAAAGGAGAAAACTTATGCAAAAATTATTAGAAATTACAAATTATGTATTAGGTTTAGGGCCTACTGTTATCCTACCAATAGCAATCTTTATTTTAGCTATCATATTTAGAGTACCTGTTGGTAAAGCTGTACGTAGTGCACTAACAATAGGTATTGGTTTTGTAGGGATTAATCTAGTTGTTGGTATCTTAACTACTAACTTAGGTCCTATCACAGAACAATTGGTAGAAAAATATAGTATTTCATTAAGTACTATTGACGTTGGTTGGCCAGGTGCAGCAGCAGGATCTTGGGCATCACCTGTAGCAGCAATTTTAATTCCTATATGCGTTTTAGTGAATGTTATTATGATTGCATTAAAATTAACTAGAACATTGGATATTGATATTTGGAACTATTGGCACTTTATTGCAGCTGGAGCAACAGGATACATAGTATCAGGAGGTTCATGGTCATTCAGTATTTTATGTGCTGTTCTATACGAAGTAATGGTATTATTAATGGCAGATAGAACTCAAAAAATGGTTCAAGATGTATATGGTCTAAAAGGTATCTCATTACCAACAGGATCTACGGCAGCGTTCGGGTTTGTAGGAATTCCAATTGGTTGGCTGATAGCTAAAATTCCAGTTATTAAAGATATCCATATAGACTCTGAAACAATTCAAAAACGTTTTGGTATCTTTGGTGAACCAATGGTAGTAGGTACATTCTTAGGTATTATTTTACAAGCATTAGTTAACTGGAGAGATGTTGGTTTAGTATTAAAAACAGGTATTGCAATGGGAGCGTTCATGTTATTAATGCCTCGTATGGTTAAATTATTAATGGAAGGATTAATTCCAATTTCTGAATCTGTACGTGATTTTATGAAAACACGTTATAAAGGTAGAGACCTATACATTGGTCTTGATGCTGCGGTTTCAATTGGACATCCATCTAATATTTCAACAGGATTAATCTTAGTTCCAATTACATTACTATTAGCAATTATTATTCCTGGTAACAAAGTTTTACCATTCGGGGACTTAGCTACTATCCCGTTCTACGTATCATTCATCGTAGCAAGTAGAAAAGGGAATATCTTCCACTCAGTATTAGCTGGAACAGTGGTAATTGCTTTATCATTACTTATGGCAACAGACTTCATCGGAGTTCATACTCAAATGATGCAAGGATTAGAACAATATAGTCATGGACATACAAGTTTAAGTTCATTAGACATGGGTGGTAACTTCTTTAACTGGGTTATCCTAAAATTCTCACAATTATTTTATTAAAATATAATTGTTAATAATAAATTTCTATGGCACCATAGTTCTATAATCTTTAGTAGAAAGTAGTTAATTATGGTGCCGTATTAATTAGAAAAGAGAGGTATATAAAATGAAAGCTTCGGTTATGTATGAGCATAAAAAATTTGAATATAAAGAAATAGAGGAGCATAAGTTAGGTGAAAATGATGTAAGAATAAAAGTTCATTCTTGTGGAATATGTGGCTCAGATATTCATAAGATGCAAACTAAATGGAAATATGGGTATCCAGCAGTAATTGGTCATGAATATTGTGGAGAAGTAGTTGAACTTGGAGATAAGGTCACAAAATTTAAGAAAGGTGACAGAGTTGTCTGTGTTCCTTTTATGCCATGTAATGAATGTGAATATTGTAAACAATCCTTATATTCAATGTGTGAAAATTACACTATGATTGGATCGCATAGATTCGGTGGTTTTGCAGAATATTCCGTTATACCTGAGGAAAATCTTTTGAAAATAGGAGATTTAGAATATACTAAAGCAAGTTTCATTGAACCATTAGCAGTTGTAATGCATGCAGTTATGGGAATAGATATAAATCTAGGAGATAGTGTTGTTGTATTAGGGGCTGGAACTATAGGGATGTTAGTCTTACAAGCAATTAAGACAGCAGGAGCTGGGAAAGTAATAGTTGTTGATATTGATGATAGAAAATTAGAATTAGCTAAAAAATTGGGAGCTACTCAGACTATAAACTCATTATCTGAAGATCTAGAAAAAAAAGTAAAGGAATATACTGATGAAAAAGGAGTAGATATTTCTTTAGAATGTGCGGGTAGTGTTGTTACACAGGAGCAAGCCTTATTATTAACTAAGAAGCATGGTAAAGTAGGGTATTTAGGAATTGCTTATAAAGATGTAACACTTAAAGAAAAAGCATTTGAGAGCATATTCAGAAAAGAGTTGACTTTAAAAGGTTCTTGGAATTCTTATTCAGCGCCGTTCCCAGGAAGAGAATGGACTAATGCAATAGAATTAATCTCTAAAAATAAAATTGATGTAGAAAGCTTAATTACACATAAATTCACATTGAAAGATGTTGACAAAGCTTTTGAAATGATATTAGGAAGAACAGAACCGTTTGGGAAAATCCTTATTCTTCCAGAATTATAAGAAAAGAGGATAATAACATGTTAGCAGCAGTAAAAACAAAAGTAGGTTATGATAATTTAGAATTATTAGATGTTGAAGAACCTCAAGTATATGGTGATAGGGTAAAGATTAAAGTAGCATACACCGGAATATGTGGTTCGGATATTCATACTTTCAAAGGAGAATATAATGCTAAAGGATTACCGGTTACATTAGGTCATGAATTTTCGGGAGTTGTAGTTGAAGTAGGACCAGATGTTAAAAATGTGAAAATTGGAGATAGAGTTACTAGTGAAACTACTTTTGAAACTTGTGAACAATGTATATACTGTAAATCGAAAGATTATAACTTATGTGATAATAGAAAAGGAATAGGTACACAGGCTAACGGTAGTATGGCAAGATATGTATTGTCAAGAGAAGAAAGTTGTCATGTTCTACCGGAAACAGTGAGTTTGAAAGCAGCTTCTTTAACTGAGCCATTAGCATGTTGTACTCACTCTGTTATGGAAAAAACATCAATAAAAGAGGGGGAAACTGTTCTTGTTATTGGGCCAGGACCAATAGGGTTATTAGCTGCACAAGTAGCAAAAGCTAATGGAGCAAAAGTTATAATTACAGGAATTACAAAAGATAAACCACGATTAGATTTAGCTAAAGAAATAGGAATCGATGTAACGGTGGATAGCCTAGTTGAAGATTTAAGAGAAGTTATATTAAAAGAAACTGATGGATATGGTGTTGATAAAATATTTGATTGTTCAGGATCTGTATTCGCAGTAAATAATGCTTTGCCACTTATTAAGAAAAAAGGTGATTTTGTTCAAATTGGATTATTTGCTAAAAAAATGAATGAACTTGATCAGGAAAGTATTATTCAAAGAGAAATACGCTATATTGGTTCAAGATCTCAAAAACCATCGTCATGGGATTTAGCGTTAGATTTATTAGCAAACAATAAAATTGCTACAGATAAAATGATTACTAAAATATTTTCACTAGAGGATACTCGTAATGCATTTGAAGCAGTAATGTCAGGTAAAGAAATAAAAGTATTAATCAAATCAAATGAAGATATAGAATAATTATTAATACAATAATATCATAAATTAAGAAGTAGTATGAGATAAAAAAGAATCATTTTTTTATCTCTCTCAAATTGCAACTATATTCAGAATAACTATTAAATTTAGCAAATTATTCAGTTAACAGAATTAAGGGGAAGGGGATATACTAAATAAGGACTACAATGATCTAGTAATGATTTTTGGGTTTGATTAAACTCCTATATAGAAAAATTTATATAGGAGTTTTTAGTGATATTAAATTTTCTTTAAAAATTCTTCTACTTCTTTTTGAGTTTTAGCTAGTCTTGATACAAATCGACTAACTTCTACATTATTTTTGTAACCTACAAAAGAAGGAATGCCAAAAATATCAAGAGCTTGAGTTATTTCTGGATAATCATCACGGTTAACGTAGATGAATTTTATTTCAGGAAACTTGTTCATCGTTTCTTCTAAGTAACGGTCTAACATGATGCAGTCTGGGCACCACGTTGCAGAAAATACAAAGACAATCTTTTCATTTTCTTCTTTTAATACTTTGAATTGTTCTATAGAATTTAATTTTTCTATATAATTAAACATATAATCACCTCATTTATGACTAAGATTATATCACAAAAATTAATTGTTAGCATGAAGAATGCTTAGTTTCTAATTTTCAGTTTATATTTTCATTTTCAATTTTGATTACAAATGTAAGCAAATATATTGAATTTAATTGCTAAATGTTGCATAATATGTGATATAGAGATTAGATTTATGTGATATAATTAATTATATAAATACTAAACTTTAATTGATAAAAGCTATACAATATTATAGAGGTGAAAACATGGCAAAACATTATGATTATATTGCGATTGGTGGAGGAAGCGGAGGAATAGCTTCAATTAACCGAGCTGCAATGTACGGTGTAAAAGGATTGTTAATCGAAGGAAATGAATTAGGTGGAACATGTGTAAATGTTGGATGTGTTCCTAAAAAAGTTATGTGGCACGCGTCACAAATATCTGAGAGCTTAAAATTATATGCTAATGACTATGGATTTAGTTTTGAAAATTTAGAATTTGATTTTTCAAAACTAGTAGGTAATCGTTCTGCTTATATCGATAGAATTCATGGTTCTTATGAGCGTGGATTAAATAATAACAAAGTAGATTTAGTAAGAGGATACGCTAAGTTCGTTAACAAAAATACAGTCGAAGTTAATGGAGAACAGTATACTGCTGATCATATTTTAATAGCAACTGGTGGACAACCAACTATTCCTAATGTTGAGGGAGCTGAGTATGGTGTTACATCTAATGAAGTTTTTGCATTAAAACAATTACCAAAACGTATTGCAGTAGTAGGTGCCGGATATATCGCGGTTGAACTTGCTGGAGTATTCCACGGTCTTGGTGTTGATACACACTTATTTGTACGACGTGATCGTCCTTTAAGAACTTTTGACAGAGACATAGTAGACACTTTAGTGAAAGTAATTAATGAAGAAGGCCCAACTCTTCATACAAACGCGATTCCTAAAAAAGTTGTGAAAAACGCTGATGACAGTGTTACTTTAGTACTTGAAGATGGACGTGAAACTACAGTTGACCTATTAATTTGGGCAATTGGTAGAAAACCGTTAACTGAAAATCTAAATTTAGGAGCTGCAGGTGTAGAACTTGATGAAAGTGGATTTATTCCTACTGATAAATTTCAAAATACTAATGTAGAAGGAATTTATGCAGTAGGTGATGTAACAGGACGCTTAGCGTTAACTCCGGTTGCAGTTGCTGCAGGACGTAGATTATCAGAAAGATTATTTAATAATAAACCAGAAGAACATTTAGATTACACTAATGTTGCTACAGTAGTATTCTCACACCCAGCGATTGGTTCTATTGGATATACAGAAGAGCAAGCTATTAAAGAATTTGGTGAAGAAAACATTAAAGTTTATAAATCTTCATTCACTCCAATGTATTCAGCAATAACTAGCCACAGACAACCATGCTTTATGAAACTGGTAACTGTTGGTGAAGACGAGAAAGTTGTTGGATTACACGGGATTGGATATGGTGTTGATGAAATGATTCAAGGTTTTGCTGTTGCTATTAAAATGGGAGCAACAAAACGTGATTTCGATAATACAGTAGCGATTCACCCAACGGGTTCTGAAGAATTCGTAACAATGAGATAATTTTATAAAAAAATGATTGGCCTTTTCCTAGGTCAATCATTTTTTTCTTGACATTCTATTTTTATAGGAGTATTCTGAGGGTGGGAGGGGATAATAATGAAAAAATTTTTAAAAACAATAATTATTGCAATATTAACTGTGTCGATTGCAACAGGTTGTGTGAGATTCAGTAAAGAAGATAAAGAAACTAATGCTCCAAAAGAATCTTCTTATAAAGTCTTTAGTGAATGGATTGGGAAGAAAGGGATAGATAGTATTAAAATTAACACATTGAAAAATAATGTCAAAATTTATTATCACGATAATGAGACGATTTTAATACAAGGAAGGTACAAAGGTAATTATAAGTATTTTATAGATAATAATTTATTAGATATTACTGCTTTCGCAGAGGAATTAGGTGATAATAGCCTTAACGTATATCTTCCTAATAAAGTATATAAAAATATAAGTCTGGAAAACAGAGATGCAACTTCTAAAATATTTGTAAATGTAGAAAATTTAATCATTAGTAGTAATGATGAGGTTGTAGTTGATGGAGCAGAGATAGGTAATCTTAAAATCGCTACTGATAATAAAAAGGTACAAATAACAAAGGATACTATAAAAAAAGCAGTTATTGAAACTAAAAATAATACAAAAATTATAGTAGACCAAACAAAGGTAAATTCTATGAACATGCTAACAGAATCTGGGGATATTTTCGCAAAAATTAAAGGGAATAAACAAGATTATCAAATTAATTATAGTAAAAACACAGATAACTCTAAAGATAAACAAATAACAGCAGTTTCAGATAAAGGAAAAATTGAAATTAGCTTTATTTAGATTAGAGAAAAAATTTTTCAAAATAAAAAAAGGAAGTGACTCAAAAATCATGATTTCAAAGAAACAAGATTTTGTCGAGTCACTCTCTTTAGCGTTGTATTTAAAATTTTCCATTTTTTATGAAATTTTCTAGTTTTCTTCTATCATTATCACTCATGCGGATATGTCTATTTTTTAATTCACGAGAATTGTGATTTTTTGTTATTTTAGAAACACTTTGTTTTCTATCTTTTAATTCTTTTATAAACATGTGACAATCTCGCAAAATTGCTCCGTAGCCAAGAGTGGTGTCACGTTCATCATGATCGTCACTTACTACTATAATATCTATAAAGTGATTGATTCTTAATTCTCGAGTCTTTCTTTCTATCCATTGGTCAGCCCTTTCACCAGTTTTTGTATAAACAATAGTGATAGGTGGTTCTTCTTTAATGTATTCTTTTGAACGTGTTAGATAAGCATCGAATATACAGTACACGATATAATTGTTACCTCCTGCATATTCGCGAAGCATATCAATTAGAATATCTCGTTCGGTAGGAAAGGTAGAGCTTTTTATTAAGTCATATTCTTTCATACGAAAAAGTAAGTTATAACCATCAATAAATAAATATTGTTTTTTCATAAAAAGTCCTCCTTTGATAATTTAATTAATTTCTTTCCTCATATCTACATGCTCAATACCTGCATCTAAATATATTTTATTATTAACTCGATTATAACCTAATGATTTATAGAAGTTTTCGGCTTGTATTTGAGCACTAAGTTCGATAATTATTTTTCTTTTTAAAATTTGCTGTGCGATATTTTCACATCCAATAATAAGTTCACGTCCAATGCCTTGACCGCGGTATTCTTTATCAATAACAACGCGTCCAATGTGAATAACGTCTTTATCAAGATCTATAAGTCGTGCAACTCCGATAAGTTTATTGTTATCAAAGAATCCAACATGAACCGTATTTTCGCTATTATCTTTTTCATCAAGTTCAAGTTCGATTGGAACTTTTTGCTCTTCGACAAATACTTTAATACGAAGAGCAAAACCAAGGTTAAGCTCTTCTTTAGTTTCTAATATTTTAATCATTAGACTTAATTCTTTCGTACATTATTATACCAGCTGCTACAGAAGCGTTTAAGCTTTGGATTTTTCCTAACATTGGTAGGTGATATAAGAAATCACATTCGTTAGTAACAACTTTGCTCATACCTTCACCTTCGTTACCAATAACGATAGCTAAAGGTACATCTTTTGCGATTTTTGTATAATCTTCAGAACGTTCTGCTAATGTTGTTCCAGCAATCCAAAATCCTTTTTCTTTTAATTTTTTAATAGCATCAGTTAGATTCGATACACGGATAACTGGCATGTGTTCAATTGCTCCTGCAGAAGCTTTAACTGCAGTTTGGCTAACTACAGCGGCACGACGTTTAGGAATTATTATTGCTTTAACACCACTTGCTTCAGCAGTTCGAATTATCGCACCCAGGTTATGTGGATCTTCAATATGGTCTAAAATAAGTAGGGTAGTATCTTTATTAATTTCTAAGTTATTTACTACTTCATCAAGTTCAAAGTAAGAGTATGGCGCAACATAGGCGATAACTCCTTGATGGCGTTCAGTAGTTGAATTGTCTAGTTTGCGTTTTGGAACTTCTTGACAAATGATTTTTTTCTCGTTAGCAATAGCAAAAATAGATTTTAATCTTCCTTTTTCAATCCCCTCTTGGAATAGAATTTTATTAATTTCACGTCCTGATTTAATTGCTTCAAGTATAGCGTTACGACCAGCAATTACTTCTTTATCTAAATCAACTTCAGCAGGTTGAACTTGAGATTTTTGTTCTTTATTTTTCAGTCTTAATTCTTTATAGTGTTTATTGTTTTTCTTCATATAATTTTATTATGTAGTTAAACATTTCCTCCAATCTTTCAAAGTTTTTTTCTAAATATAAATAACCGAATACCGCCTCTAAACCAGTAGCAAGTTTATATTCCATAATACTAGCATTTTTTGCTTTAGAGTTATTTTTTTGATTTTTTGCACGGTTATAAATCTTTTCTTCTTGTTCTGTCAAAATACTATTGTTTAGTATGTTTTCCATAAAACTTGCTTGAGCTCTAGCAGATACGATTGTAGAAACTGTTTTATGAAGATCATTTATTTTTCCTAAATGATTTTTCATAACATATTCTCTACTCATTATGTCGTAAATACTATCTCCAATATAGGCAAGTGTTAAAGCTTGCATTTGATTTGGATTAGCGAAGTTTTTTTCAGTAAATTTAAATGTTATATTTTTTTCCATCGTACACCTTGTTTTGTATCTTCTAGGATGATTCCTTGTTCTTTTAAGTCATCTCGGATTTTATCAGCTAAAGCGAAATCACGGTTTTTACGAGCAGCTTCACGTTCAGCTATTAAGCTTTCGATATGTTCACTATCAAGAGTGTTATCTTCTTTTACATTTATTCCTAGAATTGAACTATACGTTTCGAATGCAGCATTGATTAGTTCTAATGTTTCTTTGTTAACAGCTTCTTTTGCTGTGTATGAGTTTGAAATTCTTACAATTTCATACCATGAAGAAAGGGCGTTTGCTGTATTGAAATCATCTTGCATATATTCTTCAAATTTATTTAGTTCTTCTGTAACTAATGCTACAACTTCTGTATCTAATTTTTCTTCAGTCATTTCGTTATTTAATCTGAATTGTAGATTTTGATAAGAAGTTTTAATTTTTTCGAAGTTTGTTTTTGCTAATTCAATATTTTCTAATGTGTAGTTAATTGGTGTTCTATAGTGAACTGTCAACATGAATAAACGAAGTACCATAGGGTCTATTTCGGCAATAATATCTTTTACTAAACGGAAATTCCCTAAACTTTTACTCATTTTAACATTGTCAATATTTATAAATGCATTGTGCATCCAATAATTACTAAATGGTGCATGGTTATGACACTCAGATTGTGCAATTTCATTTTCGTGATGAGGGAATGTTAAGTCTTGTCCACCAGCGTGGATATCGATTGTTTCGCCCAGTGTTTCTTTAGCCATTACTGAACATTCGATATGCCAACCAGGACGTCCTTCTCCAAATGGACTATCCCATTTTACTTCACCTGGCTTAGCTTTTTTCCATAGTGCGAAGTCTAGTGGATCTTCCTTGTGTTCTCCAACTTCGATTCGAGCACCACTAATTAAATCATCGATAGATTGTTTGCTTAATTTTCCATAGTCTTCTTTTTTACGAGTTCTGAAATAAACATCACCGTCTGCTTCATAGGCATATCCTTCTTCAATTAATTTAGCTATGAATTTGATTATTTCTTGCATATATTCAGTAACTCTAGGGTTTTTTGTTGCTCTTTTACATCCTAATGCATCGTAATCCTTAAAGAAGGCATTGATATACTTATCTGTAAGCTCACTAGTAGAAATTCCTTCTTCATTACTTGCTTTAATAATCTTGTCATCAACGTCAGTAAAGTTAGAGATGAAATCTACTTCATATCCACTGTGTTCTAAATATTTTCGTACAACATCAAAGACGATAATAGGACGTGCATTACCAATATGAATATAATTGTATACAGTTGGTCCACAAACATACATTCGTACTTTATTTTCTTCTATTGTTTTTAAAATTTCTTTTTGTTTTGTCAATGTATTATAGAGTTTAATCATAAATAGCTCCTTTTTAATTGGGGGCAAATATGTAAGTGATGTACTCCCAAAATTCTCAATTTTTTAATAATTAGAAAAATCTATTACTTAAATTTTAACACAAAATGTTGATAAAATGAATTATTTATTAATATTTCATTAGAGATAGTTGATTTTTAATTGTTTTAAAATTTAATTTGTATTAAAATATATAGTGGATAAAAAATAAAGGATAAGGATAACATGAAATTATCGGATACGATTTATACGACTGATCAACATAAACAATCAAAAGATATATTTCTAATAATACTAGGAACAGTTTTGTTCTCAATTTATGCTGGATTGTTAATACCTGTTAATAATATTGGAGCAGGTGGTGCATTAGGATTAAGTTTAGTAATTAATAAAATAACTGGGATAAAAATAGGGACAGCACAATTTGTTTTAAATATTCCATTGTTTTATTTAGGTTATAAATATATAGGAAGAAAATTTGTAATACTAACAGGATTAGTGATTAGTATTTCATCATTTTTAATTAATAATTTACCTAAGATAATAACTCCTGTTAACCTTGGAGATTCGCTTGTAGCAGCAATCTTCTGTGGAATTATTTCGGGATTAGCCATGTGTTGTCTGTTGGTTGCCGGAGCTTCAACTGGTGGAACGGATATAACAGGTAAGTTTATTACTAAGCAGTTTAAATATAATTTACCAACAGTTTTTTTAATACAAGATATAACAATATATACAATAGTGTGGATATTTTTTGATATTAAATATGTAATGTATGCACTTGTAATGAGTTTTGTACGTAATCAAACTATGAAAGGTGTTCAAAAATTCTTTTCAGCATATATACAATGTACAATAATTTGTAGTAATCCGGAAAAAATGGTAGAACTGATAAATACTACCTTGCATAGAGGTTCTACAATAATGGATGTTGAAGGTGGATATTCTCATAAGAAAAAAAGAATGATTATCGTGGTTATTCAACAAAATGAGATGCATCTTTTAAGACAATTAGTAGCAAAAAATTGTCCAGAAGCATTTATTACAGTAACTGCAGTTAATACTATTGTAGGTAATTTTAAAGAACATTCATATAGGTTATAAGATAAATAAAATTACGGTTTGAAAACAGTTGTTTTTGAGCCGTATTTATTATAAATTAGTGGAGAATTTATTGAAAATAAAGAAAAGTTAAAAAGGGGAAATAAGTTGATAATTGACCATATTTGATATATAATAACAAGTGAAAAGAAAATTAGGAGGTAAGAAAATGAATTTAATTCCTACAGTAATTGAGCAAACTTCTCAAGGAGAAAGAGCTTATGATATTTATTCAAGATTATTAAAAGATAGAATCATTATTTTAGGATCGGATGTTAATGACCAAGTAGCTAATTCAATAACAAGTCAACTTTTATTTTTAGAAGCACAAGATAGTGAAAAGGATATCTACTTTTACATAAATTCACCAGGGGGAAGTGTAACGGCTGGATTTGCAATTTATGATACTATGCAACATATTAAATGTGATGTTGTAACTATTTGTATGGGTATGGCGGCTAGTATGGGAGCATTCTTACTTGCAGCAGGAACTATTGGTAAACGTTATGCACTTCCAAATGCGGAAGTAATGATTCATCAACCATTAGGTGGAGCACAAGGTCAAGCAACTGAAATTGAAATAGCAGCCAAACACATTTTAAGAACTCGTGAAAAATTAAACAAAATTTTAGCGGACAGAACTGGACAAACTATTAAAGCTATTGAACGTGATACAGAACGTGATAATTACTTAACTGCTGAAGAAGCATGTGAATATGGATTAGTTGATAAAGTAATGTATCCAGAAAATAACAAACCACAGAAAAAAGAAAAACCAAAAAAAGCTACGAAAAAAGTTGCTAAAAAATCAGAATAAATAAAAAAGGAATTGGGCATATAACCCAATTCCTTTTATATTTTCCATATCTTCCCAATAGCATTACGAAACTCGTAATTATCCATAAAGTATTCTACATTTCCGTTAAAATGACGCTTGAATTGAAGAACGCTATAATCTGTAGCATCTTCTGAAGTAAACTCTTTAGAAGTTCCAAAGAAGTTGAAAATTCTAAAGTTATTTTTAATAGCATATTTTATCATTGTGTACATTACTAAATATGAACCATTGAATCTAGAAAATTCTTTTTTCATACCGCCAGTGAAGTAAATAAGATCTTGTTTTGTCTCGATAAAACTTGCGCAAGATAGATAAATTATATTTTCATTTTCTTCTTTTAAAGAAGAAATTTTTGCTATTTTATCATTATTAAAAGCAATTGATTCATCTATTCTAGTTATTTTGTTTATAGTTTTTTCAGGATTTACTTTCCCGCTTTCAAGTTTTTCTTTAAGTTTATTCTTTTCAGTATTAAAATCTTCAATCTCTTTATTTAATTTAGAAATAAGAGAATCACAATCTAAATAAGAAACCATAAGATGAAGTTTATCGCCTAGTGCAGTTTTTAGGTTTCTAAAGTATTTACTAGTTCTAATTTGGAAATTTATTCTATCTTCTGTACTTTTGTTTATTGAATCAAATATCGCGGCATCTTCATCGTTGAAAATATCGATTTCTTTTACAGTTATTCCTTCTTTTATAGCTTTGTTTATTGAACGTTTAGCCATAGTAGAAACAGTTTTTAATAAGTTATCTTCTGTAAGAGATTCTTCCAGTTCTCTTGAATATATACAACGAGAAGCTAAAGTAGGGTTTGTGAATAAATCATCATTAAGTGGTTTATACCCAAGTGAAGTTAA
This sequence comes from Streptococcus sp. UMB1385, assembly GCA_002871655.1. Taxonomy (GTDB): domain Bacteria; phylum Bacillota; class Bacilli; order Staphylococcales; family Gemellaceae; genus Gemella. The sequence goes on along the minus strand of PNGU01000004.1, from coordinate 66,398 downwards.
TATTTTGTCTGTTTCTATTGATTCTTTAGTAGTTTCAATATATTCGATATCTTTATAAATACGTTCGTTTAAGAATGGATTCACCCTTACACAAAGAACACGAAAGTCTTTTGAGAAATATTTTTTTAATTCTGTCATATAAAATCTTACTAACTTTGTGTTAGAATAATCCATTATTGGACCATGTTGAGCTGTTACTTTATAGAAGAATTTTTTATAAGGGAAGTAAATAAATGTTGCATATGCTAACACTTCGTCATTTTCTTTTACAGCAAGAATTTTTGTTTTTAGGTTATTGAAATCCTGCATCTTACTATATACAGCAGCTTGTTGTAAGTAAAAACGACTATTGCTTTTTTCTTGAACCTTTTGTAGTTCATTACTGCTAATTTCTGTAAATATCATTAATATGCTCCTTAAAAAATTTTTAATACATACCCATACGATTATATAATAAATTTTAGAAAAAAAAAAGCAATATACTGATATAATGATAGAAGAAAATTATTAATAGTATATAATTTAGTTGAATTTATTATTATTTTGGACAACATAAAAAGTTGTAAACTGAATTTTTATCAATTTACAACTTTTTCTTTATATTTTCTTGATTTTTAAATTACTTACCATTAGATAAGAACATAATATTACTAAGATTAACGTAGCAATGCTTGGTAATTTTATAGGTGCGATAATCGCAAGAATTGTTCCACAAGTTGTGATAGGAACACCTTGGTAGTATCCATTTTTCATTTTTGTAACGTTGAATCTGGCTAAACGATAAGCCCCGCAACATACGTATACTCCGCAAATTATTGCAACTATTGTTGTTAGAATAGCTGATGGTTTTTCAGTAGCGACAAATATTTCAAAAACAAGCATAGCTGGTGCAACTCCAAAACTAACTACGTCACATAGAGAATCTAAATCGTGACCAATTTCAGAAACAACACCAAGTTTTCTTGCAACGATACCGTCGTATCTATCTGCAAGCATGGCTAATATAATAAAGACAGTTCCCCAAATGAAATATCCGTGTGATGTAGTCAAAATTGACATAAATCCACAAAATATATTACATAAGGTAAGATAATTTGGTATGAAGTTTTTATTCATTTTAAAAGTCAACCTCCAATATTGATATTATAATTATAGTACAAATTTGAAATAATGTCTAAGAAAATATAAAATTTATAATAATTAAAGTTAGAAAATTTATATAAGTACGGTGTTGTTTATCCTTAAATAAACTGTTATAATTAGGGTACAGTCGAATTTTGGGAGGTGTACTATGGAAAAGAATTTTAAAAATTTAAATTTAATGAAGATTATAAAAGAATTGATTATTATCTCTTTTGGGTGTGCAATTTATTCTTTTGCGATTATGCATTTTAATGTTCCAAACAAACTTGCAGAAGGTGGAGGAACAGGGATAGCTCTGTTATTATTATATGCAATTGGATTACCAGTTTCTATTGGGACAATTTTGGTGAATATACCTTTATTGGTAATTGGTTATAAAATGTTAGATAAGAAAACTATGTTATATACTGTATATGGTATTTTTATGCTGACTTTTTGGATAGGTGTATTTGAAAAATACAATATTGCGATTGATATAGGTGGAGATAGATTACTTGCTTCTGTTTTTGGAGGAATTCTTGCTGGGATTGGACTTGGAATAGTCTTTTTAGCAGGTGGAACAACCGGGGGAGTCGATATTGTAGCTAAGATTATTCAGCTTTATACAGGAAGTTCAATTGGTAGAATAATTCAAGTTCTTGATGGAGTAATTATAGCTTTAACATTTGTAGTGGTTAAAAGTTTTCCTGCTATATTATATACTTTGATATATATTTTCATTTGTACTAAAATGATTGACTATGTTGTTGAAGGTGGTGTTCCTGGAAAAGGTGTAATGATTGTTTCATCAGAGATAGAATTAATCACCAAAAGAATACAAGAAGATATGAATCGAGGCTTGACATATATTAAAGGTCAGGGAAGTTATTCTAAGAAAGATTTAAATATAGGATATTGTGTAGTTTCAAGAAATGAAATAGGGAAAGTAAAATCCATCGTTTATAATATTGACCCACGGGCGTTTGTAACAATTACCGAAGTTCATGATATTATAGGTGAAGGGTTCAGTTTTGATCAACCGAAGAAAACGAGATTATCGTTCAAGAATAAATTATAAAAAAGGATGTATGGGAGTGACTTTATAAAAATGATTTTTTATAAATCATAAGTTTAAAGTCGCTCCTGTTGTTATTCAATACAAGGAGGAAAAAATCAAAAAAAGTATGTTTAAGAATTATTATATAAGATTAGTAAGTTTAATATTATTAATAGCTGTTTGTTGTTCAGTATTTGGACAGATATTATTAAAACTTATAGAGATAACAAGTGGTTATTACAAGTATTTGATAGTATTGACACCTATAATATTACTTTTTACAAAATTTAGTAATAAGTATTTAAAAACTAATACGATAGGAATGAAATATTTTATTGAAGCTGCAACCGATAAAAAAGATAAGGTATCATGGAGTTTTCCGTTTATACTAACGTTAAATACTTTATTGGCGCATGGTTTTGGAGTTAGTGTTGGACGTGAAGGGGTTGCTGTTCAGTTAGGTGGAGCTATCGGAGGTAATCTTGCTGGCAGAGATTTCAGTAAGGAGAAGAAACAATTTTTTGTTAAATTAGGAATGATTTGTGGTTTTGCTGGATTGTTTCAGACACCACTTGCTGCGGTAGTATTTATTTTAGAAGTTGTTAGTGAAAGATTTAATTTTACAGTGAATAAGGTATATGAGTATATAACATATATCATTGGAGCATATATTAGTGCCTTTGTTTCGCATAAATTAGGTTTAGAGAAGTTCTTTGTAAGAATAGACATAAGTAAGGTGAATATAAATATAGAATTTTTATTAAAGATAATTTTAATCGGTATAGTTTTCGTATTTGTAGGAATTTTCTTTGTCGTTATTCAAAGAAAAATTAAAGAAATAGTAGCATCAAATAATAAAATTAGTTGGATCCTTTTAGCTGTTTTTATTTTAGTTAGTATTTTTTTCGAATATAGATACGCATCGTTAGGAACAAATTTAATTGGACTTTCTTTCACAAACTTTGAACAAATTCAAATTTATGATTTTATATTGAAGATTATTTTAACAGCGATTTGTACAGGTATTGGTTTTAGTGGTGGAGAAGTTACGCCACTATTTGCAATAGGAGCTACATGTGGAGTAATTCTAGGAACGTATTTAGGTTTACCTATTTTAGTAACAGCAGCCCTAGGATATTGTCTTGTATTCTCTGCAGCCACTAAAACGTCCATTGCTCCTATACTTCTTGCTTTAGAAGTATTTGGTTATAAGCTTATGTTCTTTGCAATTGTTCCTGCATTTCTAATTTACTTAATAAACAAAAAGTATAGTATATATAAGTAGTAAAGATATAGAAGAAACCCTAGTGTGATTATTCGCACTAGGGTTTTGTTTTTTAGAGTCCAAGTATATTAAGTATTTCTTTTTTATATTTTAATTTTTGTTCATCTTGATTTTTTCTATCAAGATTTATTTTAATTTCTGATACTATTTCACCAGGTTTATTTTTTATAATATAAATTCTATCACTAAGATCGATGGCTTCATCAATATCGTGGGTAATAAGTAGAGTAGTTAGGTCAAGTTTATTCTTAATTTCTAAATACCAAGAGTGCAGTGAAATTTTAGTAATTGCATCGAGTGCACTAAATGGCTCATCTAGTAAGAATAGTTCCTCTTTAAACATATATGTACGAAGTAACGCGATTCTTTGACGCATACCTCCACTTAACTCGCTAGGATATTTATCTTTATACTCGTAAAGATTAAATAATTTTAGACTATTTATAGCTTCTTCTTCAGCTTCTTTTTTACTGACTTTTCTTATTAGAAGCGGAAGTGTTATATTTTGAATAATAGTCTTATGCTCTAGTAATAAATCTTTTTGAAGCATATAACTTACACGACCTTTGTAGTCTGTGTTACCTTTTATTGATATCTCACCACTTTGGAGAGGATTGATACCTGCGATAATATTAAAAAGTGTAGTTTTACCAACACCACTACCACCAAGTATTGATACGACTTCGCCTTTGTCGACGTATATATTTATATCATGTAATATTTTATTGTTCGGATAATTGAAAGATAAGTTTTTTATTGATAATATGTTCATTATTTTATAAAGTCATTGCTGAATCCAGTATTTTCTGCAAGAGGTTTTTCAGTGATTTTGTTGTCGTTAACCCAACGGTAGAATGCATTCCATCTGTTAGCGTCGAATTCACCCCAGTGATCTTTGTTTGATGCATATTGTTTAGATAAATATTTTTGAGATTCAACGATGAAATCTTTTTTATCTTTTAATTCTGGAGCATTTTTAATTAAAATCTCTGCAGCTTCTTCAGGATGTTCTATAGCGTAGACATATCCTTTCTTAATAGCTTTAAGAACTTTTTTAGCTTCTTCTTTATTTTCTTTTAAGTAATCATTATTTGCAATAATTACTGGAGAGTAGTAGTCTAAGTCTTTATTGAAATCTTTTAAGTAGAAGTAGTTAATATCTAATTTCATACTTTCTGCTAATTTACCATCCCAAGCATAGTAAATCCAAGCAGCATCGAAAAGACCATTTTCTAATGGAGTAACAGAGTTAGTATCTGTGTTTGGAGCTAAGTTTAATTTATTAGAGTCTCCACCTTGTTTTTGAATTAGTGATTTAACCATTGCTAATTCAACTGGATCATTCCAAGTTCCGTATTTTTTACCTTCAAGGTCTTTAGGTTCTTTAATATTGCTTTTTTTAAGTGAGATGATACCAGATGTGTTGTGTTCAATAATCGCAGCAACAGCAGTAATCCCCGCTCCTTTAGAAAGTTTGTTAGCCATTGAGTCTTGGTAATAAATTCCAAAAGGTGCTTTATTGTTAATAATTAAATCAGAAGTACTATCTTCAGGTGCTGGTTTAATATCAAGATCGATACCTTCTTCAGCAAAGTATCCTTTTTCCTTCGCTACATATAGACCTGTATGGTTAGTATTAATCGCCCAGTCAAGAACGAAGTCAACTTTTTTAAGTTCTTTTTTCTCTGCATTTTTATTAACTGTGCTACATGCAGTTAATGAAATTGCTAAGATAAATGCAAAAATGCTAGTTAATATCTTTTTCATGATTTTCTCCTATATATTTCCATTTAATAAATTTTTTCTCACTTAGTTTAACAAGTTCAATACTTAATAAACTAATAACTGATACTAATATGATAATTGCAAACATAGTATCATATTCAAAAAGTTTTTTTGCTTTAATCATGTATACTCCAAGTCCTTCAAATCCTCCAAGCCATTCAGCTACCACTGCAGCGATAAATGCATAAGAGACACTGACTCTAAGTCCTGCATAGAAATAGCTAAGACTAGTAGGAATTTTTACATGCCAAAGTATTTGGAATTTACTCGCATTCATAAGACGTAATAGAGTAATCATATCTTTATCACAGTTTCTAAATCCATCTAGAATACTAACAACTATTGGGAATGTTGTCGTTAAAACAATCAATACAATCTTTGGAGTTAGTCCATATCCAAGCCAAAGAACAAGGATAGGTGCTATGGCTATAGTTGGAATGGTTTGAGTTAGTACTAAAAGTGGATAAATGGTCTTATTAAATATTGGTATACTATCCATAATTAAAGCAAGAAGCCAAGCTATGACTATTCCTAGGAATAATCCAATTATAGCTTCGAGTAGGGTGATTTTGCTGTGAAAAATTAATAGTTGATAGTTTTTTATAAATGCTTTTACTATTTCAATGGGTGTTGGAATAATGTATTTAGGCAATAAACCAAGGTTTCCAGCACCTTGCCAAATTATGATTAAACACAACATAGAAATAGTTGCAGCGTATTTGTTAATTAAATTTGCTAATTTTCTCATCAATTGTTAAAACATCTCCGTAGTTAATTTTCACATTTGCAAAAATATTTTTGCTGTCCTTACCCGCTAGGACTAAACATTCTTTTAATGTATCCATTAAATCATTGAATTCTCCTTCAATAACCGTTTCAAATGGAGTTACCTTAATATTAGAATGTTTATTTTGTAGAAAATAGATAACTTTATCTATAATTTCTATTCTTCTATCATGGTTATCAAGTGGAAGAATTTGTAATGCAATACTGCAATTTATCAAAATAAAAAACCTCCTTACAATATAAGGGGGGTCTAAGTTTTGTCTTTAAGCTAAGTCTACCTACGCTGGCATTATCCAGATCAGGCGCGGTCGAAATATTGATATTTCCTCTCAGACTGTTCACAGACTCCCGTATAAATAATTATAGCATAACGGTAAAATAATTCAATAAAAGTGCTTTCAAATATTATTTTCACAAATTATATAGATAAACATGTCTTTAAATTAGGTGAGATGAGTAGATTTAATATAACATAAATGATTTATTCTTAGTATAGAGGTCTAAAATCATAGTAACGTTAATAATTATAATAACAATAGTATAAAAGAATAATTTTTGATTTTTCTTATGATATATGATAGAATTATTAATCATAAATAAAATAAAAGAGGGATATACCAGTGAAAATTTTAAGAGAAATTATGGAATGGGTAGTAGTTGTTGTAGTTTCTATAGCTATTTATCTTGTTTTAAGCACTTATGTTATTGCACCTTTCACAGTAAAAGGTCACTCAATGGATTATACATTCGCTGATAACGATAAAGTTTTCGTTAATAAATTTAGTAAAAACTTTGAACGTGGAGATGAAGTTGTTTTCCACGCTAATGAAACTGATGATTACATTAAACGTATAATTGGAGTTCCTGGAGATACTATTGAGTACAGAAACGACGTATTATATGTAAATGGTCAAAAAGTAGATGAGCCTTACTTAGCTCAGAAAATAAAAGAAGCTAAGGCTTCAGGAACAGCACCATTTACACCGGACTTTAATATTGAATTTTTAAGTAGTACGAAATCTAAGACTGTACCTGAAGGAACATATTTTGTACTTGGAGATAACAGACAACATAGTACGGACAGTCGTGTATTTGGATTTGTTAAAAAAGAAGCGATGATTGGAAAAGTAAGTTTAAGATACTATCCATTTAGTTCGTTCAAATTCTTTTAATATTCAATCATAAAGAAAATTATATATATCGAATTATTTTAGTTGCTAAAAATATTACGTTATGCTAGAATAATATACGGGCACTCTTAAAGAGTGATTTAAGAAACCACCCCCTGCGATAATTTCGTAGGGGGTTTATTATTTTTAATAGAAGGAGAACACAATGACAAAGTATATTTTTGTAACAGGTGGAGTAGTTTCATCATTAGGAAAAGGGATTGTAGCGGCATCAGTAGGTCGTGTATTAAAAAATAGAGGATTAAAAGTAACTTTACAAAAGTTTGATCCATATTTAAACGTTGACCCAGGAACAATGAGTCCATATCAACATGGAGAAGTTTTCGTTACAGAAGATGGAGCAGAAACAGACTTAGACTTAGGGCACTATGAGAGATTTATCGATGTTAACTTAGGACAATATTCTAACGTAACTGCAGGACGTGTTTATTCTTCAATTATTGAAAAAGAACGTCGTGGAGATTACTTAGGAGGAACAGTTCAAGTAATTCCTCACGTAACAAACGAAATTAAATCACGTGTATTATTAGCTGGAGAATCTAGTGATGCGGATGTAGTTATCACTGAAATCGGTGGAACAACAGGAGATATCGAATCTTTACCATTCTTAGAAGCTATCCGTCAAATCCGTAGTGATTTAGGGCGTGAAAATGTATGTTTCATTCACTGTACATTATTACCATACATTAAAGCTGCTGGAGAAATGAAAACTAAACCAACTCAACAATCAGTAAAAGAGTTACGTGGATTAGGTATTCAACCAGATATTATCGTAGTTAGAAACGAGCTTGCTCTAAATGATGAACTACGTGCTAAAATTTCATTATTCTGTGATATTCCAAAACAAAACGTTATTGAAAGTCGCGATGTAAGTAATTTATACCAATTACCAGTAAATCTTAAAGCTCAAAAAATTGATGATATCGTATTAAAACACTTTGGTTTAACAGCGCCAGAAGCTGACATGACAGAGTGGTTATCATTAGTAGATAGAGTAGATAATTTAAAAGAAAATGTAAGAATCGCATTAGTAGGTAAATACGTAGAACTTCACGATGCTTATATTTCAGTAGTAGAATCACTTAAACATGCTGGGTACAAACACAATTCTAAAGTGAAAATTGATTGGATTCAATCTGAAGATATTACTGAAGAAAATGTACATGAATATCTAAAAGATGCAGATGGAATTTTAGTACCAGGAGGATTTGGTGATCGTGGAGTAGAAGGTAAAATTACTACTATTAAATATGCACGTGAAAACAATGTTCCGTTCTTTGGTATTTGCTTAGGTATGCAACTTGCTGCTGTTGAGTTTGCACGTAACGTATGTGGTTTAACTGGAGCACATTCATCTGAGTTAGATCCAAATACACCATACCCAATTATTAACTTATTAGCAGATCAAGAAAATGTTGTTGAAATGGGAGGAACTTTACGTTTAGGAAGTTATCCATGTACATTGACAGAAGGATCTGTAGCACACAAAGAATATGGAGAAATCAATATTACTGAGCGTCACCGTCACAGATATGAATTCAACAACTTCTATCGTGATCGTCTAACTGATAAAGGAATGGTATTATCAGGTGTGAGCCCAGATGGGAAATTAGTTGAAATCGTTGAAATCCCTGAACACCCATGGTTCGTTGCTGGTCAATTCCACCCAGAATTCAAATCACGTCCAGAAAAAGCACACCCATTATTCGCTGGATTCATTAAAGCAAGTTTAGAAAATAAAAGATAAGAAATAGAGATTTAATATGGAATTATCAGGTTTAATAACAGAACTTGAAGAAAATCGTAATGAACTTTTAGCTGAATCTATGGAAAAGTATATGCAGGATAAATTTAGATTTCTTGGTATAAGAGGACCTAAAAGAACAGAATTATATAAGAAGTATTTTCCTACAGCTAGAAAAACAAAAGTAATAGATTGGAATTTTATTGAAACCTGTTGGAATAAAGAGGAAAGAGAATTTCAATATGCCGTAGTATATTATTTAAAAACGATGCAAAAGTTTTTAAAAAAAGGTGATATTTCTAAGTTGAAGTATCTTGTAGTTACTAAATCTTGGTGGGATACAGTTGATTTACTATCTAAGATTATTGGTGATGTTGTGAACCGTAATAAAGAATTAAAAACTTTGATGCTAGAATGGTCTAAAAAAGAAAATGACATCTGGTTAAGAAGAGTTGCAATTTTACATCAATTATCATTCAAAGAGAATGTAGACAAATTTCTATTAGAGGCAATACTAGAAGATAATTTGTGTGATAGTGAATTTTTCATTAACAAAGCTATAGGATGGGCACTTCGAGATTATTCAAAAGTTAATCCAGAATGGGTTAGGAAATTCATAGAAAAAAATAGAAGTGAAATGGCGAATCTTAGTTTAAGAGAAGCTAGTAAGTACTTAAATTAATAAAAAAGTAAGAGTGATTTATAATTACTCTTACTTTTTTTGTATCATAATTGACAAGTCAACTATAATTAAGTTATAATAAAATTATCAATAATTGACTAGTCAACAAAAGAGGGGGTTATGTAAATGGACATAAGAGAATATGTAAATTTATTGCATGATTTGAAAGTGTTAGAGAGAAAGATTGCTCATATATTTGAGAAAAGATTAGGAATAAGTTTAACAAGATTTCAAATTATTAAATATTTATATGAAGTGGGATATGCAACACCTAAACAGCTATCTAGAATTTTAGAAATAGACGCAGCCGCAATAACTAGGCATTTGAAAAAATTAGAAGAAGCAGGATATATTAATAAGCGTCGTAATAAAGAAAACAATAGAGAAATTTATATAGAAATAACTGAAGCTTCAAAAAATAAAATTGATAGTTGTATTAAAGATACTGATATCAGAAATATTATCAGTGGGGATTTTACAGATGATGATCTGAAAAATCTGACTAAATTATTAGATAAATTTAATAAAAGTTTAATTTAAGAAAGAGGTATAAAAATGAATATAATATCAATTATTTTAACAGTGTTAGTAGCAGTACTATTTTTCTATATAATGTACTTAGAAACTTTTGCAACAGATTCAGATAGCACAAGTAGAGTATTTAATATTTCAAAAGAAGAATTGAAAAGACCGAATTTAAACACATTATTTAAAAATCAAGGTGTATATAATGGATTATTAGGTGTAGCATTATTATATGGTTCATTCATGTCAAAAAATCCTAAAGAAATAGTAGGAATGTTATTGGTTTATATTATACTTGTTGCTATATATGGTGGCTTAACAAGTGATAAAAAAATAATATTAAAGCAAGGAGGATTACCTATTCTAGCTTTAATATCATTATTTTTCTAGAGGTGAGATGAAATGGAGAAAACAGCGGTAATTATTGGAGCTACAGGAGCTGTAGGTAAAGAGATATTAAAAGAAATCTTATCCGATAATTTTTATAATAAAGTGTATATTCTCGGTCGAGAGTCAATAGGTAAGTTAGGCGATGAAGAGAGGTTGACTAAAATAATAGTTGATTTTGAAAATTTAAATTTTGATACAAGTATCCTAGAAGATGCAGATGTATTTGCAAGTCTTGGAACAACGATAAAAATTGCAGGATCAAAAGAAAATCAAAGAAAGATAGATGTAGATTATACAGTTAATTTTGCTAAACTATGTGAAGGTAAAGTAAGAAGTTTTAATGTAGTTTCTGCAATTGGTGCAAATAGTAAATCGAAAAACTTTTATAACTCATTAAAAGGGGAGTTAGAAGATAAATTAAAAGCATTGAATCTAGGAGTTCTTAGAATATTTCAGCCATCTCTTCTTATAAGTAAACGTGATGATAAGAGATTTTTAGAACAAATGTTTATGAGAGTAGCGCCGATTTTTCAACTTGTATTAAAAGGAAAAGCTAAAAAATATAGTCCAATCGAAGTTAGTGTATTAGGTAGAGAAATTGTTCGCTTTGCAATAGAGAATAAGAAACAAGGAACTTATACATATAAGGATTTTTAGAAGGAATATATGAATATATAATTTAAAATCCAGAAATAATCGATACTTATTATCAATTATTTCTGGATTTTTATTTTAGCTTATTGTACAATGAAAGTATAATATAAAACGTGGAGGGTTATTATGAAAAAAGAAATGGGGCATAAATTTTTAAAAAAATTAGGTAAAACTAGATTAAGACCTGGAGGGGTGAAAGGAACTGATTTTCTACTTGCACATATAAAGTTTGAAGCTGGGAATCGTGTCTTAGAAGTTGCATGTAACAGAGGAATAAATCTAATATCTTTAGCCAAACGATATCCTAAGACTACCTTTATAGGAATAGACGTAGATAAAGAATCTATTTTAGAAGCACAACTTGAAGTTGTAAGGAATAATCTAAAGAATATCGAGTTTATGAGGGCGGATGCATTTCATTTAACATTCTCGGATAACAGTTTTGATTATATTATAAATGAAGCTATGCTAACTATGTTTAGTGATAAGAGTAAATCTAAAGCTTTAAGTGAATATTATAGAGTATTAAAGCCCGGGGGATTACTTCTGACTCATGACATACTATTGTTAAATAATTATGAAGAAACGAGAAAGACATTGTCTGATGCAATTAATATGAATGTTTCTCCGTTACCGAAAGAAAATTGGCTATCATTATTTGAAGAAGCGGGCTTTAAGACGGTTAATAGTCTTCATGATAAACTTACATTACTCACTGTATCTGGACTTGTAGATGATGAAGGTATTTTAAATACGTTAAAAATAATAAAAAATGGATTTAAGAGAGAAAATAGATCACAGTTTATTAAGATGGGAGTAGTTTTTAAAAAACTGGAAAAAGATATGAATTTTATTTGTTTTGTTAACAAAAAAGTTCTATAATAAGGGTGTAAGCGCAATAAATATAAAATAGTTTTTAAATAAAGGAGAATTAATATGAGCGTAGGAATAATTTTTGAAGAAGCAGGTTTATTAAAAAAACATGATAGATTTAAATTAGTAAAAAAAGTAGGAAAACAGGGTGATGTAATTCCTAAACACAATCATCCAGAAGCTTTAGTAGTATTCACTTGTGTCAAAGGTGAAGTTAAAGTATTTTTAAATGATGAAGAAATTCATATCGTAGAACCAGGTAAGGTATTACATTTTGATGGTGATAATTATATTAATGCAGAATTTTTGAAAGATGGCGAAGTTTTTGTTACTTTAATCAATAAATAAGACTAAGATAATCTTCCTAATGTTTTCATAGCAATCTAGATTACTATTTTAAGGGAGGATAAATTATGTTAAATCAAGTAATTTTAATAGGAAGATTAGTAAAAAAACCGGAATTAAAAGAAAGTGATAAAAAAGTAAGTTATATTAAGGCTACTATTGCAGTTCAGTCTGATTTTAAGAATAAAGAAGGGAACTATGATACTGAATTTTTCGAATTTACTGCTTTTGGTAAAATCGCAGAAAATACAGCTAGATACTGTGAAAAAGGAAGTTTGCTTAATATAGTAGGTACTTTAAACAATAATGTTTATAAAGATAAAGACGGAGTGACCCACTATAGAATCAAAATCATAGCTAATAAAATTTCATTTTTAACTAAAGGATCTAAAAAAGAAGAAAAAGAAGCTGAAGACGTTTTTGTTCTAGGGCAATAGAAATAAAAAGTAAACTAGATTGCAAAACCTCTAACATGGTATAAACTGTGTTAGAGGTTAATTTTATACTTGTTTTTTATTTTATATGATATATAATAGTATATAAAAAAGTTAAATTTGAAAGGAAAATTCGCTATGGAAGAAGTAAAAATAAAATATTTTAAAGATGATAAATTGATAACAATCCCCAAAAAAGAAAAGAATAAGATCCCTGTTCTTCAGTTAGTTTTAGAGATGCTAAAGGAAAAATCATTAGAATTTACTGAAAAGGAATTGAATGAAGTAATAAAGGATATTTATCCAGATTATTCTCTAATTAGAAGATATCTTGTTGATTATAAGTTTTTAGAAAGAGATAATTACGGTAGAATGTATAAGATTGTAGGGGAAAAAGATGAATAATACTAAATTTTATTATTTCTATAATATATTAGTTACGGTAGCATTATCATTTTTTAATCCAATTTTATATATTTATTTGTTGTCAAAAGATTTTTCTTTTGCTGAAGTAGGGCTTTATTTATCGATTTTTTGGTTGGCTTCTTTTATGACTGAGCTTCCTTGTGGGGCAATCACTGATAACATCGGAGCAAAAAATAGTATTCTTCTTAGTTCAGTTTTTAGGGTTATAGGTTTAATCTTATTGCTTAGTAATAGTTTAATCTTGTTATACATATCTGCGATATTATCTGCAATTGCAACGTCATTTCAATCGGGAACTTTAACAAGTTGGTTGGTCAATGTAAACAATAAAAACAATGAAGAAATAGATATAGATAAAGTTCTTTCAAGAAGTTCACTGTATGCACTATTTTTCTCAGCGGTAATAGGATTTATAAGTGCAAAGTACGTGTATGTCTATTATAAAAGTTTATCGATAATTTTAAGTATGGCAGTTTTTGTTATTTCGTTTTTATTTACATATATATTTATGCAAAATTTAGAACAGACTCAAAAAATATCAGTTGAGAAAATAAAAGATTCATTTATAACAGTAAAAAACTCGTTAAAAGAAACACTATATGTTAAAAGTAGTGTATTTCTTATGATACTTTTTGTTATTCCTTCTATCCTAGATCTTGGGCCATCAAACCAGTGGCAAGCTGTGTTTGAAAAGTTAGATGTTGATATTATCGGTTATATTTGGATTGGTATATCAGTTAGTGGAATGTTAGGAAGTGTAATATATGAAAAATTATCAAATAAATTATCAAAGTTACGCATTTTGTATTTCTTTGTAGTTGTAAATATTGGAATGCTATTAATGTTTATTTTTATTCAAAATGTATATGCTAAGTTTGTACTATTTATGTTATATATTGTATTTTTCACTTTAATGAGTATACAGGTCAATGTATTTATGCATAAATATTTGGTAAAAAGTGATGAAAATAGAACGACCACTGTTTCTATATTTTATACTTTTGAATCTATTATTGTAGCAATATTACTATCTGTAAATGGAGTGTTAACTGATAGAGTAGGAATAGAAAATACATGGTTAGCGTTTATGGCATTGGTAGGAGTAATTATTTTGTCATTTATGTTGGTAAAGCTAAAAAAAAAGAAGAATTAAATAGTTTAATTATTGATTTTAAGAATCCTCAATATAGAAAAATCTATATTGAGGATTTTTTTGTAAAGGTAAACAATTGATGTTGCTTATTAGTTAGATTAATAGTAAAATAATTAGTATAAACTTATATACAAGGAGTTCATATTGTGAAAAAATACAAATTATCAATATTATTAGCAAGTGCAGTATTAGGAGGAGTAGGGGCAACTTATTTATCAGCTGAAGCTAATGAAGTTTCTGCGGCTGAGGTAAAAACAGAAGTAGTTACACCGGCTACTACAACAGGAAAAAATGAAGTAACACCTGCTGGAGCGACTACAACAAGTCCTCAAGCTACTGCTCCAAAAGAAGTAAAAAACATAGGGGAAGTACAAGGTGAAAGCCATGAAAGTCCTTTAGTTGGAAAAGAAGTAGTAATAAACAATGTTGTTGTAACTAAAACTGATAAAACTGGTTTCTATGTTCAAGATAAAGTGTCAGATAATAATCCGAAAACTTCTGATGCAGTCTATGTTGCTTCAAAAGATAAAGTAGAATCAGGTGATTTATTAAAAGTTCAAGGAACTGTTAAAGAAGGTTATATGGAAGAATATTCTGTAAAACCAGGACAAACTTTTAAAAAACCAGCAGGAAGCCTAACAGTTACTCAAATTATTAACGCAACTATAACAAAATTAGGGAAAGCAGATTTACCAAAAGCATTAAATATTTCTGAAAAAATGCCTAAAGACATAGTTGATAATACACCGACTAAATATAATCCAGAAAGTGAAGCTTTAGATTACTGGGAAAGTATAGAGGGAATGCGTGTAGAAGTAACTAAACCAAAAGTTACAGGTCCACAATATAAAGGTGATATTTATGTATTACCAGGTGACTACAAAGGTCAAAAGCTTAACAATATCGGTGGAGTTAATTTACGCCCAGGTGTGCAAAACACAGAAGTACTACCTATTACAGTAGGAAATAAATTTGTAGCAAAAGCAAAAGACTACTTTAATGAAAATATTACTGGGGTAGTTACTTATAAAAATAAAACGTATAAAATCGATCCATCTAGTGTACCAGCAATTCAAGATGGAGGATTAAAGCGTGAAGTGTCTAAAATTTATCCTTCAGAAGATAAATTAACAATTGCTTCTTATAATATTGAAAACTTCTCAGCAAACAACAAAGGTCATGATGAAACACCAGAGGAAAAAGTTGATAAGATTGCTAATTCATTTATAAAAGAAGTTCATAGTCCTGATATCATAACTCTTATTGAGGTTCAAGATAATAATGGTGGAGTTAATGATGGAACTGTTGATGGAGTTAAGAGTGGGGAAAAATTAGCTCAAAGAATTAAGAGTCTTGGTGGACCTGATTATAAATATACTGAGATAGCTCCAGTTGACGGGAAAGATGGTGGTAAACCGGGCGCGAACATTAGGGTAGCTTATTTATATAATCCTAAGAGAGTAACTCTAATTGGTAAAGAGAAAGGTGGAAGCGAAGAAGCTGCACGCTTTGTAAATGGACACCTTGAGAAAAACCCAGCTAGAATTGATCCAACAAGTGTTCACTTCGAGAAAGTTAGAAAATCATTAGCGGCTGAATTTGAATTTAAAGGTGAAAGAATAGTAGTAATTGCAAACCACTTAAAATCAAAATTAGGTGATGATGCAATTTATGGTTCTAATCAACCATCAGTAGAAAATACAAAAGCAAAACGTATAGAAGAAGCAAAAATCTTAAATGCATTTATTAAAGAAGGATTACGTCAAAATCCAAACTTAAAATTTGTTCTAACAGGTGACTTTAACGATTTTGAATTCTCAGATAGTGTAAGAACAATCGTAGGGAATGAACTAGTTAACTTAATGGCTGAACATGAACAAGGAGATAGATACTCATACTTCTACCGTGGAAGTAACCAAAGTTTAGACAATATTTTAATTTCTAAAAACATTAAAGATAAAGTAGTCTTCTCTCCAGTTCATATTAATGCTTCATTCATGGAAGAACATGGGCGTGCTTCTGACCACGATCCAGTAGTTGTGCAAATTGACTTCAGTAAGAAAGAAGTATCAACTACCCCTGAATCAAGCCCAGCTTCTGACCCAACTACAGAGGTAAAACCTGTTTCTGATGCTAAACCTTCAGAAAATGTAGATTCTAATACAAATCAAGAAGCAGATGGTTCAAAAGAAGTTAAGGGAGAAAAAACTGAACAAGCTAAATCTAAAAAAGAGGAAACAAACAAAGGAGAAAACTTCTCTGGGAAAAATGTTCTTCCGAAAACTGGATTAAATTCTTCTAGTTCACTTCTATTTGCTGGATTAAGTGTAGTTGCTGCATTCATTTTAGGTAGAAAAAGAAATAAAAACTAATTAAAAATATTTAAATTTCACAGTAAAAATACTAAGAAACATTGATTTTTACTTAAACGGCTTAAAAAGAGATTTTATTAAATCATAATTTTAAGTCGTTTTTTTATTGATATGTAAGTATAATCATTAGAGAAATAAGGCGAAATGTGTTAAAATTTTATAGTTAAGCAAAATAATGATTGAGAGGTATATTAATCATGAAGACGAAATTATTTATAAATAATCTTGAAGTATTTGCTAATCATGGGTTATTTGAAGAAGAAAATAGATTAGGTCAGAAATTTATTTTTAGTATCGAGTGTGAGCTTGATTACAAAAAGGCGTTGTTCAGTGATGAGATGACTGACAGTATAAGTTATGCTGATATTGTAAATGTAGTAGTAGAGACTGCAACTTCGAATACGTATAATTTATTAGAACGCTTAGCAGGAGAAATTTTAAAAAATATTTTTGAAAAGTTTCTTCAAATTGAAAATGTTAAGTTAGAAATTAATAAACCGGCTGCACCTATAAAATATCATTTTGAACAATGTGGAGTAGTTGTAGAAGCAACACGTGAAGGGTTCAGATTATAATGATTATACTAGCATTAGGAACCAATATAGAGCCTAGAGAACAATACTTAAAAGATGCTTTAAGAAAAATAGAAGAGAACAATCTTAAAATTAAAAAACTAAGCAGTGTTTATGAAACACCTGCATGGGGTGGAGTAGCTGATCAAAACTTTCTAAATATGTGTATAGAAATAGAGACTTCGATAGAAGCCTATGAACTACTGGATACTATTCAAAAGGTAGAGTTAGAACTTGGTCGTATTAGAAAAGAGCACTGGGGAAATAGGACGATAGATATCGATATAATCACATATAATAATTTAGTTCTTAATGATGATAGATTGATTGTACCTCATAAATATATTCATGAAAGAAATTTCGTACTAGCTCCATTAGTAGAAATGTATGGAGATATAGATGTTGATGGTAAGAGTATAAAGCAATCATTAGACAAAATAACAGAAAAAATTAGTTTGTATAAAGAAAAATTGTAAAATGAAAGGATAGAAGATGTTTAAAATTAGAGAAATTGAAATACCGAACAGAGTAGTTTTAGCTCCTATGGCAGGTGTGTGTAACGCTGCGTTTCGTTTAACAGCTAAAGAATTTGGAGCAGGATTAGTTTGTGCTGAAATGGTTAGTGATAAAGCAATTTTATTTAATAATAAAAAGACGATGAATATGTTATATATCGATCCAAGAGAACGTCCACTAAGTTTACAAATCTTCGGTGGGGAGATCGATACTTTGGTAGAAGCTGCGAAGTATGTTGACAAAAATACAGAAGCTGACATTATCGACTTAAATATGGGGTGCCCAGTTCCAAAAATTACAAAAGTAGATGCTGGAAGTAAATTACTTCTTGATCCAGATAAGGTATATGAGGTAATTGCCCGTCTAGTAGATTCAGTATCTAAGCCTGTAACTGTAAAAATGCGTATGGGATGGGATGATGAACATATTTATATAATGGATAATGCAAGAAATGCTGAACGTGCTGGAGCTAGTGCAATTGCTATCCACGGTAGAACAAAAGTTCAGATGTATAGTGGAAAAGCTAACTGGGATGTTATTCGTGATGTTAAAAAAGAACTTAAAATTCCAGTAATAGGTAATGGTGATGTAACTACACCTGAATTAGCTAAAAAGATGTTAGATGATACTAACTGTGATGCGGTTATGATTGGACGTGCAGCTTTAGGAAATCCATGGATGTTATATCGTACAGTTAAATATTTAGAAACTGGTGAATTAACAGAAGAACCAACACCAAGAGAAAAAATTGATGTATGTTTATTACACCTAAGAAGACTTATGGAAATTAAGCCTGAGAAAGTTGCTGTACATGAAATGAGAAAACATGCTGCTTATTACATGAAAGGTATTAAAGGTGGAGCAAAAGTTAAAAAAGAATTAAATACCTTAAATTCATATGCAGAGATGGAGAACTTATTTGGTGAATTTTTAGATTATCTTGAATCAGGAGTAGTAGCTCCTAAAAAAGAAATCATAATTTAATGTGTTGAATTATTGATTAATTATTATATGAAATATAGCAAAAAAGAAACTGTACATATTAATGTATAGTTTCTTTTTTTTATAATAATATGTAGAATTAGAAACTTTATTAATGATTCTAAAGAGTGAGTATAGCTGAAAAATAAACGTTTTTATAATATTAAAAGAATATTAATTATAGTTTTAATAGAAAAAAGAGTATAAATGTAATAAGGGTCAAAGATTATAAATTTATAAAACTATCTAGAAAATAATAATTTGATGTGTTATAATAATTTTAAAAGAAAACGTTTTTAAGATGAGGTAGGTATGTTATGACTAGAAAGGCAAAAATTATAGCAACTTTAGGAAATAGTACGGAAGAACTATTAGAGGAGATTGTAGCTAATGGGGCAGATGCTGTATTAGTTGATACGTATTATGGTAGTCCAGAAGAATGTGTAAGTAGAATTAACAAAATAAAAGAATTAAGAGAAAAACTAGATAAAAATACTGCGATAATCTATGATTTAGATCACATTTATGCAGAAAGTAAATATAAACTTATTAAAATTGAAGAAGATAATGTTCATTTTGCTTGTCAAAATGATGTTGATTTTGTTGCATGTCCATTTGTCAGCAATTTGGATGAAATTAGAAAAGTAAAAAGTATACTTCAAGCTAATGGGAAAAAAGATATTAGATTAATTGTAAAAATAGACTGTAAAGAAGCATATGAGAATATTGATGAAATAATTCAATTTGCAGATTCAATTATGATTAATAGGGATGAATTGGGAATGGAACTGCCTTACCAAGATTTACCAGGAATTCAAAAAGAAATCATTAGAAAAGCTAATACAGCTATAAAGGAAGTAATATTAACAACACAAATGTTACATTCTATGATTTATAATCCTAGACCAACTCGTGCTGAAGTATCTGACGTAGCAAACGCAGTAATAGATGGTGTTGATGCAATCATGTTAATTGAAGAAACTGCGATAGGAAACTATCCAAAAGAAGCGTTAGAAACAGTTGACAAAATTATTACTTATATTGAAAGTCAAGATAAGGTGAAAGGTAATCGTTCATCAGACTATAAAAATCGCCAAATGGATATTGCACATGCAATCTCATTATCAACTAAATATCTACTAGATTCTGTTGATGTCAATAATATTGTAACCTATACAAAATCAGGAACAACGGCCAAGTTTATAGCAAGATATAGACCAAAAGTTCAAATTTTGGCTGTAGTTCCATCAAAAGAAAAAGCTAGAAAATTAGCATTAACTCGTGGTGTTACAACATTTATTGAAGAAAAAACTTTATCAATGGAAGAAATGCTAAGTTTAGCACCTAACTTTGCTAAAGAATCTGGTTTAGCAAAAGAGGGAGATCTAATTTTAATAACAGCTGGTCAACCTGATTTAGGAAAAGACAATGTTCCGCCAACTGATTTTGTAAATATTAGACAAGTGTAAAAGTAAATAATTAAATAAACTATATTAAGGGTGATTTAAAGATCTATTTGTATTAATCAGATGATTTAAAATCACTCTTTTTTGATTTTTAAAAGAATAATTCTAGATAAAAATAAATTTTAAAAAATAGAAATATAGTAAAATATCTACTATTAGTTCTTATTTTAATTGGTGGTTCATTTGGAGTTTACTCATACTTTAATTCGAATACAGATTCAAGTGAATCTTATACTCAAGTTGAGAAAAAAGAAAATGTAAAACAAGAAGAAAAGTATGTTGTAGATAAAGCGGAGAAAGAATATCTAGAAAAGAAATTTAATGAGTTGAAGGCGATAAATAAAGAGGTTATCGGTTATATGTATGTACCAGGTGATGGGAAAGATTCTTTAAAAGAACCGATGTTGCAAACAACTAATAATTCAAAATATCTGGAATATGATTTGAATAACAAACCAGCACCTCTTTTAGGAGCAGTTTTCATGGACTATGAGAATCAACCTGATTTAACTAAGAGTGATGTTAAATGGGTTTTTGGACATGCAAGAGCTGGAATTGAAGAAAAGAAAATTACTTTAGACACTAGAGTGTTTAATAATATGAACTGGTTTGCAAAAAAAGATTATTTTGATAGTCATAGAGTTATTGTTATGGAAACTCCTGAAAGAAAGTATTATTATGAAGTAACTGGTGTAAAAGTTGTAAATGAATTTACGAATTTATATCAAATTCCTACTACTTCAGATAAAAAAGAAGAATTTATCAAGCTGTTTAAAGAAGGTGCTAGAAATTGGCTAGAAAATAGTAAAATTTCTGGAGAGGATAATATGACTGTTTTCTGTACTTGTAGAATAGATGATGTTGCTTTACGAACACTAGTATTAGCAAGACAAGTACCAGATAATGAATTAAAAGAGTTTTTAGAAAAAAACAAAGAACTACTTAATAGTTAATAAAAAGGAGAACATCTAAGATAATAGTATCAAAGAAGTTCTCCTTTTTATTTTATTTTTTATTTCTAAATACTGTATAACTAACTAATGTAGAAATTAGCATTAGAGCAGTAGTAATGAAAAATGGTGTTGTATATTTTTCTAAGTGTAGGGCTTCCGGTATTTTTGTCAGCACTACAGGAGTAAGGATAACACCGATATTTCCACCAACTAAAATTACACTTGTTGCAAAGTTGATAAATTTATTATCTAACTTGTTTGAAATATAGAAAAAGTTAAATGACATAGTTCCTACGAAGCTTATTCCAATAAAAATAGCTGCGATGTAGAAGATAATAATATTATTAGTTAAAGTAAATAATACACTTCCAACAGTCATGAAACTTAGCATAATTGGTAGAGTTAGATTTTTAAACCTTTTAACTAGAATACCAAAGATAACTCCAGAAAGTATACCACTTAAAGCTAAAATTGTAAGTAGATTTCTAGCTACATCTGGTTGATAATGATATTTTTCTGCTAGTAATGTAGGGATTTTAATAGTTGCTCCCATGTAAGAAATTCCTACTAGAAATGTTAGAAGAGTTAGAACGATAGTTTCTTTATGAAACTTAATGCTTACTTTTTTATTATTTACATTTTCAGCGTTAGGTACGAATAATAGGAATATTATAAATATAGGAAGTGCTAAAGCATAAACTAAAAATGTATATTGAATACCGTAGATTAATAAGTATCCTGAAATAAAGGTAGTTAAAGCTTTACCTATATTTAAAAATGCAGTTCTTAATCCGATCATAGTACCACGGTGTTCTTCATTAAAGAAATCACTAATCATACTGATTGAAAGTGAGTTGAATAATCCGATACCAGCACCAAGAAGTAATCTACTGATTAAGACAACTTTGAAGTTAGTTGTAAAGGCTGGTACTATACCAAAGATAAAGATAAGTATAAGCCCAAGAAGAACTGTGTTTTTCTTTCCGATTAATTTAATAACACCGTTGCTAAGAAGAACAAAAATCGTAATCATCATAGCTGGTATTGTTGCTAAACTCTCTACAGAAGCCAGACCTATGTTTTGGTTATTAGTATGATAAAAATTATATAGATTTGGAATTACTGGAGAAATAGCAAGGTGTGACATTAATAATATTGAAATACTAAGTAATGAAAACTTAGCGAATGAATTTAATTTCATTTCTGTATCTCCTTTTCTTAGATATTTAAACCCGACTTTTTATGAAAAAGTTAGGAAAAAACTAAGTTTCTTATGAAAACCATACTATTCAAGTATAAAAAAAATATTAAATAAGGTCAAGTAATGAGAGGTTATATAAGTAAAGTAAAAAAACTACTAACCAAGACTTGTTAATAACATAATAATAGGATAAAATAAAGATAACAATAATTATGGAAAGGTTTTGAGAAAATGGCAAAAGCAGAAATTAGAAGAATAGTAATGGATATGGTAGATGAAAACTGCTATATAGTATATAAAGATGGACGCGGGGTTATTGTAGATCCAGGTGAAGGTTTCGATAGAATACAAAAAGCTGTAGAAGAATTAAATGTAAAAATCGAAGCAATTTTATTAACTCATGCTCACTTCGATCACATTATGTCATTAGATGAATGTAGAAAACATTATGAGGTACCGGTTTATATTTCAGCTCATGAACGTGATTGGCTACAAAATCCAGATTTTAATGGATCAACTTTGTTCCGTTTAAGAAGACCACCAATGACTGATCCAGCAGAATTTGAATTTGAGGAAAATAAAAAATATAAAATTGCTGGTTTAAGTTTCACTGTATTACCAACACCGGGGCATTCACCAGGTGGAGTATCATTCGACTTTGGAAAATTTATAGTTGTAGGAGATGCTTTATTTAGAAGCGGTTTTGGTCGTTATGATTTATATGGTTCTGATTATGATACCTTGAAAAATTCATTAGGAAATGTATTATTCAAGCTTGATGGTGCAAAAATAGTTTATCCAGGACATGGTGATGAGACTACAATTGAAAGAGAAAGAAATCTAAATCTTATAGGTTTCTAATTTTAAAAGTTATATTATTAATTTTTAAAATAGGGAGGGATTTTATGAGAAAATATATAGGAAGATTGTATGTTGATTATTTTTTCTTTATTATTTGGGCGATTAGTTTAACATTTGTCGTATTAGCTTCAGTAATCTTTAAATTTACTGGTTTTGAAGAAGTTTTTGGTATAGATGTGTATATTATCTTATGGATAATATTAGGGTTAGTTTTTTTGAATCATATTATAGTTGTAATGTTAAGAGATAAATATGAGTACAATACATTTTTTGAAATTACAGATGAACACTTTAAACTAGCTTCAACATCGATGTATACATTTTTTAAGTTGGAGAAAGTAGCGCCGCTTAGAAATATACTAGATTACACAATTAAACAAAATTTAATATCGAAAAAATTCAATATTTATAAGGTTAGTATAAACACTGGTTCGGAAAAATTAGGATTCTATGTTTTTGGAAAGGATGTAGAACAATTAGAAAACCAATTGTTAATAATACTAGAAAATAATCTTAACTATAGGAGGTATAAAGATGAATAATATTAAAAAGAGTCGAGTACACCCTATGGTTATTATGGATTCTGTAATTACTGGATTTAGATTATTTGGTATTTTTATGGTACTGGCATTAAAAGAGCAAAATTGGAAATATTATTTACTAGTTTTGGTAGGGTTTCTTCTACTAATAGTAATAGGTATATTTGATTATTTCTTGAAAAGTTATGAAGTGCGAGATGGAGCCTTAATTTATACAAAAGGAATAATAAATAAAGAAGCAAAAAATATAAATCTTGAAAATATTCAGTCGATAGATATGAGTTCTAACATATTGTACCAAGTATTTAATCTACTTTCGGTAGATATTAATCTTGTTGGAGGTAAAATTAGGATAAAACCTCTGAAGAAGGAAGTCGCATTAAACTTAATTGATATACTAAGAGAATTAAAACAAGATGTATCTGAAGATATAGCTTCAGATCAAGAAGAAAAAGTGCAGGAGTCTCAAAAAGAAATATTAAGATTATCTGTTAAAGATCTTGCATTTTATGGACTACTTAGGGTTAGATTCTTTGCAGCTTTAGGGTTAATATTAGCATTAAATGGTAAGATTCGAGATGTATTCAAATATCTTTTCGACAATGAAGCTTATTTTGATGAACTTCTTCAAAAAAATGCTAAGTCAGTCGCGGGGAACATAACAGCCATATTTATAATAATTGGGATTTTTATGATTTTAGTAGTAATTGCGTCAATTATTCATACGATTGTAAAATATTATAACTTTATCCTGACGACTAAAGAACATAATTTACTGTGTAAATATGGATTGTTAAATAAAAAATCACTAGTTATTGATATTGATAGAATTCAAAGTGTAAAATTGATATATCCATTACGTTATAGATTCTTTGGACTAGCGAAGTTATCTGTTGAGACTTTGACTAATAACGTATCAGAAGATTTAAGTGAGCAAAAATCTACGATAGATGTCTTACCTTTAGTCAAAAAAGATTTTGCACAAAATTTTGTAAAAAATAATCTAGGAATAGATTTAGAACATTATGATAATTTAGAGAGTGAAAAAATACAACGAAGAGCAAGGTTTGCGATGTATCGTTGGAGTTTGTTTAATTGTACTTTTTTACCGATAATATTATTTGCAATATTGTATCTTGCTGATGTTGATTTTAAGTTCGAGTATAAAGTTTTAAGTTCGATTGCTTTCTATCTTGTCTTAGTTTCGTATAGTATTTTAGTGAAAAACTATATGTTAAAATATAATAATCTTTCTTATGATAAACATTTCTTTAAAAATACGTTTATGAGACAATTGACAATAATAACAGAATTTATTAAGGTAAAAAAAGTAGGAACAATTAATAGTAGGACGAACTATTTTATGAATAAAAGAGATCTTGCTCATATATCAATAAATTCTATTGGAGTAAACTCAGATATTAAGTTGAAATATTATGATAAAGGATACAAAGAAAAATTAGAAAGAGATTTTATAATTTCGGAGGTAGGTTATGAGTAGAATATTTGAAAAAAAATCATGTAATTTACCATCGAGGTCCGTGCAATATATAAGAATACACTACGGAATATATGCTCTAGTTCTCTTATCGCCAGTTATTGGTAAAAGTGTATATGATTATTTTAAAAGTGAAATAAATTATAAATTTCTTGGTTTAGGTATATTGGCGATATTAATAATATATGCTATAGTTGCTTTAGCTGTTCCGCCTTTAGTAATTAGAAATTATTCCTATGAAGTAGACCAGATGGGTGTGT
Organism: Streptococcus sp. UMB1385; assembly: GCA_002871655.1. Classification (GTDB taxonomy): domain Bacteria; phylum Bacillota; class Bacilli; order Staphylococcales; family Gemellaceae; genus Gemella. The sequence goes on along the minus strand of PNGU01000004.1, from coordinate 40,728 downwards.
CGGAAGTTGAAGGAGTGTTTTTCAAGAGTAAAAAATCCTTACCATTTAACACCATTCAAGATGTTACTATAAATACGGGACCTATCTTAAATAAGTATAAATTAGCTAATATACAAGTGACTGGAATATACAGTAAGCTTACTATTAACTATCTTCCAATAGAGGAAGCGGAGAAATTAAAAGAAAAAATTCTTAAAGAGAGAAGTAAGTATAATATTGAATATTAATTTTATACTTTATCAATTGACAAATGACTGAAAGTATATTAAAATCGAATATGCTGATAAAAGAAATATAAATACTTATCAAGAGTGAGTGAGGGATAAGGCCCTATGAACTCCAGCAACCTAATCGATTGATTAAGGTGCTTTCCTTAGCAAAGTTTACTTTGAACGATGAGGTATACATAAAGACCTTGTCTATAAGATAAGGTCTTTTAATTTTAATTTAAAGATATTAAGGACTTAGAAAGATTTGTATTAATATCAGACAAAAATATTTTAGGAGAAAAAAATGAGCAAAACATATTTATTTACATCAGAATCAGTTACAGAAGGACACCCAGATAAAATTGCTGACCAAGTGTCAGATGCGATTTTAGACGCGATTTTAGAACAAGATCCATACGGACGTGTAGCTTGTGAAACATGTGTAAACACGGGATTAGCTGTGCTAGTAGGAGAGGTTTCAACAACAGCAAATGTAGACTTCCAACAAATCGTACGTAATACAATTAATGAAATTGGATATAATGATCCTAACAAAGGATATTCAGGAGATCACATTTCAGTTCTTGTAGGGCTTGATAAACAATCTCCAGACATCGCTTTAGGAGTGGATAACTCATTAGAAACAAAACAACAAAAAGAAGAGAATGAAGTAGGTGCTGGGGACCAAGGTCTTATGTTTGGATTTGCAACTAACGAAACACCAACATTTATGCCACTACCAATTTACCTAAGCCAAAAACTTTCAAAACAATTAGCGGAAGTTAGAAAAAATGGAACTCTAACTTACTTAGGACCAGATGGAAAAGTTCAAGTTACAATCGAATATGATGTTAATCATAAAGTAAATAGAATCGACACAATCGTAGTATCAACACAACACGATGCAGAAGTAACTCAAGAACAAATCCATGCGGATATTAAAAAATATGTAATAGAGCCATGTTTAGATAAAGAATTATTAGATGAAAATACTAAATACTTTATCAACCCAACAGGAAGATTCGTAATCGGTGGACCAGTAGGTGATGCAGGACTTACAGGACGTAAAATTATCGTAGATACATATGGTGGATTCTCACGTCATGGTGGTGGTGCATTCAGTGGTAAAGATGCGACTAAAGTAGATAGATCAGGAGCATATATGGCTAGATATATAGCTAAAAACATTGTAGCTAGTGGAATCTGTGATAAAGCTGAAGTTCAATTAGCATACGCAATCGGAGTAGCCCACCCAGTATCTATTTTTGTTGAAACATTTGGTACTTCAAAAGTTGATGAAGGAGAAATTGTTAAAACTATTAAAGAAGAATTCCGCTTAACACCAAACGGAATCATCGAAACTTTAGACTTAAGAAAACCAATCTTCAAGAAAACAGCTGCATACGGTCACTTTGGACGTGAAGATATTGAATTTACTTGGGAAAAAACTGATAAAGCAGATGCATTCAAAAAATTATTAAAATAGTATTATTGAAACGTAGAGTGGGTAATATCCTATTCTACGTTTTGTATTTTTGATAATAAAATTTGTTAAACTCAAAAAATAATCTTGATAATAAATTGATGTTTGATACCATTTTAATTGCAAAATAATACTATATGTAGTTTAATATAAATAAGGACAAAAAGTGAAAAAAATATGTACAAATTGTGGAGGTAATTATGAACCTATACGAAAAAATAGGAGAAGAAAAAATTGATGAGTTAGTTATACATATGTATGATGATATTATCCCTAATGATGATAGAATAAATATTTTGTTTAATGATGGATTTGAGAAAATAAAAGTGGAACAAAAGAAATTCTTTAGATTGTTCTTAGGGGAACCAGGTCATTCAGTATTTGCAACTCCAGATCTTAGGAAAAAACATATGAAACTACCAATTTCAATAAAAGAAGCAAGATATTGGTTAGAAGACTTTGAAATAGCATTAGATAGATTAGATATTGATCCAACGATTAAAAAATTTGTAAGTCAAAAGATTAATTCGTTAACAATGCAAATGATAAATACAATTTAAATTATTTGAAATTTAGACCCGCTTTATCGAATATATAGAATATTCAATAAAGCGGGTATTATTATTATGCTACAACTTCATCTTCATCTGATCTAGAGAAAATCTCTCTAAGTGCTTCAGGAGAAGAGGTAGAAACAAATTTAATTGAAGATTTTATATTGAAAAGAAATGCTTCATCTTTATGTATTCTATTAGCGGTTAATGCACCTTGAATACTAGTGAATAACCATTCACTAACAGGATTGCAAACATCCTCTGGTAAATTTCTATCGAATAAACCGTCAGCAAGTAATAATCGCCAATTTTCAAGTATATCACTACATTTATCAGCGATAATTGGAGAAAGTTCGGCTGTCTCCATCGCTAATAATGTAAGTGAAAAACCACTACGTTTACATGCTTTACCTTTCGATATAAAAAGATCAAAAACAGTTGTTAAATACTCCTCTAAAGTCCCTAATTTAGGAGAAATTGTTTTAAACTCTTTTTTCACATTACAGTTGATTTTATCTAATGCTTCTAGATAAATTTCATCTTTTCCTTTTGGAAAATAGTAGTATACGCTTCCTTTAGGGGCTTTTGCTTTTTTAATTATATCCTGAACACTTGTCAGAGAATAGCCCTTAGTTCAAACGTTTTGGACAGTTGTTAAAATAATGTTTTCTTTTACTTTATTATTTAACGTCATGTCATTCACTCCCTTACATTATTATTATAATTTTATTATACAATTTTATATTGCTAAAATCAATATTTTGTAATAAAAATTTTATTTAAATTTGAATATACAAATGTTAAAATGAGAATAATGATAACGTATAGCATAATAACAATTATATAATTGAATGTATAAGAAAATATGAAATTTATAATGTAATAATTATTATAGATTATAAGTTATTATAAATTTGCAAGTTGTTAAGATGATTTTTAGCTTTTTTCTTTGCAATATTTGTATTTAAACGACTTTTATAGTAAAATATAACATGATATTCAATAAGGAGACGGGTATGTTAAAAAAGAAAATGTTTCAACTTTGTGTTGAATTAACTAATGGAAATATGAGTTCTAAAGCTCTAAAAAAATTAACAAAATCTAATCTAAGTCGATTAATGATTCAACCTTTCGCTAAGGTATATGATATTAACACTGATGAAATTTTGGATGAAATTGATGATTTTAAAAATTTAAATGAATTTTTTATTAGAAAGCTACGCCCAGATGCTCGACCAATTAACCAAGATGAGGATTCTCTGGTAAGCCCGACAGATGGAGTAATTTCTGAAGTAGGTGTTATTTCTGAAGACAGAACATTTGTTGTGAAGAATCAAGTTTACAACGTTCAAACATTGGTTGGAGATAGCGAATTAGCGGATAAATATAAAGATGGTACATACATGATAATATATCTTAGTCCGAAGAATTATCACCGTATTCACTTCCCGATGAATTGCCAAGTAAAGGATGCGTATAGTCTTGGTAAATATTCATATCCAGTTAATAATCTTGGTTTGGAATTAGGAGATAATATACTAAGTTATAACTATAGACAAGTGTATAGATTAAATGGAAAAATTAATTATACATTAATACCAGTAGGAGCTCAAAATGTCAACTCAATAATTCCTACATATGAGAGTATTTATGTGAAAAAAGGGGAAGAGTTAGGATACTTTGAGTTTGGTTCAACAGTAGTATTACTGTTCGAAAAAGATAATATTATCTTAGAGGAAAACTTAGAGAATAAAGAAATCAAGATGGGAGAGAAAATAGCAACTATTTTATAGGCTATTGGAAAAAGAAAATGGTACTAAAAAGATATTTTTCACCTGATGATTTTATAGAAAAGTATGAGTTTATTGATGTTGAGTATATGAATATGCACAACAAAAAAGTTATTATTTCAGATTTAGATAATACTTTAATATCATGGGATAGTAAAAAAGATACTAAAGAATTGAATAAATGGCTAAAGAAGATGAAAAAGGCTGGTTTTGATATAATTGTTGTATCTAATAATACAGAAGAACGTGTTGAAGAATTTTGTAAAAAATTAAATCTTCAATATGTTGCGGGTGCAAAGAAACCTTTAACTATAGGTTTTAAAAGAGCGCTTAAAAAATTAAATAGAAAACCAGAAGAAGCGATTATTTTAGGGGATCAAGTTTTAACTGACGTATTAGGAGCAAAAAGTTTTGGAGCTATGAGCGTACTAGTTAAGCCAATTTCAAAGACAGATGCTTTTAAAACTAGAATTAATAGATTTTTTGAAGCATTGATTATCCATAATTTAACTAGAAGAAAAGCATTCCCTAAAATGAAAAAAGTGGGCTATAGATTAAAACATAAGAAAGAAAAAAATGGAGGCCATATTGAGTAATAAAGTTTATTGTATAGGTTGTGGTGTTGAAATTCAAAGTGAAGATCAAAATAAACAAGGATATTTACCAAAAAGTGTTGTAGAAAAAAGTATTGATGGTAATCTTGTTTGTAAGAGATGTTTCAGATTGAAAAATTATAATGAAGTATCGGATGTACAATTAGGAGCTGAAGATTTTTATCAACTTATCAAAACATTATCGAAAAAAGATGCATTAATAGTGAAAGTTGTAGATATCTTTGATTTTTCTGGAAGCTGGATTGAAGATGTGGTTGATATCGTAGGAAATAATAAAGATATTGTCCTAGTAGCTAATAAACTAGATTTATTACCGAAATCTGTTAAACAAAATAAGGTAAAACAATGGTTGTTTAAGATGCTTAAGGCGAAAGGGATTAAAGTAAAAGATATTCTTCTAATTAGTGCAATAAAAAATCAAGGTGTGGAAGAAGCAGCTAGTCGTATAGATGAGCTTCGTAATGGTAAGGACGTATATATTGTAGGTGCGACAAATGTTGGTAAATCTACATTTATTAACAAACTTATTGAACTTACAACTGGGGATAAAAATGTTATTACAACATCTCACTTCCCTGGAACAACACTTGGAATGATTGAGATACCTTTAGATAGAGCTACTAGCATATATGATACACCTGGTATCATATTAGATTACGATATTGCTCATTATCTAGATGCTCAAAGTTTAAAATTAGTAATGCCTAAAAAGGAGATTAAAGCTCGTGTATTTCAATTAAACGCTGAGCAAAGTTTATTCTTCGGTGGTATGGCTAGAATAGACTTTGTAGAAGGTGAGCGTCAAAGTTTCACTTTATATGCATCTAATTTAGTAGAAATTCATCGTACAAAACTTAGTAATGCAGATGCATTATTTGAAAAACATTTAGGAACGTTATTGAAACCACCATTTGAAGATAACATTTCAATATTCAATAATCAAGTTAAGAAAAGTTTCACTATTGATAGTAGAAAGATGGACATCGTAATTTCTGGGTTAGGTTGGATTACGGTTAATAGTGATAGTGGTTGTAAGATAGACATACATGTACCAGAAGAAATCGAAGTATTCGTACGTGAATCTATAATATAGTATTAAGAAAAGAGGATAAGATGTTAAAAGGAAAACAAAAAAGACAATTAAGAGCATTAGCACATCACCTATCACCGATTTTCCAAGTTGGAAAATCAGGGGTAAATAGTGATATGATCCAAGGAATTAGAGATGCGTTAGAAAAACGTGAATTATTAAAAGTTAGTATTTTACAAAATTGTGAAGAAGATAAAGATGAGGTTGCAAAAATTTTATCTGAACGTACTTCATCTGAATTAGTTCAAGTGATTGGACACACAATTGTATTATACAAACAAAGTTCTAAGGAAAAGTATAGAAAAATAGAGTTGGTGAAATAAGATGTCAATTGCTCTTTATGGAGGTAGTTTTGATCCAATACATATTGGGCATTTAATTACAGCCGAAAATGCACTAGAAACTTATAATTTAGAAAAAGTTATTTTTATTCCCTCATTTATTACACCTTTAAAAGGGCGAGAATTAGAGGCTAGTGATAGGAATAGATTCGAGATGACGAAACTAAGTACAAAAGATAATTTCAAGTTTGAAGTTAGTGATTATGAAATTTCAAATGAAGGGATAAGTTATAGTTATAATACCGTTAAGTATTTTAGTGAACTATATAAAAATAAAAAAATCTATTTTATTATTGGAACAGATAGAGCGAAAGATTTAAAAAAATGGTATAATATAGAAGAACTATCGAAATTAGTAACATTTATTTTTGTAGCACGAGATGAAGAGGATTTATATAAGATAGTTAAAGAGGATGTATTTTATAAATCTATAAGTTATGAAATTATGAAATCACCGATTATAGAGATAAGTTCTAGTTTGATTAGAGATAATTTAAAAAATAAGAAAAGTATTAAATATATGATTACTGATGAATGTAGGTCATATATAGAGGAGTTGAGTTTATATGGAATATCAAGAAATTCAAAATAAAGTTAAAGAAATATTACCAGAAAAAAGATACGAGCACACTTTAAGAGTTGTTGAAGTAGCAAAAAAATTAGCTGAGATTCATGGAGCAAATGTTGAGAGAGCAGCATTAGCAGCTTTAGTACATGATGTTTGTAAGCCTATGGATGAAGTATTAATGAAAAAATATGTAATTTTATATAATTTAGATGTTAATTTATTAGATTATCCAGTTGAAGTGTTACATGGTCCTGTAGCAAGTGCATATATCGAAGAAGAATTCGGTGTAGCTGACGAAGAGGTTAAACTTGCTGTTGCAAACCATACTTTCGGTAGAAAGCATATGACATTATTAGAAAAAATACTTTTTATCGCAGACTATACTGATCCACAAAGGAAACACCCTCATTTAGCTGAGGTAACTGAAGTATCTGAATATGATCTTGATGAAGCAGTTAGACTTGCTGCCAAATATACATTAGTTTATTTAATCGATAATGATGAAAGAATTTATCCTTCATTACTAGATTGTTATAATTACTATAATATTAAAAACTATCGTGTTGGATTTAAAGAAAAAAATAAAGATAAAATTTTAACAGATGAAAAAACAATCACAATTAGAAATAAAAGCGAAGCTCATTTCAAGAAAGGTGATTTATTAGAAGCTACAACTTATGAAGATCCAGATACAGTGTTTGCTACATTAGAAGTTGATTTAGTAAAACCTGTAACAAGAGATACTTTAACAGAACGCTATGCTAAGTATTATGGTGTTACTCTAGATGAATTAATCGAAAAACTTGCTAAAAGATATCCAGAAGATGACGTACTATATGTAGTAATGTTCCATATTATAAAAAAATAAATAAAGAAAGAGGATGAAAATGGAAGTAGAAAACTTATTAAAAATTGTTGTAGATGCATGTGATGACAAGCATGGGTATGATATTGTTGCGTATGATTTAACTCAAGCAGGAGTATTATATGATTATTCTGTAATTTGTCATGCACCTACGAATAGACAAGTAGAAGCAATTGCACAAGAAGTTAGAGAACAAGTATTAGAAAATGGTGGAGAAATTCACAGTACAGAAGGTCTAAGAGAAGCTAAATGGGTTCTTATGGATTTAGGTGATGTAGTAGTTAACATTATGACGCGCGATGATAGAGAATACTATGAATTAGATGCATTATTTGAAAAATACCCTATAAAAGGTGTTTAATATGTACGAGAATTTAAGTATTGTTTATGATAAACTAATGGATGTCGACTACGATGCTTATAAAAATATTATTAATCAAGAATTAGAAGATAGAGAAAATCTTCTAGTTCTTGATTTAGGTTGTGGCAGTGGGACAATGCTACCAACACTAAAAAAATATGGAGAAGTATTCGCAGTTGATAATAGTGAACAAATGTTAGCAATAGCGAGTGAAAAAGTTCCAGGATGCAATTATTTTGCAATGGATTTATTAGAAATTTTATCGTTGAATATAGAATTTGATTTTATTTTAAGTGCATTTGATGTATTTAATTATTTATCAGATTTTGAGGAATTTAAATTAGGATTAAAAGAAGTATATTCTTCTCTAAAAGAAGGTGGAAAATTTATTTTTGATATTCACACACCTAAAAAAATTACTGATATGCTGGAAAAACAAGTTTTTGGTTATGAAGATGAAGAAATAAGTTATCTATGGTTTACATATGAAACAGAAAATTCTTTAGAAGTGGAGAGCGAGTTGTCATTTTTTATAAAAGAAAATAACGGTTTGTACAGAAAACTTGAACAGTTTCATTCACAAAGAACCTATGAAATAAATGATGTCCTTGGAGAAATTCAAAATACTGGATTTAAAGTGAAAGATTATTTCTGTGATTTTGATAAGAATAATAAAAATTATTCTGAATCAGATCGAATAATCTTTATTTTGGAGAAATAAAATGGCAGTAGATTTCAAAAAAACACTTAAGCATTTATATGCACCTAAAAATAAACCTTGTATAGTAAATGTAGATAAGGCTAATTATATAGCAGTTAGAGGGAGTGGGGACCCTAATGATGAGAATAGCGAGTATAAGCAATCAATAAGTCTATTGTATCCTGTAGCGTATGCTATAAAGATGAGTAAAAAAGGAGAATATAAAATCCCTAATTACTTTGATTTTGTGGTACCCCCATTAGAAGGGTTTTGGTGGCAGGAAGGAATAGAAGGTGTTGATTGTAGTAATAAACAAAATTTTAAGTTTATTTCGTTAATACGTATGCCAGATTTTGTTACAAAAGAAGTATTTGAGTGGGCTATTAAGCAAGTAACGGAAAAGAAAAAAGAAGATTTCTCAAAGGTTGAATTTTTTAGCTATGATGAAGGAACTTGTGTTCAATGCATGCATATAGGGCCATATGATTCAGAGCCAGAGACTGTTACTAAGATGCATGAATATATGATTTCTGAAGGCTATGAATTAGACATTAACGAGATGAGATTTCACCATGAAATTTATATTTCAGATGTGAGGAAAACAGTGTCGGAGAAACTTAAAACAGTAATAAGACATCCAATTAAGAAAAAATCTTAAACTTGATTTTAGCAATACTAAAATCAAGTTTTTTATGAATTGACATTATATGTTTAACATAGTATTATAGTTACAGATGTAACTGAGAAAAAAAGGATGAATGGAAATGGATATTAATATTTCAGAAGCTGAATGGGAAGTAATGCGAGTAGTCTGGAGCAATAAAGAAACTACAAGTAAATTTGTAATAGATACTCTAGGTGAAGAAAAGTCTTGGACGCCGTCAACTATTAAAACACTGTTATCTAGATTAGTTGAAAAAGGATTTTTAGAAACAACAAAACAGGGGAATAAATTTTTATATTCAGCAAAATGTGTGGAAGATGAGTGTTTAGAGATATTAACACAAAACTTTTTGGAAAGAATTTGTGAAAGAAGAACACATATTATCGTTAAGAATATAATCGAAAAAGATAATTTAAGTAAAAGTAATATTGATGAAATTATAGAATTATTACAAGAAAAAAGAAAAACTGCAGCAGATGTTATTACATGTAAATGTTTAAAAGGACAATGTAGTTGTGCTGCAAAACATGGTTAGAAGAGGGATGTAAAATGGATGTTGGTAAACAAAGAATACTAATTACAGGAGCTTCAAGTGGTTTAGGTCGTGAATTGGCTCATCAATTCGCACAAAAAGGAAATGTAGAATTGATATTAGTAGCTCGAAGAAAAGAAGCGTTAGAAAAAGTTGCTAAGAAATGTAGTGCTTTTGAAAATGTAAAAACTAGAGTTTATAGCGTTGATATTGGTTCACAGGATCAAGTAGAAAAGTTACTATCTTCTGTTAGTGATATCGATATTCTTATTAATGGTGCGGGATATGGTATTATGAAAGACTTTAGTGAATTTAGTGATGCTGAGGTAGTTAATATGTTTGATACAAATGTAATTGGAACTATTCAATTGACTACAGAAATAGCTAAGAGAATGAGAGAAAAAAAATCTGGAACAATAGTAACTATTGCTTCATTAGCAGGTAAGATTGCTACGCCAAAAAGTTCTGTATATTCAGCAACTAAATTTGCTTTAATTGGATACTTCAATTCTTTACGCTTAGAACTTAAAAAAGATAATGTCCACGTTATGACAGTAAATCCAGGACCTGTAGCTACAAATTTCTTCAATATAGCCGATGAAGATAAGAGTTATCAAAAAGCTATGGGTGGTAAAACATTAACACCTAAACTTGTTGTTACAAAGATAATAAAAGGAATTGAAACAAAAAAACGTGAGGTAAATTTACCGTTTAAATTAGTTATTGGTGTTAAAATTAGTCAGTTATTCCCAAGGTTAAGTGATCGAATTTTAGCGAATATGTTTAAATAGCAAAGAATAAATGAAAATCAAGGTTAGAAGAATCTAATCTTGATTTTTAATTTTATTCTAAAGTTTTTATTTTAAAAAAATCCGTTTTTTAATCGTTATCATTATTTCATATAAATTTTAGTGTTGAAAAACTCGTACATTTATGATATTATGTAAATTATAAATTACAAATATGAAAGTGAGAAAAAAAGTTATTATGAAGAAAAAAAATTACACGTTAGCGTCAGCTACAATAGTAGGATTAGCAATAGCAACTTCAGGTGGAGCTGCTTTAGCAAATTCAGATGATACAACTACAACTCCATCGTCAGCAACAACTACGCAGACACCACCAGCAGCTCCTGCTTCTGCAACAGCGCCAGAAAAAGATTTAGTATTAGTTCACACTAACGATGTTCATGGGCGTATCGTAGAAGAAAAAGGTCGTGATAAAACTACATCAGTTGTTGGGGATGCAAAATTAGCAACAGTAATTGAAAATGAGCGTGCTAAAAAAGATCAAACAACAGTAGTAGTAGATGCAGGGGATGCTTTCCAAGGTTTACCTATCTCTAACTCAACTAAAGGAGAAGCTCGTGCGGAAATATTAAACAAAATGAATTACGACGCTATGGCTGTAGGTAACCATGAATTTGACTTTGGTTTAGATGAAGCTAAGAAGTATAAACAAATCTTAAAATTCCCACTGTTAAGCTCGAATACATACGTAAATGGAGCACGTTTATTCGAAGCTTCAACAATTGTTGATAAAGACAAAACAGTTAAAGGTGATGAAGTTGTTGTTATTGGGGTAACAACACCAGAAACTGCCACAAAAACACATCCTAAAAATGTACAAGGTGTAACATTTAAAGACCCTATTCCAGAGGTGCTAAATGTAGTTAAAGAAATTCAAGCTAAAGCAAAAGCTACTGGTGATGACTATAAAACGTATGTTGTTTTAGCCCACCTTGGAGTAGATACAACAACTCCAAACGAATGGAGAGGTTCTACTCTTGCTGATGAACTTTCTAAGAGTCCGTTATTAAAAGGAAAACGTGTAGTAGTAATCGATGGACACTCTCATACTGTAGAATCAAAAACATATGGAGATAATGTTACTTATAATCAAACTGGAAGTTACTTAAACAACATTGGTAAAGTTACACTGAAACCAAATAGTTTACTAGGAACACCAAGTCTAATTAAAGCTTCAGAAACTACTAACGTAGTGCCTAACGCAGAAGTGAAAAAATTAGTTGATGAAATTAAAGCTAAATATGATGCAGAAAATGCTGTTGTAGTAGTGAAAAACAGTCCTGTTGAGTTAAGTGGTACTCGTGAAAATGTTCGTGTCCGTGAAACTAACTTAGGAAACGTAGTTGCTGATTCACTTTACGAGTATGGTCAAACAGGATTTAAAAATAAAGCAGATATCGCAGTAACAAATGGTGGTGGTTTACGTGAAACTATCGCTAAAGATAAACCTATTACAAAAGGTAGCGTAATCGCTGTTCTTCCATTCGGTAATACAATTTCTCAAATTAGTGTTACTGGTAAAGATGTATTAGCGATGTTTGAAAAATCTTTAGGATCTATTTTACAAGTTGACAAAGCTGGTAAAACTGTTTTAGATGAAAATGGACAACCATTATTAGAACCAAGTGGAGGTTTCTTACACGTATCAGGAGCTAAAGTATACTACGATACAAACTTACCTTCAGGTAAACGTGTATTACGTGTAGAAGTTAAAAATCATGATACAGGTGCCTATGATAAATTAGATTTAGCTAAAACATACTACTTAACTACAAATGATTTCTTAGCAGCAGGTGGAGATGGGTATACTATGCTAGGTGGAGCACGTGAAGAAGGACCATCTATGGATGAGGCGTTCAAAAATTATTTAGAAAAAGCAGATTTAACTAAATATGCTGTAGTAAATCCAAACTCACGTACGATTTCTGTAGATTCAAAAACATATAAATTTGAAGTTGAAGAAGCTCAAACATCAAATGGACAAGATGCACCAGTTTTAGTTAAAGAAGAATTAGTAGTAACACGTCATATTGATGCAACAGGAAATGAGCTTGAACCAGTAGAACTTGGAGAAAAAGGATCTAAGGATCTTAAAGGATATAACATAATTGAAATATCTAAAAAAGATGGAATTATAACTCATGTATATGGTGTAGAAAAAACTGAAGCTAAAGCAAGTGAAAAAGTTGTAGAAAAAGCTAATGTTGTTAAAAATGAGAGAAAATTACCTAACACTGGTATGAACACAACTAGCACAACTGCATTAGGATTAAGCTTAATTGCCCTAGTTGGAGCTGCTGTTAGACGTAAACTTTCTGAATAATTAAGTTAATTAGATTATAAAAAAATTTAAAGAGTATGGACATTTTCTGTACTCTTTGATTTTTGAAGTTCTATAGTATATGTCTATAATAATTAATAAAAGTGTATGGTAAAAAATATTGACAAGGATTTCTTAACTTGATATACTTAAATCACAATAAAAAATTACACTTTGAAAAGAAGAGTAGTAGTTGATGTTTGCTTAGAGAGTCTCGGTAGGTGAAAGGAGATCAAAGATGATACTATGAAGATGGTCTTTTCGTGTTAGTAGTTGAATAATTAAACTATTACGGGATAGCCCGATATAGCTAATGGTATAAAAATAAGATTTAAATTTTGTTTTAGTACTTTATAAGTTAGTATTTGTGAGAATACTATAAATCAAGGTGGTAACACGTCAATAGATACGTCCTTGTAGAAGTGAATAACTTCTACAGGGACTTTTTTCTTTGTGTAATATTTGTATTGTAGGATTTTATTATTTTAGTTAATTTTGAAGTTGTTAGTATTAATTAGAGAAAAAATATAAAGGGGAAATTATAATAAAAAGTAGTTAATGAATTATTCAAAAACAATAAACATTAAAAGATTTATTTCTTCCTAAATATTATACAAATTTTTAAAAAATGATGTTCAATTAAATAATATTGAAAAATAATGAAATAATAATATTTTTATTAGTTTTTTCATAGTGATAATAGATATTATTAGATGGAAAAATTTTCTTAAATATGATAGAATAAAGTATTGAGAAATCAACGAGTAAATTTCTAATGAAAGAGATTAAAGGAGATTATATGATTAATAAATTAGGATGGAAAATTGGTGGAGAACAAGGTGAAGGTATTGAAAGTACAGCCGAAATTTTCTCTACAGTAGTAAATACACTGGGATACCACATGTATTCTACAAGAGACTTTGCGAGTAGAATTAAAGGTGGTCACAGTAACAGTAAAATTTGTATTTCAGAAGAAAAAATAAATGTAATTGATTATAAGACAGATATTCTTATAGCATTCGACCAAGCAACACTGGATAGCTATATTCCAGAATTAGATGAAAATAGTATTATTATTGCGGATGCTAAAATTAAACCGGAAATTTCAGAAGAAATTAAAGGATTAGTTGCGGTATTCCCAATTACAGAATTAGCTAAAGAAATTGCTAATCCGATAATCAAAAACATAATCACACTTGGAATTTGTTCAGCGTTATTAGATATTGATTCAAAATTATTCTATGATATGATTGATTCAAAATTCGCAAGTAAAGGTGAAGAAGTAGTAAATATTAATATCCAAGCCTTTGATAAAGGGCGTGAAATCATGACTGAGTTCATGGATGAAAATGGTATTAAAGATAAGTATTATCTTAAAAAATTAAATCCAACTCACAAAAATATGTGGTTAATCGGTAACCATGCAGCTGGTCTTGGTGCTTTAGCAGCAGGTTGTAGAATGTATGCTGGATATCCTATTACACCAGCAACAGAAATCATGGAATATTTATTTGATAAGCTTCCGTTAGTAAATGGAGCATATATTCAAACTGAAGATGAAATTGCGGCATTAGGTGTTGCTATTGGAGCTAACTTCGCAGGAGTACGTGCTATGACAGCAACATCTGGGCCTGGTATTTCACTTATGACTGAGTTCTTAGGTATGGCTTCTATGGCAGAACAACCAGTTGTTATTGTAGACGTTCAAAGAGGTGGTCCTTCTTCAGGGCTTCCAACAAAAACAGAGCAATCTGATATTTTCCACGCTGTCTACGGTGGAACTGGAGATGCTTCTCGTATAGTACTAGCTCCAACATCTGTAGAAGATTGTTTCTACACTATGATAGATGCATTTAATATGGCAGAAAAATATCAAACACCAGTTATTGTTTTAATGGATTTACAATTAGGTATGAACAAAGAAACAGTACCTAACTTTGACTTTAGTAAAGTTCAAATTGATCGTGGTAACTTATTAAAACAAGAAGAGATTACTGAAGAAGATATTATCTACTTCAAACGTTATGCAACTGATGTGTTAGTTTCAAATAGAACTATCCCAGGACAAAAAGGTGGAATTCACAATGCGAACAGTTATGAACACTCAGTAGTTGGACTACCTTCAGAGGTGAAACGTAATACAAAACGTCAAAAAGAAAAACGTGCTAACAAGATTGAATCAGCTTTAGTTGAAAGACCATTTGTATTAAATGAATACAATGATGAAAAAGATATCTTATTAGTAGGAGTTAACTCAACTTATGGAGTACTGAATAAAGCTGCTAAACAACTAAAAGAACAAGGACTAAAAATTGATACAATGCATATTCGTCAAATTTATCCAGTTGCTCAAGCTGTTCGTGATACATTTGATAAATATAGAAAAATATATATTGTTGAACATAACCATAATAAACAATTACGTACAGTAATTGCTAGTAAGTACCATAATTCAGAAAAAATTAGTAGTTTACTAAAATATGATGGAGATATTTATTATACTCACCAACTTGTTGAACAATTACTAGAGGAGGAGAAATAATTTGAAAGTAACATTAAAAGATTATAAAAACGATGTTAAGCCCGATTGGTGTGCCGGTTGTGGAGACTTCTCGGTACTTGCGGGTATAAATAGAGCTGTTGTTAACTTAGGTATTAAACCAGAGAATGTCGTAATTTCTGCAGGGATTGGATGTTCTGGTAAAATTAGTGGATACACAAAAGCGTATGGTGTTCAAGGACTACATGGACGTTCATTACCAATTGCACAAGGTATTAAATTGGCGAACCAAGATTTAACAGTTTTTGCAATGGGTGGAGATGGTGATGGATATGCTATCGGTATAGGGCATGCTGTTCACGCTATGAAACGTAATGTAAATATGACTTACGTAGTAATGGATAACCAACTTTACGCCTTAACTAAAGGTCAAATGTCTCCTAAGTCTGATGAAGGTTTAGTAACGACTACAACTTTAGAAGGGGTAATGGAAAAACCATTATCAGCGATGAAAATTGCCTTATCTTGTGAAGTAACATTCCTAGCACAAGCATTTACTGGTGATATGAAAGAGATGATGCAGATTTTTGAAGAAGCAGTTAATCACGATGGCTTCTCATTAGTTAACGTATTTAGTCCATGTAAAACTTACAACTACAAAAATACACCGGCTTGGTATAAGGAAAACTTAACTAAACTTTCTGATATCGAAGGTTATGATAATACTAATAAATTAGAAGCGTATAGAGTATTAGAAGAGTACAATGACCTTGTAACAGGGGTAATTTATAAGAATGATAAAAAACCTCATTATGAAGATACTTTACGTAATTATAAACGAGATGAACCAATTGCTCATCAGAATTTAGAATTTAGTGAGGAATTATTTAACTCGTTATGTGATGAATTCAGATAAGAGGTAAAATATGAAATTTAGAAAAATACTAGTTCCATTAGCAGCAGCTTATGCTGGATATCGTATTTATCAAAAAACAGAGGAACAAGAGTTAGACAATGATCATATAGATAGATGTAGAAATAAACTAATCGCATTGGGTTATGATGTGATTGATAGCTATACGTTGAATCTAAAAGAGAATCCATACTTAATGTTTTATTTTGATAACGACAATATCAAGTACGAAGTTCGATATGATAAAGAAACGGAAATAATAGAGTACATAAAAGAGGTATAAGAAAATGAGTAAATCAATAGAAAGATTCAGAGAATTAACAATGTTAGACGGGACATCAGGATTTGAAAGTGAAATTTCAAAATATTTAGAAGAAAATTTATCTAAATATGCTGATGAGATTAAGTATGATAATCTTGGTGGAATCTATGCTATTAAGAAATCAAAAAAAGAAGATGCTAAAACTGTTATGATTTCAGCGCATATGGATGAAGTTGGGTTCATCGTGACTAAGGTATTGCCAAATGGTATGCTTAAGTTTGAAACACTTGGTGGTTTTAGAGAAGATGTTCTTTTAGCTCAAACATATACAGTAACTTCATATGAAGGAAAAAAATTTACTGGTGTAATTGGATCTATTCCTAAGCACTTTACTGCAGGTGTAGCACAAAATGTGAAAATTAGTGATATGACTATTGATGTTGGTGCTGCATCAAGAGAAGAAGCTTTAGCGATGGGAATTCGTGAAGGTGCGTTCGTTACTCCAAAAACAACTTTTGAACAACTTACTGAACACAGATTTATGAGTAAGGCTGTTGATAATCGTTATGGATGTGTAATTATTACGGAAATCTTAGAACAATTTGCAGAAAAAGAGTTAGATTTTAACTTAGTAGTATGTGCTACTGTTCAAGAAGAAGTAGGTCTTCGTGGTGCAACAATTGCTGCTAATATGATTAAACCAGATGTATGTTTCGTTGTAGACTGTAGTCCGGCAAACGATATGGATGGTAAAGAAACTAGTAATGGTCGCTTAGGTGAAGGATTCTTAGTTAGATTAATTGATAGAACTATGGTTCTTCGTGCAAATATGAGAGAAAAAATCGTAGCTCTTGCAGAAGAGAATGGAATTAAATATCAATACTTCACTTCACCAGGTGGGACAGATGCTGGTAACATTCACCAAGCTTTAAATGGAGTTCCAACTACTGTAATTGGTATTTGTGCTCGTTATATTCATACTCATAATGCAGTATTTGATATTCGTGATTATTATGCTGCTAAAGCAATATTAGGGAAACTAATTGAAACTATCGATGATAAATTCATTGAAGATGTAAGAAAATAAAAAAATGTGGATAGAAATTTTTCTATCCACGTTTTTTTTTATCTTTTTCTTTTACTTCGACGAAATTGTTGAGGTTCTTCCTCATAATATCGATTGTTGTTATTTTCGTATACAGGTTCTAATGGATCATAGTCGTCCTCATACTTAATTTCATCATATTCTTCTTCGTAGTTATCATAGTATTCATCTTCCATATATTCTTCTTGTATTGTTGCATGAATTTTTACTATAATACCGAATAGAATACTATTTGCGATAAGGGAACTACCACCATAGCTAATAAATGGCATACTAATACCGATTACTGGGATAATGCTTAGCGTTGAGAATATATTGATGAAAAATGAGAAACAAAAACTACAAATACTAAGAAGAATAAAGTAATAACTATAGTTACCTTGTTCACATTTTTTCACTATGTTAAATAATCTTAGAATAAAGATGAAAAAGATGAATAAAAATATTGTAGCTCCTACAAATCCAAAGTTTTTAGCAACTATCGAAAAAATAAAATCATTAAATTGTTCATCTATATAGTTTTTATTTTTAACGAATGTACCAGTTAAACCACCTAATTTCACCTCGTTAAGAACTTGAGTAATCTGGTAAGAATAATCTAATTTATATGCTTCAGGATTTAGCCATGAAAGAATACGATTAAGTTGGTAAGATTTTAAACCAACTAAGCTAAGTAATCTTGGAAAGTATAGCGCTGCTAGAATAATAATTGCTAATCCAGCTATTACTACAGAGTAGATTCTAAATAATGTTTTACCTTTGTTGCAAACTAAGAATACTAAACCTAGAAATAAAAAGATGAAAAACAAGCCATTTCCTAAGTCATTTTCTTTAGCAACTAGGATAAATGGTATAGAGATTATTAAGGCTAACTTTAAGAGTTTAATTGTATCAGTATTGTCTTTAAAACTCTTTTCTTTAATAAGCATACTAACCATTGCTACAGTAGCTATTTTACCAAATTCTGAAGGTTGTAAAGTGAATAATCTAAAGTTATACCAACTACGAGCACCGTTAACTATTGGAGCAAGGGTAGGTGGAACTAAGAATATTCCAACTAAAAGAACCAAAGCAAATAAATAAAATGCTATTGAAAATTTTTCGATATAATTTATTGGTATCTTTTGCAGTAGATATATTATTCCAAAACCAATTAAGTAAAAAATAAATTGTTTTAGGAATAGTGTTGGTGTTTTATTGTTGTTATATTCAGCTAGTAGTATAAATAGTAAACTAGAAAAGCTAAATATAAAATAAAATATCAATATTGATAAATTGGTTTTATTTTTTATGAAATTTAACATAAGTCAACTCCTTTGATGTAATTATACAATATTGAAGGAATCTACGCAACTTATGAGAAATCTATTAATCAATTATCAAAGGAGTTATTCTAAAAAATAGTATGAACACTATAAATTATTTTGTTATCTATTTTTAGTTTTTGTATTTCTTACAATATAACAGATTGAACGAGATTATTAATTGAAAAAGTGATATAATAAATTTTAGATAAAAAAATAACACAATATATGGAGTGTTTCTGATGATAAACAAAGAGGATCTATACAAATTAGATGAAATTTCTCCAGACGGTACATTTACAACCGGAGAAGATATGCCAACACATTTAAATATAGGAAAATTAAGAGAATACGTGAAAGAGAACAATATATCCTTAGATAATTTAACAGAAGAAGAAAAATATAAAATAATGAGCACTTTTTGATTTTAGTAGAGGAGGGATAACTATTTTGCTTTTGAAATTGATTAAAATTACTAATAATGTTGTTGTATATAATTATTTCCCAGAGAACGCTGAAGATTATGGTACTATAGAGTTAGACTTGAAATCAAGAGAGGCTAGATTAATTAAACGAGCAGATAAATATAAACAAACAATGTATTTAATGCATGCATATCAAGGATTATTGAGAATGTTAGATGAAAATGATTTTTCAGATACAAGAGTAGTTGCTTGGTACTAGAAAACGTAAAAGAGAAACACCTGGTAAATTTACCAAGTGTCTTTTATTTTATTATCTAGGAAGTTCGAAACCAGGTGAAGAGATTAAACTTTTAATTTTTTCTTGTGCTTCATAAATTATATCAGGAGTTTCATCTTTAAAAACTTTTTTCAATTCACCGTTTATTACCTCATAACTAATATAAGGATCGCACATCTTTATTAAATATGAATATTGTTCATATTCGTTCATATTTTCTAAGTTAAACATATTCTTCATCCTCTTTCAAAATAATCTTTCATTCATATTATAATCAATTTATACTATGGTTACAACATAAATTAGTTTTCTTTAGTATTAATCTTTTTGTAATTTGAAAAATGTTATTTTAAATAATGTATATTATATGAGAAAATGTTATAATTAATTGGATTATATAGGGTATGATAAGGAGAAATATTTATGGTTGATGATAAATTACTATATGAGTTCGATGAATATGCAACAGATAGTAGATATACAGCATCTGAAAATCTTTATCCAGATCTTGACATGGGAAAATTAAGTGAATATATAAAAAATAACAATTTAAGATGGAAAGACTTGACAGAAGAAAAAATAATAGAAATATTAAATATAAGAGGTAAAAATAATAATGTATAATAAGAAATTATCTGAAACTAATTTTAAAAGGTTCAGTTATTTACGGCATATACCTAACTGGCATAAAACTGATGAAGAATTTGAAGAGTATTACCAATTTGTTTTAAAAGGTTAGGACTTCCAAACCCTGATAGAAATTCAAAAATTAGACCATTACATGAAAAATAAAAGTATTTAGTATAGTTTATAAGTACTTTTAATATAACGGACTGTAATTAACTTATAGAACTATTGTCGCTAGATTTGTTGTCGAGTTTCAACTGATTTTTTTGAAAAATGTATAATATGTTTATGGTTATAAATATATTAAAAATAACAATGTTGTAATATTAATGCTTTAGAAAGTTAAGGAATACTATTTTAAAAAACTCGTGTTTTATGCTAAAATTATATATGTTATAAATACATGGAAGAAATAAAGAGAAAGGAACTTTTGAGATGAAATATACTCCAATGATAGAACAATATCTGAAGATAAAAAAAGATTATCAGGACATGTTTTTATTTTACCGTCTTGGTGATTTTTATGAGATGTTCTTTGAAGATGCGACTAGAGCGTCAAAAATATTAGAAATAACCTTAACTGCTCGTGATGGAGGAGCTGAAAAAATTCCTATGTGTGGAGTTCCATTTCATTCATCAGCTACTTACATAGATACTTTAGTTAATAATGGATATAAAGTAGCTATATGCGAACAAGTTTCAGAACCTGGTCAAGGGAAAATCGTAGAGCGTAAGGTGGTTCAGGTAATTACCCCGGGGACGTATATGAACTACAAAAACTATGATGAGAATAACTACCTAGGTAGTGCATATGTAAAGGATAATAATATTTACTTCGCGTTTTGTGATATTATGACAGGTGATAGTCGTTGTACTGTACTTAAAAATATGACTGATCTTCAAGACGAGATATTAAAAAATAATATTAAAGAAGTAATTAGCATAAAAGATCAAGAGTTGGATATTAGTGCTTATATTACTGAAGTTGAATTAAATACTGATATTAATAAGGAAAAAACAAGTAATCTTACTGATAGTAATCTTCGTGTTGCTTGTGATGTTCTTTTAGATTATATTGAAAAAACTCAAAATAAAGATATTTCAAGTCTTAAAGATTTTGAAGTATATTTCAAAGATAAGTTTGTTTATATGACAAACTATTCGTTAAAAAACTTAGAAGTTACTCAGAATATGGCTAATGGCGGGAAGAAAGGTTCGCTCCTTAGTATTGTAGATAAAACTTCAACAGCTGCGGGATCAAGAAAACTTAAAAAATGGTTAGAAAATCCATTGTTAGATCTTAAAGAAATTAAAAAACGTCAAGAAATCGTAGAAGATTTTACTAAACATTATTTCGAAAAAGCTGATGTTAAAACTAGTTTAAAAGAAGTATATGACCTTGAAAGAATTTCTACAAAAGTCTCTTATAATATTGTAAGTCCCAAAGAATTATTAAACCTAAAGAAAACATTAGCTCAAATACCAGAAATTAAGAAATTATTATTAGGATTTGAATCTAATAAACTAAAAGATATTGCAGAGAATATCGATGAATTAACAGATTTATATGATTATCTTGAAGCGACAATCCATGAAGAAGCTGGTCAGACTGTTAAAGAAGGTAATGTAATTAAATTAGGCTTTAATGAAGAGTTAGATAGTTATAAAAATGCTAGTAAAAACGGAAATAGAATTTTACTAGAAATCGAAGAACGTGAAAAAGAGAGAACTGGGGTTAAAAATCTAAAAGTTGGATACAATAAGATTTTCGGTTACTTTATCGAAGTATCTAAAGTAGGGCTTAAGACTATAGATCCAACTGAACTAGGTTATCATAGGAAACAAACTCTTTCTAACTGTGAGAGATTCGTATCTGAAGAACTGAAAAAAGTTGAAGAACATATTGTGAATTCTAAAACGAAAATAGAAGAGTTAGAATTACAATTGTTCCAAGAAGTTAAGACGAAGATTCATAATTATATCGTAAGATTACAAAGAGTTGCTAATACTCTAAGTGATATTGATGTGTTCGTTTCATTATCTGATGTAGCGGAAGAATATGGTTATGTTAAACCTGAATTCAATGATAATAATGTTATCGATATTGTTGATGGTCGTCACCCGATTGTTGAAAGAAATGTGAGTGCTGATAGTTATATTAGTAATGATTGCAAAGTAGATAAAGATAATAATATCTTGCTTATTACAGGGCCGAATATGTCTGGTAAATCTACTTATATGAGACAACTTGCTCTTATTGTGATTCTTGCACAAATCGGGTCATTTGTTCCAGCGACTTATGCGAATTTACCGATTTTCGATAAAATATTTACGAGAATAGGTGCAAGTGATGATCTTGCTGGTGGTAAATCGACGTTTATGGTTGAGATGATTGAAGCGAAGAATGCTTTAGTTGAATCTACTGCAAATTCATTATTAATTTTTGATGAAATTGGTCGTGGAACATCGACGTATGATGGTATTGCCTTAGCTCAATCAATATTAGAATATATTAATAATACTATTAAATGTAAAACATTATTCTCAACTCACTATCATGAGCTTACAAAGTTAGAAAATATTACCCAGGGAATAAAGAATATCCATGTTTCTGCAAAAGAAGATCATGGAAAACTAATTTTCTTATATAAAATTAATGAAGGACCTATCGAGAAAAGTTATGGTATTCATGTTGCTCAACTTGCCCATCTACCAGAAGATGTTATCGTAGGTGCTAATAAAATCTTAAGAGAATTAGAAAGTGGGAATAAAGGTAGTGAGGACCTTGTTGATAATGCTAGATACAATAAAGTATTATTAAATGAAACTTCATCACCGGAATCTGAAGAAAAACTAAGAGAAAAATTACGTCAAGAACTTGAACAAGAATACAGCAGTCGAGTAGTTAAAGAAGAAGTTGTAAATGTAGATGAAGAGTCTCTAAGAATACAGCTTCGTTCTGAATTAGAAAAAGAACTTAAAGAAGAATTAGAGAAAACTATTAGAAAACAATTAAAAGCTGAAGAGAAATCAAAGAAAAATTATGCAAAATTACAATTGGATTTCGATGGTGATAATGAGAAATTTGATGAAATCAAAAAGCAATTAGAAGCTGTGAACTTTTTAGAAACAACTCCAATGCAGGCGTTCAATCTGCTTTATGAATTACAACGAAAAATAAGTGAGGATGTGAAATAAATTAAATGGGAAAAATAAATATATTATCTGCAGAATTATCAAATAAAATAGCAGCAGGAGAAGTAGTCGAAAGACCTTCTTCTGTTGTTAAGGAACTTGTGGAGAACTCTATCGATGCAGGGAGTACTAATATTAAAGTTATAATTAAAGAATTTGGTATTCAACAAATTAGAATTATAGACAATGGTAGTGGTATTTCTAATGATGATTTAGCACGTGCTTTTTTACGCCATGCAACGAGTAAGATAAGTGCTGACTATGATTTATTTCACATAGAAACGCTAGGTTTTAGAGGTGAGGCATTAGCGAGTATTTCATCTGTGAGTAAAGTAACGATAAAAAGTTGTGCAGGAGAAGCTCAAGGAAAGATGCTAGTTCTTGAAGGTGGAAAAGTAGTTTCAGAGGAATATTACGCACCTATAAAAGGAACTGATTTAAGTGTAGAGAATTTATTTTATAATACACCAGCAAGGTTGAAATATCTGCGCAATCCTCATACAGAACAAGCTAACATTACTAATATTATTCATAAGTTTGCCCTATCTTATCCTAATGTAGCTTTTGAATTGCATGTAGATGGGAAGATTAGCTTTAAAACGTATGGTGATGGTGATGTTCATAAGATTTTATCTAAAATCTATAATATGGGTGTCGCTAGAAACATGATTGAATTCAGTGGAAGTAACGATGATTACAAAGTATTTGGTTATATCTCTGTACCTGAGGAGACGAGAGCTAGTAAGAATTATATAAATATTTTTATCAATGGTCGTTATATAAAAAATTATGGAATTCAAAATGCAATAATCGATGCGTACGGAACGCTTTTAATGATAAATAGGTATCCATTATGTGTTATTAATATAGAAATGGATCCGATATTATTAGATGTTAACGTGCATCCAACTAAGCAAGAAGTGAGATTATCGAAAGAAGCGGAGTTAATACGTTTAATAAAAGAAGTTATCGCTGAAAGATTAAGTAATTATACATATATTCCACAAGGAATGAATAATGTTCTTACAAAAAAAGAAAAAGCGAAAATCGAAAAAATAAATTTTTTAGATGAACTTGATAATAAATTTGGAAATGTTGAAGATGAGAGTATTTTCTCACGAGAACAAAGAGAAGTTTCGGACAATGTTCAAGATGAGAATAGTTTCTTTGAAGAATCGAAGGGACTAGGGATAAAAACAGAAGATGACAGTAGTATTTCTGATAATCAAGAAGAATCAAAAAATTATATTGTTCAAGAAGATGAGTTTCTTTTTGGTGGAGATTTGTTAACAAACTCTGGTGAAGAAAAAATACCAGTACAAACTAAAGAAAATACGTTTAACCAAAGAAGTAAAACTCAGAGAATTAAGAGTGATTTACCGGATTTATCTTATAGTTCACATCCACGTGACAATAGAAATAAGTATGGTGATAAGCCAACTAAAAAAGAGATAGAGAACTTTATGAACTTTTCTAAAAAAGAAGAGAACTCGAGTTATGATAATCGTGCAGATGAAGTAGTTTCTAATGTAGTAAAAGATGATAGTCATTTTAATGAAATTAAAGACGCTAAAATTGTTCAAGATGATGATACAAAAGTTAGAACTCTACCAGACTTAAAAGTATTAGCACAAATCTTTAAAACATATATCTTATCAGAAGCGGATAATAAGTTATTTCTAATAGATCAGCACGCTGCTGCGGAAAGATACAATTATGAGAAATTACAACGTGAATTTATAGAAAGAAAGAATTATAAAAAACAGATGTTAATTCCTCTTATGTTCGATTTTTCTGTAGATGAAGCGGCTGAAGTTCGTAATAATTTGGAAAAATTCGAGGAACTTGGTATTATATTTGAGGAGTTTGGAGATAATTCTTATGTTGTTCGTGAGTTTCCTGGTTGGATAGAAGAAGACGAAGAACAAATGATAAAAATTATTGTTGAGAAGGTTCTTAGAAATAACAATATAACTTTCAACGAATTAAGAAATGATGCAATTGCTATGGCAAGTTGTAAAATGTCTATAAAAGCAAATCAAGTTCTTACAGATGTTGAGATGAATAAGATTATTAGTGATCTTTATGAATGCAAGAATCCATTTACGTGTCCACATGGTCGTCCGATAATCACAAAAATGGAGAAGAAAGATTTAGAAAAAATGTTTAAGCGTATAGTGTAGGAGGTAAGATGGAAAAAATACCTTTAATAGCGATAGTCGGACCTACTGCAGTTGGGAAAACGGCACTTAGTATAGAACTTGCAAAAGAGTTCGACTGTGAAATAATCTCTATAGATAGTGTTCAAATTTATAAAAAATTTGATATAGGTTCTGCAAAAGTGAAAAAAGAAGAGATGGATGGGGTGGTTCATTACTTAATAGACGAATTAGAACCTACTGAAACTTGTTCTGTATATGATTTTCAAAAACTGGCACGTAAGAAAATTGAAGAGATACATGGTCGAGGAAAGATGCCTTTATTAATCGGTGGAACTGGTTTTTATATGAATGCTGTACTTAATAATTATGAGTTTACTAATTTAGAGGAGAAAACTTATGATATTGATGTCGATATGGCAAGAGAATATCTAAAAGAGAACTATCCAGATACATATAATACGATTGACATAGAAAATCATCGTCGTGTAATTAATGCTTATAATTACGTAATGAATGAAAAGAAATCTGTAACGACAAACAACAATGGAGATACTGTTCTAGATTGTTATAATCCATTTCTAATAGTTCTTAATACCGATAGAGAAGTTCTATACAATCGTATTAATAAGCGAGTTGAACTTATGTTTGAAGAAGGGCTTGAGCAGGAAGTAAGAGAGATTATTGATGAGTATGGTACGGAACTCCAAGCTCTAGGAGCGATAGGATATAAGGAGATGATTCCGTATCTTAAGGGTAATGTTTCTAAAGAAGATACTATTGCAGCTATTTCTCAGAATTCACGCCGTTATGCAAAACGTCAGTTAACATGGTTCAGGAATAAAATGGATGGAACTTGGTATGATACTGCCAATAAGAAACTATTGTCAGATGTAATAAGAGACATCAAAGAGAAGTTTAATTTATAATTATATTAGTAATTGTCTAAGGCTTGAAAAGTAAATTTTCAAGCCTTTTTTAAAATTTATAAAAAGATAAAATTTATTATATAATAGATTTGATTTTAGTTCTTATAAGATATATTAGAAAATTTTAAAATATTTCTAGAGTATTTCTGATTTAACTAGAGTTTTTGTTAGTTATGTGCTAAACTAGTAATACTAATGATTCTTAGGAAGTAGGAGGAGAAGATGAATTCATTTAAATATCTTAAGCCGAAGTTATTTAGTGTAATGAAAAATTATACAAAGGAACAATGCTTAAAAGATATAATTGCTGGTTTAATAGTAGCTGTTATAGCATTACCTTTATCGATTGCTTTGGCGATTGCATCTGGGGTTAATCCGGAACAAGGTCTTTATACTGCGATTATAGCAGGTTTTTTTATTTCGTTTTTAGGTGGAAGTAGGGTTCAGATTGGTGGACCTACGGCTGCTTTTGTCGTTATTATTTATGGGATAATAGCTGAACATGGAATTGCAGGATTAACTGTAGCAACCCTTATGTCAGGAGTTATGTTGATTCTAATGGGGTTATTTCACTTTGGTGACTTGATCAAATTTATTCCTAAAACAATTACTATTGGTTTCACGTTAGGGATTGCTATGGGAATAGTAGTTGGTCAGGTTAAAGATTTTCTAGGATTAAGTATGGGAGCAGTTCCGGCAGAATTTGTTGGGAAATTAGTAGCTTACGGGCATAATATAAAAAGTATTAGTTTCGTTACTTTAGTGATAGGATTACTTGCGATATTAATCCAAGTATTTTGGCCAAAAGTATCTAAGAAAATACCAGGATCTTTAATTGCAATACTAGTTACAACATTATTAGTAGCTATTTTCAAATTGCCGGTTAGAACTATTGGTGATCTATATACGATTAAAGCAGGGCTTCCTAGTTTTACAATGCCTACAATTTCATTTTCTCTAATTAGAGAGATGATTTTACCAGCATTTACAATCGCGATGTTGGCCGCTATAGAATCACTATTATCTGCTGTAGTATCTGATGGTATGACAGGAAGTAAGCATAAATCAAATGCAGAGTTAGTGGCCCAAGGTGTAGGGAATTTTATGTCGGCACTTTTTGGAGGAATACCTGCAACAGGTGCAATTGCGAGAACGGCAGCTAACGTAAAAAATGGTGGTAGAACTCCAGTAGCTGGAATGGTACACGCATTTACTTTATTATTAATATTGTTATTTTTAATGCCATATGCATCGTATATACCGATGAGTTGCTTGGCTGCTATATTAATAATCGTAGGATATAACATGAGTGGATGGCGCACTTGCGTACGTATGGTGAAAACTGCACCGAAAAGTGATATAGCCGTCTTAATTATCACTTTCTTATTAACATTATTCTTTGATTTAGTAATTGCAATCGAATTCGGTATGGTACTAGCTGCGTTCTTATTCTTAAAACGTATGTCTGATATTGCAGAAGTTAGGCAATGGACTTATAAAGGTTCATCTGATGACGATAAACTGTCAGAAGAAGTTGATCTGAAATATGTTCCTAAAAATACAGTAGTTTATGAAATATTTGGAGCATTGTTCTTTGGAGCGGCCAACGTGTTTACTAACTTTGAACACGGAGAAGGAAAGAATGTTCTGATAATAAGAATGCGTAATGTTCCAGCTATGGATATTTCAGGATTAGAAGTTCTTGAAGAAATATTAGAAACATGTCAAAAAAGAGGCTTAACATTAATACTATCACACGTAAATGAACAACCATATCATGTTATGGAAAAAGCTGGATTTATTGAAAAAATAGGTAAAGAAAATATATGTGAAAATATCGATGCATCTTTAGAGAGAGCGGAGAAATTAGGGAAATAATAAATTTAAGTTAGTTTTAATTATAGTCTAAAGTTCACATAAGGTTTAAGATATATAATATAAACATAACAAAACTTAATAATATTTTTTTTCATAATATATGGGACTGATTATCTTATCAGTCCCTTTCTCCATTTCAAGGGATTATTTTCAAATTTTTTCAACTTTAGTTTCATTTTAATTATAGTCTAAAGTTCACATAAGGTTTAAGGTATATAATATAAACATAACAAAACTTAATAATATTTTTTTTCATAATATATGGCTCATCGAAAGATGGGCCTTTCTCCATTTTTAGGGCTACTTATATTTTGGTTGATATAGTTTATGAGGAAGATTAATTCATAACACTTTTTTATACGAGTTATATATGGGTGATTTTTTGTACAGATAATATTGTATAATAAATTTAAATGGAGGTGAATATTATGAGTATATTAGAAATTTTGTTAGGTGTATTCTCATTAATTATTTGTATTTTTTATATAATAGTATTTGTAATATCTAGAAAAACTATAAAAAAAGAAGAACTACTTTTAGAAAAGTTAACAGATAAAGAAATAGAAAAAATTAGACTAAAGGAGAATTCTTCCCAATCCGTTTTATTATTGAATTTAGGTATAACTATAACGTGTTGTATATATCTACTCATTTCAATAATAAATAAAGGGTTATTGATAAGTTTTTTTGGGGAAACACTAAACAAAGTAATTAATTCAATTATTATTGTTATAATTTTACTACCACACTTATTGGAGAGAATTAATGTTATTCGTCGTTACAATAAGGTGAAGAAAATGGCAGTGAAGAATTAGACGTTCAATTATTTAAATATAAATTTAATAAATTTTTAAGACAATTGGTAAAATATTTATCGATTGTCTATTTTCATGAAAATCAAATTATTGACAATTGTAGACTTGAAGGGTAGAATAAAATTATTAATGTTTAAAATATTAATAGTCCATTTTTAATGGGATAATAGTCAAAAGTTTTTACTTATTTAGAAGTGGTTTTCTATGTTATAAAAATAAAGTGAATTTAATAGTAAAGAAAACATTTAAACTATTAAGATTAAAAGTGTTTTCATAATAATAATTATAGTTTTAGAGAGGGAGTGATTACAGGTGAATAGTATATTGAAAAACTCAAGTATGTTTTCTAGAAAAAAAGATGAAAATAATTCATTATATGAGTATTATGCTAGAAAAAATGGTTTGCAAGGTAAATCATTATTAATACTGACTTGTCTTTATTATACAAGGGATGGGATAACTCAAAATATTATTTGTGAGAAAACATATTCTACGAAACAAGTAGTTAGCGCAGCTATAAAGACTTTTAAGAAAAAAGGGTATATTTATTTTGAGAAGAAAGAAAAAGATAGGCGAGAAAAAATAGTTAAATTAACAGAAGAAGGTTACTTATATGCATCAAAAATTTTGGATCCTCTTAGAGAGGCTGAGGAAAAAGCACTAGGTAAACTTTCAAGTGAACAACAAGAATTATTTGTTGAATATTATACGATATTTAATGATAATATGAAGTTGAATATTGAAAAACTTGTTTCGAAAGGAGAAATATAAAAATGATTAAATATAACAATGTTTCATTATGTTGTTCCACAAATGGTTTAATACTTGATGGATTAAGTTTTGACATACAAGAAGGAGAATTTTTTGTTCTTGTAGGACCAAGTGGGAGTGGAAAAACAACAACTTTAAAATTAATAAATAGATTGATAGAACAAACTGACGGTGATATTTATTTTGAAGATAAGAGATTGAAAGATTATGATTTAAGGGAATTAAGACTTAAAACCGGTTATGTTCTTCAACAAATCGCACTATTTCCGAATCTTACTGTTGCAGAAAATATTGCGTTAATTCCAGAAATGAAAAACTTTGACAAAAAAGAAATTAAAGAAAAAACAGAGGATTTACTGAAAAAAGTAGGATTAGATCCAAAACATTATATGAATCGTCTTCCTAAGGAACTTTCTGGAGGAGAAAAACAACGTGTAGGAATACTACGTGCAATTATCGCTAATCCTAAAATTTTACTGATGGATGAACCATTTTCAGCACTAGATCCGCTTAGTAAAGTTCAATTACAGGATTTAATTAAAAATTTGCACAATGAATATAAAATGACAACAGTTTTTGTAACTCACGATATGGATGAAGCGATGAAACTTGCTGATAGAATTTGTGTTTTAAAAGAAGGTAAAGTAGTTCAAATTGCTACACCAGAAGTATTAAAAGAAAACCCTGCGGATGATTTTGTTCGCGAATTTTTTGCAAGGGGGAATAAATAATGAATTTAGTAAGTACATTTTTAGAAAGAAAAAGTGATTGGATAACTGGTTTATATGAACATCTTCAAATTTCATTATTATCACTTATTATTGCAATTTTTATAGCAGTTCCGTTAGGAATAATTATCTCAGGTAATAAGAAGACAAGTGAATGGTTTTTACAAATTACGGGTATCTTCCAAACTATTCCTTCTCTTGCATTACTTGGGTTATTCATTCCATTTATGGGGATTGGTACATTACCAGCAGTTGTGGCATTGGTAATTTATGCAATATTCCCAATACTACAAAGTACGATTACAGGATTATCGGAGATTGATCCATCATTAGAAGAAGCAGCAACAGCCTTTGGTATGACAAAACTAGAGAAGTTGAAAAAATTTAAACTTGCACTCGCTATGCCAATACTTATGAGTGGTGTTAGAACTGCCAGTATTATGATAATTGGTACAGCAACACTTGCTGCTTTAATTGGAGCAGGAGGATTAGGTTCATTTATTTTACTAGGAATAGATAGAAATAATTCAGCATTAATTTTAATAGGAGCAATTTCATCAGCAATACTAGCAATTCTATTCGGATTATTAATCAAGTTATTACAAGATAAAAAACCGAAGACAATTTTAGCATCACTGCTAGCTGCTGTAGTAGCTTTAACAATAAGCTTCTTCCCAATTGGAAAAATGTCTAATGATAAATTAGTTATCGCTGGAAAACTTGGTGCTGAGCCTGAGATATTAATTAATATGTATAAAATACTTATTGAAGATGAAACTAAAATTGATGTTGAGGTTAAACCGAACTTCGGTAAAACTAGTTTCTTATATGAGGCCTTAAAAGGTGGAAGTATTGATATTTATCCAGAGTTCACAGGTACAGTTACTACAACATTATTAAAAACACCAGAAACTGTGCCTTCTAATGATCCTGATGAAGTTTATGAAGTTGCACGTAAGAAAATATTTGAACAAGATAAGCTGGTATACTTGAAACCTACGAAATTCCAAGATACATACGCATTAGCTGTAACAGAAGAGTACGCTAAGGAAAATAATATTAACAATATTTCAGACATAAAACTAGTAGAAAGCTTTGCAAAAGTTGGATTCTCGTTAGAATTTAACGATAGAGAAGATGGTGGAATAGGACTGAAAAATCTTTATCACTTAAATCTAAATGTTAAAACAATGGAACCAGCGTTGAAATATCAAGCAATCTCAAATGGTGATGTTAATATTATTGATGTGTTCTCTACGGATAGTAAAATAATTACTAATAAACTTAAACTGTTAAATGATGACAGACGTTTATTCCCACCATATCAAGGAGCACCAATATTAAGAGAAGAGACTCTAAAAAAACATCCAGAACTTGAAAAAATCTTAAATAAACTTGCTGGAAAAATAACAGAAAAAGAAATGACAGAGATGAACTATAAAGTGGATGTAGATGGAAAATCTGCATATGATGTAGCAAAAGAATACCTACAAAAAGAAGGATTAATAAAAAAATAACGTAGTATATTAGTTGAAAATAAAAATTCTCAAGCTTTATCGCTTGGGAATTTTTTCTTTCTAACATTTCCTTTTTTATGTGATTTTTGATAAAATTAAAGGTAAGAGTTTTTATCGAGGAATGTAGAAAGTAGGTGTAAATTTGCAAGTTACAAATATAACAAAGCTAAAAGTTAAGTATAAAATAGACTTGGAAAATGGTAAACATTTTTATGTTTCTGAAGATACGATTATTAAATATGGACTTATAAAAAAAATAGATTTATCAAAAGAGCAACTAAAAGAAATTATTGCTCACGAAAGTGTTGAGAGTGCTTATAGTAAGGCAGTAAATTATTTACAATTTGGTTTGAGAACTAAGCAGGACATAAGAGAATATCTTCAGAAAAAAGAGATTGCTAATAATGTTATTGATGAAGTAATTGAGAAGTTAATAGAAATTGGTTATCTAAATGATGATCATTATGTAGAAGCTGCTGTAACAGATTATTTTAATCTAAATTTAAAGGGGCCATACTGGATACAAAGAAAATTATTAGAAAAAGGCTTAGATAAAGATGTTATAGATGAAAATATTGCCAAGATTTGTACAGAAGAAGCAATGATAGAAATGCTTTATAAAATTATTGAACCTGAGTATAAAGTAAGAAGAGAAACGAAAAACAAAAAAGTTCAAAAAATAACACAAAAACTTTATACAAATGGCTTTACATCTGATATAATAAGAAAGGTGTTTGACATATTTTTCGAAGACTATGAAGATGAAAATGAAGACGAAATATTAGATGAGCATTTTAGAAGAGCTTATCAAAGTTATAGTCGCAGATATGAAGGATATGCACTTAAACAAAAGCTGATTGAAAAGCTAATAAGGGATGGTTTTTCGTATTATACAGCTAAAGACTACGTAGAAAAACAAGATTTGTAAAGGAAGAATAAAATGGATAAAAGAAATGAAAGGCAAAAGAAAATAAGGAACTTTTCTATAATTGCACATATTGACCACGGGAAATCGACTCTTGCGGACAGAATTTTAGAGAAAACAAAAGCGTTAGAACAACGTGAAATGAAAGCACAACTTCTTGACTCGATGGATATTGAGCGTGAAAGAGGTATTACAATTAAACTTAATGCAGTGCAATTACAATATACTGCTAAAAATGGAGAAGAGTATATTTTCCACTTAATCGATACACCGGGACACGTAGACTTCACATATGAAGTATCACGTTCTCTTGCAGCATGTGAAGGAGCTATTCTAGTAGTTGATGCTGCTCAAGGTATCGAAGCGCAAACATTAGCTAACGTATACTTAGCATTAGACAATAATTTAGAAATTATTCCAATTATTAATAAAATCGACTTACCTGCAGCGGATCCTGAGAAGGTTAAGACTGAGATTGAAGATGTAATTGGATTACCTACAGACGATATCGTACTAGCTTCTGCTAAGGCCGGGATTGGTATTGATGAAATCTTAGAACAAATCGTAGAATACGTTCCGGCTCCATCTGGTGATGCGGCTGCGCCACTACAAGCATTAATCTTTGACTCATTATACGATGCGTATAGAGGAGTTATCGTTTCAGTACGTATTAAGAACGGTACTGTAAAAGCTGGAGATAAGATTAAGATGATGGCTACTGGTGGTGTGTTTGAGGTTACTGAAGTAGGTATTCACACACCTAAAGAGAAAATCGTTGATGAACTTACTGCAGGTGATGTAGGATTTATTTGTGCATCAATTAAAAATGTAAGTGAAACTCGTGTAGGGGATACAATCACATTAGCAAATAATCCAGCTAAAGAAGCATTACCTGGATATAGAAAATTAAATCCAATGGTATTCTGTGGATTATATCCAATCGATTCATCAAAATATAATGACTTACGTGAAGCACTAGAAAAATTAGAACTTAATGATTCAGCTTTACAATATGAAGCTGAAACTTCACAAGCACTTGGTTTCGGATTTAGATGTGGATTCTTAGGAATGTTACACATGGAAATTATTCAAGAACGTATCGAACGTGAATTTAATATTGATATCATTGCTACTGCACCATCGGTTATTTACAAAGTTGAAAAAACTGACGGAACTCTAGTAGATGTGTCAAACCCATCAGAAATGCCAGATCCACAAAAAATCAATAAGATAACTGAGCCATTCGTTAAGGCGAGCATAATGGTGCCAAATGACTATGTAGGTGCTGTTATGGATCTTTGTCAGAAAAAACGTGGTATCTTCTTAAATATGGAATATATCGATGATACAAGGGTTAATATTACTTATGATATACCTTTATCAGAAATCGTCTTTGATTTCTTCGATCAACTTAAATCTAATACAAAAGGATATGCATCATTTGACTATGAATTAACAGGATACAAAGATAGTAACCTTGTTAAGATGGATATTCTATTAAATGGTGAACAAGTCGATGCTTTAAGTTTCATCGTTCACAGAGAATTTGCTTACCAACGTGGTAAAGTTATTGTAGAAAAACTTAAAAAACTTATTCCAAAACAACAATTCGAAATTCCTATCCAAGCTGCAATTGGAAATAAAATTATCTCTCGTGAAACTATTAAAGCGATGCGTAAAAACGTTCTTGCTAAATGTTACGGAGGGGATATTAGTAGGAAACGTAAACTATTAGAGAAACAGAAAAAAGGTAAAGAGAGAATGAAAGCTGTTGGTAGCGTAGAAGTTCCTCAAGATGCCTTCATGGCTGTTCTTAAAATGGATGAAGAATAATGAAGAGTTATCCGCGCGGAGTATATATTCATATTCCATTTTGTAAGTATATTTGTTCATACTGTGATTTCAATAAGTTTTATATACAAAGACAACCTGTCGACAAGTATATAGATTGCTTAATCAAAGAAATCGAGAGTATGGAAAACATTCAAAATGTTGAAACTATCTATATTGGTGGTGGGACACCGAGTGCATTAAATGATGAACAACTTCATCGATTATTAACTGCATTAAGAAATAAAATTCCACAACAACTGCGTGAATTTACTTTTGAAGCTAACCCTGAGGATCTTGTTGATTCTCGGGTTGCTTTGGTAAAGGGCTACGGAGTTGATAGAATTAGCATGGGAGTTCAGACATTTAATAACGAATTGTTAAAAATTCTTGGACGTGGACATGTTGCTGATGATGTAGATATGGCGATTGCTAATTGTAAAAAACATGGCATTGAGGATATTAATGTAGATTTAATGTTCTCGCTACCTAAGCAAACTATGGATGACTTGCATGATAGTATGAAGAAGGTTGCAGAATACAATATTAGTCATATTTCATGTTATTCATTGATTTTGGAACAGAAGACTAAACTTTATAATCAGGTGAGAGATAAGAAAGTTACATTGCCATCGAATGAGACAGAAGAGAAAATGTACAATGAAGTTATTAACTTCTTAACAGAAAATGGTTATGAACAGTATGAAATTAGTAATTTTGCTAGACCAGGTCATGAGAGTGTTCATAATAGTAGTTATTGGAAGAATATTGAATATTATGGTCTTGGAGCAGGTGCACATGGATATATTGATGGAGTACGTTATGCTAACCAAGGAGCATTAAAATTCTATATCGACAGTATGTTAGAAAAAGGTCATGCTAGACGTGAAGAAAATGCCGTAACACATAAAGAGAGAATAGAAGAAGAAATGTTCTTAGGTCTACGTCTTTTAAAAGGTGTAGATTTAGACATTTTTGAAGAAAAATATGGAAAAAGAGCAGAAGAAATATTTAAAGACGTTATTGATAAAAATATAAGAGAAGGGTACTTAGAAATTGAAGGTAATAAACTTCGATTAACTAGAAAAGGATTATTCTACGGAAATGATGTCTTCTCTGAGTTTTTATTGGATTAATAACATATTTAAATAATTAGAATGATTTTTGTGGGAGGAACTTGATTAATTTATATAAAATTATTGAGTTTCTCCCAATAATGAAAGAAAGGAGAATTATTGTGGAACGAACATATATTGAAAGATTGCTTAATAATTTGAATGAAAAGTATGGTTTTAATTTGAAATTCAGTGAGAATTTTAAAAATGCATTTTCTCATTCTTCTTATACTAATGAGAAAAGAATAGCTAAACATTTAAATTATGAACGTCTGGAATTTTTAGGTGATGCTGTTGTTGAACTTACAACGAGTGAATTTTTATTTAAGAAATTTTCTGAGCTTCCTGAAGGTGAACTTACTAAGCTGCGTGCATCTATTGTTTGCGAAAAAACATTGGTTAAATATGCTTTGCAACTTGGTTTAGATAAATGTATCTACCTAGGAAAAGGTGAAGAAAAGATGGGTGGAAGAAGTCGAGCAGCCTTACTTGCTGATATTTTTGAATCTTTCACAGGAGCAATGTACCTAGAGTCAAATCTTGAGGTGGTAAAAACTTTCTTACATAATACGTTATTTACAGAAGTTCAAGATCTTGAATACCATAGCTTTGTAGATTATAAAACTATATTACAAGAGTACATTTCAAAAATTAAATTGGGTGAAATCGAGTATGTAGTACTTGATTCTACTGGTCCATCACATTCTAAAACCTTCACGAGCGCTGTTTTAATTGGTGGAAAGCAGTATGGAAGTGGAACTGCAACGACTAAGAAAGAGTCTGAACAGCTTTCAGCAAAACAAGCATTAGGAAAACTAGGGTACAAAGATATTTAAAAATAATGAAAGGAAACAAAGATGAAATTAGCAAAGGTTGAAGTTACAGGGTTTAAATCTTTTCAGAAAAAGACAACTTTTGAATTTAAGAATAATTTAATCGGTGTTGTTGGACCTAATGGTTCGGGAAAAAGTAATATAATTGATGCTATTCGTTGGGTTTTAGGGGAGCAGTCTGCTAAAAATTTACGTGGTAGTAGCATGAAAGATGTTATCTTTTCGGGGACTGAAGATGCGAAAAGAAAAAACTTTGCTGAAGTAGCAGTAACATTTTCTAACGGAGAAGATAATTGTGAAATTAAAAGACGTTTGTACAGAAATGGTGATAGTGAATATTACATTGATAATAAACGTGCTAAATTAAAAGATATTACGGATATTTATCTAGACTTTGGGATTAATAAAGAGAGTTACAGTATTATTACTCAAGGTAAGGTAGAAGATATTATTTCATCTAAACCTGTTGATCGTCGAGCTATAATAGAAGAGGCATCAGGGGTATTAAAGTATAAAAATAAGAAAAAAGAAACTAATCTAAAATTAGAAAAAACAAATGACAATCTAATGAGGTTAAACGATATTTTCTTAGAAATCTCAGGTCGTTATGAAATTTTAGAAGATCAAAAGAATAAAACACAAAAATATCTAGATTATTCTAAAGAACTTGAAGAAAAAGATATATTATTAAATGTTTATAACATTGCTGAATATCAAAAAAGACTTGCAGATTTACTACAAGTTAAACATGAGAAAGAATCTGAAAAACTTGGACTTGAAAATAGACAAGAAGAACTTATTAAAGATTTAGAGACTATTAAGAATAGTTTAGTTTCTCTAGATAGAACTTACATGAAATATCATGATGAAGAGTTAGAATTAGTTCAGAAGAAAGAATCTCTTCAATCACAATTAAGTGTAATTCAGGAAAGAAAGAATAATAGAACACTAAGAAGTGAAAAGATTAATGATGATATTAAATATCTTAAGGAAAGAAAACAAAACCTTGAGAGTAAGTTAGCAGAAAGAGAAAATCTGAATGCTGAAACTAAAAGTAAAATTCAAAAGATTAATAAAGAAGTCTCTTCTTTAGAATCAGGAGAAGAGAGTAAATTAGAATTAATTGAAAGAAATATAGAAGAGCTAAAAGATAACTACTATAGCTTAATTAACGAAGAAACTAAACTGGAAAATAGTATAGAGTTCGCTAAGAAAAATCTAGAGAGTGCTGACGAGAATAGTAAAGAAATTCTAGAGAATATAGAAAGACAAAAACAAGTTTTAACTTTAAAAACAGAAGAGCTTACAGCCGCTACTGAAGAGCAAAAAGTTCTAAATGAACAATTATCTAATCTTCAAAAAGAACTTGATATATTAGTTGAAAAAAATATTTTAATTAATTCAAATGGGAAAAATATTGAGGATCAAATTCGCACAGGATATAACTTCAAGAGCAACTTGGAAAATCGTAAGAAGTTCTTAGAAGATCAAATTAATAATTTAAGTTTTTACAATATTGGGGTAAAAGAGATTCTTGCAAATAAAGATTCTTTAGATGGTGTTCATAACAGTGTAGCAAATATTGTAGAATTTTCTAACGAATATGCCGTTGCACTTGATATTGCTTTAGGGCAAGCACAACAAAATATTATTGTAGAAAATGAGAATGTTGCTAAAGAGTGTATTAATCACTTAAAGAAAACTAATAAAGGTAGAGTTACATTCTTACCATTAAATAATATTAAAGCAAAAGCTATAGCGAGTGATGTTTATAGAACAGTTGTAAATGAAGAAGGATTTATTAATATAGCTGAGAATCTTATAACTGTTGATAGTGAGTATAAAAATATAATATCTCACCTATTAGGGCTTGTTCTTATCGTTGATAATATGGATAATGCCAATAGAATAGCTCGTAAGATTAATTTTAGGAATAGAATTATTACCCTTGATGGACAAATTATCAACAGTGGTGGATCTATCACTGGGGGAGCTATTAATAAAAATAACAATTCATCTATTAAACACAAAGCTGAACTTGATGAACTTTCACAAAATCTTGTTAAAATTAATGATAAGATTGAAAAATTAGATAGAGAAAAACATCAATTAGAAAATCAACAACAAGTAGTAATGAATGAAATTGGAAGTTTAAAATCGATAAAAGAAGAAACGATTTTAAAACTTAAGCAATTAGAATTAAGTGTAAATCATAAATCTTCTGAGATTGCTGATATCAAAGCAAATATAAAATTTAATGAGAAGAAATTATTAGAATTTAAAGATAATGAAGACGATTCAAGTAATATTATAGAATTAACTCAAAATCTTGAGAAAATTAGAGTAAAACTGCAAAAACTTGATGAAAAAATTAAAGAAGAAAGTAGTAAAAAACAAAATGCTCAAAGTGCTGAGGAATTATTCTTAGAGAAAATTGCTGAACTTAAGATTGAAAAATCAAAATTAGAAGAAACAACTAAGCATGGTTTAGAGTTAATAGAATCACTATTAGCAGATATATCAGATGTAAATGAACAGTTAACAAGATTAGAAATGTCTAAAGATGCTGAGTCTTTAAGTGAGGAAGATGAGCATAAGATTCTAGAAAATAATTCTAAGATTATTACTGAGTGTAGTGAACGATTAACAACGCTTAAGACGTTATTATCAGATCTTGATATGGAAAAAACAGGATTGTTTAAACGAGAAAAAGAAATTACTATTGCTCAACAAAGAAATAACGAAAGTCTACGTCAAAAAACTTCAGAGTTTGAAAAATTAACAGTAGAACAGACGAAGATAGAAGTTAAAATTGATGAATATCTAGAAAACCTTGTTACTAATTATAATGTAACGTATGAGAGTGTATCAAATAGATTAACAGCCGATATTATTGATGAAGTACCTTCATACAAACAAGATGTAGCAAGACTTCGTAAAGCGATTGTAGAATTAGGTAATATTAACCTAAATGCTATAGCAGAATTCGAAGAGGTTAAAGAACGTTATGACTTTTATAATGAGCAAATTACCGATCTTGTAGAAGCGAAAGAAAAACTAGAAGAGACTATTGCAGAGATTGATAAAGAAGTAAAAGAACGCTTCTTAACAACATTTGTTAAAGTAGCAGAGAACTTCAATAAAATATTTAAAGAATTGTTCAAAGGTGGTTATGCAGATATGACTTTAGAATCACCAAATGACATATTAAATACTGGAATAGTAATCGAAGCTTCACCTCCTGGTAAAAAACTTCAAAACCTTTCATTATTATCAGGTGGGGAGAAATCTTTAACTGCGATAAGTTTATTATTTGCGATATTGCAGGTTAAAAATCCACCATTTGTAGTGCTTGATGAAGTGGAAGCGGCACTAGATGAAGAAAATGTTAATAGATTTGCAAAATTCTTAAAAGTTTATTCAGAGAATAATCAGTTCTTAGTTATCACACACAGACGAGGAACTATGGAAGCTATGGATACTTTATACGGAGTGACAATGCAAGAAAAAGGTATTAGTTATATCTTAGAATTAGAGTTAAAAGATGTTATCGAGAACTTTCAAGAGGTAGTAGAGTAGATAAAAATTATAATTTATAATTCAAAGAATGAAGACACAGTTAAATTTGTACCGACCCCAAAAAGTTAGACCAAAAAATCTAACTTTTTGGAGGTCGGTATTTTTATGACTAAATATAATTTTGAATTTAAAAAGAAAGTC
>PNGU01000033.1 GCA_002871655.1 Streptococcus sp. UMB1385 | reverse complement strand
TTAGCCGCTGGTTTCGCTACTGGCGTTGGATTTACTGAATCTACTGATGTTGCTCCATCGTTTTTAGCTTGAGTTACTGCATCATTTGTTGTCGCATTGTCGATCGCAGTCTTCGCTGCATCAGCTTTCGCCTTAGCATCTTCCTTAGCTTTCGCTTTTTCTTCAGCTGTTAAGTCGTTGTTCGCGTCGATTGCATCATTCTTAGCTTTTAGGGCATCGTCGATTGCTTTCTTAGCCGCTGGTTTCGCTACTGGCGTTGGATTTACTGAATCTACTGATGTTGCTCCATCGTTTTTAGCTTGAGTTACTGCATCATTTG
>PNGU01000032.1 GCA_002871655.1 Streptococcus sp. UMB1385 | reverse complement strand
AGCAATCGAAGCAAACAACGACTTAACAGACGAAGAAAAAACTGCAGCTAAGCAAGAAGCGCAAGCTAAGGCTGATGCAGCGAAACAAGCAATTGACAATGCAACAACAAACGCAGCGGTGGAACAAGCTAAGGCAAAAGGAACAACAGAAGTGAACAATGTGAACCCAACGCCAGTGGCTAAGCCAGCGGCTAAAAAAGCAGTAGAAGACGCGTTAGCTGATAAGATCAAAGCAATCGAAGCAAACAACGACTTAACAGACGAAGAAAAAACTGCAGCTAAGCAAGAAGCGCAAGCTAAGGCTGATGCAGCGAAACAA
>PNGU01000031.1 GCA_002871655.1 Streptococcus sp. UMB1385 | reverse complement strand
ACCTCAAGGCGCTGGCTTTCACATTCGTTCAAGCCCTATTGTATTTTAACGCCCGCTACCCGTTAAACGGGTTTATCTATTTTTTCTTAGTTCCAAATGGATTTGTATATTCTTTTGTTGTCAGTTTATCTATCGCAATGTCATGCGATTCTTGTTCTCTGATATATTTTCTTATTGTACTTTCATTTAATCCTACAGTACTTACATAGTATCCTTCTGCCCAAAACTTTCTATTTCCGTATCTGTATTTCAAATTTGAATGCATATCAAATATCATTAATGAACTTTTCCCTTTCAGATATCCCATAAAACTTGATACACTATATTTTGGCGGTATTGATAGTAGCAAATGTATAT
>PNGU01000030.1 GCA_002871655.1 Streptococcus sp. UMB1385 | reverse complement strand
AAAGATGCTGATGTAACTGCAACAATCAATAAGATTTTAGCTCGTGGATATGAAAAAGTAGCCAATGTAAATGCAAATGAAAAAGATTATCCATCAACAGCTGCAGACAAAGTATTCGACGCAGATGCATCAACAAACCAAGAATATACAGTAACATTTAAACCTATTATTAAAGATGTACCAACAGATCCTAACTCTGAAAAACCGACTCCAGGTCAACCGGTAGTTCCAGGTGATAATAATGGACCAAAATGGCCAGAATCAGTTAAAAATCTAAAAACTACAGATACAGTAAAACGTACAATTAAGTACGTATACGAAGATGGAAAACCAGTAATAGATCCAGCAACAGGTACACAAAAAGTAGTAGAACAAACTGTAGAGTTCACACGACCAGCGCAAGTAAACTTAGCGACTGGTGACATTACATACGGAGATTGGACACCGGCGAAAGAACTTGCAGCTGTAGCTTCACCAACAGCGGTGGATATTCCAGCATTAGCTAACCATATCGTAAGTACAGAAACAGTACCAGCGGTAACGGTAGCGGCAGAAGCAGAAGATATTACGGAAACAGTAATATACAGAAAAGTTAAACCGATAACGGTACAACCAAATGATCCAACACCGACGAAAGATACGCCTATTGATAAAGATAATCCAAATGGGCCAAAATGGACGGAAGAACTAATTAAGAAATTAGAAGACGCTCGTAAAGAAGAAGTAACACGTACGATTTCTTACACTTATTCAACAGATGAAAAAGAATTAAAAGCAGACGATGCAGCTAAAGCAGGAACAAATGTAGCGGATGCATTCACAAACAGAGTAGAATTCAAACGCGCGGTAACAATTGATCCGAAAAATGGAGAATTCACATACGGACCATGGGTAGCTACAAATAACGACACTACATTAGAAGGAAAAGCAGAACTTCCAAAAGTAGAAGGATACATAGCAACAGGAGA
>PNGU01000003.1 GCA_002871655.1 Streptococcus sp. UMB1385 | reverse complement strand
AGCTCAATAAAAAGTTTTATAGTTTCTTTTTAAAACTGTCCTTTTTTGGAATTAACGTTGACTTAATTCGTTTAGTTTTCAATGTTCAAAATAATGGAGCGGGTGATGAGAATCGAACTCACAACATCAGTTTGGAAGACTGAGGTTTTACCACTAAACTACACCCGCATTATTAAATTTCTTTATTAAGTGTTTCTTCAACACTTAAATTATTTTATCATTTTTAGAAGTTTTTGTCAAGAACTTTTTTTATTTTTTTGAAAAAGTTTTTTGATAACTTCTTGTCTTTTTAAGACTTATTTATGATAACATTTCTTTTGTAATTTGTCAAGAACTTTTTTTATTTCTTAACATTAAATATTTTAAATGTTTCTATCGTTCGTCTTCTCTATCAGAAGACTTTTACTATTCTATCATCAGTTATTAATTATGTCAATAGAAAATAGAAAAAAAGTTTAGAAAAATCCTTTTTTATATTTTCTAAACTTTTTCTTCTATAAATATGTTCTTTTT
The DNA here is from genome assembly GCA_002871655.1 of Streptococcus sp. UMB1385. GTDB lineage: Bacteria > Bacillota > Bacilli > Staphylococcales > Gemellaceae > Gemella. Next base: position 212,513 of record PNGU01000003.1, on the reverse strand, counting down.
TTTATCGTTATTTAGTAGTTTGTCTGTGAACTATTCTATAAGGTAGATTCATTTCATTTTCTTGTATATTAAATTCTTCTAATTCTACCTCTTCTATTTCTTCACCTTTTCTTTTAGCTTTTTCTATATCAATAATTTTTGTTAATACACGCATTGATACTGCTCCAATATCAAAGATTGGTTGGAATATCGAAGAAATTTTTGGTCTTGTCATATTTATTAGTTTTGTATTTTCTAATGATAGGATTTGTAATTCTCCTGGAATATTGATTCCTAAATCTAATGCTTGTTGCATTACTGCTAAGGCAACTTCATCGAACATAGTAATTACTACTTCTGCATCAATATTACTTATAGCTTTATATAGTTTATTACTTTCTTTGTATGTTCTGTATCCATCAATTATATTTTGTGGTTTGAAGTCTACTTTTTCTGATGCTAACGCCTCTTTATATCCTTTTATAAGTCTTTGTGTTTTTTGGCTTTCATACTTATCTATAACTAATGAGATATTTTTAGATCCTTTTGCTAAAAATTCTTTAGTTACATCATATGCAGCTTTTTCATAATCTATATTTACAGCATAGAAATCAGAATCAGTACCTAGGTTTCCTGCTAAAACTACTGGTATTTGAATGTCTTGTAAGTAATTTTTAGAACTATCTGATAAAGAATGTCCTAAATATATAATTCCATCTACTTGTTTACTAACAAATGAAGCGAAGATATTTTTTTCTATTTCTTTGTCATCACATGAGTTTGCTAAAATTATATTATATTTATACATATTTGCTACTGATTCAATTCCACTTACTATTTCAGCCGAAGATAAATCTGCTATATCGGGTAATACTATACCTATAGTAGTTGTTTTTTTACTAGCAAGTCCTCTGGCAACAGCATTAGGCGTATATCTTAATTTTTTAATAACCTCTTGGACACGTAGTCTTGTATCTTCTTTTACATTAGGATTATTATTAACTACCCTTGATACAGTGGCCATCGATACTTTTGCTTCTTTTGCTACATCATATATCGTTATTGTCATTGTTTTTTCTCCTCTACTTTTTTATTTAAATTTATTGGTAACTTTAAAAACCTTTTCATCCTTATATATTGTACCAAATTTTTTTCTATAAGTCTAGTATTTGAAAACAAATTTTTCTATATTTTTGTATTTTCAAAAAACGTTTACTTTCCTTTTTTTATAATATTTCTTTTACTTTAAATTTAACAAAAAAAGAAGAATTAAATTCTTCTTTAAATTAAAGATTTGAATTTAATTCTTCTATAATTTTTTAATTAAATTAAGCTTCTAAAGCTGCGTATGCTTTTTCTAAAGTTTCTTTTAGAACTTTAGCTGAATGTTGCATTTTAGCTGTTTCTTCTTCAGTTAAGTCTAATTCTACTACTTCACGAACACCTTCGCGTCCAACGATAGCTGGAGTTCCGATGTATAATCCGTCGATTCCGTAGTGTCCATCACAGTATCCACTTACTGCAAGCTCAACATTTTCGTCACGTAAGATAGCTTTAACGATTGTGAATAACGCAAGTCCGATTGCGTAATAAGTAGCACGTTTACGGTTAATTACTTCGTATGCAGCACGCATAACTTTTTCTTCTACATCAGCGAAGTCTTCTTTAGTGTATTTAGAAGTTTCTAAGAATCTGTCGAATTGTTTTCCGTAAACATTTACGTTACTCCATGCAGCAAGTTGAGTATCTCCGTGTTCCCCAATGATATATCCACGAACACTGCTTGGTGCTAATCCTAATTTGTCTCCTAAGATGTAACGGAATCTTGAAGAGTCAAGAGTAGTTCCTGATCCGACAATTTTGTTTCTTGGGAATCCAGTGAATTTTTGTAAAGCGTTAGTTAATACGTCTACTGGGTTAGATGCGATAACGATAACGCCATCGAATCCTGAAGCTACGATTTGCTCAGACATATCTTTAACAACTTTCATGTTTTTGTCAACTAGGTCAAGACGAGTTTCACCTGGTTTTTGTGGAAGACCTCCAGCGATTACGATTACGTCTGCATCAGCACATTGCTCGTATCCACCTGAAGTTACTTTAATAGGTGGTACTAATGCTCCACCGTGGTTAAGGTCCATTGCTTCACCTTCAGCTTTTTCAGCGAAGAAGTCGATTAATCCTAGTTCTTCACAAAGTCCGCTTGAATATAATTGATAAGCAAAGCTCATCCCTACCATTCCTGCTCCTATTAAAACAACTTTTCTATTTTTCGCTTTCATAAGAAAACCTCCATTAATATATATATAGTTTTAGATATTTTTTAAGTAATTATTTTTACTATTTTATTTTTATGGGATAAAATACTATAACAACTCTTATTAAAGTACGCATATCTCATTTCCCTTAGAATTATATCACACTATTGGAAAAAAAGAAAGTGTTTTTATTGCCTTTATTTATGCTATCTTGTTATTAATCTAAACAAATTTTCATATATTTTTTGAAATTTTTATAGCGTTATATACATAAAAAATAAAACGTTTTCCTTTTGCTGTCTTAGTTTTTGCTTATACTTTTAGTAGAAGATAATTTTCTAATTTTATTTTAATTAGTATATTTTTTTTATTTAAATTTTTTAAAAAATTTTATTTATTTTGTAGATTTTTTTTACTTGTACCATTTACATTTTATTTTCTGTATTTATGTTAGCTTTTTGTGTATTAGTTATTTGTAATTGTTTTTCTATACTGTAATATTACAGTTTTATATTTTTTTTCTTATCTTCTTTATTTTTCTATGTAAATTTTCATGAATAAAAGAGACTCAAATTTTTCTTGAGCCTCTTCTTTAATTATTTTTCTATTATATTTCCTTTTGAACTACAGTGTACTAGTGTTACTAATAATACTGCAGCTGTTAAAATTAATACATATAAAGCTTTATTCCAATCAGAAATATCTCTAATATATCCTAGTAATGGTGGGAATACTGCAGCTAATAAGTATCCTCCTGATTGGGCTAAACCTGAAATATCAGCCGCTTCACTTTCATTTCTTGATTTTACTGAGAATAAATACATTACATACGAGAATGATCCTCCTCCAGCTAAAGCAAATATAATGATAAATGTTAACATTAATACAAAGTTTCCACTTGTGTACAGCATCCCTACTAATGACACTAAGTATCCGATAGTAATAACCACTGGGATTATTAATTTATTATGTACTTTATCAGCTAAAATCGGAACAATAAATGTTGATGGGAATTGTGCGAACTGGCTTATAGATAATAATAATCCTGCAGTTTCTGGTGTGAAACCTTTACTAATCATTATTTCTGAAAACCAAGAAACACTACAATAAAATAGTGCTGATTGCAGTCCCATACTTAGCATGATAGTCCACATTTTCGAATATTTAAAGTATCCATGTACTTTCTCATGACTATCTTTCACTTCACTTACACTACTCTTTTTCGACATTGCTATGTATACAAAAATATTAATTACAGCTATAACTAACCAAATATTAACAGCAAGACCTGTTGAGAATTTTTCTCCACCAATATTTGTACTTAAGATTGGGTAGCTAATACCAGCTGCAAAAGCAGCTCCTACATTCATAACCACTGCATAAAATCCTGTCATAAGACCTAGTTTTTCTGGATAATATTTTTTTACCAATCCCGGTAATAACACGTTACCTACAGTTATTCCTACTCCAATTATAAATGTCGTAAGAAAGAATACATATGTATTGATGTAGAATCTTAACGCTAATCCGATACTTATTGTTATAACAGCTAATAATAATGTTTTTTCTAATCCAGCTTTGTTTGAAAGTTTTGCTACCATAGGACTAAAAATTGCAAAAGCTATTAATGGGATTGTTGTAATAAATCCTGCCACTGTATTATTTATGTCTAATATAGATTTTAATGGCCCTAATATTGCCCCAACTGATGTTATAGGGGTTCTTAATATAAGACTTAAAAAGATAACACCGAGTATAATTAATATACTATTCGATTTTTTTGTCATTGTTCCTCCTTGTTAACATAGAAAAAGGAGTGATTTTACAATTAAGAGTTAGGGAGTAATTTAAAAGTCGATATTTCTAAGAAATCAATTTTATCGAATCTCCCCGCAAGGGAGTGACTCAAAAATCGCGATTTCATAGAAATCGATTTTGTCGAGTCACCCCCGCACAGTTTATTAGATATCTAAAGAGCTTTTACAAAGCGAATTTAGATATCAATAAACCACTGCGTCTATGTGTTCCCATATGAACTTTGTTAAATTTTAAGGCTTTTGGGTCAGCCCCATTCTGTTTATGAGTTCTCATATAAACTTTTTTAAAATTTAGCACTTTTGTGTCAGTACTTTTGCCTTATTATGTAAAATCTCCCCTACACAGTTTATTAGATACCCACCAAGTTGCTAAAAAACTCGTTGAATATCTAATAAATAACTACATTTTTATGTTTAAATTTAATTTTTATATTTTATTAGTAAGTTCTTACTGGTAAAATTAATTCGATAATTTCTCTGTGGTAATCACTTGGTTGAATAATAAACGCTGTTAATTCTCCAGAGAACTTAACGATAATTTCTTCAGCTGCAACAGCAGATACTGCGTCTTTTAAATATTTACCAGATACAGAAATTTCAAATTTATCATCTTCTAATGTAGAAGAAACTTTTAATTCTTCTACAGCACTTCCTAAATCTTTAGATTGAGAAGAAACTTCTAATAGATTATCAGTAATTACTAATTTAATAATATCATCTTTATCTTCTCTACTCATTAATGCAACCCTATCTACAGCATTAAAGAATTCTCTACTATTTGCTATAAATGTACATTCAAAAACAGTAGGAATAAGTTTATTAGTATTTGGATAATTCCCGCTAATTAATAATACTGTATAAACTACATTTTGGTAATAAAGAACTATTCTGTTATTTTCATAGAAAATTTCTACTTGATCTTTTCCATTTTCTATCATTCTTTGGAAATAAGTTAAAGCTTTTCTAGGAATAATTAAATTAAACTCTTTACTACTATCTTCATCATTTAGTGTAACTTGTCTTCTACTTAAACGATATGAGTCAGTAGCTGTAGCTGTTAAAATTTTGTTACTTAATGAGAAGTTAACTCCCTCTAAAATTGGTCTTTGATCATTAGGTGCTGTACAGAATACTGTTTCTTTAATAATATCATTAAAGACATTAGCTTCCAATTTAAGACTATTTTCTTTAGAAATAACTGGAAATTCTGGATAATCATTTGCATCATATCCTTTTACGTTAAATTCACTTTTTCCTGATTTAACTAATATATTATTTTCTATTGTTTCTATTTCTATTAGATCAGTAGGTGCTTTTCTAATAATTTCTATGAAATTACGTGATGGTAAAACTACTTGACCTTCTTCTTCAATAGTTATAATTTCTTTATCATCTTCATAACTATTTATTGAATATTCAACAGATACTAAAGAATCACTCGCTTTTAATATAAGTTGATCTTTTTCTAATTCTATTTTTATACCTTTTAAAATTTCAAAAAGAGAATTAGGGGCTATTACTCTTGATACGTGATTTAAGCCATCAAGAAAATTTGATTTAGTTATAGTAAATTTCATTTTTTCTCCTTATATATAATATATATTTAATAAAATAATAATAATAAGGCCTGTAAAAACTGTGGAAAACTAAAGATAGCTCAAAAATAATGAATTTTCACTTGTTAATAACTTGTTAAAAAAGTTTTGAATATCTATAGTAGTATTTAACAGGCTTCTAAATTTTTCCTAAACGTTCTTTTATTACTTCTATATCTTCAAAAATTTCAGGATTTTCATCTTTGCTAAGTTTTGCAATTTTATTAAATGAATAAAGAATAGAAGTATGATCTTTATTGAAGCAATCTCCTATTGAAGGGAATGATAAAGTTGTAAGTTCCCTACATAAGTATATTGCTATATTTCTAACTTGTACGACTTCTTTTTTACGAGAAGATGATAATATATCATCAACCTTGATTTTATAGAAATCAGCACATACATTAATAATATTCTCAGGTGAGATATTTTTTCTAGGTGAAGTTTTGGCACTTTTTAGTATTTCCTCGGCAATACTAAGTGAAGGTTGTTCATGTTTAGATGTTGCCGTGAATTTAATACGCTTAAGTACTCCTTCAAGCTCTCTTATATTAGAAGATACGTTACTAGAAATATAAGTAAGTGTTTCTTCATCTAGTTTAATATCGAACTGTTCGCATTTGAATTTAATAATAGCCATACGAGTTTCGAAGTCAGGAGGTGTAATATCTGCAGTTATCCCTTGACTGAATCTAGTAACTAATCTATCTTCCAAATCATTAAGTTGAGATGGAGAGCGATCACTTATAAGAACGATTTGTTTTTGATTCATTTGTAGCTCGTTAAATGTATGGAAAAATGCATTTTGTGTTTCTGTTTTACCTGATAAAAATTGAATATCATCGATTAAAAGAGCATCTACATCACGGTATTTTCTTCTAAAGTCTTCATCCGCATTAGTATAGTTGTTTTTATCTTTCATTGGTTTAATAGAAGCAAGAAACTCATTTAAGAATTTTTCAGAAGATATACACTCTATTTTAAAATCAGGGAAATTAGCCTCCATTTCATTACCGATAGCGTGAAGTAAGTGAGTTTTCCCAAGTCCAACACCTCCGTATATGAATAGTGGGTTATAAATTCCACCTGGAGAAACAGCGACATTCCATGCTATATTATGAGTAAAGGCATTTCCTTCACCAACTACAAAATTTTCAAATGTGTAGTTTTTATTAAGCGTAGGATTTTTTTTGCTCGCTATAATATTCTTATTAGGTTCAGGTTTTTTGTAATCTTCTAGAGGGAAAGTTTGTTTTTGATAAAAATGTTGAGCTCCAGAAGGTTTATCACCTTGAAGGAAATTCTGTCTAATTAAGTTTTCTGCTGCTGGTTTTTCATCAACAACATGAGGCATAATTAGAGGAAGATCATTATCAAGGGAAGTATATTCTATATTAAAATCAAAACCAGTATTTTTCTTTAGTATTTCTTTTAATTTTTGATCATAAGCACTTTGAATAAATTGAGAAATAAGGGCTTCTTTACTAGTAATAACGATAGATTTCTTCATAAAATCAACATTATCAATAGAAGCACTAGAAAACCATGTGTCAAAAACATGAGGATCTACAGTACTTTTTAGTTCACGAAGAATTATTTCCCATAAGAAATTAGAATTACTCAATGAAATACCTCCTTAAAAAAATATATAAATAATTATAGCATAAACTGTGAATAAAATAAAACAATAGTTATTAACAAGTTGTTAACAGAACTTTTTAAATATGTGAAAAAAATAATTAGAAAAAGCTGTGAAGATGTTAAAATGTAAAGAAATTAAACAAAAACCAATGAGTTATTTATAAGTTTTTAACATAGACTAACATTGATAGAAATATAGTTTAAGAGTTTTTCACACACAATTCACACCTGTGAATAACTTTTCCATGTTAATTTGTTAATAACTTTTAAAATCTGTTAAAAACTAGTAAAAAAGATAAATTGGTTTATCTTGTGATAAAAGTTATTAACAAAGATTTGTGAATAACTAAAAAAAAACTGTGAAAAATTATTATGAGTATATACTTAAATATTTTCTTATAGTTTTTAAGAATTTATTAACAACTATAGACTTTTTATGTGCTTTAGGCTCAGTTATAATAATAGGTTAAAAAGAAATATTACTCTTAAATAGTGATAAAATGACTGCCATTTAGAATATTTTTCTTTAAGTAAATATTTTTTTTGAAAAAATGAGGTTTTTGCTTGATAAATTATTTCAGATATGTTAAACTAATTCAGTTATTACATCTATCTAAGTTAAAGAAAAGAAAACTCGAGGAGGACAAAATGAAACGTACGTATCAACCAAATAAAAGAAAACATTCAAAAGTACACGGATTTAGAGCTAGAATGAGCACTAAAAACGGAAGAAATGTATTAGCAAGACGTAGAGCTAAAGGAAGAAAAGTTCTTTCAGCTTAATGTTTGCACTGAGGGTATCACGAAAGTGGTACCCTTTTTTTATTAGAGAGTCCTAAAAAATATGAAAGATAGTTGTAAAAAAGTAAATAAACTGTTAAAATATTAGTGTTAAGAAAGGTTTTAAAATGAAAAAAGAATATAGAGTAAAAAGAAGTCAAGATTTTGATAATATTATAAGAAAAAAACAATCTTTTGCGAATAGACAGTTTGTTATTTATTATCAAAAAAATAATTTAGACCATATGCGTTTAGGAATTTCTGTAAGTAAAAAATTAGGAAAAGCCTTTGAACGTAATAAAATAAAAAGATATATACGAGAAACTTTTAAAACAAGAAAAGAATTCGTTAAAAACTATGATATAATAGTGATTGCGAGAGTTGGTGCAAAAGATATGCCATTTTTAGAATTTGGTAATAGCATCGATCATGTTTTAAAAAGATCAAAACTTATGAAAGCGAAGAGGAGTTAAGAATGGAAAAAGAATATTTTTATGTTGGAGTTACTGTAGATGAAGCTATTAAAAAAGGGTTAAAAGACCTATCATTAACTGAAGATGCAGTAAAAATTGAAGTAATCGAAGGTGGAAGCGCAGGTATCTTCGGATTATTTAAAAAAGAAGCTAAGGTAAAATTAATTCCATTAGATGAAGAATATAATAAAGCTGAAGCTGCAGCTAAGGGTGCAGAAGTAGTTAAAAAAGAAGAAAAAGTTGTTGAAGTTGATAAAACAACTGAAAAAGCAGAAGTTGTAGTAGAGAAAGTAGTTGAACAAGAAGTTCATGTTGAAAAAACAGAAACAGTTGAAGAAGAAGCTGTTGTTGAAACAGAAGACATAGAAGAAAATGAAGAGCCATTTAAAAAAGCTAAAAGAGAAGATTATATAGTAAAAAATCAAGATCGTATCGTAAGTTACTTACAAAATATTGTTATTGCGATGGGATATCCTGATGCTACTGTTGATTTTAGAGAAGATGGAAATCGTCATTTCACTTTAAATATTAAAACAGAAGAAAATACTAGCCTAATTATCGGAAAACGTGGTGTAACTTTAAATAGTTTACAGTTTTTAGTTAATAATTTTGCTAAAAAATTCAGCTCACATTACTTCAGAATTGAAGTCGACTGTGACGATTACAGAGAAAACCGTAAAAAAACCTTAGAAGACTTAGCATTAAACTTAGCTAAGAAATCTAAAAAAATCGGGAAACCAGTTGAATTAGAACCTATGACAAGCATCGAAAGAAAAATTATTCACAATGCTTTAACAGGTATTAAAAACGTTGAAACAGAATCACGTGGAGAAGAGCCACATAGATATTTAGTTATTACAGCTAAATAGGAGGTCTAATGAAGACAGTATTAATAGTTGATGATAGTTCTTATTATAGAAGCCGCGGAGCAGAAGTTGTTAGTCGTGCAGGATATGAGTATTATTTTGCAGAAAATGGCGAACAAGCTGTGCGAATGTATAGAAGAATAAAACCAGATTTCGTAACAATGGATATTTGCATGCCGATAATGGATGGTTTAGAAGCAACGAAGGAGATTTGTACGAAATTTCCTGGGGCGAAGGTACTTATCTGCAGTAGTGTTGGACATGTACCTGTGTATAAAAGACAGGCGTTCGCTAACGGTGCATGTGGAGTACTACCGAAAGAATACGATTTAGATGATTTAGAATTTGCTATTTCAGAAATTGAACTTATGAATGAAGAAGGAGTGACTCAAAAATCGTGATTTCGGAGAAACAAGATTTTGTTGAGTCACCCTCGCACAGTTTATTGGATATCTAAAAAGCTTTTTTAAAGCGAATTTAGATATCAATAAACCACTGCGTCTATGAGTTCTCATATACACTTTGTTAAAATTTAGGTCTTTTGGGGGCAATCCCCTTTTCAATAAATAAAAAAAATGAGTAGTTTGGAGATTTATCCAGGCTACTTATTTTTTAACGTTGAAATTTGATTTCAATTAGTTAATAGTTAGCAGTATATAGTTTGGTCGTATATAGAGAAAAATTCAAAGGAATAGTGTATAATAAATAAGATATGAATTTTTTATTAATATAAAAATTTTAAAGGAGTTTGAACAATGAGTGAAACAATTTGCGCTATATCGACAGCTCTAGGAGAAGGAGCTATAGGTATTGTTAGACTTAGTGGTGACGAAGCATTTAGCATTGCCGAAAAAATAGTAAGACTACCAAAAGGAAAAACTGTAGAAAGTCTAGCTAGTCACACTATAAATTATGGAAATGTAGTTGATCCAACTACGAATGAAAAAATAGAAGAAATTATGCTTGTGAAAATGGTAGGTCCTCGTACATACACTACAGAAGATGTTATTGAAATTAACTGTCACGGTGGTATTGTAACGATTCAAAAAGTACTGGCACTTTGCTTAGAACACGGTGCTAGAATGGCTGAACCAGGTGAATTTACAAAACGTGCCTTCTTAAATGGTCGTATCGATTTAACGCAAGCAGAAGCTGTAATTGACTTTATTAAGAGTAAAACAGATGAGGCTAGTCAAATAGCTAATAATCAAATGCAAGGACGCTTATCGACGCTTATTAAACGCTTGCGTGCTGAAATTTTAGATATCTTAACAGTTGTTGAGGTAAATATCGATTATCCTGAATACGATGATCTAGAAATAGAAACGACAAAAACTATTCTTGAAAAATCAACAAGTATTAGAAATAGTTTAGAAAGTCTATTAGAGACATCAAAACAAGGGAAAATAATTAAAGAAGGAATAAATACAGCGATTATTGGGCGACCTAACGTTGGTAAGAGTTCGCTGTTAAATAATCTACTGCAAGAAAATAAAGCTATCGTAACTGATATTGCAGGAACAACTCGTGACGTTCTAGAAGAGTATGTGAATATTAAAGGAGTACCTATTAAATTAATCGATACAGCTGGTATTCGCGAAACAGATGATATCGTAGAACAAATAGGTGTTAAACGCAGTAAAGAAGCTCTAGAAAAAGCGGATTTAGTACTATTCTTATTAAACAGTAGCGAAGAACTAACAGAAGACGATAAAGAGTTATTAAAACTAACAGAAGGAAAAACAACTATTGTAATATTAAATAAACTAGATTTAGAGACAAAAATTGATATTGCAGAAGTTGAAAAATTAGCGTATAACCACCCTATCATTAAAACATCTATGACAACATATAAAGGGATAGATGAACTAGAGAAAAATATAAGAGACCTATTCTTCGGTGGAGCAGCTCGTCCAAAAGATGCGACATATTTATCGAATACACGTCAAATCAACCTTATTCAACGTGCTCTAGTTAGTTTAAATGACGCTATCGGTGCGGCTGAATTAGGATTAGAAGTAGACATGGTGTTAATAGACTATACGAATACATTCAATCTATTAGGAGAAGTTATCGGAGAAAACTCAGGTGATGAGCTGATAAATGAATTATTCAGTAGATTCTGTTTAGGAAAATAAAATGTTTCACATGAAACATGAAACAAAAAGGAGAACGAAATGAAATGTATAAGTTTTAATGTCAATGGTCTTAGAGCGATCGTTGGTAAAAATTTTGAAGAAGATTTTAAACAATTAGATGCTGATTTCTTCTGTTTACAAGAGACGAAGATGCAAGCAGGCCAATTAGATTTACAATTTGATGGTTATTACAGCTACTTCAATTATGCTGAACGTAAAGGATACTCAGGAACAGCAATATACACTAAACACGAGCCTCTAAACGTAACATACGGAATAGGAATCGAAGAACACGATACAGAAGGTCGTGTAATTACACTAGAGTACGATAAATTCTTCTTTATCACTGTATACACGCCGAACTCAGGTAGTGAACTTAAGAGATTAGAATACCGTATGAGTTGGGAAGAAGACTTTAAAAATTACTTATTAGAATTAAATAAAACTAAGGGTGTTGTTGTTTGTGGAGATTTAAATGTTGCTCACACAGAAATAGATTTAAAAAATCCAAAATCAAACACGAAAAATGCTGGATTCACCCCAGAAGAAAGAGAAAAATTCACGAAGCTATTAGATGCAGGATTTATCGATACATTTAGATATTATAATCCAGATTTAACAGGAGCATACTCTTGGTGGAGTTATCGCTTTAATGCACGTAAAAACAATGCAGGATGGAGAATTGATTACTTCTTAGTAAGTCGTGACTTAGAGGAGTACTTAGAAAGTGCGGCTATTCACAATGAAATTTTTGGTAGTGATCATTGTCCTGTTGAGCTTGTATTAAAAGACAATTTGTTGTAAAATATAATATGCGTTATGGTAAACCATGACGTGTATTTTTAATGAACCAGCATTAAGATTAATATTTGTTGGTACTTAAAGAATTTAAACAATAATCTTTAAAATATCATATAAAATAAACGGAGGCGACTTAATTAGAATAAACTATAATATTAGGTTGCGTCCGTTATTAATTTTAAGAAAAGAGGTAATTTATGGGACTAAAATTCTATATAGAAGACGTACATGATTGTGATTCACAGTATTCTATTGATTATATAAAATTCGATGAATTAGGGAAAATAGATATTGTTAGAGAAACATACGGACGAAATTATTTAGTAGAAAGAGATATACAGTTACCAATTTTTGAAACAGAAGAAGAATATATTGATTATTTAGCGAAAAAAGATATAATAGATCCGTATTTTTCAGATATTCTTCATAAATTAGTGGGGCATACACCTGAAAATATAGTTATAGATGAAGTATCTTTAAATAATGCACTATTTATAGGTGATCCTAGGGGTGTTGATAGACCAGGTGGATTTAAAGATGCATTCGAGCTCCTTATGGAAGCGACGATGATATGGGAATTCTCCGCTATAGATGCTATGGAAAAAACTATGCAGGTAATAAGAACACTACTACGCGATAAAGATCATAGATACCAAGAAAAGTTAATTAGAATAAAATAGGTGAAACTATGCTAAGAATAACGAAAAAAGATGAATTAGAACGTGTAATGAAGATAATAGAAGACGGTAGAGAATTTTTAAAAGAACAAGGTGTGAATCAGTGGCAACATGGTTCCCCTAGTCGTGATGAGATTATTAATGATATCAACGAAGGAATATCATATGTATATGAAAAATCAGGTGAGATAGTTGCTACAGCTATGCTTACTACTTTTGATGCAGATTATGAAAACTCCCCTACTTTTTGGTCAAGAAATTCTAGTTATTTAGCTATTCATCGTTTAGCTACGGCAAAAAAATTTCGTCATCAAGGAATCACTCGAGAATTCATGCAAGCTATTTGTTTTTTTGCTAAGTCTCAAAACATAAAATTTTTGAGAATAGATACGCATTTAGACAATGAAATAATGAGAAAATTTTTAAGTCGATTTGGATTTAAAGAAAAAGATATTATAAAACTAACTATGAAAAATAATTTAGATGATAAAGAAAGAATTGCTTATGAATTAGAAGTAAAATAAAAATCGATGTTTCATGTGAAACAAAAGTTTTTAAAAAATTAATTTAGTTTCACATGAAACAACAAACAAGGAGGAAAAACGATGAAATTTTATTCTTACGAATACTTACAAAGTAAAATAGAACAAAATAATTTAGTAGGAATTGTAGTAGTAGGATTACTACTTTTAGTATTGTTGTTTAGTTTAGTTAAATATTATAAAAATAGACAAGATACAAAATATAGAGAGTTATCAATAATACTTGTACTAGGGACAATATTAGCGGTAACTATAGGTATAGGGAATTATCAAGATAAAGCTATTTCTTCTAATCAATATAGAGGTTCTGTACAATTTATTGAAAAAATAGCGGAGCATTTAAATATAGAAAAAACACGTATTTACATCAATAGTGAGGCATCTATAGAAAATGCGTTTGTGAAAATAGATAACTCTTATTATAGAGTAATAAGCAGTGGAAAAAAAGATGATTACTTATTAGAAAAAATTGAACTGGTAGATCCAGTAGTTGAGAAAGTGGAGGTGAAAAAATAATGCAACTTTCATACGTTGATATAGCAATAAAATTAGCGCTTGGATTAATATCATTAGTGTTTGTAATTAATGTTTCTGGCAAAGGTAATTTAGCACCATCTTCAGCAAGTGATCAAGTGCAAAACTACGTACTGGGGGGAATTATTGGTGGTGTAATCTATAATCCAGCAATCTCAATCCTACAGTATATAAACATCCTATTAATATGGGTTATTTTAGTACTTATTCAAAAATGGTTGAAAACAAATAATATGTTCTTCAAAAAAATAGTAGATGGAGAACCGATTACTGTGGTAAAAAATGGAAAAATAGATGTAGAAGCTACAAGAAAGAGTGGTTTGACTGCTCATGATTTAGCATTCAAACTAAGAAGTCAGGGGGTATATAGTATTAAAAAAGTAAAAAGAGCCGTGTTAGAACAAAATGGACAGTTAATTATAGTTTTAGAGGGCGATGAAAACCCAAAATATCCAATAATTACAGATGGTAATATTCAAATTAATACATTGGAATCAATAGATAAAACAGAAGACTGGCTAAAAGAAACTTTATTAAAAATGGGATATGAAGATACATCTAAAATATTCCTGGCTGAATATGACAAAGGACAATTATACATTGTAGAATATTAAAATAATAGTATTATTAAATAATATTAAGCAAACTTAACCAGAATGTAAAATAAAAATAAAATATAAAAATAATAATATTGATTAATATTACTAAAAAGAAAAGCAGGAAATTGAAAAAATCAATTTCCTGCTTTTAAAAAACTATTTTTCAGCGTTAATAAAATCGAAAGAAGAATCTTCTTGGAATTTTTTAACAACATAAGAGCAAGTTGCGATAATTTTTTTGTTTTGTTCTTGCATATCTTTAACAAGAGCGTCTAATAGCTTACCTGCTACACCTTGACCACGAAGTGATGAATCGACAAAAGTGTGATCAGCAACAACTACATTAGGATTACTAGTAGTAGAATAAGTAATTTCAGCAATAATCCTACCATTCTCATCATATTTAACGAAACCATTATTTGTTTTAGTAAATTCCATATAAACCTCCTAGAATAATCATATAGTAATATGAGTGTTATTACTGTTATTATATCATAAAAAAGGTGAAAAGGATTTAGAATTGAATTAAAAGAAAGGAAAAGAGTGAAAAAAGGGAGAAGATATTGGTGAAGAGAGAATAAAAGATAGGATACTAAAAATACAAGAGAAGTAACTATTAAAATATATTATACTTTAGTTTTTGTTTAAAACTTATTGTCCCTTTTCTTCTATCACTGCCCCTTATTTTTTTCTTTTGGTTCTGGCTCTAGTCTATTCTTTTTTTACTTTATTATATTCCCCCTTGTTTGCTCGTTTAACACTGTTCTTTTTATCTTTTTTATTTTTGAATATTTTCCACCCTTTTTCTTTGTTTTTTGTCACTTCTTTCCTACTTTGTAATTTCCATATGGGAAAAATTCTGAAATTGCAATTTCTTAAATTAAAATAAATAGTTTTACTGAATTTTTATTTCTTAAATAATAAATAAATTAAAATATTTTTATAAGATTTTTTGTTTAACATTTTATAGAAGGAAAGTAAAACGTTTAAATTATTTTTAAAAAAGTTATTGACAAATATTGGAAACAGGTGTACAATTAGTTTAATTTAATACATAAACGTTGAAAAGATAAGTAAATTAATACGTAGCTAAAACAGAGAGTTATTGGATGGTGTGAAATAACAAGGTGATGATTAATTGAAAATGGTCTTAGAGTTTTGTTTATCTAATAGGTAAGCACGTAGGTTGCACGATATAGCACACAGTATAAACATGTACTGAATAAGGTACTAATCGCAAGATTAGTATAAACTAGAGTGGTAACGCGAAATAAGATGATCGCCTCTATTACATATGTAAATATGTAGTAGAGGTGTTTTTTTATTATCTAAAACATAGAACTTATCAAAACGTAGAAAAGAGGAACCATATTATGACAAGAAAATTTAGTTTTGAAACATTACAATTACACGCAGGACAAACAGTTGGAGACACAAAAGCAAGAGCTGTACCAATTTATCAAACAACATCTTTTGTATTTGATGATACTCAGGATGCTGCAGATTCATTTGCATTAAGAAAAGCTGGAAATATTTATACACGTATTACTAACCCTACTACTGCTGTTTTCGAAGAAAGAATTAATGCTTTAGAAGATGGAGTTGGAGCATTAGCTGTTGCTTCAGGAATGGCTGCAATTACATATGTATTTTTAACATTAGCTCACGCTGGAGATCACATCGTATCTTCTAAAAATGTGTATGGAGGTACTTACAATCTATTAAAACTTACATTACCTCGTTACGGAGTAGATGCAACTTTTGTTGATCCAGATAACTTTGAAGAAATTGAACAAGCTATTACAGATAAAACTAAAGTTCTATTTGTAGAAACTTTAGGAAATCCATTAGCGAATGTTGCAGATTTAGAAAAATGGGCTGAAATTGCTCATAAACACAAAATTCCATTAGTAGTTGATAACACATTTGCTAGTCCATACTTAATCAATGCATTTAGTCATGGTGTAGATATTATCATTCACTCTGCGACTAAATTTATCGGAGGACACGGTACATCAATCGGTGGAGTTATCGTAGACAGTGGTAAATTCGACTGGGAAGGTAGCGGAAAATTCCCTCAATTAGTAGATGAAGATCTAAGTTATCACAATTTAAGTTACACAAGAGATGTTGGAGCTGCGGCATTTATTACGAATGTAAGAACACAGTTATTACGTGACACAGGAGCAGCATTATCACCATTCAATGCATTCTTATTATTACAAGGATTAGAAACATTATCTCTAAGAGTAGAACGCCATGTAGAAAATACTAAAAAAGTAATAGACTTCTTAGAAAAACACCCTAAAGTAGAATCACTTAACTATCCTGGATTAGAAGGAAATAAATACTATGAATTAGCTAAGAAATACTTACCTAAAGGTAGTGGGTCAATCTTCTCATTCGATGTAGTTGGTGGAGAAGAAGCTGCGCGTAAAGTAATTGATAGTTTAGAAATATTCTCTAACTTAGCGAATGTAGCAGATGCGAAAAGTTTAGCAATTCACCCTGCTTCAACTACACACGGTCAATTAAGTCCAGAAGAATTACAATACACAGGAATTACTCCTGCTCAAATTAGATTATCAATCGGTCTAGAAAATGCAGATGATTTAATTGAAGATTTACGTTTAGCATTAGAAAATATCTAATAAAAAAGTTTCACAAGAAACATTTAATTAAAAAAATTAATATCTTATTAAAATTTGTGGATTAAGACAGAAATTTAAACACCCTTGACAGCCATTTATTTTAATATTAATATACTTAAATAAATATTATCTTAATCCACAATTTTCTCTTTTTGAGTAGAGGTTGTTTAGGAGCATGAAATAGAAGCAAGGCAGCGTGGAAATTTCATTTAAACTCCTTCCTAGGCAATCTCTGCTTTTTATTTTGTTTAAAAATAACGAAAGGATATATTTTTTAATAGAATATATCATAAGTAGTATGTTTATGATATAATTTTAGTAATAATTGTAGCTAAGGGGTGAAAGTATGTATAAAGTAATGATAGTGGAAGATGATGAGATAATTTCTAATTCTATTGCAGGATATCTACAAAAATGGCAATACGCTACGCATGAAGTCGTAGATTTTCAAAATGTAGTTAAGGAATTTGTGGAACAATCACCGGACTTAGTATTAATGGATATTAATCTCCCCTACTTTGATGGTTATTATTTCTGTGAGGAGATTAGGAAGTTGTCGAAAGTGCCGATAATTTTTATTTCATCTGCGAATGATGATATGAATATTGTCATGGCTATGAACATCGGTGCAGATGATTTTATAGAAAAACCATTTAAACTAGTTGTACTAAAAGCGAAAATCGAAGCCCTACTTCGTCGTGTTTATAATTTTAGTGGATCTTCGAATTTGGTTGTATATAAAGATGTAATTTTTGATATGAGTCGAGATGAGGTAAAATATCAAGATAATATTGTTGAACTGACTAAAAATGAAAGTAAAATTCTTACAGTATTATTAGAAAATAGAGAAAAAATAGTAACGAGAGAAGAAATAATTACCGCTCTATGGCAAAGTGATAACTTTATCGATGAAAATACTTTATCGGTAAATATAAACAGACTTCGTGCTAAGTTGAAAAGTATAGGAATAGATGAATTTATTACGACTAAAAAAGGTAAAGGATATATCGTCTAATGGAAATATTAAAAAGTTATTTAAAGAAAAACTCAAAAGTTTATATTTTATTTGTAGTTTTTATTACCATATTTTTTATTATGTTTTACTTGTACAATTTACCACTTGAGGCTCTAATTTATACAGGAAGTTTTTGTTTTTTAGCAGCACTTATAGCCAGCTTTTCAGATTTTGTTAACTATAGAGAAAGTTATAAAAAATTAAAATTTCTAGAGAAAAACATACTAAACGATCTTGAAGATTTACCGAAAAGTTTGGATATTAGAATAGATTATTATCATAAAATTATAGAGAAATTATATGAAGAGTTGGAGAAATTAACTCAGGAAAATCGACAAAAAAATACCGATATGGTTGATTACTATAGTATGTGGGTTCATCAGATAAAAACGCCGATTGCTGCGATGAATTTTCTATTAGATAATGAAGAGGTAGATCAAAAAAATTTACAGCAAGAACTGTTTAAAATAGAACGATATGTTGAGATGGTTCTGACTTACATAAGATTAGATAGTATATCGTCGGATTATGTTATAACGAAGATTAATCTCGATGAAGTTGTAAAAGATACTGTAAAAAAATATGCGACTATATTCATTAATAAAAAGATAAAACTAAACTATGTTTCACATGAAACAATGGTAATTAGTGATAAAAAATGGTTGAGTTTTGCCTTCGAACAGATACTAGGTAATAGTGTGAAATATTCTAGTATGAATGGCGAGATAACTATAGAAACCTGTGAAAATAAACTGGTTATAGAAGATAAGGGAATAGGTATAAAAGAAGAAGATTTACCTCGAATTTTCGAAAAAGGTTTTACAGGATTTAATGGAAGATATGAAAAAAAATCGAGTGGGCTAGGTTTATATTTATGTAAAAAAACTTTAGATAAACTTGGTCATCATATAGAAATTTCTTCAACAGTTGGAAAAGGAACTAGAGTAGAAATTACATTCCCAAAAGAAGATACATTGAGGGATTAGATAAAGAAAAATCAATAAAGAATCCTCTTGAGAGTTAGATTATGAATTTAACTTTTAAGGGGATTTATTATTTTAAGACGCACTAGGTATAAATTATTCAACGCCAAAAGTAAGTTAGCTATAAACTCAACAAGTTCAACAAAATTCCACTTGAAGGAGTGACTCGACAAAATCTAAGAATCTACTTGATATATATATTATAATGAAAGAAAAAAATATTTTCTAACTAATAAAATAAATTATCTGAAAACTATCTTGTTTAAGTTTATTTTATTTGATAGAATAATAGTAAGGTATAAGGAGGGAAACGATGAAGCAGTATTTAAAGAAAAGATATTTAGAAAATAGTTTATTACTTTTACTAATTATTTTTGGAGGAGCATGTAAGGTTGTCGCTGCGTATTTTATAGGGGATGGGTTTAACGAATTAATTAAGTCGAATACCGATGGCTTTTTCTATAATATAGCCTATGCCAGTATAGTGTTTTTATTATATTTGGTTTCTCTTTATATAAAAATTCCGTATGAAAACTATGTAGTGCAAAAAATGATAACTGACATTCGATGTGATGTCGTCGATGCAATTTCTAAAACTAATTATGCTAATTTCAATAAGAAAAATAGCGGTGATTACATATCATGGCTTAGTAATGACTTGATGATTGTTGAGGAAAAAGGATTTGGCAATTTTTATCAAAGTATTACAGCAATTATAGAGACGCTTTTAGCTATAGTCGGACTGTTTGCATTCCATTGGTCGATTATCGTTTTTTCTATAGTAATGAGTGTTCTTACATTAGTTTTACCAGCTCTTGCGCAAAAATCTATACAGAATAAAGCTCAGAGATACTCAGGCTCATTAGAAAAATTAATAAGTAAAAATACAAATTACTTACAAGGATTTGATAGTTTACTATCTTTCAATAAATTAGGAATTTTGAAAAAAATTGTAGCAACTTCTTCTAATGAAGTATTAAAAGAATCTGTGTCTCTAAGAAAAAGTGTCGGATTAGCAGGAGTTCTAGGTGGTTTAGGGAATTTAGTAGGGCAAGTTGGTGTAGTATTACTAACAGGAATACTGGCTCTAAAAAATATTGTAGGCTTTGGATCTATTTTAACGGTAGAGTCACTAACATCTACGATTTTTAATTCAGTAGGAAATATTATGAATATTACGGTAGAGTTAAATATCGTAGTGCCAATCTTTGAGAAATTCGAGAAATTTAAAGAAGAGGTTAAGGTAATTAATGACCAAGATACTAGCAAGAAATTATTAAATGAAGAAATTGAAACTATAGTATTAGAAGATGTTTCTTATAAATATGAAGAGAAAAGTATATTAAAAAACATTTCGTATGCATTTAATAAATATGGTAAATACGCTATTGTCGGAGAAAGTGGTAGTGGAAAATCTACATTATTAAAATTATTGACTGGAAGAATAGAAAATTACGAAGGTGCAATTAAATTTAATGGTGAAGAACTAGAGGGTCTTAACAAGTATAGCTTGTATGATAAGATGCTATATATTCCGCAAGAGCCGTATATTTTTACAGAAAGTCTAAGATTTAATATAACGTTAGGTGATGATTATGCTGATGAAAAAGTTAAAGGCGTGTTAGAAAGTGTCGGATTAGGAGAGTTTTTAATAAGTCTAGAGGATGGATTAGATACTGAACTTGTAGAGGGTGGTAAGAATTTATCAGGTGGTCAAAAACAAAGAATAGCACTGGCTCGTGGAATTATTAGAGAGAAAAAAGTAGTGCTGTTAGATGAGATAACTTCTAATTTAGATAAGGATAATGCAGAGAAAATAGAAGAACTGCTATTAACTAATCCAGAATTAACGGTAATTCTAATCACACACAGACTAGATAGCAATTCCGAACAAAGATTCACAGATATATTAAAATTATAATTTCCCAGGAAATAAAGTTGATAAAGTATTAGAAATCAAATAAAAAGTAATAAATATCCCAATCTTACAAAAGTGTAAGGTTGGGAGCTTTTTTGTAAGGAAAATCGATAGAATCTGTAAGAAAAGTAAGGTAGAATATAAATATAAACAACGAGGAAGTTGTAGAAAAGTTCGAACTAGGAAGATAAGATAAAATAAAAAGAATTTAGGAGTGATAAAAATGTTATTAGAAGTCAACAATGTAAGAAAAGTTTATACAACAAGATTAAGTACTCAAAGTACAGAAGCATTAAAAAACGTAAATTTCGCAGTAGATAATGGTGAATATGTAGCGATTATGGGTGAGAGCGGAAGCGGTAAAACTACTTTATTAAATATTATAGCAACATTCGATAAAGCAACATCAGGAAATGTGAATTTAAACAATTTAGATTTAAGTAAGTTGAAAGATAAAGACCTAGCGAATTTCCGTCGTGACAATCTAGGATTCGTCTTCCAAGATTTCAATCTACTTGATAATTTTTCTATAAAAGATAATATTTTATTACCGTTAGTGTTAGCAAATAAAAAATATAAAGATATGGAAAAAAGATTAGAGAAAGTAACTAAACCTTTAGGAATTGATAAGTTAATCAACAAGTTCCCATATGAAGTATCTGGTGGTCAACGTCAAAGGGTTGCGGTAGCTCGTGCGATTATTACGAACCCAGCTCTAATTTTAGCAGACGAACCGACAGGAGCACTTGATTCAAAATCAACAGATCAACTGTTAGAAGTTTTTGAAAAACTTAATAATGCAGGACAAACAATAATTATGGTTACGCACTCTGTGAAAACAGCAGCTCGTGCTAAACGTGTATTATTTATTAAAGACGGAGTAGTTTTCCATGAACTTAGAAAAGGAAATGCGACTACGAGTGAGATGTTCCAAAAAATTAATGACACGTTAACTTTAATGCAGGCAGGTGAGTAAGATGAACTTCTTTTATAGCAAATTTGCTTTAAACAACCTTGTAAAAAATAAAAAATTTATAATACCTTATGTGTTATCAGCAATTTTTACAATAATGTCATTTTACATACTGTCATCTCTAGCTTTTGGAGATAATTTAGACAAACTTCCAAACGGTATTGAGGCGACAAAACAGGTATTAAGTTTCGGTATTATTGTAATTGCGCTGTTCTCTGTAATTTTCCTATTTTATACTTATAGTTTTCTAGTAAAACGTAGGGTAAAAGAATTTGGATTGTATTCTGTTTTAGGTATGACGAAAAAACAAATAGCTAAAATCTTAGTGTTAGAAACAATTTTTATCGCTGTAACTACAATAGTGTTAGGAATTGGATTAGGAATAATTTTTGATAAACTTATGTTGTTAGTATTATTAAAATTATTCTCAGCGGGAGTTAGCTTTGGGTTCAGCATAACACCGATAGCTATAGTATTCTCAGTATTATTATTCGGAGGAATATACTTCTTATTATTACTTTATACTGTTATAAAAATAGCTAGACTTAGAATTGTAGCTTTATTAAAAGATGAAAATAAAGGTGAAAAAGAACCGAAATCTAGATGGATTTTAGCGATAATCGGTTTAGCATTAATCGGCTATGGTTATTACACAGCACAAACGGTACAAAATCCTATAAAAGCATTATTAGTATTCTTTTATGCTGTAGTTGCGGTAATTATAGGTACATATCTAGTGTTCATGGCAGTTAGTATCACAGTACTAAAAATCATGAAAAATAATAAAAACTTCTACTATAAACCTAAAAACTTCATCAGCGTTTCTGGTTTATTATACAGAATGAAGAGAAATGCAGTAGGATTAGCGAATATCTGTATATTATCTACAATGGTTCTTGTAACTATGGGATCAACATCAGCATTATATGCAGGTATGGAAAAATCTTATAATGAAAGATTTCCAAGACAATTAATGATTGCAGGTTATCATTCTACTAGTGATAAACTAAAAGAAATTGAAAATAATGCAAAATTATCAGCTAAAGAAGCGGGAACTGAAGTGGAAGACATGGTCTCATATAATTCATTACCTATGGTAGGAAGATTAGTTGAAGATAAGTTCAATTTTGAATCAAATGTAGGTGTAGACTTAAGTAATGTTAAAATGATAGTTGTTTTACAATTAAAAGATTATAATAAATTCGCTAATAAAAATAAAACATTAGAAAGTAATGAGATTTTATTACATATCGATAAAAAAGGAGAGTACAATTATAATAGTATTTCTCTAAATGGTAGTGACTATAAAATTAAAGAAAAATTATCAGAGTTTCCAGGAACAATAGGCTCTGCAACAGCGAATATTATGGATACATATTATGCCGTTGTTAAAGACGAGAAAGAAGCTACTAAATTAGCTACAAAACTAACAGAGTTAAGTAGTAAAGAGTTAGAAAAAAGAGGAATTAGTATACAAACAGGTACTCCTACACTTCAAAACTATGTTGCATTTAATATCAAAGATACAACTAAAGAAGCTAAGGTAATAGAAAGTTTTAAAAAACTAGAAAAACAAAGTGGTATAGAAATAGAAGGTAAAGAAGAAAATAAACTTACATTCAGAGGAGTGTTTGCATCATTCCTATTCATCGGTGTGTTCATAAGCTTTATCTTCGTAATAAGCCAAGTGGTAATCATGTACTACAAACAAATCTCAGAAGGATATGAAGATAAAGGAAACTTTGAAATCATGAGAAAAGTAGGTATTACAGACAAACAGATTAAACAATCAATAAGATCACAAGTATTGTTAATCTTCTTCTCACCACTAATTATAGCGACATTACACACTATAGTAGCATATCCATTTATCGAGAAAATCTTGAGATTATTCTTAATAACAGATAATAGCATATTCTTACAGGCGCTTGGTGTGACAATCGTAGTCTTCGCAATCTTCTATCTAATAGTTTATGCAATAACATCAAAAATTTACTATAGAATTATAAAAGAATAGACGAAAAAAACTCCAGAGGAAAAATCTGGAGTTTATTTCTTTTTATTTGCATTTGGACTTTTGGGAGTGACTCAAAAATCGTGATTTCGGAGAAATCGATTTTGTCGAGTCACCCCCGCACAGTTTATTAGATATCTAAAAAGCTTTTCTAAAGCGATTTTAGATATCAATAAACCACTGCGCTTATGAGTTTTCATATATATTTTGATAAAATTTAGGTCTTTTGAATTAGCCCCAAAAGTACGTTTTAGAAACTATTTTAAAGTAAAAATAATATCCACTTTAAAAAATCTGAAAATTAGAAAACAAAATGTGATAATTTTCATAAATTGTATTGATTATATTTATTATCTCTGATAAAATTTACATAATAAATATACTTTTAGAGTCAGATTGTAAAAAGGATTTTAAAAGTTAGTGTTAGGGGTGAAGAGCATGTTTAAGTTATTATTTAAACAAAAATATAGCATACTAGTATTTATTATTACGGTATTATGCGCAGCAGCACAGGTTGCGACGTCTTATGGATTTAGTTTGATTATCCAGGCGACGGTAGATAAAGATTTAAGATTTATGGTGTCGGCGACTATTGCAGTTATGTTGATATATGTTGTTTTGAATACATTAGGTTATTTCAGAGTGATATACGTAGAAAAATTGATTCAAAATTTTTCTACAAGTCTTAGAAAAACAGCAATTGCAGATTTCAAGAAAAAGTTAGTTTATAACGAGAAACATAATAATGGAGCAGAATGTATAGCTTTAAATACTACTGATATTCAGCAGTTTGAGCAATATGCTGCTAATTGTTTATTTGCGATTTACAGTATATCTTTAGTTGTTATCTCAACAATTGCATTACTTAAGGTGAATATTACGTTATTTATTATCTCACTTGTATTGTCTTTATTAATGATGGTTCTACCTAAGTATTTCAACAAAGCGATAAAAACAACGACAAAAGACATTTCAAAAGCTACAGAAGATTTCAATAAGGATTTAGAGAATGCGCTGGCTAGTTCAGAAATGCTAAACAACTTTTCTGCGTTGAATTTATTAGATAGAATTGTAAATGTAGGTTCAAAAAATATAAAAAATGCTAAAGTTAATAGAAAAAAATCTATTATGACTTTACAAGGATTGAATGTGACAATAAATGCAGGTAACCAAATTGCGTTGATTTTTATTGCGGGATATTTCGCATATAAAGGGTATATCGAATTTGCGATGATCTTTGCGATATCAGGTTATACAGGGGAATTCTTTGGAGGATTGACAAAAGTAATCGAGCTATATCCGAATTTCGCTTCTGCAAATGAGTTGTTGAATAAGTATCCAGAAATTAAAGAAGAGAAAAGATTACCGAGAGTCGAAAAATTAGGTAAGGAAATTGTAGTTTCTAATGTTAAATATAACTATCCAGATAAGACGGTAGAATTTCCTAATTTAACTTTTGAGAAAAACAAGAAGTATTTAATAAAAGGTAAAAGTGGTAGTGGAAAATCAACATTGATAAATATTTTAAATGGTGATTTGAAAAACTATGAAGGTAGTGTAGAATGGGATAATAGAGAATTAAAACAATTTGATATTAAATCGGCAATTTCTACTATGAATCAAAAAGTGCAATTATTAAATTTATCGATCAAGGATAATATTATTTTAAACAAAGAATATAACGACAAGTTGTTTAGAGAAGTTCTGGAAAATTGTAAGTTAGTTGATGTGATTGATAATTTAGAAGAAAAAGAAAATACAATACTAGACAATAAAAACTTAGCTTTATCGGGTGGACAGTTGCAACGATTAGGACTAGCGAGAAGTTTATATCATAAAAAAGATGTATTCATAATCGATGAAGGTACAGCTAATTTAGATAGTAAGTTGGCAGATGATATCGAAGAAATAATATTAAAAGACAAAGAATCTACAGTTATTATGATAACTCATAGAAATAGTGAAAAAATCGAAAACTTAGCAGATAAAGTAATAACATTAGGTAGCTAGATAGAAAAGAGGGTAAGATTTTAAAAAATCTTAATCCTTCTTTTTTATTGTATAGACATGGACTTTTATTCTTATAAATATAGAAAATGTAAGAACAAAAGTCCAATTGAAAGAAAAGGTGCTACAGGAGTGATATTTTAAAATATTTTTAGGAGTAAAAGAAAAACACTAAGGGCGGCAACCCAAAGTGTAAGTAATCTTTAATATTTCCCAAAAGGGTGGACGATGTCCTAACCGTTCGCCCTTCTTTTGAAGATATTATATTATGGAACTATAGAAAAAGAAATAAATGTGAGAAGATAATTACAAGAAGAATTTAGTATGTAAATATAAAGACAGCAATTCAGAAAAATAATAAAGCTGAGTTGTTGTCTTTTTATAATGGACATACAACGATAAAAGCGTCAAGAAAGTGTTCGCTCAAGAAAAACAATTTAAGAAAAGACTTTCAGCGTTTGTCCTCTTATAAAGAACAACAAGGTGAAAATTATAAATATCAAGGAATGAACCTAAAACCCCGTTTCCCGAACATTCTTTGTATTTTTGAACATTTTCGTAACAATAAACTTAAAAGCTATCTTTTAATTTATCAATATAGTATAATAGTAATTGATAATAAATATCAATAAAGGTAGCTAGAGCCTTTTTCATAAAAAGAGTGAATGTTGGATTTTTATAAAAAATAACCTAAGTCCGATATTATATTTTTACTCATTTTATGTAAAATAAATCTAAATTTGAAATTAAATAAGGAGATATTATGAAGATAGATGGTAGAGCGATGGCTCTCTTTAATATCAAAAAAGAAGTATATCTCGTAGCGATTCTTAAACTTGTTGCCTTTTGGTGCTCGTTATTTTTTATCTACAATTTCGTAGATTTTCTATTTTATTCACTAGGTGAAGAGAGTAGAAGCGGTGCTGTATTAGGATTTATTCTAAAAACGGTAGTAGGTTTAGTAGTTTATTACGCGGCTACAACAGGGGATAATTACTTCAGTCACAAAATTTCTAAACAGGTTAGAAATACATTAAGGAAAGAGATTTACAACAAAGTAGAAAAACTTTCACTAAATTATACAGAAGCAGTAAACACTGGTAGTCTTCTTGTGATGAATTCTTCATCGATTGTGAATATTGAGTTTTATTTCAATAAGTTTGTACCGCAGATGTTTGCGACATTATTTATAGTACTTAGCTCGTTTGTGATTTATGGAAAGATTCATATCTTACTATTTATAGCGATGTTATTATTATACCCGCTTATCCCTGTGTCTATTATGATTATTATTAAGAAATCGAAAAAGGCTAACAAAAAGAACTTTAGCGATTTCTTAAGTTTATCAGAGGTATTCTACGATAGATTATCAGGTTTTACAACGGCAAAAATTTACGGTAAAGAAGATAACGTAGCGAGTGATGTTGATACTCGTAGTGCAAAATATAGAAAATCAACGATGGCATTACTTCGTCACCAACTTAATTCTATTAATGTGATGGATGCTATTACTTATGTTTCTATTTTTGTTTTATCAATTATTGCTATTTTTGCGGTAAAAGATCAGAAACTTATTGTTTTTGTAATCGTAGCTTCTTTAGAATGCTTCAAACCGTTACGTGCTTTAGGTGGCTTATTCCATATTTCGATGAAAGGGAATGTTGAGTTAGATAATATCTATAAACTTCTTGATCATCCAGAGCAAGAAAAAGATGAAACTATCGAGGTAGAAGCAGGGAAAAATATTGTTCTGAACAATGTTAGCTTCTCTTATGGAGAGGAGACGACTTTAGAAAATATCAATATGATATTTAAACCTGGTACGAAAACAGCATTAGTAGGAGAAAGTGGAAGTGGTAAGTCTACTATTATCAAACTAATCTTAGGTTTAAATTCTAACTATAGCGGAAGTATAAAATATGACAACTTTAATATCGATAGTATTCCTACTAGAGAAATGGCTAAAATTACGACACTTATTACTAATGATAGTTATCTAGTTAAAGGTACTGTAAGAGAGCATTTAAGTGTTCGTAAAAATATAACTGAAGAAGAAATGTACAATGCATTAGAAAAAGTTAATCTTAGAGATTTCGTAGAAGAGCACGGAGGGCTAGATTATGAGTTTGCGATAGGGGCTGCGAACCTTTCTGGAGGTCAAAAACAAAGACTACTTGCAGCAAAAGCAATACTAAAAGATTCTTACTTGTATATACTTGATGAAGCTGTATCGAATATTGATGACTACAGTAAAGAAATCGTGCTTAATGCCTTCGATTCAATAAAAGAAGGAAAAATTATTATAGTTATTTCTCACGATTTAGAGACGATAACAAATTCAGATAATATCTATGTTCTAAAAGATAAGAAAATTATCGAAGAAGGAACACATGATGAACTGATTGAAGAAAATTCTCTGTACAGAAAATTATTCACAGATCAACAACAACTGAAATCAAAATTTTTAGCTAAGGAGGTAGAGTAATGACATCATTAAGAGAATTAAAACAACTTTTAGCTATTGCTCAAGAGTTTAAACGTCCATTGCTTAGAGCGACTTTATTCGGAAGCTTAGGGCACTTAACGCTTGTTGTATTTACCTACTTCATCTCGTTATTCTTTTTAACGAAAATAACGACAATAGCTGCGATTTTATTTATCGTGATTTTCGCTTTAGCTGTATTAAAAGGGCTATTCAGTTATACTGAGCAACTTTTAAATCACTATGTAGCGTTCAAAGTACTACATGCCTTACGTGTTAAAGTTTTAGAGAAATTCAAACGTATATCTGTCGATAGTTTTACAAAAAACACGTCAGGTGATTATATGACGATGATTACGACTGATATTGAATTATTAGAAGTTTTCTACGCGCACACGATAACACCATTTATGATTTATATCGTGCAAAGTTTAGTAGTTAGTATCTTCTTACTATTCTTTAGCGTGAAACTAGCATTAGTAGCTTTAATAGTCTATATCGTAATCGGACTTGTGTATCCGTTAAGTTTTAGAAATGTGGGGCAAGATGTTGGTGAAAATTATCGTCGTAAACTGACTCAAGTAAACAACAATTCATCAGAAGAAGCTTATGGAATTTTTGAAACATTACAATATGGAAAAATTGATGAAGCAAAACGTAATATCGATTTGGAAACTGAAGAACTGACAAGAAGTTCATATCTTAAAAACAAATTCTTAGTAGATTTAAATACTCTAAATGTTGTAACTTACAATATCGGGGTGTTGGCATTTATCTACGTGGCATCTTCACTTGATAGTCAGTTCGTAACTGTTTCATTAGTTGCGATGTTTATTGTATCGTTTATTCCTATTTTATATATGGGGAACCTTGCTTCAACATTAAGTCAGACGATGGCTAGTGGAAAGAGATTTTTAGAGCTTATGAATACGCCGGAAGAAGCGGAAAATAGTGGAGTAGTTGTTGATTTTAATGAACTTAAAGTTGAGAACTTAACATATCGATACGCTGATAATACTGTAGTGGATAATCTAAGTTTTGATGTTAAAAAAGGTGAGATTATCGGATTAAGTGGACCTAGTGGATGTGGTAAATCTACAATAGCGAAACTTATTATGAAATTCATCTCAGATAAAAACATGGAAGGTAATATCACTATCGATGGTATTGATCTAAGAGACATAGATAACCGTTACTTTAGAGAAAATAGCTCGATAATTCTGCAAGATAGTTACTTATTCAATGCGAAAATTAAAGATAATATCACATTCTTCGAAAAAGATTTAGATAAAGAAGAGTTGGATGCATCATTAAGAAAAACTAATTTAAGAGGTTTTGTGGATAACTTGAAACGTCGTGAAAATGAAATCGTAGGTGAGAGAAGTTCGAACATAAGTTCAGGTCAAAAACAACGTTTATCAGTAGCACGTTCATTCTATAATGACAGTAAACTTTTAATTCTTGATGAAGCAACAGCAAACATCGATATCTTCAGTGAAATCGAGGTACTAAAAGCTTTAGAAGAAAGTAAAAAAGATAAGATAACAATAATAATTTCACATAATAAATCAACATTATCAATCTGTGATAAGGTGATTAGATTAGGTGAATAAAAAGTGAGAGGAACTTGGAAAATACCAAGCTCCTCTTTTTGTTATCTTGTTAAGTTTTTATAGATTTGTTGTTTAATAAATTGTAAATCATGCTTCTCAGTAGGACAAGGAACGTCTTCAAAAAGAATAAATCTTTGTGCTGAGTAGGTCATGATAGGTCCTGCGAATGAACGGATGACTTCGTCTGGAGATAAGTTCTCGTTAATTTCAGGATTAGTTTCTTTGTGTTTTTGTAATATATCTTTAAAGTTTATTTCTGCAAAGACCACTTTTAATGAATCGATAAGTTGTGCTTTTAAATTCTCGTTTGTTAATATTTCAGAGAATACTATTTTTACAGTATCCTTATTCTCTTTTAGGAAAACCATACGATCTTCGACAACATAACTGATCAATTCTTCAAGTGAATTAGTATTTTGAATTCTTTTTAGAAAATTTAAAAATAATTTAGGAATAACAGGGACTATTATTGAATATAATAAATCTTCTTTAGTTTTAAAGTATTTGAATACTGTTGCCTGACTAACGCCTGCTTCTTTAGCGATTTGAAGCGTAGATGTTCCGTGGTATCCTTGTTTTGCGAATAATTTAATCGCAGCTTCTATTGTTTTTTTCTTACCAGGTGGAAAGGTTTCGTCATGAGATATGCTAAAGTAAGATTTTAAGATATTTTCAGTCATAAGAGTCTCCTATTATTTTTTAAACTTTTCTATATCGTTTTAAACCTAGAATATTAAGTATTATTAGAAGGATGCAAAGTGCAAGTAGAACAACGATATCATTTTTAATCGCAAGAAGATTTTTACCTTCTAAAATTATTTTGCTTAAACCGTCACTAGCGTAGGTAACAGGTAGGATTTTACTAATATAGACAGCGATTTTCCCCATACTCTCAACAGATACTATTCCTGAAAAGAACATTTGCGGAATAACTATTACTGGAACGAACTGCATAATTTGAAATTCTGATTTTGCGATCGTAGAGATTAGTAAACCTAATGTTAAGGCAACCATTGCTAGTAATACATTAACTATTATAACATAAAACGGATTTCCAGCAACTTCAATATTTAATAAATATATAGATGATAGAGTGACGATAATAGTTTGAATTACGGCTAATGAGCTGTAAGATAGTACATATCCTAGGACGACTTCGCTTCGTTTTACCGGAGTTGCTAAGAGTCTATCTAGAGTTCCGCTAGTACGTTCTTTTAGTAGAGCCATTCCAGAGATTAGAAACACGAAGAAGAATAGGATATAGCCGATTAAAGTAGGTGCAACTTTATTAAAAAATGTTGAATCTGCATTACCGTAGTTATAATATTCTTTAACTTCAGGTTCCTGTTTGTTTTCACCTAATTTAGGATTTACTTTTTTAACAATTTCTACCAAGTTTTTTGCTTCTGATGCTTTTATAGAGTTTTTTAAAACTTGTTGAGCTTGCATAGTTTTAGTAGAATCTATATTAGCGTGAGTTACCGTATAAGTATTGTTATCGTAAGAAATTACAGTATCAATCTCATTATTTTTTAATTTTTCTTCAGCAGCTTCTTTTGATTGATATTCTTCTAGATGAACGTTATCGATATCTTTCATTATAGATACGACACTTTGAGGAGTGTTTACAGAAGCGACAGTAATTTCAGAATTTGTATTTGCTGAAAAGACTATGCTGATTAACCACATTATAAAAATTGGGGCAACGAACATCATTGCTAAAGTTCTTTTATCTCTAAAAAATTCTTTAAAAACTCTTTTTGAAATAGTTAAAATTCTCATGTTATTTTTCCTCCACTTTTAAGAATACTTCTTCGATAGTAGTAACATTATTTTTTTCTTTTAGATTTTTTGGTGTGTCAAAATCTATAATATCGCCACGAAGAAGAAGTCCAACTTTGTCTGTAAGTTCTGCTTCGTCCATTACGTGAGTTGTTACTAGTATGCCAACTCCAGTATCCCTTTGCTTGAACAATTCTTTCCAAATGTTACGACGAAGGCTAGGGTCTATACCGACAGTAGGTTCATCGAGTATAAGTAACTCGGGGCTGCCGATTAGTGCAATAGCGAGTGAAAGTCTGCGTTTCATCCCACCTGAGTAATTCGATACTGATTTTTTCAAGTGATCGGTCAGATCAACAATTTTAGCTACATAAGTTATCTCTTCTTTTAGTTGTTTTGAAGGAACACCTTTCATTCTTCCAAAGAATTCTAAATTTTCATAGCCACTAAGCATCTCATAAAGGGCATCGCTTTGTGCCATATATCCAATATTAGAGAGAATCTCTCTTTTTGGCATTTTGTTATCTAGAACAAGAGCTTCACCTTTATCCGCTTTTTCCATACCGAGCATTGTTTTTATTAATGTTGATTTTCCAGCTCCAGAAGGGCCAATAAGGCCGACAATTTCACCTTTTTCTAAGTTGAAATCAATGTTATCAAGGACTTTTTGATCCCCGAAGCTTTTTGATAATGAAGTAATTTGTATTAATTTTTTCATAAGAATTATCTTCCTTTCCGAAGTGAGTAAACACTTACTCTATGATTAAAAAAATATAGCTGAGATTATTTGAGGAATATTAGTTCACCTAATGTTTTTAGAACTACGATTATTATATAGTTCAGAATAGGTGCTAAGAAATATCCCATTAGAAATAAGATTTCAAATCTTTGGTAAGTAAACACTCACCTTATAGTCAATATTATAGTGAGTAAACACTCACTTGTCAAGAAGAAAATTTGAAAAATTTTAAAAAGGGAGCTGGGAAACAAATAGATAAATATTTCGCTGTTAATGTGACTTTTGAGATATTTTCTTAGTAATATAAACTTAGTTTAAAGTCGCCTGAGTACAATAGTTAATATATATCATAGAAATATGATATAATATTTATAAAGTCAGAATAATAAAATATCAAAAATAAAGTCAGGAGGAATTTATTATGATAGATGGATTAAATAAAATATGGAATAAATTTCTTAATTTTTTAGAAAATAAAAAGATATATAAATCATACGAAGGAGCTATAATTTCTGGAGTATGTAGTGGTTTAAGTGAAAGATTTGGAATAAGTTCTAGTTTTTTACGAGTACTATTCTTATTAGCGAGTATTTTCTCATTCGGTAGCCCGATATTGATATATATACTGTTATCGATAATAATGCCGGCAAAACCGATGAAAGAAAATTATAGAAAATCAAGTTACATCGATGGACGTGCTTGGGAAAAGTAATATAAAGAAAAGTTCTAATTGATCAAGTGTCAATTAGAACTTTTTGTTTATTTCACTGCATCGATAAATCTAGCTGCTATTTCTTTTGGACGGGTAATAGCTCCACCTACTACTACGCTGAATGCCCCTGCGTCATAAGCTGCTTTTGCATGTTCAGGGTAGTGGATGCGTCCTTCAGCTATGATTGGAACAGAAATAGTTTCAGATAATTTTTTAATAAGGTCCAAATCTACTTCGTTTGGTCTGTCTTTTGTATTTTCTGTGTAACCACTTAAGGTAGTTCCTACAAAATCAACACCTATTTTTTCTGCATTTACACCTTCTTCGAAAGTAGCGATATCTGCCATTAAAATAATGTCAGGGTATTTAGCTTTGATTTCTGCAACAAAATCATTAATTGTTGTACCATCGAAACGAGGGCGTAGAGTACAGTCTAAGGCGATGATTTCACAACCTGTTTCTACAAGGTCATCTACTTCTTTCATAGTTGCTGTGATGAATTGAGACATACCTTCGTAACTTTGTTTGATAATTCCGATAACAGGTAAATCTACTGTTTTTTTAATTTGAACTATGTCAGTTATACCTTGTGCACGGATACCAACAGCTCCAGCTTCTTTTGCTGCTAGGGCCATAAGTTTCATGATACCACCTTCTTCAACATAGAGTGGTTCTCCAGGTAATGCTTGGCAAGAAACGATAATTCCACCTTTAATTTGGTCTAAGATTTTTTCTTTATTTTCCATAGTTAACTCCAATCAGAGCTTAATCTTTAATTGTTAAGCTGTAGTATTTATAATTTATATATATTTTTACGTATTCAAAAATTTTTCCATCTGTAAAGTAGGTGTACCTATCAAATTCGAAACATGGTTCACCATCTTTTGCGATGAATTTGGCAATTTCTTCAGGAGTATCAACTATAACGTTCATAATTTTTTTTGATTTTTCTTGGTGAATATCTATACGATATTTTTTTCTAATCATAGTCGCAAGCTCTTTAAAACTATCTATATCATTAATATTAACATCAGGTAAATATTTAATTGGAATATAGTTTGTTTGATGAGCCCATGCGATATTACCAATATATTTTATGCGGGCTACTTTTAGAAGTTTTTGATTTTTTAACTTTAGTTTTGCACAAAGCTCTTTATCTTGAATAATTTCGGCTTCAACAACTTCAGAGTGCTCTGATACTGACTCTTTAAAGTGTTTGTGGAAGTTGTTATTTTCTGTAACTAAAACTTTTTTGTTAACTAATGTTTTATTAACAAAACTTCCTTTACCTTGAATTCTAAAAATATACCCGGCAGTTTCTAGTTCGTTAAGAACACGTACCGCAGTAGTACTACTAACATTATATATTTCTTTTATTTCTTTTTCTGTATAGAGTTGTTCACCCTCTTTAAAAATACCAGTTTGTATCTTTAAAATTATGTCATTTATAATCTTTTCGTATTTTTTCAAGTTGACTCCTCCTTGATTAATTAGTATAAAAATAGATTTATTAAAATTTAATGTGTTAACTTAAATTTATATTATCACTTATACTGAACTTTGTAAAGAAAAAATTAATAAATATTAGAAAAAAATTAAACGGTTGCATAAATAAGAGTGTGAGAATAAAAGATGTTTTAAAAAATGTTGATGAAAAAACAAACCCCTCCTTATTTTATATGTAAAGAGGGGATAAGTCTTAATATTTTATTTTTCTACAAATGGGCTGATAGCTCCGTATAGAGCCGCATCGTTTCCTAGTTCAGCTGCTAGGAATTTAGTTTGGTTAATTTCGATTGGGTGTAGTTCACGTACTTTAGCTTCAAGTTTGTTTAATAAGTAATCACCTTGAGCAGATACGGCACCACCGATTACGATGTATTTTGGATCTAAGATACATAGTAAGTTAACAATACCACGAGCAAGTTCAAATAACCATTCGTCTAGCACTTTTAATGCGCTAGTATCTTCGCGTTTACAAAGATCGAAGAATTCGATAACGCTTAGGCCTTCGTACATCTCAGCTTTAATTTTTCTATCTAATGCGATAGTAGAAGCACGTTGTTCGTATGTAGTTTTAGTATCGAAATCATAAACAGATTGTCCGATTTCCCCTACACCGAAGTTAGATCCGAAAGGAAGGCTGTTTAAGTAGTAAGCACCACCGATTCCAGTTCCTAAAGCCATACAGAATACTTCATCTAGCCCTTTAGCTCCACCAAGCCATTGTTCACCAAGTAAAGCACAGTTAACGTCGTTGTCAGCATATACTGGAATACCTAGTCTATCTCCAAAGTCACGTTTGAAGTTAGTTCCAAGGTAGTTTTTAATAGTTGGAGCGGCACGGATTACTTCCATGTGTACATTATCGATAACTCCTGCTGCGGAAATTCCTGCTGCAGAGAAGTTGTAAGTTTCACGGATTTTGCTTGCTATTCTGAACATCTCATCAGTAATTTTTACAGTTACGTTGTCAGGTGTTTTGCAAGTTTCGTAGTGAATGATTTTGTAGTTGTCATCAAACACAGCAAATTTTATACTTGTCCCACCAATATCAATTCCTAAATACATATTATACCTACTTTCTAAATAAAGACATATCAATCTTTGTTTTTTTAATTTTTAAAATTTCTTTACAACGATATATTACCATAAAAACGATTTTTTGAAAATAAGTTATTGAAAAAAATATAAGGCATCTGCTATATAAAGTAGTCTACTTGGTGTATAATTAAATCGTAGTTATATAATATAAGGAGAAGAAAATGGATAAAATTATATTTTTAGAGCCTGTATTTTGTGAAAGAATATGGGGAGGACGTAACTTAGAAAAGTTTAATTTTTCTATTCCACAAGGAAATATTGGAGAAGCATGGGTGATTGCAGCTCATGATAATGGAAGTTCAAAAATAATAAATGGACAGCTAGCAGGATTAACACTAAAAGAGGCTTACGAGAAACAACCTACGTTATTTACAGAAAAAACTTATGATAAGTTTCCATTATTGATTAAGATCTTAGATGCTAGTGATAATTTATCGGTTCAAGTGCATCCTGAAGATGATTATGCAAGAGTGAATGAGAATGGAGAACTAGGTAAAACTGAATGTTGGTATGTGTTAGACGCTAAAGAAGATGCGAAATTAGTATATGGACACACTGCTAAAACAAAAGAAGAATTCAATAGCAAAATAGATGCTGAACAATGGAATGAATTATTTATTGAGGAAAGTGTAAAAGCGGGAGATTTCTTCTATATTCCAGCGGGGACACTTCATGCGATTGGAGAAGGAATCCTAATTTATGAAGTGCAACAAAACTCAGATACAACATATAGAGTTTACGATTATGATCGTGTTGATAAAGATGGAAATACTCGTGAACTGCATATAGAAAAAACAAAAGATGTAACCAAAGTTCCTTTTGTAAAAGCAGCTACAAGCCCGAAAGAAGAGAAGTTAGAAGGAACTACTATAACATATTTAGCAGATGAGAAGTATTTTTCTGTTTATAAAGTAGATGTAAGAGGTCAAATCTCGCTAGAAAAGAGTACTACAGGAAATTTATTCACAGTTCTTGAAGGTAGTGGTAGTGTGGTAATTGATGGAACTAGTTACGATGTAAAAAAAGGAGACAGCTTTATACTAACAACAGCTTGCTCTTCATATACACTAGAAGGTAATATGTTCTTAATAGGAAGCTATGATAGATAGAGTGTTCTAAAGAGAATAAATCTTGCATTGAAGGCAGTTGATTGAAAAGGCCTAAAAAAAATTTATATGAAAACTTATAGATGGAGAGGTTTATAGATTTCTAAATAAATTTTATCGGATTCTTTTAGATATCTAATAAACATCGTGGGGGTGACTCGACAAAATTGATTTCTCTGAAATCATGATTTTCGAGGCACTCCTTTTTTATATTTAAAAGTTTAATGCATTAAATAGATAATAGAAGACTAGACAAATACCAGATAGATAATGTATAAAATAACTCAACGGTAATAATGATTGAATTATATCAAACATAGTAGAAAGGTTAACAGATAAAAGGTTTTTAAAAAAATTTTTATTTTTCTTTTTTTCTATTGACAAACTGTAGAAAACGTTTTACAATATAAGTGTATTAAAATTTAATGTGTTAAATAAATGCACAAAATTAAAACTAAAAAAAACAAATAACGGAGGTTATAACAATGAAAGATTTAAAAGGAATTTACTCGGCTTTACTGATTCCATTTGATGAAAATGGTGAGGTTAAAGAAGAAGGATTAAGACAAGTTATTGAGCACAACATTAACGTAAGTAAAGTTGATGGATTATATGTTAATGGAAGTAGTGGGGAAAACTTCTTATTAAACACTGCTCAAAAAAAACAAATCTTTAAATTTGTAAAAGAAGTAGTAGGAGATAGAGTTAGACTTATTGCTCAAGTAGGATCATTAGATTTAAATGAAGCGGTAGAATTAGCTAAATACGCTACAGAATTAGGATACGACTCATTATCAGCAGTTACTCCATTCTACTACCCACTATCATTTAACGAAATTAAACACTACTACAAAACAATCATCGATGCTACAGATAATAGCATGATTCTTTACTACATTCCATTCTTAACAGGAGTAAAAATCAGCTTAGATCAATTCTCTGAATTATTTGAAGATGAAAAAGTTATTGGAGTTAAATATACTGCTGCAGACTTCTATCAACTTGAAAGATTCAGAAGAAGATTCCCTGATAAACTTATCTGGTCAGGATTTGATGAAATGTTAGTTCAAGCTGCAATCACTGGAGTAGACGGAGCTATCGGTTCTACATACAATGTTAATGGACAAAGAAGTAAAGAAATCTTCAGACTTGCTAAAGAAGGTAAAGTTGCAGAAGCTTATGAACTTCAACATGAAGCAAATGATGTAATTGAAAAAGTTCTAGAATTAGGATTATACCAAACACTTAAAGAAATCCTTAAAGTTAAAGGTATCGATGCAGGAACTTGTAAAAAACCTATGAAATCATTCGACCCAGCTAAATTAGCTGAAGTTGAAAAATTAGTTAAAGATTATAACCTATAATTTTTAAAATAAGGAGTAAAAAATTAGGGGTGGGAAGAGGAGTGTTTCTCCTTCTTCCCAATATCAGAAAAAAATATTATTAAGAAAAAATAGGAGGGGAGTACCATGGATAAAATAGGATTTGGTACACTTAATAGTATAGTATTAGGAGTTTACTTAATAGCTATGCTAGCAATAGGTGTGTATTTCACTAAAAAAGCAGGTGAAAGCACGGACGAATTCTTCAAAGCCGGAGGGAACATTCCATCTTGGGCAGTAGGATTCTCGATTTATGCAACAACATTATCAGCCATTACATTTATGGCTACACCGGAAAAAGCATTCAACGGAGACTGGACATATGCAGCTGGGAACTTCTCAATTATCGCAATTATTCCTATCTTAATCCACTACTATGTTCCATTCTTTAGAAAACTAAATGTAACTACAGCGTATGAATACTTAGAAGAACGTTTCAATCCTAGTGTTCGTGTAGTAGGAAGTGTGTTATTCTCACTATTCCATATTGGACGTGTAGCTATCGTTATTTATTTACCAACAGTTGCGATTACATCAGTATCGACACTTAATCCATTCTTAGTGTGTGCGGTAATCGGGTTACTTTGTGTAGTTTACTCATTCTTAGGAGGGGTTGAAGGAGTTATCTGGACAGACGTTATCCAAGGTATTATTTTACTTGGAGGAGCTGTTTTAGTAATCATCTTAGGAGCTTACCACGTAGGCGGATTTGGACACATTACTCAAGATGCTTTAGCAAATGGTAAAATTGTAACTGCTGAGAAATTTAATTGGTCATTAACTGCATCTACTATTCCAATCATCTTCATTGGATCAGTATTTAACAGTTTACAACAATATACAGCTTCTCAAGACGTAGTTCAACGTTATAGTACTACTGAATCAGTTAAAGAAACTAATAAATCACTTTGGACTAACGGATTATTAGCGTTCATCTCTATTCCAATTTTCTATGGAATGGGAACAGTTCTTTACAGCTTCTACAAAGGTAGTCACGCTGTAACTAAATTACCAGACTTCATGAACGCTGAAGTAGTAGGTAAAGCAGCTAACACAACAGCTTTAGTACCTTACTTCATCTTAACAGCATTACCAGCTGGTATCGCTGGATTAGTTATCGCAGCTATCTTAGCAGCTGCTCAATCAACTATCGCATCAAGTTTAAACTCAATTTCTGCTTGTATCACAGTTGATATTAAACAACGTTTCTTCGGACTAAGTAAAGATGCTAAACAAGACGTTCTATTAGCTCGTATTATCATTATTGTAGCAGGTGTACTTGGAACAATTGCAGCATTATACTTTGTTAACACTAACCAAAAAGAAACTTGGGATTTATTCCTTAAATATATCGGACTTTTAGGAGTGCCTTTAGCTGGTACATTCGCACTTGGTATCTTTACTAAACGTGCAAACGGAGCAGGAGCACTATTAGGATTATTAGTAGCAGGTGTTGTATGTTGGTATATCCAAGACTTTACAACTTATGCTAAACAAAGTCCATTTATCTTCTCAGGATTCTCATTCTTAAGTGCATTAGTATTCGGATATGTTTGTAGTTTCTTCTTTAAATCTACAAAAAATATTACTGGACTTACTATTCATACTAAAGATCAAGAATACGTAAAAGAAGCAAAATAATAAACTTAAACCTTAAATTAAATATAACAGACTTACGAAAAACAATCTTCGATGTAAAAACCGGAGATTGTTTTTTTTTATGAAAGTTTATTAGAAGTTTGAATTAATGAGATAGTATACTGTTTTTCTAAATTTTGTTGAGGTATAATTATATTGAAATGTAGGAGATAAGAAGGTGTGGAAATGAAATTAGAAAAAGAAAGAGAATTGGAATATAAGATTAGAGTTTTAAGAGATTATGATGAAATACAATTATTGTCGATTGAATTCGGTGCTATAGATAATTCGAAAATTTATGCAGAACTTGTTGTGAAAAAAGATAATAACAAAGGACTAATATTAGAAATTCCAGATTATGAGGAAGTACCGAGTAATGAGGTGAATCTCATGAAATATTGTGGCTTAGGTTATGGGTGTGCGACACTTCATGTTAGGGGAGATAGAGGAAGAAGTGAAAATAAGCAACCAGCTTCAATATATTTCCCATTTTTAAATAATAATAGTGAGGATGATTTATATTATAATTATGCTTATCAAGATGGCATAGATTTAGTGAATGTTTTTAAGAGAGAGTTTCCGGATTTGCAAGTGACGATTGTTGCTAAAGGTCAGGGGGCTGCTATCGGTATTATCACAGCTGCCGTTGGTAAAAAAGTTCAAAATTTATTTATTTCTAATGTGCAAAATACAGATTTCAAATTTATTTTTGATAATAATCTTGATGTAGGAGTTTATGATGGTATTCGAGAATATAATCGTAATTATCCTGAAAAAGAGGACTACTTATTAGAGATGTTAGAAAAAATTGATGTGTTAAATTATGCAGAGGATGTTGAAGCGGAGATTTATTTTGGTTATTCGAGTTTAGATGATGAGCGAAATATTGTTATTCATAAAAAGTTAGCTAGTTTATTTAAGCGAAAGAAAGTTACAGTTTTTGAGTATGAAGATTTAAATATTCAGGAGAAACTAATTGAAGAGTGGATGATAAACTAGGATATGAACTAATAATGGATCTACATATGAAATAAAATCCGAATCTAATAGTTACACAATCGCAAGGGTTAGGCTTGAGATAGTTTGTAACGTAATAGATTCGGATATTTTTATTATTTAAGTTTTTCTATTTCTTTAGTTAGTGATTCTTCAGTAACTCCCCCAGCAATTCTAGTTTCAAACGTACCATCACTATTGATTAAAATGTGAGTAGGGAATGAACGAATTGCGTAGTTTATGATGAAGCGGTCGTTAACATCGAAAAGAACAGGATAAGTTGCACCAAGTTCTTTTGCTTTTTTAAGAATTACATCTTTACTTTTATCCTGAGGACTTTGGTTTTTAAATTCTGCATCATTAGGAGAAGTCATTGATAGAAAGACGATATCTTTATTATCTTTATATTTTTGATAAACTTTTTCTAATTCTGGGATTTCTCTCATACAAGGTCCACACCAGCTTGCCCACATGTTAATATAGACTTTTTTACCTTTGAAATCACTAAGTTTTACAGTTTTTCCATCTTTATCCATTGCAGTAAAATCAAAAGCTTGAGTAGCTTTAGTTTCATTAGATGAAGAAGTAGAAGTTTGTTTGTTAGTTTCTTCTTTTTTTTCAGAAGCGCTTGAACATGCACTTAAAATTAAAGCACTACTAAGAAGAGTTGCGCTAAGTATTGTCAATTTTTTCATATTAATTTCCTCCAATTCAAATTACAAGTTTAAGAAAAGTATCTAGTCAGAGTAATAAATGATCCACTTAGGATAAGAATACCGATTAGTATTAAGATAATTCCTGAGATAACTTGTGTGTATTTTAATATGTTTGTATGTTTTTTGAATAGTTCTAATAATTTCGAAGCGAAGAATGCTACAAGGATGAAGGGTAAGATAAATCCTAAGCAGTATGCAAGAATTAGAAGAATACTCATTATTCCAGTGTGACTAGATGCATATAAGAAAACACTAGCTAAGATTGGTCCAATACACGGAGTCCAAGAAAAGCTAAAGGTGAATCCCATTAGAAAAGCAAGAATAGGAGTAGTTTTATTTCCTTTTCTCTTAACTTTATTTTTTATTGAAAATTCTTGTTTTAAAAATCCTATCTTGAAGACACCTAGTTGTAATAGTCCCATAAAAATAATTAAGACACCACTAACAATTTGTAAAGTTTTAATATTTTCGTTTAAGAAAATACTGATAAAACTAGTTGCAAAAGCTAGGATGAAGAAAGTTGAACAAATACCA
Source organism: Streptococcus sp. UMB1385 (assembly GCA_002871655.1). GTDB lineage: Bacteria > Bacillota > Bacilli > Staphylococcales > Gemellaceae > Gemella. The sequence continues at coordinate 169,948 of PNGU01000003.1, read as the reverse complement.
AGTACGAATGATAGTGTATTTGTAATAGTGTTACGTTTATTAAAGACTAGTTCTCCGTGTTCATTCATTTCTTTTTTTCCAGCAAGAATACCGATATAGATTGGCAATATAGGTATTACGCAAGGAGAAAGAAAAGATAAAAGCCCTTCTAAAAAGACAAGGCCCATCTTTAAGACAGAACTAGCTGTATTAAAATCTGTCATAAAACCCCCTAAATATTAAATTTAAAATTACAGATTTACTATATTATAAAAACGTTTCAAATGCAATTAAACTGCCTGATAAAAGAATTAATATTACGATAACAATATAATGTAACAGGGAGTTATCGTTATTGTTACAAAACTGTTACAAGTATTGAAAAACCGATACATTCAACATATAATGGTATTATGTCGAAGTTATAAAGCAATCGAAGTGATTCGAAAAAAATCTAGACATTAGAAATTAGACACAAACATTAGAAATTATAAAATAGAAATTTAAATAGAACTTTAGTAGAAAATGAGTCGCTTGACTCGAACTTAATTTTAAGGAGATTAGAATAGATGAGTAAATTACAAAAATTAGTAGCCGCTACGGCAATCGTATCGACAGTAGGTGTAGGTTTAGCGCAAATCGCTGATGCTGACACATATACAGTAAAAAAAGGTGATACTCTTTGGGATATCGCAATCAACAACGGAACAACTGTTGATCAACTTATGCAAGATAACAACTTAACAAGTTCATTAATTTTCCCTGGGGATAAATTAACTTACAACACAACAGTAGCTCAAGTAGCTCAAGCTAAAGAAGAAGGTTACTACACAGTAGTATTAGGAGATACTTTAGGAAAAATCTCTAATAGATTTGGTGTTTCAGTAGACCAACTTGTTAAATTAAACAACATTGACAATCCTAACTTAATTTATGTTGGAACAGTATTAAAAGTAAGTGAAAATGCAGCAGCTAAAGCTGAAGTAACAGTGGCAAAACCAGAAGCAACAGTAGCGAAAGCGACAGTAGTAGAAAATACTGCAGAAAAAACTGTAGCTAAAGTAGATCCAGTTCAAACTGTAACTGCAAAACCAGCAACAGCAGTAGCTACTCCAAAAGTAGAAGTTAAAAAAGAAACTCCAGCAGCAGCGCCAAAAGCAGAGGTTAAAAAAGAAACTCCAGCAGTAGCGCCAAAAGCTGAAGTTAAAAAAGAAACGCCAGTAGCAGCGCCAAAAGCAGAAGTTAAGAAAGAAACTCCAGTAGCAACAGCAGCACCAAGTGTAGCAGCAAAACCAGCAGCACCAGCAGCAGCGGCAACTACTCAAGCGGCTTCTTCAAACAAAGGAGCAGCAATTTACCAAGCAGCATTAGCTCAATTAGGTAGATACCAAGACTGTACAATGCTAGTAACAAATGCTCTTAAAGCAGTAGGAATCAACTTCCACGACTGGCCAGCAGGATATATGAGCTTAGGAACTGTAGTTCCAGCATCTCAAGCTCAACCTGGAGACTTAGTTTATTATGCAAACGGTGGAACAGGATTAGCTCATATCGGAGTTTATGCTGGTAATGGACAAGCAGTTCACGGTGGATGGTTAGGTAACCAAACTGTACTTAACTCAGCTAACATCGGTAGTGGAGCAGTATACATCCGCGTTAAATAATTAGAAAATATAATGAAAAGTGATTGGAATTTTCCAGTCGCTTTTTTGTTTTATGAAAATTTATTATAAGAATAGATGTGTTAAAAAATCGGGCTGACAGATAGTGTCAGTCCGATTAAATTATATATATTTAAAGTAATCTATAAATAATTATTCGAATTTACCCCAAGTGCTAGTTCTTTTAGTTCCATCATGGGTTCCAGTAGCTAGGTAATGTCGTTCTTTTGAGTAAGAAATGTAGCTAATCCAAACAAAACCTTCTTTTATTACATAGCTATCATAGTATACTCGTTCTCCTTTATAGTATGTATTAACAATTTTCCCTAGCTTACTTGGTTTAACTCTGACATTTATTGAAGGAACATCTATTATAAACTGCCCATTTTCGGGGATTCTAGTCCATTCCTCGCTAGAATCATAGCTAGGTCTAATAAATCCCACAAGGTAAGTATCATCACGGCTCATAATACGAGCGATACCTCCTCGTTCTGGAGTTCCATCGACATTTTGTTCTACAGAGGTTATAGTGTTACCATTTACTTCGATAACTATTCCTACATGCCCGTATTTATCCCAGCTTCCCCAATGCCATATAGCTATGTCTCCAGGTGCTATCTCACTATCTCCCTTATAGTATCTTTTCCATCCAGGAGGTATAGAGTTAGTTAGATAATCAATTGCATTACCGTATATTTGAAAGTTTGCGAAGTTTTTTACATAGGCCATAGTAAGATCGACACACTGTGCTCCATACATTCCATCCATATCAATCCATTTATATACATTGTCTTTTGCCCAATTAACCATTGTTTGTTGACTTGTCATAATATTTACTCCCTTTTGTTAGTGTTATTTATTGTTAATATCTAAATTTAATTTTGTTTCGATAATACGAGTAAGTTCATTTAAATTTTTACCTATATTCTGTAGAGTATTGTCTAATTTTAATAAAAAGAATACTGCAACAAAAATAGGAAATCCTACAGTATTAATGAAATTTAAAATATCCATAAAAAAAGGTGCGGGTTATACCGCACCTCCCTCCCTTCTATTATTGAAGTTCGCTTGCTTCACGTGTAATGTAAGTAGCTTTTTTAAAACCTGTAAGAGTATGTTTTTCGTTGTTGAAGATTTTTGTATCAACAATTTTTTGTGCAACAGCCTCAACAGTAGCTTTACTTAAATTCTCTTTTGGATGTGATAAAGTGATGTGATAAGTTTTTTTATTGTCTGTATTAAAATAAATATTTAATTTTTTCTCCATAATATGTATTCCCTCCTAAATTATAGTGATTCTTTAGTGTTAGTAGTAATAGTATCGATATTTTTATCGATAAGTTTTTTTAGTTCTTCTCCTACTTCTTTTAAAGTGTTATCTTCAGCGTTTGTAGCAACCTCAAAGTTATAACTTTTAACAACTTGTTTTTGGTTTTTCTCTTCGCCATAGTTTAAATGCAAAACTTTTTTTAATATTTTCATTTTGAAATCTCCTTAGTTAGTTATTATTTGTCTTAGGCCTCTGACATTATATATATCGAAAATAATAAGATAAATTGTCAAATATAAAATTTTTATTAATAATTATTTTTGAAGAAAGTTTTAAGTAAAATTTAATTTGAATAGATTATAATAGAAAAAAGTAGTGGAAATATACTAAAATTAGTATTATAATATATTAGTAACAAAGGAGGGGAATATTAATGAAAGATAATAGAGTATTGAAAGTATTATGGGGGATAGTATTAGCTATATTTCTATGTAGTGCATTATTCATAGGGATAAGTTATTTTTCTGGTGGAGATAGTTCAAGTAAGAAGAAATCTGAAGATGCTACAACTACATCATCATCGAAAACTAAAGATAAAGAGAATGATAAGGATAAAGACGAATCAAAATCTAAATCAAAAGAAAAAAGTGATGAGGAAAAATATAGAGAGAATAAGGAATCTAATGGAGAAAATAGCACATCTTCTACGAATGCTTCTAGGTCAGAAAACAACAGATCAAGTAATACTGATAGGATTTTAAGTAATAAACCAAGTAATAATAATACGTCAAATAATACTAATAATGAGGCTACAAAAGAAGAGGTGCCAAGGAACAATAATGCTGCTACAACAGAAGGAGCATTTAATAGCTCAGCTGATGCTAAAAAATATGCGAATGATGAAATAGGTAGATTAGCAAAAGAAAATAAAAAGCATTATAGTTATACTGTAGATAGAAACAATAAAGGTGAATTTGTTGTAAATATAAAAGAAGGTTAGAATTAAAACTCATAGTTTCTAGAAATATACTAGAAAGCTATGAGTTTTTTTGTTGGTAATATAAAAAGAGAGAGGAAATATCTTTTTGTTTTCGCAAAATATTATGATAAGTGGTATAATAGAGAGTAAGTATGAAAGAGGATATGAAAATTATGAAAAAAAATAAATTTACTAAGATTCTATTGTATAGTATCTTGTCGTGTCTTATTGCGATTATTATTTTCTTGATGATTAGTTATTTTGGAAAGGGAGAAGAGGTTCAGAAGAATAATTCTTCTGATAAAAGAATTAATCAAGAGCAAACAGAACAAGTAAAAGACAGTAAAGAAAATCAGAAAAATAACAGTGAACAAGATAAGGAAAATGAAAATTCTGCTACAGTAGTACAGGAATCTAAAGAAAATCAAAATACAAGTATAAAACAAAATAAAAACAGTGTTAATGAATCTCAAACAACTAATCAACAGAAAGATTATAAAGGTAAGAAATTATCGATATCGGAAGGTTTGGGAACTACAGGAAAAGTTTTTAAATCTCAGAAAGAAGCTCTAGAGTTTGGTAAGCAAGAAATTAAGCGTTTGGCTGAAGGAGATAAGAAATCTAGACAGTTTTCAATAAGTAAAGTTACTGCAGAAGATGGGAGTTTAGTAGGTTGGACTGTAGATGTATTTGAAGATAATAGTGTTGAAAAGGTGGTTTCTAATCCAATAGAGAATAGCGCTGAAAAGAATAAAGATAAAGAAAAAGATAAAGAGTAGAAAAAATAGAAAGCGAGGAAGGTGCTTAGTATATTCTAAAAATAATTAATATATTAAGTAAAAACTCGTTTTTATTTTTATAAATATTGAGTAAATGAGTGGAGATGAAAGAGTGAGAATTGGTATAATTGCAGAATTTAATCCATTACATAGTGGTCACAAATACCTAATAGAGTGTGCAAGGAAGATTGCTAATGAGAATAATGGTGAAGTAATCTGTGTGATGAGTGAGTTTTTCACACAAAGAGGAGAAGTTGCTATAGTGGACGGATATGCACGTGCTAGAGAGGCTGTGAGAAGCGGTTGTGATATGGTCATCGCTCTACCATATCTTGGTAGTGTTGCATATGGAGATGATTTTGCTAGAAAAAGCATTGAAATATTAGCAGGGGCTGGAGTAACGCATTTAATCTTCGGGACTGAAAATGATGATGTGAATATTTTCGAGGAAATATATAGAAAACAACAAAAAACAACAGAAGAAGAATATAAACGATTATTGAAAACAGGAGTTAGCCATGCCAAAATCAATAGTATATTATATGGTTTTGAAAATAATAATCCAAATTTCAGTTTAGCGTATAGTTATTATAAAGCTATTAAAGAAGCAAAATTAGATATTCAAATGCTTCCGATAAAAAGAGAAGGTCAAGGATTGAACAGTGATGAACTATCAGAACAAGTACATCTTAGTGCTACAACTATAAGGAGAAATCTAGGTGATGAAAAAGTAGAAAAGTATCTTTCAAAAGAAATGTTGGTGGATTTAAGAAAAGAAAAAATAGCATCGGAAGAAGCATTGTTTCCGTATTTAAAGTATAAGATTTTATCTTTAGGTAAAGTGGGAATAGAACAGATTTACGATGTTGGTGAAGGGTTAGAAAATAGAATTTATGAAGCGGCGCTTAAAGTGAAAAGTTACAGCAACTTAGTAGAATCAATAGCTACTAAAAGGTATAGTAATAAGAAAATTCAGAGGGTGCTCCTTCACATACTAACAAATACTACTAAAGAAAATTATAAGGAGAATTTTTCTACTAATAATTTTAGAGTATTAGCTGTGAAAAGAAATAAAGCAGCTATTATAAGAGAGATTAATAGAGAAGGTAAAATTAGTATTCACCCACTTCTGAATAGTAAAAATAGTATGAAGTTTGAACAAGATATTAAGGTAGCTAGAATATATGAATTGCTATTTAGTAATAAAGATATCTTTAGAGAAAATGTACAAATAATAGATTAATTGTTAAACAGAGAATTATTTAATATGATTCTCTGTTTTTTGTTTTTATATAAAGAGATAGAATGACTCGCTAATCTATAAATAAAATAAAAATTTAGTAGTAAGTTGATAAAGGTTATCTGGTATTTTAATAATATTATTATAATATTATTTGATTATTTCATGATATTATAATGTGATGAATTATATTAAAACTGTAATAAGGAAATATTTTTTCAGTTATATTATTTATATAAAACTTGATATCAAAAGATATAAGAAATTGAAAAAAAGGTTAAATTATAAAAGAAAAGCGATTGCTTTAGAATTGTTAAAAAGTTATTTAAAATATATTTTTACTGTTTTTTTTAAGTACACTGAATAAACTATAAAAAGCACTAAGAATAAAGATGGTTTGTTTAAAAAATAACGAAGAATATATTTTATAATTTAATATATATTATACTATTAGGGTATGTTTATGATTTGAAAAAAACGGTGAAAATTGATAAGATATAGGATATGAAATAATAATTATAAAATAGGATAGTAATGCATATTTGTCTGTGTTTTATTATCCTTTAATAGAGAAAAAATATTAGTTAAGTCGAAGTGATAAATTTTTAAGGAGGGATGCATCGGTGATAGGAAAAAATAATCAATATTTAAAGAAAACAAAAGAAGGAACAAAAGTAGAAACTTACTCGATTAAGAAATTTAAGGTAGGTACTGCATCAGTAGTGATAGGTGCAAGTATCTTTTTTGGTGCTGGAGCAGTAGCACAGGCTAGTGAGGATGTGTCAAAAAATACAACAGCAGATAACTCAAAAGATGAGGGTGCAACATTAGGCAGCACAGTCTCTGAAAAAGTAGTGGCAAAACCAGTTGTTAAAGAAGCTACAAAAGAGGAAGTAGCAGCAGGTGTGGCATCGAAATTAGGAGTGAAAGAAGTATCAAAAGAAGCTGGAAAATCATTAGATAAAACACAACTTTCAAGTTTAATTAGTGAAATCGAAGGTAAGATTGCAAATGGAGCTTATGCGAACAAAACAGATGAGAGTGTAGCAAATTTAGTAGCTGACTTGAATTTAGCAAAAGCAACTTTAGAAAGTGCAACAACACAAGAAGAACTTGGTAGAACATACCAAAAGTTAGTAGTTTCTGTTAACTCAAAATTAAGAAATAAACCAGTTGAGAAAAAAGAAACTCCAGTAGTTGACTCTACAATTTCGAAGGAAGCTGTAAGCAATAAAGCTGAAAATACTGAGAAAAAAGTGGAGACTAACTCAGTCGAAAACATGGAGAAAAGAGTTGAAACTAACTCAATTGAAAATACAGGAGCGAAGGATCCTCGTAACGAAAAAGAGATAGCGAAGAATACTGCTTTCCGTGCAGCTGTTAATCAAGATCCGAAGGTAGATTTCACATTCTCTATTCCATCCGAGAAGAAAATCTACATATATAACGAAGAGCATTTTTCATTAGAAATACCCGTATATTCTGAAACAGGAAAGATTCGTTATGCGACGATCAAAAAAGGATCAAGACAAAGATTTTCTAATGTTGCAGGTACAGATAATGACTTAGATGTTGAATTTGGATTCACAGCTACGGTAATAAACCGTGCAGAAACACCAGGTGTAACATCAGATGCGAGTCAAGCAAATCCTGCGAAAATCGTTATTACAGGTCGTCCAAACGATATACTGAAAAAACACAGAGATTATACAAAACAAGAGACTCAAACACTTAATATCGGAACTCGTTATATTCAGGTAGTTGATGATCAAGGTAGAGAAAACCTTAAAAAAGGTGATAGTTTTTCAGACCCAGGATACTTCTACTTAGTATTAAAAGCTCAATCTAAGAAATATGCCTTAAGATCTCAACCTACAGATGAAAAGATTTCTGTAAGTAGTTTAACAAATCCGACAGCGGAAGATTTACAAAAAATCAAAGATAGTATTCAATTAGAATATTCAACAACGAACGAAGATGCAAGGCTTGCTGATAAGCGTGGAACGTTAGTAGAACATCCTGAGGATGTTATCCAATCGGTTAATATCGTTGGAAATAATATCGTTGTTACATTTACAGATGGTTCTACGAAGACAAAACCAGTAGGGGAAATTGTACAAAAAAATATTCCACCAGTTGTTAATCTACCATATTCAAACGAAGCGAACAGAAATATTTATATATATTCTGGAGAAGAGACAGATTTAACATTCACCGCAACGGATGAATCTAAGATTAAAGATTTAAAACTTCGTGGTCCTGGTGATATTAACTACAATAATGCAACTAACTATGGTTTAGCAGTAGGAAAAGTAGCAGATAGTACTCTATCAAGTGGAGAAGGATCTGTTTCTGATGATAAGAAAACAGCAACAATTAAAATGACTGGAACTACTAATTTAAGTAATGGTCAAAAGTGGACAAGTATTATTGTTGCTAAAGATGATAATAACGGAGAGAGTGCACCATTTGATGGAAGAATTAATGCAACTACTAATCCTGCAGAACGTCAAAAAATTCCGGGATATGTTGAATTTGTAGTGAAAAACCAAACTACTAAATACGATATTAAAGCACCAGAAGGTAAGGTAAGTGTAATAGATCCTGCGAATGTAACTGCTGAAGAATTTGAAAAAATTAAAGAAAAAGTAAAAATCGAATACTCTCAAACTAATGATGATGCAAATCTTACAAGTAAGAGAGGACAAACTGTAGATAATCAGGCAACAAGAATTTCTACGATTACAAAAGATGCTAATGGAAATCTTATTGTTACATATAAAGATGGTTCAACGGATACAAAACCTTTATCAGAGTTCACAAGTTTAAATAAACAACCAGCAATTGATGCAGTTAACAAAGCTGCTGAAGATAAAATCGCGGAAATTAATTCAAATACAAACGCAACTGCAGAAGAAAAAGCAGCTGCAATCCAAAAAGTTAATGCTGATAAGACGAAAGCTTTAACAGCGATTAATGATAATTCGGTAACAACAAAAGCAGCATTAAATAATGCGAAAACATCAGGAACAACTGCGATTAGTAATGATAATCCTGTAGCAACAAAGAAAGATACAGCAAAAGCAGCTATTGATACAGCTTTAAGAGAGAAAGAAGCAGCAATTGATGCGAATAATGCCTTAACGACAGAAGAGAAGAATGCGGCGAAAGCAGATGCACAGGCAAAAGCGACTGCAGCGAAAACAGATATCGACAACGCGACAACAAATGCAGCAGTTGACTCAGCTAAAACTGCAGGTACAATGAGTGTAAGTTTAGTAACACCAACAGCAGTAGCCAAGCCAGCGGCTAAGAAAGCAATAGATGATGCACTTAAAGCGAAAGAAGTACAACTTGACGCTCGTGCCGACTTAACAGCTGAAGAGAAAAAAGCGGCGAAAGCAGATGCGCAAGCAAGAGCAACTGCAGCAAAACAAGCAATCGACAACGCGACAACAAATGCAACTGTAGATAGTGCTAAAACATCAGGTGTTGCAGATGTGGAAAGTGTCAATCCACAAGCAAGTCAAAAGAAAACTGATGCAAAAACTGCAGTAGATGAAGAGTTAAAAGCAAAAGAAGCAGCAATTGATGCGAATAACGATTTAACAACTGAAGAAAAAGCAAAAGCTAAGGAAGATGCAAAAGCAAAAGCGGATGCAGCGAAGACTGCGATCGACAACGCAACAACAAACGCGGGAGTAGAACAAGCTAAGGCTAACGGAACAACAGAAGTAAACAATGTAAATCCAACGCCGCAAGCTAAGCCAGCAGCTAAAAAAGCAATAGATGATGCCCTAAAAGCTAAGAATGACGCAATCGACGCGAACAATGACTTAACAGCTGAAGAAAAAGCAAAAGCTAAGGAAGATGCAAAAGCAAAAGCGGATGCAGCGAAGACTGCGATCGATAACGCAACAACAAATGATGCAGTAACTCAAGCTAAAAACGATGGGGCAACAGAAGTAAACAATGTAAATCCAACGCCGCAAGCAAAGCCAGCGGCTAAGAAAGCAATAGATGATGCCCTAAAAGCTAAGAATGACGCGATCGACGCGAACAATGACTTAACAACTGAAGAAAAAGCAAAAGCTAAGGAAGACGCTAAGACGAAAGCAGATGCAGCGAAGACTGCGATCGATAATGCGACAACAAATAATGCAGTAACTCAAGCTAAAAACGATGGAGCAACATCAGTAGATTCAGTAAATTCAACGGCGCAAGCAAAACCAGCAGCTAAGAAAGCAATCGACGATGCACTTAAAGCAAAAGAAGCAGCAATCGATGCGAATAACGACCTAACAGCTGAAGAAAAAGCAAAAGCTAAGGAAGATGCAAAAGCAAAAGCAGATGCAGCAAAAACAGCTATCGACAATGCAACAACAAATGATGCCGTAACACAAGCTAAGACAGATGGAGCAACATCAGTAGATTCAGTAAATCCAACGGCGCAAGCTAAGCCAGCAGCTAAGAAAGCAATCGACGATACACTTAAAGCAAAAGAAGCAGCAATCGATGCGAATAACGACCTAACAGCTGAAGAAAAAGCAAAAGCTAAGGAAGATGCAAAAGCAAAAGCAGATGCAGCGAAAACAGCAATAGACAACGCGACGACAAATGATGCAGTGACTCAAGCTAAAAACGATGGAGCAACATCAGTAGATTCAGTAAATCCAACGGCGCAAGCTAAGCCAGCGGCTAAGAAAGCAATCGACGATGCTCTGAAAGCTAAGAATGATGCGATTGATGCCAACAACGATTTAACAGACGAAGAGAAAACTGCAGCGAAAGCTGATGCGAAAGTAAAAGCCGATGCAGCAAAACAAGCAATCGATAATGCAACAACAAACGCAGGAGTAGACCAAGCTAAGGTTAATGGGACAACAGAAGTAAACAATGTAAATCCACAACCAGAAGCAAAACCAGCGGCTAAGAAAGCAATAGATGATGCGCTGAAAGCTAAGAATGACGCGATCGACGCGAACAATGACTTAACAGCTGAAGAAAAAGCAAAAGCTAAGGAAGATGCAAAAGCGAAAGCTGATGCAGCGAAAACAGCGATCGACAACGCAACAACAAATGATGCAGTAACTCAAGCTAAAAACGATGGAGCAACATCAGTAGATTCAGTAAACCCAACGCCAGTAGCGAAATCAACAGCTAAAAAAGCAATAGATGACGCACTAAAAGCTAAGAACGATGCGATTGATGCCAACAACGATTTAACAGACGAAGAGAAAACTGCAGCGAAAGCTGATGCGAAAGTAAAAGCCGATGCAGCAAAACAAGCGATCGACAATGCGACAACAAACGCAGGGGTAGAACAAGCTAAAGCCGATGGAGCAACAAGTGTAGATTCAGTAAATCCAACGGCGCAAGCCAAGCCAGCAGCTAAGAAAGCAATCGACGATGCCCTAAAAGCTAAGAATGATGCAATCGACGCGAATAACGACTTAACAGCTGAAGAAAAAGCAAAAGCTAAGGAAGATGCAAAAGCGAAAGCTGATGCAGCGAAAAAAGCAATCGACAACGCGACGACAAATGATGCAGTAACTCAAGCTAAGACAGATGGAGCAACGTCAGTAGACTCAGTAAATCCGACAGCACAAGCTAAGCCAGCAGCTAAAAAAGCGATAGACGATGCCCTTAAAGCAAAAGAAGCAGCGATCGATGCAAATAATGACCTAACAGCTGAAGAAAAAGCAAAAGCTAAGGAAGATGCAAAAGCGAAAGCAGATGCAGCGAAGACTGCGATCGACAATGCGACAACAAATGATGCGGTAACTCAAGCTAAGACAGATGGAGCAACATCAGTAGCTTCAGTAAATCCAACGCCGCAAGCTAAACCAGCAGCTAAGAAAGCAATCGACGATGCCCTAAAAGCTAAGAATGACGCGATCGACGCGAACAACGATTTAACAGCTGAAGAGAAAGCAAAAGCTAAGGAAGACGCAAAAGCAAAAGCAGATGCAGCGAAAACAGCAATTGACAATGCGACAACAAATGATGTGGTAACTCAAGCTAAGACAGATGGAGCAACAAGTGTAGCTTCAGTAAACCCAACGCCAGTAGCGAAACCAACAGCTAAAAAAGCAATAGATGACGCACTAAAAGCTAAGAACGATGCGATTGATGCCAACAACGATTTAACAGACGAAGAGAAAACTGCAGCGAAAGCTGATGCGAAAGCAAAAGCGGATGCAGCGAAGACTGCGATCGACAATGCGACAACAAATGATGCAGTAACTCAAGCTAAGACAGATGGAGCAACAAGTGTAGATTCAGTAAATCCAACGGCGCAAGCAAAGCCAGCGGCTAAGAAAGCAATAGATGATGCACTAAAAGCTAAAAATGACGCGATCGACGCGAACAACGACTTAACAGCTGAAGAAAAAGCAAAAGCGAAAGCTGATGCGAAAGTAAAAGCCGATGCAGCAAAACAAGCAATCGATAATGCAACAACAAACGCAGGAGTAGACCAAGCTAAGGCTAATGGAACAACAGAAGTAAACAATGTAAATCTACAACCAGAAGCAAAGCCAGCGGCTAAGAAAGCAATCGACGATGCCCTTAAAGTAAAAGAAGCAGCTATAGATGCAAACAACGATTTAACAGATGAAGAGAAAACTGCAGCGAAAGCTGATGCGAAAGCAAAAGCTGATGCAGCGAAAACAGCGATCGACAATGCGACAACAAATGATGCCGTAACACAAGCTAAGACAGATGGAGCGACATCAGTAGATTCAGTAAATCCAACGGCGCAAGCAAAACCAGCAGCTAAGAAAGCAATCGATGATGCACTAAAAGCCAAGAATGACGCGATTGATGCGAACAATGACTTAACAGCTGAAGAGAAAGCAAAAGCTAAGGAAGATGCAAAAGCGAAAGCAGATGCAGCGAAAACAGCAATCGATAACGCAACAACAAACGCAGCGGTGGAACAAGCTAAGGAAAACGGAACAACAGAAGTAAACAATGTAAATCCAACGGCGCAAGCAAAGCCAGCGGCTAAGAAAGCAATCGACGATGCCCTAAAAGCTAAGAATGATGCAATCGACGCGAACAACAACTTAACAGCTGAAGAAAAAGCGAAAGCTAAGGAAGATGCTAAGGCGAAAGCTGATGCAGCGAAGACTGCGATCGATAATGCGACAACAAATGATGCAGTAACTCAAGCTAAAAACGATGGAGCGATATCAGTAGATTCAGTAAATCCAACGGCGCAAGCAAAGCCAGTGGCTAAGAAAGCAATAGATGATGCACTTAAAGCAAAAGAAGCAGCGATCGACGCGAACAACGACTTAACAGCTGAAGAAAAAGCAAAAGCTAAGGAAGATGCAAAAGCGAAAGCAGATGCAGCGAAGACTGCGATCGACAACGCAACAACAAACGATGCAGTAACTCAAGCTAAAAACGATGGAGCGACATCAGTAGATTCAGTAAATCCAACGCCAGTAGCGAAACCAGCGGCTAAGAAAGCAATCGACGATGCCCTAAAAGCTAAGAATGATGCAATCGACGCGAACAACGACTTAACAGCTGAAGAAAAAGCGAAAGCTAAGGAAGATGCTAAGGCGAAAGCTGATGCAGCGAAGACTGCGATCGACAATGCGACAACAAATGATGCAGTAACTCAAGCTAAAAACGATGGAGCAACATCAGTAGATTCAGTAAATCCAACGCCAGTAGCGAAACCAGCGGCTAAGAAAGCAATCGACGATGCCCTAAAAGCTAAGAATGATGCAATCGACGCGAACAACGACTTAACAGCTGAAGAAAAAGCGAAAGCTAAGGAAGATGCTAAGGCGAAAGCTGATGCAGCGAAGACTGCGATCGACAATGCGACAACAAATGATGCAGTAACTCAAGCTAAAAACGATGGAGCAACATCAGTAGATTCAGTAAATCCAACGCCAGTAGCGAAACCAGCGGCTAAAAAAGCAGTAGAAGACGCGTTAGCTGATAAGATCAAAGCAATCGAAGCAAACAACGACTTAACAGACGAAGAAAAAACTGCAGCTAAGCAAGAAGCGCAAGCTAAGGCTGATGCAGCGAAACAAGCAATTGACAATGCAACAACAAACGCAGCGGTGGAACAAGCTAAGGCAAAAGGAACAACAGAAGTGAACAATGTGAACCCAACGCCAGTGGCTAAGCCAGCGGCTAAAAAAGCAGTAGAAGACGCGTTAGCTGATAAGATCAAAGCAATCGAAGCAAACAACGACTTAACAGACGAAGAAAAAACTGCAGCTAAGCAAGAAGCGCAAGCTAAGGCTGATGCAGCGAAACAAGCAATTGACAATGCAACAACAAACGCAGCGGTGGAACAAGCTAAGGCAAAAGGAACAACAGAAGTGAACAATGTGAACCCAACGCCAGTGGCTAAGCCAGCGGCTAAAAAAGCAGTAGAAGACGCGTTAGCTGATAAGATCAAAGTAATCGAAGCAAACAACGACTTAACAGACGAAGAAAAAACTGCAGCTAAGCAAGAAGCGCAAGCTAAGGCTGATGCAGCGAAACAAACAATTGACAATGCGACAACAAACGCAGGTGTAGAACAAGCTAAAAACGATGGAGCAACAAGTGTAAATTCAGTAAACCCAACACCAGTAGCAAAACCAGCGGCTAAGAAAGCAATAGAAGATGCTCTTAAAGCGAAAGAAGCAGAAATTGATTCACGAGATGATTTGACATCTGAGGAGAAGTTATCAGCTAAAGAAGAAGCTAAGATAAAAGCAGACGCAGCAAAACAAGCAATTGATAAAGCGACAACAAATGTTGATGTTGAGAATGCAAAAACTACTGGAGTAGCAGATGTAAACTCATTGAATCCAGTAGCAGTTAAGAAATCAGAGGCAAAAAAAGCAGTAGATGAAGCCCTTAAGGTAAAAGAAGCAGAAATTGATGCAAACAATGATTTAACAGCAGAAGAAAAATTAGCGGCTAAGGAAGAAGCAAAAGCCAAAGCTGATGCAGCTAAGCAAGAAATCGATGGAGCTGATACAGATATTAAGGTTGATGAAAATAGCATTTTAGGTTTAAGTGATGTTAATTCATTTAGTCCAGAACCTGTTAAGAAACCAGAGGTGAAAAAAGCTATAGATAAAGCTCTAGAGAAAAAAATAGAAGAGATTGATGCTCGAGATGATCTAACAACTGAAGAGAAAACTGCAGCAAAAGCAGAAGCTAAGGCAAAAGCTGATGCAGCGAAAGAAGCAATTGATAATGCAACAACAAATGCAGAAGTGGAACAAGCTAAGACTGTAGGAACAATAAAGATAGATTCAGTAAATCCAGTAGCGGTTAAGAAACCAGAAGCTAAACAAGCAATAGATGATGCCCTAAAAGCCAAGAGCGATGCGATTGACGCGCGTAGAGACTTAACAGATGAAGAGAAAACTGCGGCTAAGGCAGAAGCTAAGGCAAAAGCCGATGCAGCGAAAGAAGCAATCGACAATGCGACAACAAACGCAGAAGTGGAACAGGTTAAGACTGCAGGAACAACAAAGGTAGATTCAGTAAATCCATTAGCGGTTAAGAAACCAGAAGCTAAGAAAGCAATAGATGATGCACTGAAACCTAAGAATGATGCGATCGATGCTCGCACAGACTTAACAGATGAAGAGAAAACAGCAGCTAAGGCGGAAGCTAAGAAAACAGCAGATGCAGCGAAAGAAGCAATCGATAACGCAACAACAAACGCAAAAGTGGAACAAGCCAAGACTACAGGAACAACAGAAGTAAACAATGTAAATCCAACGGCAGAAGCGAAACCAGCGGCTAAGAAAGCAATAGATGATGCACTGAAAGCTAAGAATGACGAGATTGACGCTCGTACAGACTTAACAGATGAAGAGAAAACTGTGGCTAAAGAAGAAGCTAAAGCAAAAGCTGACGCGGCGAAAGAAGCGATCGACAATGCGACAACAAACGCAGCAGTGGAACAAGCTAAAGCTAATGGAACAACAGAAGTAGATTCGGTAAATCCAACAGCTGAGGCAAAACCAGAAGCGAAGAAAGCAATTGACGATGCGTTAAAAGCTAAAAACGATGCGATCGACGCTCGTACAGATTTAACAGACGAAGAAAAAACTGCAGCGAAAGCTGACGCGAAAGTGAAAGCTGACGCAGCGAAAGAAGCAATTGATAATGCAACAACAAATGCAGAAGTGGAACAAGCTAAGACTGTAGGAACAACAAAGATAGATTCAGTAAATCCAGTAGCGGTTAAGAAAACAGAAGCTAAGGAAGCAATCGATAAAGCTCTAAAAGCTAAGAATGACGAGATAAATGCTCGCACAGACTTAACAGATAAGGAGAAAGTGACTGCTAAAGCAGAAGCTAAGAAAAAAGCAGATGCATCGAAAGAAGCAATCGACAAAGCAACAATAAATGCAGAGGTAGACCAAGCTAAGGCTAACGGAACAACAGAAGTAACTTCAGTAAATCCACAACCAGTAGCGAAAACAGAAGCTAAGAAAGCAGTTGATGAAGCTCTGAAGGCTAAGAACGACGAGATAGATGCACGTACAGATTTGACAGACGAAGAGAAAACAGCAGCGAAAGCAAACGCGAAAGCCATAGCAGATGGAGCGAAAGAGACAATCGATAAAGCAGTAACAAATGCAGAAGTCGAGCAAGCTAAGACTTACGGAACGTCAGAAGTAACTTCAGTAAATCCAGAAGCAGTAGCAAAAACAGAAGCTAAGAAAGCGGTAGATGAGGCATTAAAAGCTAAGAATGATGAAATCGATGCTCGTACAGACTTAACAGACGAAGAGAAAATAGTTGCTAAGGCAGAAGCTAAGGAAAAAGCAGATGCGGTAAAACAAGCAATCGATAAAGCAACAACAAATGCAGAAGTCGAGCAAGCTAAAACTAACGGAACGTTAGAAGTAAAAGCAGTAGATCCACAACCAGTAGCTAAAATGGAAGCTAAGAAAGCAATCGATGAAGCTCTGAAAGCTAAGAATGATGAAATAGATGCACGTACAGACTTGACTGATGAAGAGAAAACAGCAGCGAAAGCATACGCGCAAGCAAAAGCTAATGCAGCAAAAGAAGAAATCGACAAAGCGACAACAAATACAGGAGTAGACCAAGCTAAAACTAATGGATCATTAGACGTAACTTCAGTAGATCCGTAACCAGTAGCGAAGCCAGGAGCTAAGAAAGCAATCGACGATGCCCTTAAAGCTAAGAATGATGAAATCGATATTCGTAGAGACTTAACAGATGAAGAAAAAGTCAAAGCAAAAGAAGAAGCTAAGGAAAAAGCAGATGCAGCTAAGAAAGCAATCGATAGAGCGACTACAGATGAAGAAGTAGAACAAACTGAGATTAATGGAACAACAGAGGTAAAAGCAGTAGATCCACAACCAGTAGCTAAAACAGCTGCGAAGCAAGCGATCGATGAAGTACTTAAAGCTAAGAATGACGAAATTGACGCTCGTACAGATTTAACAGATGAAGAGAAAACTGCAGCTAAAGCAGAAGCAAAAGCTAAGGCTGACGCAGCAAAAGAAGGAATTGATATCGCGACAACAAATGCAGAAATCGACCAAGTCAAGAAAAATGGAATAATAGAAGTAACTTCAGTAAATCCAGAATCAGTAGCTAAAACAGAAGCTAAGGAAGCAATCGACAAAGCTCTTGAAGCTAAGAATGATGAGATTGATACACGTACAGATTTAACAGATGAAGAGAAAACTGCGGCGAAAGAAGAAGCTAAAGCTAAAGCCAATATAGCAAAAGAAGCAATCGACAAAGCGACAACAAACGCAGAAGTAGGACAAGCTAAGACAAATGGAACAACAGAAGTAACTTCAGTAAATCCAGAAGCGTTAGTAAAATCTGTAGCTAAGAAGGCTATAGAAGATAAGTTAGCAGAACAACTTAAAGCTATCGCAAATACTCCAGATGCTACTGATGAAGAGAAAAAAGCAGCAGCTAACCTAGCCAAACAATTAGCAGAAGTAGCTAAGAAAGCTATTGATGCAGCTAGGGAAAATGCTGATGTGAAAAAATTACAAGATGACTCTAAAGTGGGAATTGAAGAAGCAGTGCCATTTGTAGAAGATAAACCTAGCGCAAGAAAAGCGATAGATGCAGAAGCGAAAGTTAAGAAAGCAGCTATTGATGCGAGAACAGACATTTCTGATAAAGTGAAAGAATTTCTTAAGGCGGAAGTTGATGAAATTGCAACACAAGCTAAGAAATCTATTGATGCAGCTTCAAGTGTTGATGAAATTAACAAGATAGGAGAAGCTAAGAAATCAGAAATCAAAGCTGTTGAAGAAGTTAGAGTTCCTGCTGAAAAAGTAATCGTAGCAGATCCGACTAACTTAACGGACGAAGAAAAAGCTAAAGTATTAGCGGCTATTAAATCAGTAAATCTAGATATGAAAGAAATAACACAAGATGCAAAAGGAAATGTTATAGTAATAACTACAAATGGTCATAAACAAGTTATTTCAGTTGCACAAGTAACAAAAACAGAAGCAGATCTTGCTAAAGAAAATGCAGGAAATGTTGTTAATACACCTGTAACTAAGACGGCTGTAGCGGATGTAACAAAACTAACAGAAGCAGAGAAACAAGAAATCATAGCTAAAGTTAAGTCGGTAAATCTTGGAGCAACAGTAGCTATCGATGAAAAAGGCAATGTTATTGTAACTAATGGAGAAGGTTTAGTATTCGTACTTCCAGTTCTAGATTTAGTTATTCCAACGGATAAACTGACTGATATTACTGCGAATAGTAAGGTTAATACACCTGCAATAAGAACGTTAGTAGCGAATAAAGGAAGTTTAACGCCAGAAGAAATATCTAAAATAAAAACGGCTATCGAAGAAATTAATCCTGGAGCAATAGTGGTTGTAGATGAAAAAGGAAATGCCACTGTAACTATGAAAGACGGTAAGTCTATGACGATTTCTTCAGATGTATTAGTGAAAGATGCTGCCGATGTAGCTGAAAAGAACAATGGTGAGAATATTAATATTGATTTTGATAAAGAGGTAGTTACTGATATTAACAATCTAACCGAATCTGATAAAGAAAAAGTTAAGTTCAAGGTGTTAGGAGCTATAAGAGAAGCGGTAGAACTTGTTGTAGATGAAAAAGGAAATGCTACTGTAATTCTTAAAGATGGTAGAACATTTACTATTCTAGCTAAAGATATCTTTGAACAACGTAAAGAAGTAACCGTAAACTTACCTGAAATAGTTAAGGTTAAAGATGCTTCAAACCTTACTGAGGCAGAAAAAGAAGCTGTTAAACAAGCTTTAATAACTACAAATCCAAATTTAAAAGATGCTAAAATTACAATTTCAAACACAGGAGAAGCGACAATTGTTTACCCTGATGGGCAAGTGGTAGTAATTTCAGCTAAAAACCTAGTGGTTACTGAAAAAGTAACAGGTGTTATCGTTGAGGATAAAGCAGGAAATTATACTAAAGAAGATAAGCAACCTGCAGTAGATTATTCAAATAACAATCTACCTAAGTTTAATGCTAAGAAAGGTCAACGTCTAGCAAATACAGGAGAAACAGATATTAATACTGGATTAGCAGGATTAGGGATGGCGCTTTTAGGTGGATTACTTGCGGTAGCGAAACGTCGTAAGGAAAAAGAAGAATAGTAATCTGGAAACTTAGTAATTTAATATCTAAGATATGAATAAAGTACTCTGAAGTTTAAGTGTATAAACTTAATTTCAGGTACTTTTTAATATATAGGAATGTTAGTAATCTAAGAATAATAACTATATTTATAGATATTAGATAATTTCTTAAACTTTTATATATTTTCCGCAAAAATCGTTATAAAAGGTGCGAGCGCTACAAAAGAAGGATTGACAAGGTGCTCAGACATAAATATATAAATATATATATTTACATATAATAGATATCTTGAATATAACAATTTATTTTGATAAAATAATAATTATATGTAAAGTATACAACCAAAAAATTTTGTTTAAAAAATAAATGGGGGATGATTTTATTGAGGAAAAATATTAATGTAAATAATAAAATACTAAAATATTCTATTAGAAAATTATCGTTTGGTGTAGCGCCTATAGTTGTAGGAATGTTAATGTTCGGAAGCTATTCTCCTATGCAGGTAACATTTGCCGCTGATGTTAATTTTAAATATGTAGAAAAAAATGAATTAAATGAAAATGAGAAAAAATTAATAAAAGAGAGTATTCCTAAAGAATACAAAAACGAGGATACTTATTATCTAGTATATAAGAAAATAGTTAAGGATACAGATAAAGCTGAAGTCCTTCCTAATACAGGTAGTAGTAACCTTCCGATTGTAGGACTGGGAATAGGTACAGCAGTTCTTGCAGTATTATTAATTAGTAAAAAACATAGAAACAAGGTATTGAGTGTAGTCTTAATAGGTGCGATGGGTCAAGGTGTTGTGATGCCTTATGAAACGTTTGCCTTAGAAAATAAAGCATTAATACAATTTAATAAACAAGTAGATATAGTAAGTAATATAGATTTAGAAAAACAGGTTATTGATATTCCAGGTTATAAATACATGGGATATTTCACAAGTGAAGATCTAAAAATAGAAGTTTCTGAGAAAGAAGAAATAGAAAATAAGGTTCAAGAAAAGAATACTGTTGAGAATAATCAAAATCAAGCGCTAGGTGCAAAACAACAACAAACACAACAACAAAAGCATGTGCGAGAGAATGAAAAAGCTCAATCGACACAATTAGTAGTTCAAACAGGTCAGGAGCCTAAAGAAACAGTTAATCCGAAAAAACAAATTGAAAAAACACAACCAGTGAAGTCTGTCGATAAACCGACTCAAACACAACCTGTCAAAGTAGAGCAATCTCAAACTAAACCTGTGAAACCTACTGTAAAACCTACGCCAGTACAACCGACACAACAAGTACAACCGACTGTAAAACCTACTCCAGTGCAACCGATACAACCTACAAATGTAGAAAAAACAGTTCAAACACAACCTGCTAAAGTAGAGAAACCAGTTGTAGCAGGAGGAGATGAAGTAAAAGCATTGGTAAATGAGGTGCCAGAGTATACCCTTCCGATAGAGACGAAAGGGACACAGGTTGAGGGCCATGAAGGAGAAGCGTTAGTACAACCAGCACTTCCAGAATATACAGGTCCAGTAGCATCTTCAGGAGGAGAAGAGGTAAAAGATTTAGTACATGAAGTACCAGAATATTCTCTTCCATTAGAAGCGAAAGGAACACAAGAGGAAGGCCATGAAGGAGAAGCGTTAGTACAACCAACTCTTCCAGAATATACAGGTCCGGCAGCTACAACAGGAGGAGAAGAGGTAAAAAACTTGGTGCATGAAGTACCAGAGTACACTCTTCCGTTAGAAACAAAAGGAACACAAGAAGAAGGGTATGAAGGAGAAGCGTTAGTACAATCAGCTCTTCCAGAGTACATGGGACCAGTAGCGACAAAAGGAACGCAAGAAGCCGGACGAGAAGGAGAAGCATTAGTACAATCAGCTCTTCCAGAATATACAGAGGTGTTAACAACAAAAGGAACACAAGAAGCCGGACGAGAAGGAGAAGCGTTAGTGCAATCAGACCTTCCAAAGTTTACAGGTAGTGCAAAACTAGAACCAGCTGTTGAGGAGCGACCAGCCTTAGATGTTGTAACTAAGCATCGTACAGCAAAAGAAACTATACCTTATGAAGTAGAGGAAATCTTAGATCCTATGCTGCTGAAAAATCGTCGTAGAATCGAACAACAAGGTCGTGATGGACTTCGTACAATTGAACATGAGGACTACCTAGTAAATGGAAAAGTTGAGGCGACTAAAGAGTTATCACGTACGCAGATAGATCCTGTAAAACAAATTGTTAAATTGGGAACACTTGTTAAGAGAAAACCTACAGTAGAAATAGCTAATTTAACAAAAGATGAAAGTAAGAAGTCAATAACAGTAAGTTATAACTTAACAGATCCTACTTGGGCTTATGTTTCTGCGAAAGCTCAGATTTTCGATGGTGATAAACTAGTAAAAGAAATTGATATCGAAAACACTGAAAAAGAACAAGTGATTAAAGGTTTAGATTATTATACTCTGTATACATTAAAAACTAAGTTAACTTATAACTTAGGAGATTTTAACGAATACAGTACGGAAACTTCAACTAAGAACTTCCATTTAGATTATAAGAAGTTAGAAATCAAAGATATCGATTCTGTAGAATTATATGGTAAAGAAAATGGTCGTTACCGTAGATATCTAAGTTTAAGTGAAGTGCCAAAAGATACAACGAATTATTTTGCAAAAGTTAAATCTGATAGATTTAAAGAAATGTACCTACCTGTGCAATCTATTACAGAAAGTGCAGATGGAAACTATAAGGTTACTGCTGCGATAAACCAACTGGTTGAAGAAGGGGTAGAAGGATATAAAGATCATTATTCATTCAGTGTAGCTAAAACGAAAGCTGAGCAAAAAGGGGTTTATACATCGTTCAAGAGTCTTGTAGCTGCAATGCAAGGGAATATGTCTGGTGTCTTCAAACTTGGCGCTGACATGACAGCTGATGAAGTCGGGCTTCTGAATAATGGAACAAGTTATTTAACAGGAACATTCACAGGGAAATTAATCGGTTCTGACGGAACAAAATCTTATGCGATTTATGATCTTAAGAAGCCGTTATTTGAAACGTTAAGAGGTGCAACGATTAAGGACTTAGATCTTAAGAATGTTGATGTAGATAGTAGAGAAAATGCTGCAGCTTTAGCGAAAACGGCGAATAAAGCTACTATTAGTAATGTTTCAGTTGAAGGGAAGATTGCAGGTAGAAAATCTGTGGCAGGATTAGTGGTAAGTGCTGCTAATACAGTGATAGAGAACACTTCGTTCACAGGGACTATTGTAGCGAATCATGCTAATACTACAGCAAGTTATGCTGGTGGAATCGTAGGTAACTTATCAGGTTCTGAATCTGTAATTGATAGAGCGAAAGTGGATGCTCAGATTTCTACAGCAGCACGTAATGCTAGTCAAAATACAGGTGGTATTGCAGGTAAAGTAGATGGCGGAGCTTTAATAAATAACTCTGTTACATCTGGTAAAATAATAAACGGTCATAATTATTCAAGAATCGGAGGAATCGTTGGTTCTACTTGGAAAGACGGTCGTATTAACAATGTAGTTAGTAACATGAATGTCGGTTATGGCTATGCTATTACTGGAGATCAATATGACGGTGCTGATATAGTAAATGCTGTAACAGCTATGAATAATAAAAAAGATGATAAGTATGCCACTAAATTAACTAAAGAGCAAGCTGATAAGAGAATTGCTACTTACGGAATAACTGCAACTCTTGAAGATACAGGAGAATTTTTAAAAACTAATGTTCGAACTGTAGATTATACGAAGTTAAGTCGAGCTCAAAAAGATAGAAAGGTAGCTTATAACAATATTGAAAAATTAATGCCGTTCTACAATAAGGAATTAGTTGTTAACTATGGTAACAAGGTTGATAAAACAGATAAGTTATATACTACTGAATTACTTGATGTTGTACCTATGAATGGCAATAATATTGTAACAGATATTTATAATAATAAAAATACTATTAATAGATTGATGCTTCATTATAAAGATAATACTGTTGCTTATTTGGATGTTACTTTCAAAGGAACTTTTGAAAATAACCAAGTATTAGAATACAATGTTACAGGAAAAGAATATATCTTCACTCCGGAAACATTTGTTTCGGATTACACTAAGATAGCTAATAAGGTGTTAGGGGACTTACGTGGTGTAGTTTATAATTCAGAATCTATGAAAAAAGTTCTAGGAGTTACAGATAATGAAGCTATAGATAATCTATACCTAGATAAAGAGTTCGAAAAAGTTAAGGATAACATTGGAGAACATTTAAGAAAAGTTCTTGTGATGGATAAATCTATTAATACTGTAGGTGAAGGTGTAGTTGAGTATATTAGTGAAAAAATCAGAAAAAATAAGGAAGCATTCTTGTTAGGTCTTACTTATATGAGTCGTTGGTATAATATTAATTATGATAATATGAATACAAAAGACTTAACTATGTATAAATTTGATTTTAATGGAAATAATGAAGCTTCGACTTTAGATACTATTATTGCAATCGGAAATAGTGAGATAGAAAACTTACGCGGAGGTAACAACGTAGGATTATACGGTAGTCTACTTGCTCCACTAAAAGGAGAAGATACAGTATTTGATTTTGTAGAAGCGTATCGTAAACTATTCTTACCGAATAAAACAAATAATCAGTGGTTTAAAGATAATACTAAAGCTTATATAGTAGAGACTAAATCAGATATTCCAGAAGTTCGTAAAAAACAAGAAGAAGCGGCAGCGGACAGTAAATATTCATTAGGTGTATATGATAGAATATCATCTCCTACATGGAAGTATCGAGGAATGTTATTACCACTATTAACACTACCGGAAGAAAGTGTGTATGCTATTTCGAATATGTCTACATTATCATTTGGTGGTTATGAACGCTATAGAGATACTGTAGATGGTACTGTGCTTTCTGGAGATGCATTACGTCAGTATGTTCATGGAAAAGTTGATCAAGCTGCTAAATGGGAAAGAGATCATTATGATATCTGGTATAACTTGTTATCTTCTGAATATAAAGAAAGATTATTCCGTTCAATTCCAGTTGTTGATGGATTTGCGGTGAAAGATACGCAAGGAAGAAGTTATTGGGCGACAGCTACAGATAAGAATATAGATTCTATTTATAATTTCTTTGGACCAGCAGGGAAATGGTATGGAAATAGTCCAGCAGCAGGAGCTTATGCTACCGGTTACGAAGTACATTACGTAAGTGATAGATTATTAGATAAATATGGAACATCAGTTTACACTCATGAGATGACTCATAACTCAGATGGGCATATTTACTTCGAAGGCAATGGTCGTAGAGAAGGTTTAGGAGCTGAATTATACGCGCTAGGATTATTACAATCTGCAGACAGCTTAGAAAAAGATGCTATAGTGTTAAATACGCTATACAAAGGGGATAAAGATTCTCTTACAAGGTTACATGCATATAATCCGACAGAACGATATAAATCTGCAGCAGATCTTCAACAATATGTTCATGGAATGTATGATGTTCTGTACACATTAGATGCGATGGAAGCTAAAGCTGTGGTATCTAAATCAAATGATGTTAAGAAAAAATGGTATAGAAAAATAGAAAACTTCTATGTAAAAGATAGTAAGTATAAAAAAGATACTCATGCAGGAAATTCTGTTCGTCCGTTGACGAATGAGGAAGTAGCGAAGTTAACTTCTTTAGAATCATTAATAGATAATAATATTATTAATCGTCGTGCGTATAGAGATAACAGCCAATACGTAAGAAATGGATATCATGTAGTAAGTATGTTCTCTCCTATCTACGCAGGGTTAAGTAACTCAAAAGGTGCTCCTGGAGATATTATGTTTAGAAAAACTGCTTATGAGCTTCTAGCTGAAAAAGGATATCAAAATGGATTTATTCCATATGTATCGAATAAATATGCAGAAGAAGCTAAACAAAAAGGTAGTGTAGCGTACTCAGATTGGTTAAGAAAAGATGTCGGATTAGTAACTGATGATTTAGTATTAAGTAAGGTATTTAATAACAAATATAAATCGTGGGCTGATTTCAAAAAAGCGATGTTTAATGAGCGTATAGCTAAACAAGACAGATTAAAACCAATAACAATTCAATATGAATTAGGTGATGCTAAGAGTACAAAAGAAGTAACTATCACAAGCGCGGCTCAAATGCAACAATTAATTGATGCGGCAGTAGCGAAAGATATTACTAACATTGATCGTGCAACAAGTTATGTATCACCAAGTTGGGTACACTTATTAAAACAAAAAATATATAATGCGTACCTACGCTCTACAGATGATTTTAGACAATCAATTTATAAATAATAGAATTAATCTCAGACAGGTGAGGGCATGAAATTTGCTTATCTAATAAAGAGATTCTATAAATAAAAAAATTCTAAGTAACAAATATCGATGTTACTTAGAATTTTTTGTTATTTCGCTAAATTCACAACAGTTTTATTATTCTTGTTGTAAGAGATGTAAGTAAGAGTTAAGAATATTATTCCTAAAACAACTAAGATTAATATAGAATTGTTGTAAATTCCATCAGTTAAACCACCAAGAACAGCGTGGCGAACTGCAATGTCACCGTAGTAAACAGGTGTGAAAGGAATTAATCCACTGTATAGAGAAGGTAACATTTCTTTAGGGAATAGTGGTGTAGTAAGAACGAATTGTAAAGCTACAAATCCGATACTAATAGCATTACCAATTTTTCCGAACGTGTATGATAAGAAGTGTGTTATTATCATAAACACGATACCTGAAAGTATTAATCCGAAGAAGTACATTCCGAAGTTTTGTATTCTAAAGTCGAATAATAATTTCATCACTACAACTTCGATAAGTGTAGCTAATACTGCAAATATAGACATTGATGCAAGTCTTGAAGTGAATAGACTGTTTGTTGACTCTCCGTATTCTGCTTTACGAGCTGGGAATAGGATGTTAAATGCCGCAGCTGCGATTAGTAGTCCGAATACTAAGAAGAATGGTGCCATTGCGTTACCGTAGCTAGTTTCTTCTGAGATGTCGCTAATATTAGTTTTGATTGGGTTAGACATCATGTCTACGTTTTTATCTCCAGTTTTAGCTGAAGTAATTCTATCAGCTCCACTAAAAAGTTTATCTGCTAATAAACCAGATCCGTCTTTAGCTTTATCTAATCCTGCAATTAACTCAGGAGCTTTAGCTTGCATTATTGTAAGAGCACTGTAAAGTTTATCAGATCCCGCTTTAGCAGTGTTAAGTCCGTTAAGTAGTTCAGGAGCTTTAGCCTGCATAGAAGTAAGTCCGCCGTGAAGTTTGTTAGCTCCATCTTTGGCGTTATTAACTCCATTAATTAATTCCGGAGCTTTAGCTTGCATAGCAGCTAGTCCGTTAGAAAGTTTTTCAGAACCTTCTTTAGCAGTGTTAACTCCACCTATTAATTCCGGAGCTTTAGCTTGCATTATTGTAAGAGCGCCAGAAAGTTTTTCAGAACCGACTTTAGCGCTGCTAAGTCCGTTAAGCAGTTCCGGAGCTTTAGCTTGCATAGCAGCTAAACCATTAGAAAGTTTTTCAGAACCTTCTTTAGCAGTATTAACTCCATTAATTAATTCCGGAGCTTTAGCTTGCATAGCAGCTAAACCGTTAGAAAGTTTCTCAGATCCAAGTTTCGCAGCGTTAACCCCGTTAATTAATTCCGGAGCTTTAGCTTGCATAGCAGCTAAACCATTAGAAAGTTTTTGCGACCCTTCTTTCGCGGCGTTCACTCCGTTGATTAATTCCGGAGCTTTAGCTTGCATAGCAGCTAGTCCATTAGAAAGTTTTTCAGAACCAACTTTTGCAGCGTTAACGCCATTGATTAATTCTGGAGCTTTAGCTTGCATAGCAGCTAGTCCGTTAGAAAGTTTCTCAGACCCAACTTTCGCGCTGTTAAGTCCGTTAATTAATTCCGGAGCTTTAGCTTTCATATCTGTTAGTCCTTGATATAATTTTTTACCACCGTTATCAAGTTCTTTAATACCGATGCTTAATTCCGGAAGTTTAGCTTGAAGTTTGTTAAGCCCTGCATTAATTTTTGCATTTCCATTAACTAAAGCGTCAATACCACCAGCTAACTCAGGAAGTTTCTCGTGCATTATGCTGATACCACCACCTAACTTATCGAATCCAGCTTGTAGTTCTGATCCTTTAGCTGCAAGTGTTCCAACACCTTGTGCTAGTTCACCTGTAGTCATTGATGTAGTAAGGGCACTTACACCGTTAGTGTAGTTTGTTACTCCATCTTTAAGTTTTGGAGTTGCACTAGCAAGTTGGTTAAGTCCGTTTGCTAAGTCCCCTGTTGTTAGAGAAGATACAGTAGCATCTACTCCACCTTTATATTGATTGAATCCTGCTATAAGGGTAGGTGTTTTTTCGTTCATTATAGTTAAACCAGCTTTTAATTGACCACTACCAGCAGAAAGTTTACCGACAGCATCTTTAATGCTAGAAAAACCACTAATTGTTCCTTCAAGTTGAGAAGAAAGTGTATTTACATCGAATTTATCAAGTTGAGTTTGGATGTAATTTAATCTTCCTACGCGATATTTCATACTTGAATATTTTGAGTTTGCGCTAGAGACTGCTGAAGAAAGTTCAGCTTTAATCTGGCTATTGTTGTTACTGCTGCTATTTTGAACAGTAGTAGTTGGTTGAGCAGCAGGTGCTGGTGTAGCAGCAACATCATTACGAGCAGCAGCAAGGATACTTGCTTTTTGCTCAGGTGTTAATTGCATTGATGATAATGTTTGCTCCAAGTTTGCGAAATTAGTAGCTGCAGGAGCTGGAGCAGGTGCTGCTGTAGTTGTAGTAGTCGTAGTAGATTGTGTTTCTATACGATCTACAAGAGCTTTTATAGATTCCAGTTGAGAACCTAATTCTGAAAAAGCACTGTTAAGAGGATTGAAGTGTGTTCTATAAGTAAGTTTTAATCCTTTTAGTTTATCTAATGTTGAATTTAGATTAGATTTCTTAGCGGCCAAATCACTGTCACTAGGTAAGTTAGCGTCTAATGCGTTTAATCCTATGTTTAGCTTATCAGCTCCATCTACAAGTTTTGGAGTACTTTCAGAAAGTTTAGCTACCCCATCACCTAATGCAGCCCCACCTGCAGTAAGTCTATTAAGATCATCTTTTTTAGCTGCAAGTCCAGAGTTGATTTGTGAAATACCATCTGATAATCTATCGATTCCGTTGTTTAATGTAGTACTTCCGGCATTAAGTTTTTCTAAATCATCTTTTTTAGCTAGTAATTTTTCATTAAGTGTAAGAACACCGTTAGTATATTTTAAAAGTCCAGCTTGGAATTCTTTGCTTCCGTTATATAGAGAATTGAAGCCAGAAGTAAGCATAATACTTTT
The DNA here is from genome assembly GCA_002871655.1 of Streptococcus sp. UMB1385. Lineage (GTDB taxonomy): Bacteria > Bacillota > Bacilli > Staphylococcales > Gemellaceae > Gemella. The sequence continues at coordinate 141,003 of PNGU01000003.1, read as the reverse complement.
AGCTTTGAATGTATCGAAACCGATAGTAAGTTTATTAGAACCTTCAGTTAGTTCATTTACACCAGAAATTAATGCGTCTTTTTTATCGTTTAATGAACTTAGACCTTCTGATAATCTTCCAGCACCACTTTGTAATTGAGATACTCCGTCATTAAGTTTAGCGCTACCGTCACTCAGACGAGTTAGTCCGTCAGTTAGACGCTTAGAGCCGCCAGCAAGTTCGTTAACTCCATTGTTAAGTTTTTGCCCACCTTCACTAAGGCGAGAAAGTCCAGCGCTTAGACGTTTAGAGCCGTCAGCAAGTTCGTTAACTCCATTGTTAAGTTTTTGCCCACCGTCACTCAGACGAGTTAGTCCATCGGTTAGACGTTTAGACCCATCAGCAAGTTCGTTAACTCCGTTGTTAAGTCTTTGTCCACCGTCACTCAGACGAGTTAGTCCATCGGTTAGACGTTTAGACCCATTAGAAAGTTCATTGATTCCATTACCAAGTTTAGACCCCCCATCGCTAAGGCGAGAAAGTCCATCAGTTAGACGTTTAGAACCATTAGAAAGTTCATTGATTCCATTACCAAGTTTAACACCGCCATCATTAAGACGAGTTAGTCCGTCAGACAGACGTTTAGAACCATCAGCAAGTTCATTAATTCCGTTACCGAGTTTTATTCCACCATCGCTAAGACGATAAAGTCCAGCAGTCAGACGCCATGATCCTTCAGATAGTTGATAAATACCGCTACTAAGTCTTTGCCCACCATCGCTAAGACGACTAAGTCCATTAGAAAGTCGACCAGATCCGTCAGCAAGTTGATTAATGCCGCTGCTAAGTCTTTGTCCCCCATCACTAAGTCGACCAAGTCCATTAGAAAGTCGACCAGAACCATCAGCGAGTTGGTTGATACCACTTCCTAGTTTTTGCCCGCCATCACTAAGTCGACCAAGTCCGTTGTTCAGTTGGTTTGAAGCATCAGCTGCTTTGTGAAGAGATTCGCCAATCTCAGAAAACTTACCGTATAAAGTAGCTGTATAAGTTTTTACAACTTGATCCTTAACTGTATTTGTTAGGTTACTTGCTACAGTTTCCATGATTTTCTCACCATTTTTACTTTTCGTAAAATTGGTAGTAAAGTCGATGTTCATTTTTTCTGGATTATCGTTTGATAAAGATGTAGCATTTTTAGAAAAGTTCTGTGGAATTGTAACTACCATATAGTAGTCTCCTTCGCGTAGTTCTTTATCGGCTGTATCTTTATCGACAAATTGCCAATTTACTTTTTTATTTTCTTTTAATTTATCGACCATTGAATTCCCGACTTCTAGAGTTTTTCCATTAAAATCTACTTTTTGGTCTAGATTAACAACTCCGACTTTCATATTTCCGGTGTTGTCATATGGATTCCAAACGGATTTTAGGAAGGTTCCTGAATATAAAACAGGAACTAGAAGAACGGTAGCCATGGTAGCTTTTAACCCTTTACTCTTTAAAAGGCTACTAAATTCTTTTTTTATCATAATTCCTCCTAAGAAATTTCGTCGGCGAAATTCCATTATATTGAATTTTATGATATGCTTTCATATCACTTAAGATATTTTACAACCTTACATGCTAAAAGTCAAAATATTTTTTAGTAATAGTGAAATTATAATATTTAATATTGGGTTATATTATATATAATGGGGATAGGGATTATAACTGTTAAGTGAATTTTATATTTAATAAATCACTATACTGTTAAGTTTTTCTGAGATAATAAGAATATTATGTAACCTTATAAAGATATATATATTAATTAAAATAATTTAGTTAATATATACTGTAAAAAATCCTAATTAACGAAAAAAATAGTTTACTATTTAAAGAGATGGTTTTTAATTTTTTATTTTATAGTAAAAATAATTATTTATGAAAGATATGCAGAAAAAAAGGTAGATATCCCATTTGTAGAGGATAACTACCTTTTGTTTTATGTTAATGTTTATACAGTTGCATGAGTTATTTTATGTTCTAATAAGTTTTTAAAACAAATTTGTGCGTCTTCTAAATCTTTTAAGTTCGGATGTTTTTTAGATTCTTTAACCATATCAACAAGATCCGGTGTAACTTTATGAATAAAGTTTGGGTCATGCCAAGCAAGAATTTTGAAAACTATCATAACCTTAGGATCAACTTTACCTTGGCAGACGAATGTTTCATGAATTTTGTTGTTTCTTTCTTCCATGAATGCAATATAGTTGTTTATTGAATCATCAGCATGATAATGTTCACGTGGGACACCACAAGTTAAAAATAGTGCTACGTCTTTTCCATGTATTTCCTGTTGATCAACAAAACGCTGCATATTTTTATTTGCGTTAGTTTTATCTGTCCATGCACCTAGAATATAGAAATCATATTCTTTCTCTATTTTTTTTCGTTGTTTTTTTATGTCGAGTAAATCTACCTCGGCTTGGTCTTTTATTTGCTCATAAATAGATTCAGCTACTTTTTTTGTATTTTTTGTTTTGCTAGAATAAGCAAGTAAAATTTTCATAATTCAGCCTCCTAATAGAGTTTAGATTATTCACAAACTGTAGTGATTTTATAGTTTGTGATATTTTAAGTACAATTTATATAAATATTATATCAAAAAAATTAAACGTTTTAAATAGCTAATTGAAAATCACAATCAATTATGATTTGATTCTTCAAAAAATTTAAAAAAATTGAAAATATAACCTTATAGAATAATATTTGCACCATAAAAATAAGAAAAAATATATTGTTTATGATAAAATACTAAATAAGAATAGATAGTGAGGGAGAGTAGTAATGGATAGATTGTTTGAAGTATCAAGTTATGCGTCGTTTATTGTGTATCATATAGAAGCAATGGACAAAATCAAGGTTCCTAAGAGGATGATACAAGAATATGTTAATCTTCAAAAAACGGTAGGTAGTTTTCCAGGAGAGTTAGAGTATGTAGCTAGTTTTTATGATGAAAAAACAGGAAGTAGTGGTACATTATTTGAAAATACTGTTGAAGAAAATTATATTTTAGCTTACACAGGAACAAATTTTTATTTTGATAGACAAAAAGATATGTACGCTGATGTAGTTGGTATATGTTTGGGTCAAGGAGAGCATCTAACTTCGTGTTATAGATTTTATACACGTATGAAGAAAAAATATGGGGATAATATTATTTTAACAGGTCATTCTTTAGGTGGAAGTATTGCGCAACGAGTTGCGATTGAGTATGATGTAAAAGAAAGTGTAGTTTTTAATGCAGCACCGATATATTTGATAGGTGGAATAGATATTTTTATGGACAAAAAGACTGATGGAGAACTATATGTTACTCGCATGAAAAAGTATCTTAGGAATGTAAAGAAAACTGCGATAAAAAAGGCTACATTTACAGGATGTGTAAAAAGAGTAGTTTCTGAGTATGATATATTTACTCGTATATCTGAGTTACTTTCTATTGGATATTATGTGGGTGATGAAATTATAGTTAAAGAAGCAGGGATGCATGGCATTAAGAGTTTTTTAGATATATATAATAAGTCATTCGGAAGTTCTTTCAAAGGAGAAGAAAATCAAGACGGGTATTTATCTTCAGAATATAAAGATTTTGGTTTGGCAGAGGTAGGAATATTAAGTAATTTTTCTGAGGAACGTATAGTAGAGTTAGAAAAACAATTGAATGTGCTCCTTACTAGTGATACTGTAATCTCTAATTTGAATAAGAATCCATACAATGTTAACTTCGAATTTTTCATAAAAGCTATATTAAAAAATATTGAGAAAGATAAAGAAAAATAATAATAGATTCCTTGTCTGACGTTTTTGTCAGATGAGGAGTTTTTTATATGTGTATAGTGGCAGGTGCATATGTTTTATAGGTTGTTATAAAAACTTTGTGTTTTCTCGTAAGTGATAGAGTGTTAATCGCTTGCTTAAAGTTGTAACTTATTAAAGAAAAATGATATAATGTAGATAGCTATATGCATTCTTGCAAATTAGTAAGAATATATAATAATACTTAGTATAGATCTAAGGAGGAAGATGATGGCAGAATATAAAATACTAGTAGTCGATGATGAAGAACCGATTGCTAATATACTAGATTTTAATTTAAAAAAAGAAGGCTATGATGTAATAGTCGCTAATGATGGAGAGAAAGCAGTAGAGCTTGCTTTTAGCGAAAACCCTGATTTGATTCTATTAGATTTGATGTTGCCAAAAAAAGATGGAATGGAAGTATGTAGGGAAGTACGTGCTAAAAAGAATATTCCAATTATTATGCTAACAGCAAAAAATAGTGAAATAGATAAGGTTCTAGGATTAGAATTTGGAGCCGATGATTATGTAACTAAACCATTCTCAACACGTGAGCTTATGGCGAGGGTTAAAGTAAATCTTCGTCGCGTGACTAAGCAACAAGAAGAGATTGTAGAAGAGAAAAATGGTAGTGATCTTGTGATTAAAGATATTGTTATTTATCCAGAAGCTTATGTTATTAAGAAAAATGGAGAAGAAATAGATTTAACACGTAGAGAATTTGACTTATTCTATTACCTTGCTCAACATCGTGGACAAGTTTTAACACGTGAGAATTTACTGCAAACAGTATGGGGTTATGACTACTTCGGAGATGTTAGAACAGTTGACGTGACTGTGAGAAGATTACGTGAAAAAGTAGAAGATGATTCATCACAACCTGAGTATATAATGACACGTCGTGGTGTAGGTTACTTTATAGGTGAAGAGTAATGAGTTTTTTCGGTAAGAAATTTAAGAAAAGATTCTTTTCATCAATCCGAACTAAGTTCGTAATAGTATATGTATTAGTTAACATAATATCATTGCAACTTATCGGATTGTTCTTTACAACACAATTAAGAAATAGTAATATAAATACATTTGAACAGAATATTATAGAGCAAGAAAAAATCCTTAATTACCATGTTCGAGAAGAAATCGATAAAATTAACGCAAAGAATGTAGAAGACTCGAAGGTTTTAGAGAATAATGCTGATCAAAATGATACTGCTAATAGTAGTCGTGATTCAAAAAGTGGAATTGCAAAACTAGTCAGTGAATTTAATATTCAAAAACTATTGTTAGTTAATGTTATAGATAATGATTCGAAAATTTTGGCTAGTTCTTCAAAAAATGGAAATGATGAGTATCTTGCTAAGAGATCGTTTGATCCACTTGTAAGCCAAGTTATAAAAACAGGAGAAAGTACGAAACAGATTCAAAATAATGCTGATAGCAACAAGCGTGTTTGGATCTATGTGAGTCCTGTAAAAAAGGATAATGAGGTTGTGGGCGTAATCTCCCTTATGGCAGATATAGAGAGTGTGTATCAAGAGGTAAATAGTATTTCGAGAATCTTTATAGTAGGAGCTATATTATCGATATTAATTACTACTGTTATAGGATTTGTTGCTTCAAAAACTGTAACAAGTTCCATTGAAAAAATGAGTTCTCAGGTTAAGAAGATGGCGTTAGGGAATTATGGAACGGTAGTTGGTATAGATACAGATGATGAAATTGGTGATCTTGCTAAAGTATTTAATCGGATTTCTAAGAGAATTGAAGAAGAACAGGCTGTAACTGAGATAGAGCGTAGGAAACTAGCGACTATTATCGAAAGTATGATGGACGGGATTATTACAACTGATAATAACGGAAGGATAATTCTGATAAATACTAGTGCAGAAGATATGCTAGGTGGACGTGATGATGAAATCTTTATAGGAAAAGATGTTCTGAAAATTCTTAATATCACGGAATATGAAAGTATAGAGGAGATACTAGAAGCCGAAGATAGTCTTCTTGTTAGTACTTCAAAAACTGATGATGAATTGCTTTTACGAGCGGAAATTTCTAAGATTGAAAAAGAAGATACAGAAGATTTAACACAGATGTCTACGGAATTAGAAGGGTATATTATAGTACTTTATGACGTAACAGATCAGGAACGTCAAGAAAAAGAGCGCCGCGAGTTTGTATCGACTGTATCTCATGAACTTCGTACACCTCTAACGACTATGAATAGTTATATTGAAGCGTTAGAAGAAGGTGTGTTGGAAGACAAGGAGCTTGCTCCTCAGTTTATAGATACTATTCATAAAGAAACTACACGTATGATAAGAATGGTAAACGAACTAATGCAACTTGGGAAAATGGATATCAAAGAAGAGCATTATGAAAAAGAATTTATTGACATAAATAAAATGCTTGAGCAAATTACTGATAGGTTTGCGTTGACACATCCAGAGAAGAACTTCATAAAACATATTTCTAAAACACCAATATTTGTTGAAGGGGACCAGGACAAACTTACGCAAGTGTTCGATAATATCGTTAATAATGCGATAAAATATTCTCCAAATGGTAAGAATATTACAATAAGAGTTAGACAAAATTATCATCATAATAGGGTGAGTATATCTATAAAAGATGAAGGGGTAGGAATACCTTTAGTGCATATTGATAAAATCTTTAATAGGTTTTATAGAGTTGATAAGAGTAGACAAAGAAGTATGGGTGGAACAGGTTTAGGATTAGCTTTAGCTAAGACTATTGTAGAAGCTCATAAAGGTCGTATTTGGGCACAAAGTAGAGAAGGTTACGGAAGTATAATATTTGTAACACTACCTTGTGAACAAATAGATGATGAATGGTTATAGAGGTGCGTAGTATGAGAAGTAGAAAAAAGGAAACTGTAAAATCAGTAATTTTAGGTATACTTGTTTTACTAAGTTTAACTTTATCTTATCTTATTATTACTTATCAACCAGATTATGAAATTTTCACAAAAAGATCTGCTCAAAAATCAGTTGATTCAAATAAAAATAACCTTTTAAACTTCCTTATACCCGATAGTGTAGTGAAGAATCAAGAAGGAACAAGAGAAGAACCTATAATTCAAAATACAATAACAAAAGTGGCGAGTGTAGAAGCTGTAAAAAATAAAAAAGTACTTAAAGAGTTACTATTGCTACTTTCGGATAGTGAGAGTACAGAATCTAGGGTTAGAAATCGTAATATAGAAGAAATTACGTCAAACAATATTGAAAAAATATTGATAAATTATCAAGTTACCTTAGACTCAGCACTACTTAAACCATTACTCTTTTCTGAAGATAATTCAAATGTTAGTTTAGAGTTTGATACTATAGTTTTATTAAAAAATAGACCTAATATGATTTATCTATATAAAAAAGATGATAAAAACTATCTTCAAATTACTTTAAAACAAGATATATATGAAAAAATAAATAGTAAATTCAATGAGGAAAAGCAAAATTATGCTAAGTATAGTTTGAATAATAAATTCATATATTTAAAAGAGGGTGATGAGGATAATGTTATTGATGAATATAGTGCTGAAGATGTTAATTTAAATAGATTGGCGAAAGATATTTTTGAGAAAAAAGATAATCTTAGAATTAGTAATGAAGATGAAGTAACTGATGGATATGGAATATTAAGAGTTATGAATAACAGATTAGTATATACAAATCCATCTAATGAAGGCGGTCGTGAGGTAGGTGCTACTATCGCTATAAATAATACTATTAGCTTTTTAGAGTTAGGTTATGTTGGAGACACTAATTATCAGCTGACAACCGCTTTAGAAGGAATTAGTATTTTTCAAGAAGCATATAAAGATTCTATAGCTTTTAGTAAAGATGGTCATGCTGATATTATTTCAGAAGATAATAGTAGTGGAATATATAAGTTAACTTCTCCGAAGAAATTAACTAAGACTTATCTTTCATCGAAAGAAGTGGAATTGTATTCTGTAGAAAAAACGGAGTATGTAATAAATTACCTTTATGAGAGAGTTAATTTGAAAGAAATAGGTGATATAGTTTTAGGATATGATAAAACTTATAACAAAGACAGAAACAGTTTTAGTTATACTCCTGCATGGTATGTGAAGTATAATGATAGATATGTAAGTTTTAAAAAACTAAAAGAAATGATAGATAAGGGAGAGAGACTATGAATTGGGGCAAGATGAAAACATTATTTATTTACCTATTTGTTGCTTTAAATGCTGTCTTACTAACTTTTTATGTCTATACAGTTCAAAAAAATAAAACCGAAATTGTCCAGGAAAAAGAAATCATAGAGCGTTCTATGAAAAATGATAATATAACTGTTGAAGAAAATGCAACAAAACGTGATAATCTTGGTTATGTTAATGTAACTATTTCTGACTTGAAAGATTTTAAAAGAGAAGAGAGTGGATTGAAATTTGAGGTTGAAAATGTAGATAAAACATCAACTTTAAAGGTTAGTTCAGAAAATGCTATAACTAATGTTAACAAAGGTAGCTATAGAGCTGAATTAGATTCATTTTTACTTGAAAAATTGAAGTTGAGTGCAAACTATGTATTCTCTAGTTACAATGCTAATAAAAACGAGGTTATTTATGAACAACAGATTGACAGTTTTAGAGTATTTTCTAATAAAAATGCTAGGATTGTCTTTAGTGTTGAGAATAATGGGGATATAAAACATTTTACTTTAACAGAAGTTTCTAACATAAGAAAAGATAAAAATGAAACTCTAGTTGCCTCTAATCAAGCTATAAATAGGTTATATCATGAAGATTTAATTCCAAAAAATTGTAGAGTTCGTGCTACATTAGGATATTATACTTACATTTCACAAACAGAAAACCAAGTATTAATACCAACTTGGAATGTTGAAATAAGTGATAAAGATGGTCAGGTGAGCAACTATTATGTAGATGCTATAAACTTGAATATTTTAAATAGAAAAGGACATAGTTCATAGATAGGTATAAAAAAGCTATCCATCACATCTGAGTGGCGGATAGCTTTCTTTTAGATATGTTATTAGTCTGCTAAGTAAGCACGTAACATCCAAACATTTTTTTCTAATTGAGTTTTTAGACCTAATGCTAAATCAGAAGTACCTTGATCTCCTTCTTCTTCAGCTACACTCATAAGGTGAGTTAAGTCGTTGATTAATAGTTCGAAATCGTGGAATACAGCTGCAACCATTTCTTTAGTTGTTTCTTTTTCAGTCGCTTCTTTAATTGTTGCGATTTCTAAAGCGCCTTTAAGTGTAGACACTGGGCGTCCTCCGATTGCTAATAATCTTTCAGCAACTTCATCTAAAGATTCAGTTGTGTAGTTGTAATAGTTCTCAAATACTTCGTGTAGTGTGTAAAAGCTACGTCCAGTTACATACCAGTGGAAGCTGTGTAATTTTGTGTATAATACTGTTAAGTTTGCTACAAGTTTGTTTAATTCTGTTGTACGTGTCATTTTAAATTCTCTCCTTTATATTTTGTAATTTATGCTTAAATTATAGCACCATGAGTACGTTATGTAAAGTTTATAGACTTATAATAGTTATTGAGAATTATTATCTAATATAAAAGTTGATTTGACAATGTTTTCCGAGGTGAAAAATTATAAATGATAATCATTATCAAATATAATTATTGTATTTATGGAGTAATAAGTTGAAATTAAGCTAGTGAATTGTTACAATAAAGCAGAAAGGAGTGCTTTTAATGGCGAAGATTTGTATATTTTTAATAGAATTATATAGAAAGTATATATCACGTTATACAAGACCTACATGTAGATTTTCACCAACATGTTCGACTTATGCAATGGAAAGTTATAAAAGGTTTGGTTTTTTCCTAGGAACTTACTTAACTGTAAAAAGACTTTTAAAGTGCCATCCTTTCTATAAGGGAGAGTACTTTGATAATGTGCCTTTATTTAAGAGAGAAATATTTAAGTTTAATAGAAAAAAATAAAGAGGTAGCTGAAATCAGCTGCCTCTTTATTGGGCGAAATTGTTATATTTGGATAAAAATTTTGGAATGTTGATTGATTTGTTGAAATAATAAGGGGTTGTTCAACAATATAACGAGTTTTAATTAATGTATTTGCAGGTAAATCCTCATAATTACCCACGAACAGTGATTGTTATTGCAAAATTGAGGTAAATCCTTATAATTATCCACATATGCAAGTGTTAATGTTATTTATCAATGCTATTTCCAGCGTCTATCCATGCGGCAATTCCGCCCGGAAATCTATAGACATTTTTATATCCAGCTTCTTTTGCTAATACTGCTCCGACGTGGCTTCTTTCACAAGCGACAAATCCACAATATATGACGATTTTTTTATCCTTATCTGCACCTAGAGTTTTTAAGAATGCTTCTTTTTCCTCTGGTTTCAAATCTTTCATTTCTTTTGGTAAGCCAGCGTTAACTGCGCCTTTGATTTTAGTTTTCTCGAAGCGATCAGAAGGCATAGTATTGATTAAAATCATATCTTCTTTGTTATCGATAGATTTTTTTAATTCGTCTGCACTTATTAAATTATAATCTCCAGTTTTTGTAGCTTTAACAAGTTTTATTGATGCTTTTTCTACTTCATTTTCTTTACCATCTTTTGCAGAACGGTTAAGACCATCACCGCTACTACAACCAACTAAAGATACAGAAAGTAGTATGCTTGATAAAGCTAAAGTAATTTTATTTTTTTTCATAAATAGAAGCCTCCTTTAATTTTCACTTTTATTATAACATAAAAACTATTGAGTATAAACTATTTATATAATAAAATTTATTTTTATTAAGTTGAACGATAACTATTATTACCGCTTATTTTATATGTAAACTAGAAAATATACAGTTGAACATATAAAATTTAATAAAAAATTAATATACTTATTAATTTTCATTTTTTAAAATAACAGTCGCACAATTTATAGTTTTTGTATAATAAAAATTCTGCTACTAGTTGATAGTAGCAGAACAATATTTATTTTAGTATTAATTTATAAAAGATTATTTTTTGCTGAATATACTTTTAAAGAAATTGAAAATTTTATCCTTACGACTTGTTTCTTTATTGGCTAGCATCTTTTTAACGAAGTCAGGCATTTCAGGTTTTTCACCATCTTTTTTATTAGCTAGCATCTTTTTAACGAAATCAGGCATTTCAGGTTTTTCACCATCTTTTTTATTGGCTAGCATTTTTTTAACGAAATCAGGCATTTCTGCTTTTTCTTTATCCATCTCGTTAAATGTTGTTTGTTCTGGATTATGATAGATAAAAGGATTATCTTTATTATCATTAATTGCAGAAACTAGAGCTTCTATTAAACGAGAGTCGTAGTTTGGCATTGGTGGTCTATGATATGCTAAACCAAATTCTTCGCAAAGTTCACGGCATTCAACATCGTTATCAAAAAGAACTTCAATATGTTCGCTTATAAAACTAAGAGGTACAAATATATAGTGATTTGGATGCTTTTTTTGATCTCTTAAATATTCTAGAACATCAGGTTTAATCCATGGCATACCGATATCACTCTCACTTTGCCATGTGTTTGTATAGTTATCTTTATCGAGTCCTATTTTCTCTGCAATTAGTTTGGTCATATCGAAGATTTGGTCAACATAAGGGTCGTTATATTTTAAAGCAATCTCAGGTACACTATGTGCAGAAAAGATAACTTTAAAGCTATCATTTTTAACTTCAGTATCGATAATTTTTTTGATTTCATCAGCCCAAAATTCAATTAATTTTTCTTCTTTATACCACGATTTTATTATATTAAATTTGATTTTATCACTCTTAATAAATCTTTCATATCCCATAATAGAATAAAATGAATAATGAGGTTCTAAAATTAAACAAATACATTCTTCAATGTTGTCTTCTTCCATTTTTGAAATTACATCAGGGATGTATGGAGAAGAGAATTTATTTGCGAAGTATACTCGATATTCATCTCGTACAGCTTCTTTTAACAAATTAACTTCTTTAAGTGTTATTTCTTGAAGGGGAGAACCGTCGATGCGAAGATAGTTTTTTAATAATAAATTAATCTCATCATCGTTAGGACGAACTCCTCTTCTAATATTCGTGAAAAATTTAGCTACGCCTTCAAATGTATAATCCTCAGGTGTTCCATATGTCATAACTAAAATAGCTTTTTTCATTATTTAACCTCTCATAATTTAATTGTATAGTTATATACGATTATACCACTTTTTGTACTAAAACACACGCTTTTTTATATTATTACAGGAATTATTATCAATTACAATATCATATTAATTAAACTTAAATTGCTTTGACTGTTATATTTGTGAAGAAATTATGACGAGATTGATGATAAAAAGAAGCAATGTATAAAGTACAAGAAATCCTAAAAAAACTATTGCAAAAACTTTAGAAAAGTTATAATATATAAGATAACTAAAAAGTACACTAATAAGAGAGTTTTAAAATCTCCGATGGGTAGTTGTAAAAAGGAGGAAGTGTTTAAGTGAGAAAAAAAATATTAGGAGCAATAACATTTATGGCTGCTGTAGGTGGAGTTATTTATATGAAAAATAATCCTAAGTATAAAGAGGTAGTTAGAGTTGTAAAAACTGCAGATGCTCGTGGTTTTTATGAAAAAATAATATTAGAAAAAGATAAATTGGCATTTACTGCAAAGTCGAAAATAAAAGATTATAAGATTGATTATGAAAGTATTAGAAGTGTAGGAGAAAAAATTTATGCTAGATTAATAGTTAATAATGATGAAAAATTAAATATTGATACGGTACTCGGTGAAAAAGACACTAGTGTAGAAGAAGTAGCTCACTCGGAAAAATTAGATGAACTATTAAGTGAATAAGATAGTTGTAGGGTGTAAAAATAATTTTGGAATAAAATATTCCCTAGAAAATAATAAAAAAGGAATCCTCCATTACAGTAAGGTGAATGTAATGGAGGAATTTTTCATGGTTAAATTAATTAATTAGTTTTTATTATTATGCAAATCGACTGCGGATACTTGTTGGTATTGATTTATAAACACTCTTAGTAACGAAGAATAAGAATGTTACTAAAGCACCTTTTAATAGGTTGAATGGAATAATACCAGCAGTTACAATAGTTTTCACGTTAGTTACGATATCAGCTAAATTCATGATATATCCATATGCTGGAAGTAACACGAAGTAGTTAAGTAATGACATGAATAATGTAATAGCTAAAGTTCCTAAGATACCACCGATGATTGTTTTTGTAGTACCTTTTTTGTAGAAGTATACGATAATGCTAATGAAAGTAAATTCTACAACGATATTAGCGATTGATCCGATAGGTTCATGTGATAATAATGCGAAGTGTAGGAAGTTTTTTAAGAATGACACTAAAAGTGCATCTTTATAACCTAATAATAACAACGCCATGAACAGCGGGATAAACGTGAAATCAAATTTTAGAAATGGTGGTAAGAATGGCACAGCAAAACTAAAAAAAGATAGAAGTAGAGCAATAACTGCAAGCATTCCACTTAAAACAAGTGAATGAACATTTTTTTTGTACATATTAAATCCTCTTTCCTATCTTCATAGGCAAAAAATAACCGCAATATAATTTTTAAAAAGGCGCTTTAAAAATCTGTATTAGATATAAAAAACACCACTTTAAAAAATTTAAAGCGGGACTGAAAGGTATGAAAAATAAACGTTGCGCAATACATTGTATGATAAATATACATATGCAGTAAGGTTATATGTGCAAGTTTATTAATTCTATATCTTCTATCATCCAGACTGTACTGTCGGTTTTGGAATTTCACCAAATCAGCTTGCGCTCGCGGACTTTAACCGCCGGTCGGGAATTTCACCCTGCCCCGAAGATAATTTAATTATTTATTATAGGTTTATTATAAACCGAAGATTTTAGTTTGTAAAGAGAAAAGGCTTAACTTTTTTATATATAAAAGTAGCTCAGAAATTAATTTTCCGAGCTACATAAGTTTATTTATTATTCTACTGTTACTGATTTAGCTAAGTTACGTGGTTTATCCACATCTAAACCTTTAGTATAAGCTGCATAGTATGCGAATAATTGTGTAACAACGATACTTGCGATTGGAGCAAGGTCTTCGTTTACGTTAGGAATAGCATAGTCACCTTTACGAGCTAATTTTTCTAATGTAATGATTAGAGTATTAGCTCCACGGCTAGCCACTTCACTTACGTTACTACGTGTATTTAAGTCTAGTTTAGTGCTTGTGATAAGAGCCACTACTGGTGTTCTTTCTTCTATAAGAGCGATTGTACCGTGTTTTAATTCTCCTCCGGCAAATCCTTCTGTTTGAATATATGAAACTTCTTTAAGTTTTAAAGCTGCTTCACATGCACTATAGTAGTCAATTCCACGTCCGATATAGAATGCATTACGTTCAGTGAATAAGTTTTTAGCTAAGTCTTTGATAGTTTTTGTATCATCTAAGATTGATTCGATTGCAGAAGTGATTACTGATAATTCTTGCTCGATATCAAATTTAGGTTGTCTTGAAAGTTGTTTTGCTACTTCGTAAGCTAGTATACTTAGTGTTGCAATTTGAGCAGTATATGCTTTGGTAGATGCAACCGCAATTTCAACACCTGCGTGAAGTAATAATGTATAGTCACATTCACGAGATAGAGTTGAAGCATCAACGTTAGTAAGTACTAAGAATTTATAATCTTCATTTACACTACGTAATTTTGTTAATACTGCACGAAGGTCAGCTGTTTCTCCTGATTGAGAAAGAAAGATGAACATTGGTTTTTTAGATAATAATGGTACGTTGTAAGCAAATTCTGATGCTAGGTGTACTTCTGTTGGAATACCAGCCCATTTTTCAAAGTAGTTTCTTCCAACTAAACCAGCGTTATAACTTGTACCACATCCGATGATGTATAGTCTATCAGCATCTTTTACGTTGTTAATAATTTCGCTGTCAATATTTACATCATGTCCATCGAAGTAGTGAGAGATGATGTTACGCATAGCTCCTACTTGCTCATGAATCTCTTTAATCATGTAATGCTCGTGGATACCTTTATCAATTTCTCCAGCGTTTAAGTTAGTTGAGAAACTTTCACGTTTTACAACGTTACCTTCTTTATCTTCGATAGTTACGCTATCTTTTTTCACGATAACAATTTCACCGTCGTTGATTTCTACGAAGTTGTTAGTGTACTTAATCATTGCTAAAGCATCACTACCAACATAGTTTTTATTTTCTTCTCCTAGTCCAATAAGAAGTGGACTCTTATTTTTTGCTACATATAATGTATCTTTATCTTCTGTGTCGATTAAACAAAGTGCATAAGATCCTTGTAACTTAGATACAGCTTTTTTGAAAGCTTCTTTAGTATCGAGACCACGATCGCTATAAACTTGTACTAATTGAACGATAACTTCAGTATCAGTTTCAGAAACAAGTTCTACACCTTTGAAAAATCTTTCTTTAAGTTCTTGGAAGTTTTCGATAACTCCGTTATGAACTAAAATAAAACGTTTGTTGAAGCTTTGGTGAGGGTGAGAGTTAGTTGTGTTAACTCCACCATGAGTAGCCCAACGAGTATGACCAATACCTAATTCTAGGTGAAGACCTTCAGGTATTAAGGCTTCTAGGTTTTTAATACGACCTACAGACTTAGTAACGCTAGCTTCTCCGTTAACAACACCAGCGATACCAGCTGAGTCGTATCCACGGTACTCAAGACTACTAAGTCCATCGATTAAAAACTTAACTCCATTTGCTTCTCCAACAAATCCTACAATTCCACACATATAAAAAATTCCTCGCTTTTTCTTTTATTTATTTTTTATAGAAAGTACTATAAAGTTTTATATCTATGCTCAAATATATTGTACTTCATTAAGTTTATGTAAACCTTAAAAGAAGACATAATGAGCCTATAGAGAGGTGATAATGATTTTGAAGGGCAAGTTTTTCACGTCATTCTTCCTTAAAAACTAAGTTGGGAGCGACTTAAAAATCGTGATTTCACAGAAATCGATTTTGTCAAGTCGCCCCCGCACAGTTTATTAGATTTCAAAAGAGTTTTTTAGCGATCTTTGAAATCAATAAACCACTGCGTCTAAGTATGACTTAACATACTTTGTGAAATGTTTTACTTTTATACACCTAAATATTTCGTCGTCTCTTCGTTCCTAGAAATATTAAGATCTACCCCAGCAGTGGCAACTAAAGTTTTTTACGTCATTCTTCCTTAAAAACTAAGTTGCTGTTGCATACGCTGCACCTAACTATTTCGTCGTCTCTTCGTTCCTAGAAATATTAAGATCTACCCCATTGTACATTATCTAACGAAACTCTCTGGTTCCGAAAAAGCATCCGCCGAATTTTCGATAACTTTTTTCCTCGTCAACTAAGCTCAATTTAACCTTTAGAACTTAGTTCGGGCGCTATAACTATAAATCTAATTTACCTCCTAATATTTTAATCGTACATATTATTATACTAGATAAGAAGAGCATTGTAAACTGAAAGGATATATTTACATAAACTCAGATATTGAAATATAGTATCTAAAAATTTAACACTAATTTTTAGAATTGCAGAAATATTAGCTTGACCAATGAAAAAACCTACTCACTTTATAAGTAAGTAGGTTTTAATGTTATTAACGGTGAGAATTTGTAGCTACTTCTTTAGCATTTTTCACTTCATCAGGAAGGTTGATTTCTTTAACGTTATTTACGTTAGAATATTTAATGATTTGTTTGATTTTCATTGTAGTTGGAGTTGGAGTATCTTTAGATGCAAGTTCTATTGATACTTCGTTGTTAACTGGTGTAAAGTCTTTAGTAACTACAAGTTTAATTGAAACGTTTTTGAAATCAACGTTGTTAAATGAACTAGGAGTTACTTCACTTCCTGAAGAAGCGTTAGCAACAGCAGCCATAAGTTCTTTGAATTGTTCTCCATTTCCTGTGTATGTTAGAACATAGTTTCCATTTTCTTCAGTTTTCTTGAAGTCTTTAGCAATTTTTTTGTAGAATTCTAAAATTTTATCTGAGTTAGCAATTTTTTTAAGATTTTCAAATTGCGCTGTTATACTGTTGTTTGAACTTTTAACCCATTCGTTTTGTCCTGTTGATTTTGCATAAGCTGTTCCATCTTTAATGTACAACTCTAATGTTTGACTTTGTCCTTGAGCTTTTACGTTAGTAGTTGCTTTCATTGTAAGAGGTTCTAAAATTAATGAACCAGATACAGTGTTTTCGATTGTTTGAGTCTGTTCACCGATTAAGATTTCAGAACTACTAGTAGCTTCGAAATCTGTACTCTTAATATTTTTAGATGATTCTACTGATTTATTAACGATTTGTTCTGTAGAAGCCCCCATGCCACAGGCAGCAAGAGTAACTGAAAGAATAATCGTTGCAACAAGCAATAGATATTTTTTTAATGATTTTGTCATGTGTCTCTCCTTAACTTTAATAAAAATAGATGTTGATAATCTATTTTATAATATTTATTTTTATAGCATTATTCTATCATATTATAGCCAATATTACTATATTAATAAGTTTATTTTTGAAATATCTGTAATAAATAGTATGGGTTATAACTAAAGAGAATATTTTGGTCTAATGTTTTGCAATATTTTTCGTAAAAATAGTAAAAAATCTGTTGACTTATATCAATGATGGATATATAATTATATCAAAGATAGATATATCAATGATGGATATAGATAAGAAATATCTCTAATTAGGTTAGGAGGGATAAAATGGCAAAGGTAAGCCCTTATGAGACGGGCGAATTAACGGATAGTATATTTTTTACACTTCTAGTTTTAACAGAACCTATCCACGGTTATTTAATAATGCAAAAGGTGGCAGAGATCACAGAAAATAATATTATTATCGGCCCTGCGACAATGTATACGACTTTAGGAAAAATGGTTTCTGTTGGCTGGATTGAAGATAAGGAAATCGACAATTCGAAAAAAGAATATCATATTACTCCAAAAGGTATGGAAGTTTTGGAGAAAAATTTAAAACTTCGACAGTTTTTACTTGACGTAGCTAAGAAGTTTATAGGTGGTGGAAGTGATGAGTAAATATAAGGTGACACATACATTCGCTTTAACAAATAAGAGACTCATGAGAAAGTTAGAAAGATATAGTGCTAAGGGCTGGCATTTTAAAAAGTTTCTAGGATTCTTCATTTTATTAGAAAAAGGAGAAAAAATTAACTACAAATACGAATTGGTATATGATAAAAAGTTCGATTCTGAACGTGAAGATTTCTATAAGTTTAACGGTTGGAAAGTAGTTAGAAATAGTTTTTTCTGGCAAATATTACGAGGAGAACCTTCAGCAACTACACTATATACAGATAATTTGAGTGAAGAATATATGTGGCTATATAGAATAAGATTTAATGCGAAAATCATGTTAGGGTGTTTTCTTATAGCTTTAGTGACGCACATAATAAATAAATTTTTAATGCCATCTGAAGTAATAGATTTTATTACAGGAATGTCTTTTGGCTTTGGTTTAGGACTAGGTGCTGTAAATATAGCGTTCTTTGTAAAATATTTATTTTTAAAGAGAAGAAAGGATTGACTTTATGAAGTATAAATATGTTCCGGTATTTATAAGCTATGATAAAGTAGCGGATAAAATGAATTATCTTGCTGCTGGGGGATATGAATATGATAAAGAGGCTATAGTGGCAATCAGAATGAAGAAAGTTTCAGAGGTTAGTGATAAGCAATACAAATTTATCTTTGATAAACAGTTTACACCTGAGATAGAAGAGTATTATAAAGCAACTGGTTGGAATCTTCATAAGTTTCAATTTTATAATTTGTTTAGGCTAGCTGAAGGGACTTCAAGTTCGTACCCAATATATACTGATACTGAGACGGAATTAGAGTTTATCAAGTATAGATTGTTAAGATTTATAGTTTTGTTTATTTTAATAAGTATAATAGGGGTATTGTATTTTACTAATATTAAGTGGGTAATTAATAGTGGAATACCTGATCTGTTAGCCATGTTAATAGGTGGATTAATAGGTGGTATATTTGGTTACTGTATAAGTGGACTTGGAATGTTTTTACCGAAATATTTTAAGTTAACAAAAGAAATAAAAAATAATGACGAATAAAAAAGGGATATAACTTTTAATAAGTTAGGAAATGAGGTAAGGGCTATGATTTTAGAATTTAAAAATGTAGAGAAGAGTTTTGGTAATAAAAAGGTTCTTAAGGGAGTTAGCTTCACAGCGAAAAGTGGGGTGGCTAATGGATATTTAGGACGAAATGGTAGTGGTAAAACTACAAGTTTTAGAATTTTGTTAGATATATTCAAGCCAGATAAAGGTGAGATTTTATTAGACGGAAAACCTCTAGATCACAGTAAGGTGAAAATTGGATATTTACCAGAAGAACGTGGAATGTACGATGGTGTTGGACTAGTAGATCAGCTTACGTACTTCGGAATGCTAAAAGGTATGAAGAAGAAAGCAGCACAAACAGAAGCAAAAAAATGGTTAGAGTATTTCGAATTAGAAGATAATAAACAAGCATTAAAAACATTATCTAAAGGTAATGCACAAAAAATTCAAATTATTCAAAGTGTTATGAATGACCCAGATATTCTTGTTTTTGACGAACCATTCAGTGGACTTGATCCGGTGAACGTATCGAAGTTAAAAGAAATAATTACAGACTTTATCAAAAAAGATAAACTAGTTATTTTCTCATCTCACCAAATGCCAGTTGTAGAAACATTCTGTGAAGACATTAATATACTAGAAAAAGGGGAAATTACTTTAAGTGGAAATCTAGATTATATTAAAAAACAACTAGGACATGGAAAAATGATCTTGAGTGTTAGTAACTTAGAAAAAGAAGAGTTGCTAGCTAATCTAAGATCTATACCATTAGGTATCGAATACTCATTAGTACCAGAGGGAGTACTTCTTGATTTTAAAGAAGAGGGATCTAAAAAAGAACTATTAGCAAAACTTGCAGGAAGCAGCTTTAATATAGAAGAATTTAAACTTTATAAACCATCGTTAGAAGATATATTCAAGGAACAGGTAGGTAAGTAGTTATGAAGAATTTTAGTACAGTATTTAATTTCGAGTTAAAACAATTTTTCGCAAAGAAAGCGACAAAAGTTATTATGGCAATATACTTCGTTATTGCTATAGGTATAACATTCATACCATCGATTGCGAACAGTAATCTGTTTAAAGGTGATAGCAACGATAATTTTAATCGTAGCGCTTATGTTGTAAAAGATGTAAGTATAAAATTAGATGATTTGAAAGAAGCTAAAAAATATGATAGTAAAGAGGCTTTAGAAAAAGACATTAAAGATAAAAAATTAGATGAAGGTATCGTCTTAACAAAGGATAGTTATGAATATTTATCTAGACAATCTATCTTCAGTAAAGGTGGTAGTGAATTTAAAGAGGCTTTTGGAAAGAACGTAGAAAAATTAGTCTATAAACAAAATGGTTTAGATTATGATAAAGTAACTAACGTGAAATCACATCTACCTCAACCTGTACCTGTGAACGTAAGTGGAGATTCTGATATTCAGACACAAGTAGTAAATGTTGTAGTAGTTTATGCTCTTACATTTATTGTCTATATGACAGTAGTTCAATTTGGTAGCGTGGTTGCGACTAATGTTGTTAAAGAAAAAAGTAATAGAGCTATGGAACTATTAGTAGTCACTGTAAATCCTAGAACGTTAATTTTAGGAAAAGTACTAGCTTTATCGGTTGCGGTATTTATTCAAATGGGCTTAATCATAGGTGGTTTATTTGCAGGTCTAAAAATTAATGATTCTAGATATAGCGATAATATTAAACATATTATAGAAAACGTAGACTTGAAAGTCCTTGGTGTCGGACTAGTGTTTGCTTTAACTGGATTCGTAATGTTTATGTTTATGTACGCGGCATTCGCTTCATTAGTTAGTAAGATTGAGGATGTCAACGGAGCGATAACTTTACCGATGTTAACATTTATGGGTGCATTCTTCGTAAACTACTATATTATGGGTTCAACTGGAGATACTAAACTTGCAGAGATTTTATCATACGTTCCATTTACATCATATTTTGTAATGTTTACACGTTATGCAATAAGCAACGTATCTATTCAAGAATTAGGATTATCTTATGGTATATTAGTCGTAACTACATTGCTTGTAGCATTTGCAAGTGTTAGAGTATATAGATTAGCAACATTAAGATATGGTCAAAAATTAAACTTCTTCAAGTTATTATTTGGGAAATAGACGAAAAAAAGCGAAGATTTAAAAATTGAAATTTTTAAGTCTTCGCTTTATTTTTAGAAAATAAAAGGTTATAATATAGAATAATTCAGAAAAATAAGGAGGTCAATTTTATGAATGAGTTGAAAAGAACGATAGGTTTCATGCCAGCCTTTATGACGGTTATAGGCTCGGTAATAGGAGCAGGGGTATTCTTTAAGGCAGCTGTAATTTATAAAACTACAGGAACGATGAGTTTAGGATTACTTGCTTGGGTTCTTGCTGGAATTATTACAATTTGTGCAGGGCTTACCGTTGCAGAACTCGCGGCATCTATTCCTGAAGTTGGAGGGATGGTCGTTTGGATAGAGAGAACTTATGGGAAAACTGCAGCATTCTTATTAGGATGGGCGCAGTCGGTAATTTATTTCCCTGCGATGATAGCAGCACTTGCCGTTATTTTCTCTACACAAGTTTTAAACTTATTAAATTTAGATAAAGCGTGGCATCTTCCTATAGCCTTTGCTGCTGCAGCGTCGTTAATGTTTTTAAACTTTCTAGGTGGAAAAATTGGTGGAGTAATTCAGACAGTAGCTACCATTTGTAAATTAATACCATTAATAGTAATTATTGGATTTGGATTATTCCAAAGTGATTCACAACCGCTACAATTATTACCTATAGAAGCGGGGAAAGATATTTCATTTGCTAGTGGACTAGGTGGAGCATTACTTGCTGCGATGTTCGCGTACGAAGGGTGGACTAATGTAGGAAGTATGGCAGGAGAAATGAAAAATCCTAAAAAAGATTTACCAAGAGCAATCTTCTTAGGGCTTGCTGTTGTTATGGCAGTCTATGTTCTTATAAATGTAGCTTATCTTATGACTTTACCGCTGGATCATGTTGCAGGTAATCAAACTGTAGCAAGTGAAGTAGCGGCTAAGTTGTTCGGTGGTATTGGTGGTAAAATTATCACTATTGGAATATTAATCAGTGTTTATGGAGCGATTAACGGATTTTCAATGGCTGGGATTCGAGTTCCTTATGCAATGGCTAAAAGTGAACAAATTCCTTTTAAAAACGTATGGACGAAATTAAATAAAGGTGCTGTACCAGTGAATGCAGGACTATTACTTTTAGTAGTATCATTTTTAATGATGTTAACAGGTAGTTTTGATATGTTAACTGACTTATTAGTATTCGTAATGTGGTTTTTCTATACGGCAACATTCCTTGCGGTAATTATATTACGTAAAAAAGAACCGAAATTAGAAAGACCATATAAAGTACCTTTATATCCAATTGTTCCTATAATAGCAATTCTAGGTGGGGTTTATACTTTAGTAAGTACTTTAATCTCTCAAACATCGTTAGCTATGGGAGGAATAGCCTTAACATTAATAGGATTATTATTTTATACAGAATTACATAAGAAATTCAAAAAATAATAAAAAAGAAACATCGCATATTAGAAAACCTAGTATGCGATGTTTTGTTGTTATTTATTTCTATTTTCTAAGTAGTCTGCAATTGCGGCTACGTCTTTGTCTCCGCGCCCAGATACGTTAACAATAATTACTTTATCTTTATCTAGTTTTGGAGCACGTTTAATCACTTCTGCAAGGGCGTGTGAACTTTCGATTGCAGGGATAATTCCTTCTGTTCTAGTTAATAGAAGTAAAGCATCGACAGCTTCATCGTCAGTTGCACTTACGTATTCAGCACGTTTTGCATCTTTTAGGAATGAGTGCTCAGGTCCGATACCTGGGTAGTCTAATCCTGGAGAGATTGAATAAACAGGTTTTAATGAACCATCTTCGTTGAATAATGCGTAAGTCTTCATACCATCAACAACACCAACAGTCCCAAGAGTAAGTGTTGCTGCGTGACGATCTGTATCAAGACCGCGACCGGCAGCTTCAACTCCTAGTAATTCTACTTCTTCGTGAGGAATGAACTCAGCGAAAGCACCGATTGCGTTAGATCCACCACCTACACAAGCTACTACTAAATCAGGTAAACGTCCTTCTTTTTCTAAGATTTGACGTTTTGCTTCTTGACTGATAACTTTTTGGAAGTCTTTTACAATAGTAGGATATGGGTGAGGTCCTACTGCAGATCCAAGTACGTAGAAAGTATCATCGATGTTTTCAATCCATGCTTTGAATGCAGCGTCAACAGCCTCTTTAAGAGTCTTTTCTCCTTCTTGAGCTGCGTGAACTTTTGCTCCTAGCATTTCCATTCTAAATACGTTTAGTCTTTGTCTTTCTACATCAAGGGCCCCCATGTAGATTTCACATTCCATACCGAATTTTGCAGCGGCAGCAGCTGTAGCTACACCGTGTTGACCTGCTCCAGTTTCAGCGATAACTTTCTTTTTACCCATACGTTTTGCAAGTAAAATTTGTCCGATAACGTTGTTAAGCTTGTGTGCTCCAAGGTGGTTTAAATCTTCACGTTTAAGGTAGATTTTTGCTCCTCCAAGGTGGTTTGTTAAACTTTCAGCGTAGTATAGTGGAGTTTCACGTCCTGAGTAATCTTTTAAGTAGTGAGCGTACTCTGCTAAAAATTCCTCATCATCTTTATATTTGTCATAAGCTGCTTCTAGTTCATCAAGAGCTTTTTGTACAACTTCAGGTACGAAGCTTCCTCCAAATTCTCCAAAGTATCCTTTTAAGTTGTTTAAGTTATTTTCTAAGTTTGTCATAATTGTTTATTTCCTTTCGAATTGTCTATAAGATTTGTATAAGTTTTTTATTTTACCCCAAAAAGAAAAGACCGTATAGAATTCTATACGGCCCTTTTGCGAAATTTAAAACGAATTTTCTACAGCCGACATAGACACTTTTTAGAGTACACTAAAGTTGCGTCTACGTCATAAAAACATACACACAACATTATCTACGCCAGTTTTGCCAAGATTTTAAAGTTGTTGTTTGTTTCATTTGTAGTTCCTCCTTCTCGTTTTTGTTGTTTTTATTATACACACTATTTTTTTGTAATGCAAGCTTTTTTTGAATAAATTTTTAAATTTTTCTGACAATTAAACAAAAAACTCTTTCTTATTAAGGTTTTCCAGAGTTATTTATTATGAAATTTTTTAAGAAGAATAAGTATAGTGATTCTTTCTACCTAAACTATTGTAAAAGTGATATAATAGAAAAGTGAAAAATTGGTATGGAGGTGCGATTTGAAATTATCGGTATTAGCTAGCAGTAGTAGTGGAAATAGTATCTATATAGAGCATAATAATTTTAAATGTTTAGTGGATGCTGGACTAACTGGAAAAAAAGTAGTAGAGAACTTGGCACAAATTGAGCGAGATATTAAAGATATAAATGCGATTTTTGTAACACATGAACATATCGATCATATTAAAGGAGTGGGAGTACTCGCAAGAAAGTATAATATTCCTGTTTATGCTAATAAACTTACTTGGCAAAATATGACGAAATGTGGTGAAATCAGCTCGGATCTTAAATTCCATTTTGAAAAAGAAGAAAGTAAGATTTTTGATGATGTAGTAGTTAATAGTTTTGGGGTTAGTCATGATGCAATTAATCCCCAGTTTTATACTTTTGAGTGTGAAGGAAAAAGAGTGAGTATTCTTACGGATACAGGTTATGTTTCTGATAAGATGATAGATTATGTTAAAGATTCACATACGATTGTCTATGAGAGTAATCATGAGGAGAATGTCTTGTTAAGTGGACCTTATCCATGGACGACTAAACAGCGTATATTATCAGATATGGGTCACTTATCGAATACAGATTCTGCAAATTATTTAACGAAGATAGTAGGAGATAATACAAAAAATGTCTTTTTAGCCCATTTAAGTGAGCAAAATAATACGAAAGAACTTGCTCGTATGGCAGCGGATATGACCCTTAAACATAAGGATATAGATTGTGTTCTAGAAGCTGATAAAAAAACTATTGATTGTAATGATAAAATAGTTATAATGGATACTGATCCAGTAGTTCCGACTAAGATAATAGAAATATAAAAAAATAATATAAGAACGACTCGATAAAATTAGATTTTAAAGAAATTATGATTTTTGTGTCGTTTTTTATTATCTAATATGGAGAATTTCAGTAGTGAAATAGAGTATTTAATTAAATATTCAGAAAATTCTAGTTTTTTAACTACGAATTTTTTCTTTTTTATTGCTTTTTTTCTAAAAATTTTATAATATAGTATTATGCTGTTTTTATTTAAGATTATTCTTTATATAATAATCAGATTAGAAATAAAACAATATTAATTGAAAATGCAAAAAGAAATAAAGTTTAAATTTGTATTTATTATTGAAGTAAGTTATTTTTTGGAAGGAGATAGGTAAATGGAGAAACTATTAGAGATTAAAAATCTAGAGACAGCATTTAGAATTAAAGACGATTACTTTAATGCTGTTGATAAAGTTAGTTTAGACCTATATAAAAACGAAGTATTAGCTATCGTTGGAGAGAGTGGTTGTGGTAAGTCGACATTAGCGACTACTATTATGCGTCTTCATAATGAAAATCTTACTAAGTCAACTGGAGAAATTATTTTTAATGGGAAAAATATTCTTGACTTAACAGAAGATGAAATGAATAAAATTAGAACAAAAGATATTGGAATGATTTTCCAAGATCCACTTTCTTCGTTAAACCCATTACACAGAATTGGAAAACAAATAGAAGAAGCCTTAATTTATCACACAGAATTAAGTGCAGAAGAAAGACAAAAGAGAGTTATCGAGTTATTAACACAAGTTGGTATCCCAAATCCTGAGCGTTGTGCAAAACAGTATCCACATGAGTTATCAGGTGGTATGCGTCAACGTGTTATGATAGCTATGGCGATGAGTTGTAAACCGAGTGTTCTTATCGCAGACGAACCTACAACAGCTCTAGATGTTACAATTCAAGCGCAAATATTAGACCTTATTAAAGGACTTCAAGCAGAAATGCATGCAGGAATTATCCTAATTACTCATGACCTTGGTGTAGTTGCTGAGATGGCTGATAGAGTAGCTGTACTGTATGCTGGAGAAGTAGTAGAAATTGGAACTGCAGAACAAATCTTCAAAAATCCAAAACATCCGTACACTCGTAGTTTATTACGTAGTATTCCTCAACTTGATGATGAAGATGCTAGTGATGACCTTTACGTTATTCAAGGGATGGTACCTTCTCTAAAAACATTAGATAGACAAGGGTGTCGTTTTGCTGATCGTATATCTTGGCTGAAAGATGAAGAACACGAACACAATCCAACTTTACATGAAGTAGAAGAAGGACATCATGTACGTTGTACATGCTATAAAAACTTTGAATTTGAAGGGGAGGAGAACAATGCTTAAAGTAGAAAATCTAAAAGTACATTATCCCATTCGTGGTGGATTTTTCAATACAATTAAAGATCATGTCTATGCAGTAGATGGGGTTGATATTGAAATCGAAGCGGGGAAAACTTATGGACTAATCGGTGAAAGTGGTAGTGGAAAAACTACTGTAGGTAAAGTAGTCTTAGGTTTAGAAAAAGCAACTGATGGACAAATTATTTACAAAGATGAAGATGTTACTAAAAAAGCAGCTCGTAAAAAACTAAAATATAATCGTGACGTTCAAATGATTTTCCAAGATGCAATGTCTAGTTTAAATCCTAAAAAACGTATTATAGATATTATTTCAGAACCTATTAGTAATTTTGAAAACTTATCTGAAGAAGATACTAGAAAGCGCGTATTAGAGCTTCTTAATATCGTAGGTATGGGTGAAGAAGCTATGTATAAATATCCATTTGAATTCTCAGGTGGACAACGTCAACGTATTGGTGTTGCGCGTGCAATCGCGTGTAATCCACGTTTAATCGTAGCCGATGAGCCGGTATCTGCCCTTGACCTTTCAGTTCAAGCTCAGGTATTAAACTTCATGAAAAAAATCCAAAGAGATTTTAATATAAGTTATTTATTTATCTCTCATGACCTTGGTGTTGTTAAGCACATGTGTGATTATATTTATATCATGTATCGCGGTCGTATTGTAGAACGTGGAACTCGTGAAGATATTTACAATAATCCACAACATATTTATACAAAACGTCTTATTGCGGCTATTCCAAGTACTAACTTAGATAAAGCTAAAGAAGTAAAAGAAGTTAGACAAGCTGTTGAAGAAGAGTATCAAAAACATTACAATGATTATTTCGATAAAGATGGAAGAGTGTATCCACTTAAAAAATTAACAGATACACACTATGTAGCTATGAAAGGAGGAGAAGTATAATGTGGAAAGTAGTTTTAAAACGTTTTTTAGTAATGATACCACAACTATTCATCCTTAGTATACTAGTGTTTGGTCTAGCTAAACTTATGCCTGGGGATCCATTTAGTGGTTTAGCAGAAAATCCAAAGATTTCTCAAGAACAAATTGAGGCGATTCGTCAAGCGAGTGGGTTCTATGAACCTTGGTATCAACAATACCTATATTGGTTGAATAACTTTATTCATGGAGATTTTGGATTAAGTTATACTACTGGTAAATCAGTAGGAACACTTTTAGGAGAAAGAATTTTCAATACATTCAATCTGTCATTATTCACAGCGGTAATTATGTATGCAATTGCTATCCCTATGGGGATGTATTCAGGTCGTTATAATGGTTCTAAATTCGATAAATTCGTAAACTTTTATAACTTCTTCTTCCTAGCGATTCCATCATTCGTATTATACTTATTTATGATTGCTGTATTCGGTTTTGGTTTAGGATGGTTCCCAACAAGTGGATCAGTAGATGTTAACCTTGATCCAGGGACATTCTCATATTATATTAACAAACTACAACACTTAATTTTACCAGGTATCTGTTTAGCATTATTATCAACAGTATCGACTGTTCAATATTTACGTAATGAAGTTATCGACGCAAAACAAAGTGACTATGTAAAAACAGCACGTGCTAAAGGTGTGCCAGTTAAAAAAGTTTATTCAGGACACATTTTTAGAAACTCTATCTTACCAATCGCAGCATTCTTCGGATTCTCTATTACTGGATTATTCAGTGGTGGTATCTTCGTAGAAACAATCTTTGGTTACCCTGGAATGGGACAATTATTCTATCAAAGTATTCAAGATAGAGACTATAGTGTTGTTACAACATTAATGTTATTCTCTGGTTTCTTAACATTGCTTGGTAGCACTTTAAGTGATATTATTATGGCTATTGTAGACCCACGAATTAAACTAGACTAGGAGGAAGTTGAACAATGACAAAAGCAAAAGAAGAAAAAGTTATAACTAAAACTCCTTCTGGGTTTTCAGTTGTAGCTCGTGAGTTTAAAAAAGATAAAGGTGCCTTTGCAGCTTTAGTTACATTAAGTGCTATTTTAATTTTCGTAGTACTTTTCAATATTTACATTCGTGTAAGTGGAGTATATAGTACATACTTTGATGTAGATTTATTAAATATTTTCTTAAAACCTGGAGAGGATGGATTCCTACTAGGTACAGACGTAGGTGGTCACTCAGTTTTTGGATGGTTAATGATGGGGATGCTTAACTCAATTCTTATCGCGGTTGCGGTAACAGCATTAACAATTGGGTTTGGTACAGCAGTAGGGTTAGTTATTGCATATTACGGAGGACGTGTTGATAACATTGTGATGCGTTTCGTAGACTTTATGGTAATTATCCCAACTCTTATGGTAATCATCGTATTCGTAAGTATCAAACGTGATTACGGACTTGTACTATTCATTCTGATTTTATCAGCGTTCGCATGGATGGGATCAACTCGTCTAGTACGTAGTAAAGCATTATCAGAATCACGTCGTGATTATGTTCTTGCTTCAAAAACTATGGGAACACCAGATTGGAAAATCATGTTACAAGGAATTTTACCAAATATTAGCTCGATCATTATCGTAGAAGCTACATTATCATTAGCTGCTAATATGGGTATTGAGGTAGGTCTGACATACCTTGGATTCGGTCTTCCAGCAGGAACACCAAGTATCGGAACTATGTTATCTTATGCAAAAGATGCAGACGTTCTTATTAACAAAATGTATATTTGGTTGCCAGCAGCCCTTGCAATATTAATCATCGTTTTATGTATCAACTCTATCGGTGGTGCATTAAGACGTAGTTTAGATGCTAGACAAAGACTATAATTTAGAAAGTCATGTAGAAAGATTTCTACATGGCTTTTTTGTATAAAATTTTATAAAAGATTTTGCAGAGATTAGAAATTAGAAAGAATTTAAAACTTGATTGAGACAGATTAAAATGTATAAAAAGTATCTATAATTACATATAATTCATTGCTTTTTAAGTAGCTTAAAATAAGAATTAAGTCGTTCATAAATTTTATAGATAAAATAGATTTAGTTTTAAGATTGATACAGAAAATTAAGATTGTTTATACAAATTGAAAGTTAATATCAACCAATATAACTAATAAATAAAAAAATAATGTAAAATTTTCTGACAATTACTTGACTAGAGTAATTTTCTTTGATATAATTGCTAAATACAATATTAAAGAAAGGCTGTATACCATACAGCATGGAGGATAAGATAATGGAAAAGAAAAAAATGTTAAAGGTAGTTAGTTCAGCTATGGCTCTCACAATGTTACTTGCAGGATGTTCAAGCGCAAGTAACAATTCTAAGGGAACAAAGGCAGCTGTAGAGTTTAAGACAGCCGTGGACAATGGTGGAAATGCGCTTAGTGGTCAACAACTTAAAGTTGGTATTACTTCAGCAGATCCATTAACAGGGATGTTTAACCCTGTATTCTTCTTACAATCAACAGATAATGATGTAATGAAGTATACAATGAATGGTGCTTTCCCACTTGACGATGCAAACCGTCTAAAACAAGATGATAAAGATGCACCAGTTATGTTCCACGTTGATCGCGATAAAAAAGAAGTTACATTAACTATTCATAAAGATCTTAAATGGAGTAACGGAGAAGACGTAAAAGCGGACGATATCGTTGCAACATATGAACTTATGGGTAATCCTAAGTACACTGAAAACGTTCGTTACAGTGATGAGTACGAAGTAATCGAAGGTATGAAGGACTATCACGAAGGAAAAGCAAAAAATATCTCTGGAGTAGTTAAAAAAGATGATAAAACTGTAGTACTTAAATATACAGAGATTAAACCAGCATTATTATGGGGTAATGGATTTATCGGAGAATTCTTAAACAAGGCTCAAGTAGAAGCTGCATCAAAAGACTTCACTAAATTTGTAGAAGCAGACTTAAACAAAAAACCATTATCTTACGGACCATATTACTTAGATAAAGTAGTAAACGGGGAAAGTGTATTAGCGAAAGCTAACCCTTACTTCTACAAAAAATCTGATGTAAAAATTCCAGAAATCCAATTTAAAGTTGTATCACCAGCTCAAGCGAGTGCTGTTCTTAAAAACGGTGATGTAGACTTAATGGATAGTTTAACAACAGGTATCTGGGACGGAACTAAAGATGCGAAAAACGGAACAATCTTAGGAGAATCTGATTACTATATCTCTTATGTAGGATTCAAACTAGGTAAATTCAATAAAGAAAAAGGTCAAGTAGAAGTAGATCCAAACGCTAAAGCTGCAGATAAACGAGTGCGTCAAGCATTTGGTTATGCGGTAGATTGGGATCAAATCAATGAAAAAGTTTATAAAGGATTACGTTTCACACCAACAGGATCTGGATTCTATCCGCCAATCGTTAAAATGTTCCACAACAAAGACGGTGAAAAATATACTAAGAACGTAGAAAAAGCGAAAAAACTTCTTGATGAAGCAGGACTTAAAGATACAGATGGAGACGGATTAAGAGAAGATAAAAATGGTAAGAAATTATCATTCAACTTCGCTATCCGTAACACAGGTCAAGACTTCGACCAAACATTAGCGGATACATTCGTTAAATCTTGGAAAGAAGTAGGATTAGATGTTAAATTAGTAGATGGAAAACTTATGGCACCTAAAGATTGGTCACAACGTACTCAAGCAGATGATCCAGGAATCGACATCTTCCAAGGAGCTTGGGGATTAGGAAGTGATCCTAACCCAGGTGGATTAGTAAGTAATACTTCACCACTTAACCTACAACGTTACACAACTGAAGAACTACAAAAATCATTAGATGCAATGGGAAGCAGTGACATGTTTGATGATGCTAAACTTAAAGATGCATATCAAAAATTCGACAAACAATTCAGAGAAGAAGCTGCATGGTTACCATTCAGCTGGCAACAATCAATGACATGGGTTAACAAACGTGTTAAAACATTTGATTTAGCGAAACTTAAAACTGGTGAGCAAAAAGTTTACGGTTTAGAGTTAACTGCTGATGCACCAGCAAAAAATTAATTTAGCTTAGGATTGAGATTTAGCTAAGGACACTTAGTTGAATTTTCTCCTAATAAACTTATATTTCATTTTATTTTCAATTAATTTTTAGGGGGTGCATGGCACCCCCACATTGAAAATAGATATTAAAAATAATAAGAAATGTTATAATAAAGTTAGAGACAATTACAAAGTAGAGTGTAATTCTATATATGATAGATTTACACTCTTTTTTTATTTAGACTTTAGGGTACGGACCAATCTAAAGTGAATGTATAATCAAATGGAATAAAAAAATTTAACAAGAAGTGAAATTTAATAAGAGAATTTTGTTATTTTTATATTATTTTCTGAAAATTCTATTGACTTATCGTTAAAATAATGTTAGAATTATTTCATAAATAATTGAAAATAAGTTTTTATATATTATGGAGGAAATAAAATGAAAAAGAATAAGTTTCTAAAAGTATTTAGTTCAGCGATGGCTCTTTCAGTAATTTTAGCTGGATGTTCAACATCAAGTAATTCTGGAAGCAAAAACGCTCCTAAAGCAAAAGTAGAATTTAAAACAAGTTTTGATAACGGTGGATCAGCTGTAGATGGTGCTACATTAAAATATGGTATCTTATCAGCTCAACCATTAACAGGTCTTTGGAACCCAGTATTCTCTGATAAAGCAGAAGATCAATACGTAAACCAAGCTGTAATGGGTGGAACATTCTCTACTGACGAAGAAGGACGTGTTCTTCAAGATAATGCAGACGATGCGGTTAAATTCCACTTAGATCGTGAGAAAAAAGAAGTTACATTAACTATCCACGACGGTGCTAAATGGAGCAACGGTGAAGCATTCACATCAAAAGACATCGTAGCTACATACGAACTTATGGGTAACCCTAAATTCACTACAAACACTCGTTATAACGAAGCATACGAATTTATTGAAGGAATGAAAGAATTCCACGAAGGTAAAGCGAAAAATATCTCTGGTGTTCAAGTTAAAGATGATAGAACAGTAGTACTTAAGTACACTGATGTTCGTCCATCATTACTATGGGGTGAAGGTTTAGTTACTGACTTCTTAAACGCGAAACAAGTAGAAGAAGCTTCTAAAGACTTCGCTAAATTTGCTGAAGCAGACTTAAACAAAAAACCATTATCATATGGTCCTTATTACATCACTAAAGTAGTAAACGGAGAAAGTGTTCTTGCTGAACAAAACCCTCACTACTACAACAAAGACAAAATGAAACTTAAAAAAATCGAGTTCAAAACAGTAGCTCCAGCTCAAGCTAGCCAAGTAATCAAAAATGGGGAAGTTGACTATATCGATAGCGTTACTCCAAGTGTTTACGAAGGAGCAAAAGACATCAAAAACGGAACATTCTTAGGTGATACTTCTCGTTACATGTCATATGTTGGATTCAAATTAGGTAAATTCGACAAAGCTAAGGGAGAAAACGTAGTTGATCCTAACTCTAAACTAGCAGATAAAAACGTACGTCAAGCATTCCTATATGCAGTTGACCGTGATCAAATCAATGAAAAGATCTTCAAAGGATTACGTTTCACTCCAACTGGATCTGGTATGTACCCAGCAGCTGTAGGTAAATTAGTAAATGAAAATGCTACTGCAGCTAAAAAAGATGTAGAAAAAGCTAAAAAATTATTAGATGATGCAGGATATAAAGATAAAGATGGAGACGGACTACGTGAAGATAAAAACGGAAACAAACTTTCATTTAACTTCGCAATCCGTAACACTGGTGCAGAATATGACCAAGCATTAGCTGATGTATTCCTAAAATCATGGAAAGAAGTAGGATTAGATGTTAAATTAGTAGATGGAAAACTTATGTCTCCAAAAGACTTCTCTCAACGTGTACAAGCAGATGATCCATCAATCGATATCTTCCAAGGTGCATGGCAATTTGGAACAAACCCTAACCGTCAAGAGTTACTAGGTAAAAAAGCTCCATTAAACTTATACCGCTACACTACTGAAGTATTCGAAAACAGCTTCAAAGCTCAAGGATCAGCTGATATGTTTGATGATGCTAAATTAAAAGCAGCTTACAACAAATTTGATGGTGAAGTAGCTGAAGAATTACCATTCTTCCCATTAAGCTGGGATACAAGTATCACATTCTTCAACAAACGTGTTAAAGCTTACGATTTAGCTAAAGCTAAGAAAAACCAATTCAAACTTTATGACCTAGAGTTAACAGCTAACGAAGGTGCTAAATAATAGAATTTAAAATGCGACATAGATGACCTCGGTTGTCTATGTCGTTTTTTTAGGATATTAGTATTTCCTAGGAAATATTTAAAATAATTTAGAAATTGTTAGATATCCTATGTAGTAGCTAACAGTTGAATTTTTTGTTAATAACGTATAAAATTATAAAAGTATAATGTATTTATTGCTATGATAGTGAATACTTTTAGAATTTTAAAATTCATAAAAAATTATAGGAAAGGTGTATTAATGAGAAAATTTATTTCAGAGTTGTTATTAATAATTGTTACAATTATTTGGGGTCTTGCTTTTATTTGGCAAAATATTGCAAGTAAAGTTCTAGGGCCTCTTACGGTCGTAGGGATAAGATCGATAATCGCAGTAGTTTTTCTTATTGTTGTTGCATTGCTAGTGCCGAGTTTGTATAAGAGTCAAGATCCTAAAATTTTGGCTGAACCAATAACAAAAAATAAAAGTTGGATACTTGGTGGTATCTGTGGAATAGTATTATTTTTCGCAATGTATATTTCGCAAATAGGTATTGGGATGACAACAGCAGGTAAAGCTGGATTTATTACAGTTTTATACATTTGTATAGTACCATTTATCGGGGTATTCTTAGGTAATAAGCTTAATAAATTCTTTATTATAGGATTAATTTTATCTGTAATTGGTTTTTATTTCTTATCTGTAAAAGAAGAATTTGCTTTAGAGATGGGAGATATTATCGTCTTAATCAGTGCGATTCTATTCGGGATTCATATTATTGTTATTGATTATTCAGCAGCTAGAGTTAATTCGATGTTCTTATCTATCGTTCAATTAGTCGTAGTATCTGTATTGAGCTTAGTATTAGCTGTTTTCAAGGAAACGATTGTCTTTGCAGATATAATGAGCGTTATTTGGCCGTTACTTGCGATAGGTGTACTTTCAAGTGGAGTAGGTTACACTTTACAGATTGTAGGTCAAAAAGATGTTCCGCCACATACTGCATCTTTAATACTAAGTTTAGAGTCTGTTGTAGCTGCGATAGGTGGAGTGCTTATCCTTGGTGAACATATTGGGATAAGAGAAGGAATCGGTATGCTTATCGTATTTGTAGGGATTATCGTTTCTCAATTGCCCGATAAGAAGAAAGATAAATAGTATATAATGAAAAGCATTAGGGAGCGACTCGAAAATTGTGATTTTATCGAGTCCCCTTTTTTATGAGGTTAATGATGAAAAAAATATTAAAAATATTTGTTAGTTTAGTGTTAGTAGCAGCTTTAGGTTTTGCAGGATTAGTTGGCTATTTATGGGCGACAGAATATAGCCCTAATGGAGTGGAGAGCCTGCAGGTTAAAAAGCAAGGTAATTCAGAAATAGCAAAAGTAGAAACAGAATATAGTGCCCTTAACTGGAATATAGGTTATGCAGGACTTGATAAAGATGAAGATTTCTTTATGGATGGTGGAAAGATGGTGTTACCTCTTGATAAAGCTCATGTAGAGGAAAATCTAAAAAACATTACAGAAATAGTTAAAAACGAAAAAGCTAACGTCAATTTTATCCAAGAAATAGATGAAGATTCAAAACGTAGCTATAATATCAACCAAGTTACTGCATTTGATGAAGCACTTGCTTTAAATAGTATTTTAGCTTATAACTTCAAGGTCAGATATATACCATATCCATTACCACCACTAGGAAAGGTAAAAAGTGGTATATATACTGCGACTGATTTTAAAATAGAAAATGCAAGAAGATTCCAAATGGCAATTCCATTTACTTTCCCTGAGAGACTAGCTAATTTAAAACGTGGATTTTCTGTTATTTATACAAAAGTAGAAAATAGTGATAAACATTTAGTGTTAATCAATGCGCATCTTGATGCTTATGATAAAGGTAATTCTGGTAAAAAAGCTCAGATGAAGCAACTTCTTGAATTTATCGATTATGAGTATAAAAAAGGAAATTATGTACTAGTTGGAGCGGATTTTAATCAGTCGTTAAAAACTTTAACACAAGATGAAATTAACGTTGTTCCAAAAGAATTATGGCGTGCTGAGAATTTAGATAAAAGTTTATTACCAACAGGATTTAAATTAGTATATGATGAAAGTCGCAATTCAGCAAGGCTTAATAATAAACCTTATGTGAAAGATAGTGAAGGAACATATGGTTTCATTATCGATGGGTATATTGCGAGTGATAATATAGAAGTACTTGATGTAGAAACGCTAAATCAAGAGTATAGATATAGTGATCATAACCCGGTAAAATTGAGATATAAACTTAAATAGAATTGAAGAAGCGGCTCGGAGATTAGGTCCAAAGAGTCGCTATTTTCATTGAATTAGATATTATAGACATTTGTTCTTTGATTGTGACGAGAGACTTCTCTAACTAATCGAACATGAAAAATCCCACAAACTTATGTTTGTGGGATAATTTTTTTATGCTTTTTGTTCTTCACCTTTTTTGAAGAATATTCTATTTAATCTATCAACGATTGCTGATAAAGCTCCGTCTCCAGAGATGTTACATGCAGTTCCAAAGCTATCTTGAGTGATGTATAATGCGATCATTAGTGATAACATGATTTCGTTGAATCCAAGAACTGATTGTAATAATCCAAGAGCCGCCATAACTCCACCACCTGGAACTCCAGGAGCAGCTACCATTGTTACACCTAGTAATAAGATGAATTTAATCATTACTGCAGCTGATGGGAATGCAGCACCGTGTTGTAACCAGAATACTGCAGACGCACATGTAGTTAATGTAATTGTACTTCCTGATAAGTGGATAGTAGCGAATAATGGAATTGTGAAGTTTGCGATGTTTTTATCAACACCCATTTTTTTAGTACTTCTTAGTGTTACTGGGATAGTAGCAGCTGAAGATTGAGTACCAATCGCTGTCATGTATGCAGGTAAGATGTTAACAAGCATCTTGAATGGGTTTCTAGCGTTAAGTGTTCCAGCTACGAAGTATTGAATAATAATAATTATTACGTGCATAATAATAATTAATACGAATACCATTGCGAAGATTTTTAAGATTTTGAATACTTCACCAGAAGCTGTGATATTCATGAATACACCTAGGATGTAGAATGGAAGAAGTGGGATAATTACTGAAGCAAGTAATTTTTCAATAATTTCTCCAAAATCTGCAAATCCTTGTTTAAGTCCTTCTGATTGAGTTGCTGAAATCCCGATTCCTAAGATGAATGAGATAATAAGAGCAGTAGTAACATCAAAAATTGGAGTCATTTTAAACTCGATGAAAGGTTTTAATAATAAATCCTCAGGGTTTTTGAATGATTGTAATGTAGCGTTAGCTAGTATACTTGGTAATACTGCTTGAGCTGATAGGAATGCGAATGTTCCTGCGATAATTGTAGAAATATATGCAACTCCTGTTGATAATCCAAGTAATTTACCAGCATTGTTAGAAACTTGGCTAATACCTGGTACGATAAATCCAACGATAATAAGTGGAATTGTGAATCCTAAGAATGAGCTGAAAATTGATGAGAATGTAACGAAAACTCTAATAATTGGCGTTGATAGAGTGCTTCCTAAAACTATCCCTAATGTTACAGCTATAATAAGTTTTACTATTAATGGAATTCTTTTATATAAACTCATTGTACGATCTCCTTTTTTTATTTTATTGTATTTTTTAAAAAGACATGTGTACATTATACAAGAAAAATATATGTTTGTAAAGGGGTTGAAGCATATTTTTCGAATTATTTGAAAATTATATATATTTATATAGAAGAAATTCCTAATAAAAAAAGCTTAAAACCTCAAATGATTATTGAGATTTTAAGCTTTTTGCAGTTATTAGATTAATTTGAATACATCATTTAAGTTCTCAGCCATTGTTGGGTGAGTGAAGATTTGATCTCTGATGTAAGTATAAGGAATTTTGTTATCAATTGCCATTTTAATTAGGTTGATAATTTCTTCTGAGTTTTTACCGAATAAAGTAGCTCCAAGAATTAAGTTAGTGTCTTTATCTACAGTTACACGGAATAATCCACGTGGATCTTGGTTAACAGCTCCTCTTGGCATGTTAGCTACTGGTAATGATGCTACAGCAACGTTAGGGTATGCTGCTTCAGCTTCTTCTTTGTGTAATCCAACGTGAGATAATGCTGGAGAGATGAATGTTGAGTAAGGTACGTTTTTACGGTCAGCAGTTGTGTATTCTTTGTTACCGTGTAAGTATCCATTAACTACTCTGAAGTCGTCTAATGATACGTAAGTGAATTGTAATCCACCGTTAACATCACCAACTGCGAATACATTTTCTACAGCTGTTTGACAGAATTCGTCAACTACGATTGTTCCATTTGGACGTAATTCGATGTCAGTGTTTTCTAATCCTAATCCTTCAGTGTTAGCACGACGTCCAGTTGCGTGTAAAACTGCTTCGAATTCTAATAGACCATATTTTTCTGTATCAACAACTACAAGTTCTCCGTTGTTACGGATTTCTTTTGTTGCAGTTCCTAATTTGAACTCGATTCCTGCTTCTTCTAAGTATCCTTGAGCAAGTTCAGCAATATCTTTATCTTCTCTTCCTAAGATTCCAGGAGCGAAGTCGATTACTGTAACTTTAACTCCAAGACGAGCGTAAAGGTTAGCGAATTCTAATCCGATGTTACCTCCACCGATAATTCCTAGAGTTTTAGGAGCTTTTTCTAATTTTTGGAATTCAGTGCTATCGTAAACATTTTTAGATGTTGTTAATCCTGGAATTGGTAATACATTGTTTTTAGCTCCAGTATTAATTACTACGATTTCACCTTCAAGTTGTTTAGTTTCTCCGTTAGCAGAAATTTCTACTACTTTGTTAGAAACGAATTTAGCGTGAGCTGTGTAAACATCAACATTTGGACTGCTGTCTAGCATAGCGAAGTTTTTAGCGTTAAGTTTAGATACAACAGCATCTCTTGTAGCTTTAGCTTCTGCGAAATCTTTTTTGTTGTCAGCAGCTACGATTAAAGTTTTAGTTGGAATACATCCGATATTGATACAAGTACCACCGTACATTGCGCTACTTTCTTCAACTACTGCTACTTTTTTTCCTTCTTTAGCAAATGTTGCTGCTAAAGTTTTTCCGGCTTTACCGAATCCTACTACTAATAAATCATATTTAACCATAATTTGATTCCTCTTTTACTTTAAATTTTATTGTTTATTTTTTTATATTTGTATAATAAATATAAATGAAAACTCTTTAATTCATATTTTACTCCTAGTTTTTCAAAATTTCAAGTACTTTGCCTACAAAAGTAGACGATTTTTAAAAAATTTTTTTCAGTTAGAGAGTATTAAGGTTGAAATCGTTATAATATCAACGTTTTAAAGAAAATAATTTTTGATATTATTTTGATATTGCTTCTCATTATGGTATAATATCCTTTGTACAAATATGAAATTTTATGGAGGAAACAAATGACATTACCTAATTGTCCAGAATGTAAAAGTGAATATACTTATGAAGATGGAAATATGCTAGTATGTCCTATGTGTGCTCATGAATGGTCACCAGAAGATACTAGTGGAGCAGAAGAGGAAAAAGTTTACCGCGATGCTAATGGAAATGTACTTCAAGATGGAGATACAGTTTCTGTAATTAAAGATTTAAAAGTTAAAGGTAGTTCTTCTACATTAAAACAAGGAACTCGCGTTAAAAATATTAGATTAGTTGATGGAGACCACAACATCGATTGTAAAATTGATGGTTTCGGTGCTATGAAACTAAAATCTGAATTCGTTAAAAAAATATAATAAAAAAAGAGCTGACTCAATAGTAATTTCGATGAAATTACAAAAGAGAACAGCTCTTTTAATTTTTATCTTTTTATTAGTTTCAATAGTTTTCTTCTTAGTGGTAATCCGTAGTTGTACATTAAATTGAATATGTGAGAGATTACTAAATCGAACTCTCCGTAGTATTCTACGATATTTGGAGCGAATTTTGATTTAAAACCAAGTAGACTGTCGTTTAAATCTCCTTCGATTCCGCCCATAGAGACTTCTTTAACACCCATTTTCTGAGCTTTTTTCATCGTATCAGAAAAGACTTTATACTGGGCAGGAAGTTTCGCGAAATCTTCATTCATACCAGCGTAAATAATTTCTGCGTGGTTACCATAAGCGATAGTAATCGCAGCACTTATAACTTGATCCTTGCTCTTATCTTCAATCTCTAAGCTATCAAATAAAACGATTAGCTTTTCAATTCCAGCTACTTGCTCAAGAAGAGTACGTTTTTTCTTCGGTGATTTTTCTCCGAGAGCTTTAATTTCATCTTCAAGAGCTTCTTTTCTAGAATGACATTCTTTTACAGCTTTTTCTACATTTATATATGAAATGTATAATAAAGCATTATCTCCAAAAGTATCTAGTAAGTTTTCGAAATACTCACGTCCACGAAGAGAGATGTTTTTTCTTTTTTCAGTACAAGCTAGGGCGAAAAGGAAGTCGTCAAGATTCTCCTTACTACAGCGTCTAACTTCAACGAATTTTTTCTCTGCATCACGAATTAAGCGACGTGTATCTTTTGGGAAAAGATCAGGAACTTCTTGTTCAAGTTTTGTAACTGTGTTAAAACGTGGTTGGATAGTACTGCTCATATCAAGGCTGAAACCTTTGTGTTTATAACCATTCTCCTTGAATACTTTAATAAGACTGTTGTTCTCCCTATCTACCTCAATATCCTTAAACACTGCCAACTTCTCATCTTTTACCGCAGTAGGGATATCTAATTTAATCATTTTAGCACCTTTGTCTTTGGCGAATTTCTTAAGGTTAGTTAAAAAGAAATTAAGTAGCTCAGTATTAGTATAATCAAGAATTGGACCGCGTGGAGCGTACCATAATCCTTGACGAGTTAGTATTTGCACAGCAGCTATAATATTGTCATTTTCATCTGTGACAGCTACTCTTACAGCACCCCAAGTATTTTTAATGTGAGACCACTCGATAGATTGCATCATATTACCATGTTTGTGATTTTTTATAAATTCAGTATATTTTTCATCGTTAATATTTGTTAAAAATTTCATCATTCAATAATCCTTTAACTAAAGTACACTTAATCATAACAAATTATAGTAAAAAAATCAATTTTTAGAAGGAATGTGGGATAAATAAGTTAATTAAAATGTTTACAATCGCATACAAAACTTATATAATTAATGTATAAAATAATTTAAAGGAAGTAATTGCGATGAACATGAATACAGTGTACATTATGCTTGGGTTTATATTTGTCTATGCGATGATCGCTAACGCAAGAGACAAGATAAAAAAGCGTGATGAAAAGAGCAAAGAGGCATTTGAAAGATTGCAAAGCTCAGCGTATAAAAAAGAATTAGAAAAAGTTATAAACTTTAGCCAAGATGATGCGTTTAACATTGCGGCATTAAGAAAAGCATACTTTTTAAATGGGAAAGATGCAAAGAAACTATTAGAAATTATAAAAAGAAGTAAAGGAGTTTAATTATGAAGATAGCATTAATCGTTGTTTTAGCAGTAGTAATTTTTATGTTCTTCTCGACTAGGAACAGTAAGTCAAAAGAAGAATGGGCAGAAAAACAAAAAGTTAGTAAAGAAAAATTTAATGAACTTGTGAAAGATAGCAATAGAGAAGAAGTACTTTCAGTAGTCGATGCTTCTAAAGGAGATATTCACAATGTTAAGATGATAAGAGATAGATATACAGATCTAGTATTGTATGATGCAAAAGCGTTATGGGAAGCTGTAAAAGAAGAAGCTTTAAACAGACGTGGATTACAAGTTAAAGAATTAATTGCTGACAAATATTCTGATATAAAATCAGTTGTTAATCCAGATGTTGGTGATATTGCAAATATTAAAATTATTAGAGAGCGCTATGATTTAGATATAGTACAAGCTAAAGAATTATGGGAAAGCATCAGAGACGAGGTTAAACAATAATATTCAAAGATGTGAATAAAATTCAACCCCAAGAGTTAGAATAAACTAACTTTTGGGGTGTTTTATATTGTTTATTTACCTTCGATAGTAATCATCCATACTTCACTACGAGCTGAAGTTTTGAAAGGTGGTCCCCAGAAACCATAACCCGCAGAAGTGAAGAAATGTTTACCGTTAATTTTCGCGTAGCCATGATCTAGGGTGTAAACTACATCTGTGATGAAGTTTAACGGCCATAGTTGTCCACGATGAGTATGCCCAGAGAGTTGAACATCTATAGGTAATGTAGCATGATAATCAACAGTATCTGGTTGATGATCGACAAGTACGATAGTCTTATTTAAATCAACACTCTTAAGAAGTTCTGCGGTATCTAATCTATCACGACTAACACTCTTATCTTTACGACCTACTAATGTAATATCATTATTAAGTGTGATAGTTTCATCAAATAATGGTATTATACCAGTTTTTTTAACTTCATCGACTATTTCTAGTGCATCACGGTCGTGATTCCCCATCGTAGTATAAACACCTAGAGGAGCTTTTAACTTGCTAAGATTTTCTTGCATATTACGCTTTTTGTACATAATCATATCATCATCCATAAGGTC
Source organism: Streptococcus sp. UMB1385 (assembly GCA_002871655.1). Classification (GTDB taxonomy): domain Bacteria; phylum Bacillota; class Bacilli; order Staphylococcales; family Gemellaceae; genus Gemella. The sequence goes on along the minus strand of PNGU01000003.1, from coordinate 98,703 downwards.
TCCTGCGATAACTACGGCATCTGGCTTCTCTTCATCAACAATCTTATTCAGTTTCTCAAGTTGAGGATTTGAGAAAAATGTCCCAAGATGAAGATCGGATACCATAGCAATCTTAACTGGTTTATCAAGGTGTTTATTTACCTTAATAGTCTTATTAATAACAGTAGGTGAATATGCCCAAAATAATCCAAGGGCAGTCATACCTAATAAATATAGAGTAGTTATACTTAAACTAATTCCTTGAGAAAGATTAAATTTAAAGATTTTCAGTAATAACTTAGCGACTAATAAGATAACACCTATGACAGCACCATTTAGGAAGTAGAAGTACCAGATGTTTCCATAATTTACCCATGGTGCTCCTAATCTTAACATATAAGCTATAATAGAAAAGTTAGCAATAATAAATAGCGCAATACCAATAGCTAATTTAACCTTAGGGGGAACAAAAGGTGAAATCATCCATTTTAAGCCTAGCCACATTAGAAATACGAGTATTTCATATACCGCAAATACCCCGATGAAACCAGCGATAAATTTCCAATTATTCAATATCAATTCTCCTTTAATCTATTTATTAACAAATGTATGAATATGTTATATATTCAAATAGAGTGCTTTTCATTATATAATATGTAGTTTAAATTGTCATTAAATTAAGTCGGATAGGGTGATTCTTTTAAGTGTTATAACGTCTTAATCTTAAAAGTTATTGGTGTCATTGCTGCTGAAATGATGTTGAGCGTAACCTTATCTATCTGTGGCATCTTTGTTCTTATCTATATGATTATTTTCAAGATAATGTCAAGAAGTTACCGTAAGATTGTATAAATGTAAAAAAAATGATACAATAGGGCTTCTAGAATAGAAATAAAAGAATAGAAAGGAGATAATATGAATTCTGAAAGTTATTTTGATGGAGGAATCCTAGGTTATATTGGTTACTCAATCTTAGGAGCAATAATTTGCGCGTTTACCTTGGGAATCGGAACACCTTGGGCTGTTTGTATGATACAAAATTGGAAAACGAAACACACTGTGATTGATGGGAAACGTCTATACTTTGATGGTACTGGGGCACAGTTGTTCGGTAACTGGATCAAGTGGTTTCTTCTAACTATCATCACCTTAGGAATCTATAGCTTCTGGTTAGTTATCAAAATGCAGCAATGGATTATAAAACACACTCATCATGTTTAATCATTAAATTCGGGCTACCCCAAAAGCCCTAAAATTTAACAGAGGTCATATAAAAATCATAGACGTAGTGGTCCATTGATTTTAAAAAAAAGATGGCTTTATAAAGGCTTTTTTGAAATCTAATAAACTGTGAGGGAGCGACTCGACAAAATCTTATTTCTTAAGAAATCATGATTTTTGAGTCGCTCCCAGTTTTTTGTTCTTAAAATAAGGAAACTGGAATTTTGTCAGTTCTCTATCTTGGAAAGGATATAAAAATCTTTTAAACTGATGGGTTTCCTTAGTGAAAGACTGTGAAATTTTTGATATAATATAAAGAATCAACTGATAGATGCTTTTTTATTTATCTAGAAAAAGAGATATTTTTTAAAAGACTTACAGGTGAAAACTAAGGAAATTTAAATAATTATGTAGTGTTTGATAGAAAACCACTCTATCCTCATCAATAGATAAACAGAAATAAATTAAATGAAAGGAGAAACAGATGCCTGGAAATTATTCAACACGTGAATACCGTGAAAAATTATACGATGATCTTCATGTTAGATCGAGAGATACAGCGATTTTGATGTGTGCAATTTTTATTGCCTCTATCGGACTAAATATGAATTCAACAGCTGTCATTATAGGAGCGATGTTAATTTCACCTCTCATGACACCGATTGTTGGACTAGGATTAGGTTTAGCTATTTTTGACACTCGTTTAGTCAAGCAAGCTCTAGGGGTTTTACTTACTCAAGTATTGGTCAGTTTACTTGTATCGACTCTATATTTCTGGATTACTCCCTTATCTTATGCAAGTAGCGAGTTGATTGCACGAACTTCTCCAACGATTTGGGATGTCCTAATTGCTATTGCCGGTGGGATTGCTGGTGTTATCGGTTCAAGGAAAAAAGAAGCAAACAATATTGTGCCAGGAGTAGCCATTGCTACAGCTCTAATGCCGCCTATTTGCACTGCCGGCTATGGTTTAGCTAATGGAAATGTACGATTTTTATTTGGAGCTCTCTATCTTTTCTTGATTAACTGTATCTTTATAATGCTAGCCAACATTGTTGGGGCAAAAATTTTAATGAGAAAATCTCCCTTAACATCATTCAAAGAGCTAAACATTAAAATGAAAATTGGGTTGATATCTTTGATTGTATTATTGGTTGTTCCAGCCAGCTATTCAGCAGTTACTCTGACTATAGAACAAGCGCGAAAAGAAGGTGTCAAACAGTTTGTAGGAAAAGAGTTTGCCAATCATACGGTTATCAATCAAGTCTACAAGTCAAGGGACAACGAATTGGTCTTGACAATTGTTGGTGACCCAATTTCAGAAGAAGAATTAGAAATAATTCACCAAAAACAAGCCTCTTACGGTATTCAATCTGTTCAATTGAAAGTTAATCAAGTTCAGAATTCGACAAAATTAGATAGTGAAGCGACCAAGGAATTTTATGAAAATATTAATAAATATATCGATCAAAAACTATCTGAAAAAGATTCACAAAAAGATCTTGTAAAAGAAAATGAAGCAGACAAGGGTTAAGGATACTCTATATCCTCAATCCTTGTCTTTTTAATTTGATTTTTTTAGAAACAGTAGTTAGGTCTTTTTAGTATAGCTCGCCCAATAACTTTGAAGGTTTCATCGTGTTCTATGCCTAATTGGATATCATGTGATATAAAAAGGTAAGATATTTATGCTTTATCATAGTTGGTCTTATTTCTAATTTAAACGTTTCACACTTAATTACAACGTAAAAAAAACATTTCAGAGTAGTTTTCACTTTGATTAGGTAGGTGGAAGTTACTTTGAGAATAAGCTGTTTATAATGAGTTGCCAAAGTATTTAAAGAAAACAAGAAAATCTGTAGATAATACAGACCTTATGATTGAAATAAATAAGATTATAAGTGACTATGTTGAAATTGAAAATTTACTTTAGAAACTGCTGAATAAAAGCATCCAGGAAATTAGATTTCCTAGATGCTTTTTTATCTATGTAATTATTTACCTAATTTTTCTAAGTGTTTAGCTAGGCGTTCGTTAACGAAATCCCAGTTTACAACACGGAAGAATTCTTTAATGTAGTCTGGACGACGGTTTTGGTAGTTTAGGTAGTATGCGTGTTCCCAAACGTCTAATCCAAGAATTGGAGTAAGACCTGTTAAGTATGGAGAGTCTTGGTTAGCTGTAGAAGTAACTACTAATTTACCTTCTTTATCTAAAGCTAGCCATGCCCAACCACTACCGAATCTTGTAGCAGCTGCAGCTGAAAAGCTCTTAACGAACTCTTCGTATCCACCAAGTTCAGCTTCAACTTTTTCTTTTACTAATCCAGCGAATTCAGAAGAATCTGCTTTAGTTAGAGATTTCCAGAATAGGCTGTGGTTGTGGTGTCCACCACCGTTGTTGATAACAGCTTGACGAATATCAGCAGGTACGTTATCAATGTTTTTTAATAAACCGCAGATACAGTTAGCTTCGAATTCTGGGTGTTTTTCTAAAGCTGCGTTTAAGTTGTTAACGTAAGCAGCGTGGTGTTTGTCGTGGTGAATTTCCATAGTTTTAGCGTCGATAACTGGTTCTAAGAAATCGAATCCATAAGGTAATTCAGGTAATTTAAATGTCATAGTAATATTCCTCCTGGGGTTTTTATAAATATATAATAATTATATGAAAAATATTAAAAATAAACAACAAAAATGCTTACAAAAAATTTTTTTCCCTGGTAAAAACTATTTTACTAGGTGTAATAACAACTAATTTAAATTAATTAAACACTTAAATAAGTGGATTTGAGATAAGATATCTAGTAGTCTATGTTATTTATATTTTAAAATAAATAGACCTAAGTTTTATAATTTTTAATTGCTATCTATGGACTAATTTATAAAAATTTTATACAATAGTATTTGCATGAATTATTTTAATCATGATAGGAAATTTATAGCTATTACGCTTTAATTTTTAATAGTTTAATAGTATAATATAGTTGGAAAAATTGTATAGATAAATGATTCGAATTTTAATCGAAAGGAATTTGATAATGAAAATAGGAATAGATAAAATTGGTTTTGCAATGCCAAATTATTATTTAGATATTCGTGATTTAGCTGCAGCGCGTGGGATAGAACCAGATAAATTTACAAAAGGTTTATTACAGCTTGAAATGAGTATTCCACCGGTATCTCAAGATATTGTAACTCTTGGGGCACAAGCTGCATATGAAATATTAGATAAAGATGATTTAGAAAAAATTGATATGATTATCGTAGGAACTGAGTCTGGAATTGACCAAAGTAAAGCTTCTGCGGTATTTATTCACGGTCTTTTAGATGTTCAGCCATTTGTGCGTGCTATTGAAGTAAAAGAAGCTTGTTATGGTGCAACGGCAGCATTAGATTTTGCGAAAAATCATGTTATGAATAATCCAGAATCAAAAGTTCTAGTTATAGCTAGTGATATAGCGAAATACGGAGTTAAATCATCTGGTGAATCGACACAAGGTGCAGGAAGCTGTGCGATGCTAGTTAGCAGCAACCCTAGAATATTAGAACTTAACAATGATAATGTTTGTTTAACTCGTGATGTTATGGACTTCTGGCGTCCTAATTACTCACATTATGCATTTGTAGAAGGAAGATTTTCAACGGAACAATACCTTGATTGTTTAACTACTACTTGGGGAAGATTCTCAGAAAAATCAAAACAGAATCTTGATGATTTTTCAGCAGTATGCCTACACTTACCATATCCTAAATTAGGGTTAAAAGGTTTAAGTTTATTATTAGAACAAGCTGAGGAAGATAAAAAGGAAGAATTACTTGCTCGTTTTAATGAGTCTATTTTATACAGTCAACGTGTAGGTAACATTTATACAGGATCATTATTCTTAGGACTGTTATCTTTACTTGAGAACAATACTACTTTAGAAGCGGGTAATAAGATTGCATTATATAGCTACGGAAGTGGTGCTGTTGCGGAAGTATTTAGTATGACTTTAGTTGATGGTTATAGAGAACAATTAAGAAATAATCGTTTTGACGATTTTGACAGTAGAACACGTATTTCAATTGATGAATATGAAAAAATGTTCTTTAGAGATACTACAGTTGATGAAGAAGGAAACTTAGATATTTCTGATATTCAAGATGAAAGCAGATTTGTTTTAGAAAAAATTGAAAATCACAAGAGAGTTTATAAAAAACAATTTTAATAGAGGGAACTATGGAAAAAATTTGGAGTGGATTTTATAAAAAAAATATTGAAGAACGCTTAGGAGTTATTGAACAAGCTGATATTTTAAGTGAAGAGCATCTTGAATTTCTTAAAAATAATGAGGTTTTGGACTTTGATACGGCTAATAACATGGTAGAGAATGTAATAGGAACTTTCTCATTACCTTTTAGCGTTGTGCCAAATTTTACTGTTGATGGAAAACAGTATGTAGTACCATTTGTTACAGAGGAACCATCGGTAGTTGCAGCTTGTAGTAATGCTGGGAAGATAGTAGCGAAATCAGGTGGGTTCAAAACAAAAATCCTTGATAGAAAAATGATTGGTCATGTTGCGTTATACGATATAGCAGATACTACCGTAGCTGTAGATCGTATTTTACAGAGTAGAGAACTTCTTTTAAAAACAGCTAACGAAGCGTATCCATCTATCGTAGCGCGTGGTGGTGGAGCTTGTGATATTGATGTCAAAGTTCTATCAGAAGAAGATGTAGATTTCGTAGTTGTTTACCTTATCGTTGATACTTTAGAAGCGATGGGAGCAAATATGTTAAATACAATGCTAGAGGCCCTTAAAGTTTCGTTAGAATCATTAACTGAAGGTGTAGCTCTTATGGCGATTTTATCGAATTACGCGACACGTTCACTAGTTACAGCGAAATGTGCTATTCCATTCAAAAACTTAGGAGAAAATGGCGAGTATTTAGCTAAAAGAATTGAGCTTGCGAGTAAATTCGCAAAAGCAGATATCTATAGAGCTGCTACACATAACAAAGGTATCTTTAATGGTATTGACAGTGTTGTAATAGCGAGCGGTAATGACTGGCGAGCAATAGAAGCGGCATGTCAAATCTATGCAGCAAAAGATGGGAAGTATAAAGGACTTTCTACTTGGAGTTGTGATAAAGAGGTTAACGAACTTGTTGGAGAAATCACGTTACCTATGCCAGTTGCTAGTGTAGGTGGATCTATCGGAATTAATCCTACTGTGAAAGTAGCGAGAGGTTTATTAAACAATCCAGATGCGAAAACATTAGCGAGTATCCTCGTTTCTGTTGGTTTAGCTCAAAACTTAGCAGCGCTAAAAGCGTTGGTAGGAGACGGGATTCAAAAAGGTCATATGAAGTTACATGCTAAATCTTTAGCGATTTTAGCTGGAGCTACTAATGATAATATTGAATTAATCGTTGAAGAACTTAGAAAAGAAAAACATATGAACTTAGCTAGTGCTAAGAAAATAGTAGATAAATATAATAAATAAAGTTAAGAGAGATTAGGTTGCCTAGTCTCTCTTATTTGATAAATTGAGTAAAATCTATATTCTTTATGAATAATTCTAAAAAAGATTAATAAATTTAATCTCGATAAACTGTTTAATAAGAATATGAGTTTCTATTTATAGTAAAAATATTAAAAATTAAATCGAAATCACCGGTGTTATAAGGTTTTTTTATATTTATAAAAATGTGGTTAAAACACTGTTCTTAATATCTTTTCACGCTGTTTCATGATAAATAATAAAACTTTTTTTAATTTTGTGAGCAGTTTCATTGATTAATAATTTTAAATGATTTATCATATAAAGTATAGAAATTAACAAATTAATATCTATAAAAAATATTTAAAGAAAAAGTATATTTAATTTCAATTAATAGAAAATTGATATGTAGTATATAGGAGGCACAATTATGTCATTAGAAAACAAATTCGACGAAATCAAAGGATCAGTTAAAGAAGGTTTAGGGAAATTAACTGGAGATAAATCATTAGAAGGTGAAGGATTAGCAGAACAAGTAGTTTCTAAAGTAAAAGAAGCTGCAGAAGATGCTAAAGATGCAGTAGAAGGCGTTATTGATAGCGTTAAAGATAAATTAAAATAAGACGAATATTTATTGAATTCTTTTGTTAGGATATAAATAAATTGAAGTAATGAAGGAAGAGGTTCAATATTTTTGTACTATAGGTGATTGACGGAAGTAAAGAAAACTTGGTCAATCACCTATTTTTTTATAACAAATTTTAAAAGGGTAATAAATAATTACTTTAATTATAATTTTTTCTGAAAAACACTTATAAATTTAAATTGATAAAACTGTTATACAGGGGATTTTATAATTTGTTTCTGATTGAAACATTAAAAAATTTAGTTCAAAACATGTATAGACTTTATTATTACAATGAATTTTACTGTTATGTTTTGAAATATTTATTTATGATAAAAACTGTTTTAATATTGAGCAAATCGGTGTTTCAACATAAATTATAAAACTTTTTTAAATTTTGTGAGCAGTTAAATTGATTTAAGATTAAAAGTGATATATCATATCTATAATAAATATTTGTTATTAGTATATGTTATTAGTATATAAATATTTAGAGGAAATAATTAAGGAAAGGGGAAATAATTATGATTTGGTCAATTATAGTAGGTGGTTTCATAGGGTTTGTAGCTGGCGGAATCACAAAAAAAGGCGGAGCCATGGGTATCATTTCTAATGTTATCGCAGGTTTAGTAGGTTCATCAGTAGGACAATCATTATTTGGAACTTGGGGTCCAAGCCTAGGTGGAATGGCGTTAATTCCTTCTATCTTAGGTGCGGCAATTGTAGTAACTATAGTATCAATATTCTTTGGGAAAAAATCTTAAACCATTTTTTCTATAAATGAATAGTCAATTTTTGAAAGGAGGTTTAAAATGACTAAAGTAAAAAAAATAATTTCTATTATTGTTTGTCTATTAGCTTTAACAGTTATGATTCCCATTATGATAGAGTATCATAATGTTAGCGGATTAGATCCACAATTTTTAGATTTACAATTATTTGATTGGAAACAAATTTCTTTCTTAGAATTTTATCTTTCTAGATATATTTTCTGGGGAGCATTAGTATTATCAACATTGATAATTCTTTCAATATTAGTAATAGCATTTTATCCTAAACAACATTTAGAAGTAAAACTATCTGATAAAGGTGGTAAATTATCACTAACTAATTCAGCTATTGAAGGATTTGTTAAAAATTTAGTGATTGAACAAGGATTAATTAATAATCCATCGGTAAAAATAAATAGTAGAAGAAATAAATGCCTTATTAATGTAAAAGGGGAATCAGCTTCTTCAGAGAATATTATTCAGAAGAGTGATCAGATTCGAGATGGAATAAAAGATGGATTGGTTGAGTTTTTTGGTATAGATAAAGCTGTAAAACTTAAGATTTCTGTTTCAGATATTCAGAAAAAAGTAACTAAAAAGAGTACAAGTCGTGTAAAGTGAGGACATAAATTATGGAATGGCTAAAAAAACATCAATACACTGTTGTATCAGGATTATTGGGAGCATTTCTAGCTTGTTTAATTCTGTTCTTAGGGTTTTTCAAAACTATTTTTGTTTTGATTTTCACTGCACTAGGAATTGTAACAGGATATTATATAAAGAATAAAATATAAAAATTTGTAATTAGGAGATAAGATATATGTCTAATCCAAATGAAAATAATGTAGAAACAAAAGAATTAACTACAAGTAATAGTGAAGCAAGAGGAGAATTGACATTTGATAATGATGTAATTAAAAAAATTATCGGTCAAGCTTTAGAAAATGTTTCAGGATTGCTAGCAGTTGATGGAGGTTTTTTCTCGAATTTAACAGATAAATTAATTAATACTGATAATGTAACATCAGGTGTTAATATTGAAGTAGGTAAGGAACAAGTAGCTGTTGATTTAAATATCATAGTAGAGTATAAGAAAAATGTTCCTGAAATCTTTGAGGAAATTAAACGAGTGATTACAACTGATATAAGCAAAATGACTGGGTTAGAGGTTGTAGAGGTTAATGTCAATGTAATCGATATTAAAACTAAAGAACAACATGAAGCAGACTCAATAAGTTTACAAGATCGTGTGTCTAATGTTGTTGAATCAACAGGAGAATTTGCATCTGATACCTTTACATCAGCTAAAGCAGGTATAAGTGAGGGATTTTCAACAGTTAAAGAGAAAGTTGGAGATGCAACTGAAGTAGTTGTAGATAAAGCTGTAGATGTAAAAGATGCAGTGGTAAACAAAGCTGTAGATGTAAAAGATGCAGTAGTAGAAAAAGCATCAGACGTAAAAGAAGCGACTGCAGACAAAGTAGAAGAAGCGAAAGAAGTAGCAACAGAAGCTAAGGAAGCAGTAGTAGAAAAAGCAACGGATGCAAAAGATGCAGTAGTAGAAAAAGCTGTAGATGCAAAAGATGCAGTAGTGGAAAAAGCAGAAGATGTAAAAGAAGCAACTGCAGACAAAGTAGAAGAAGCAAAAGAAGTAGCAACAGAAGCAAAAGAAGCAGTAGTAGAAAAAGCAGAAGACGCAAAAGAAGCAACTGCAGATAAAGTAGAAGAAGCGAAAGAAGTAGCAACAGAAGCTAAGGAAGCAGTAGTAGAAAAAGCAGAAGAAGCGAAAGAAGAAGCGACAGAAGCTAAGGAAGCAGCAGTAGACAAAGCAGAAGATGCAAAAGAAGTGACTGCAGACAAAGTAGAAGAAACAAAAGAAATAGCATCAGATAAAGCAGCTGAAGGATTCGCAGGAAAACTATTTTCAAAAGTGAAAGAAGCTGCAGAGGATGCTAAAGATGCCGTAGAAGATGCTTATGACGGCGTAAAAAACATGGTAAAAAAAGATAAATAAAGATATAAAGAATAATATTTAGGAGGCACTATTATGTCATTAGAAAACAAATTTGATCAATTAAAAGGTTCAGTAAAAGAAGGATTAGGAAAATTAACAGGTAACGAAAAATTACAAGCTGAAGGATTCGCAGAAAAAGTAGTTTCAAAAGTAAAAGAAGCAGCAGAAGATGCATTTGACGGTGTAAAAAATGTAGCCAGTGTAGTAGCGGATAAAGCGGCAGATGTAAAAGATGCTGTAGAAGATAAAGTAGAAGACGCAAAAGAAGTAGCGGAAGACGTGAAAGACGCAGCAGCAGATAAAGCAGAAGACGTAAAAGATGCTGTAGAAGATAAAGCAGAAGATGCAAAAGAAGTAGCGGAAGACGTAAAAGACGCAGCAGCAGACAAAGTAGAAGACGTAAAAGACGCAGCAGCAGATAAAGCAGAAGACGTAAAAGATGCTGTAGAAGATAAAGCGGAAGATGCAAAAGAAGTAGCGGAAGACGTAAAAGACGCAGCAACAGACAAAGTAGAAGACGCAAAAGAAGTAGCGGAAGACGTAAAAGACGCAGCGGAAGATAAAGTAGAAGATGCAAAAGAAGTAGCAGAAGATGTAAAAGATGAAGCAGCAGATAAAGCAGAAGACGTAAAAGATGCTGTAGAAGATAAAGCAGAAGATGCAAAAGAAGTAGCAGAAGACGTGAAAGATGAAGCAGCAGACAAAGCAGAAGACGTAAAAGATGCTGTAGAAGATAAAGCGGAAGATGCTAAAGAAGCTGTTGAAGAAGAAGGATTTGCTGGAAAACTATTTTCTAAAGTAAAAGAAGTGGCAGAAGATGTAAAAGAAGCTGCTGAAGATGCTATTGAAGATGTAAAGAAAATGGTTAAATAATAAGACTATTATTTAACAAATCCTTTTATTAGAAAATTAATAAATCTAAGTAGTATTAAATAGGCAACTGACCAAACACTTAAGTCGGTTGCCTATTTTTATATTATTTCAGTAAAGATGTCCCCAGGATATTAACGCAAAAAACATCGCCATGTGAAATGACGATGTCTTTTGTTCTTTTAATATAATTCGAATCTTTCTACGTAATACATAGTTCTATTAGCTCCGCTAGTGTAATTTTTATTGTTCAAGTGAAGAGTCATCATACCTACAGGTTTTCTTGTAGCAACATTTTCGTATGGAATAAGAACTCTATCACCTTTAATATCCCATTTTTCTACTGGCATAAAGATTGCGTCAGTAGCACCGCCGTAGCCAATATCACTTTTTGCTAAGAATACTTGATCTTTTGTGAAGTACACTACTTTATTTTTGTGATTCATTAATTTTTCTAAGTTTTCTTTATTGTAATCAGCGACATGATTGTTTAATTGTACAAATTCAATTTCTTTATCATTTTGTAATCTTTGTAACACATCTTGTTTTTGGAATGTTTCAGTGTTATATGTATTTAGTAAATCCAATACTTTAGTTAAGTTTATTTGTTTTACTACATTGTCGCTACCATCATTACTAGCAATGTATCTCACAACATTAGCAGTGCTGCTTCCTTGTAAGTTTAGCATACCATAAGCCATAGGTTGCAAAATTTCTCCTGCTTTAGCTAAATCATGTTTATAAGCTTGAGTATTATTGTCTTGAATATTTTGTTTAGATGGAGTAGTTGCGTTTACTGTAACTTTTTTGTTTATATTGTAATTAGTATTGTTATTATCTTTAATATTGTTGTTTATATTGTAATTAGTATTGTTATTATCTTTAATATTGTTGTTATTATTGTCAGTTTGAGCAACATGTTCAACTTCTTTTTGTAAATTAGCTAAAGAAGCTGGATTTTCTTCTGTAGTTTTTACCTCAGTAGTAATATTGTCATTAGTATCTACTTTTTTTGCTACTTTATCTGTGCATCCTGTTAATAATCCAATTCCTAAAATAAATATACCTGTTGTTTTTAGAAGTTTGTTCATGTTATTCACCTTCTTTTTTGTATAACTTCTTTATATTTATATTATACATTTAAAAATTACAAAAATCAATCTTTTATTACAAAAATATTACAATTATATTACAAATAAATTTAATAAGTGTTACAAAATAAAAATTTTGATAAATATGGTCTTGTGTAGACAATATTTGAACAACGCTAGTTTTTATAGTAAAATATACTAGAAAATCAAATTAGGAGATAAAATACATGAATAGAGTTGCTATTGTAAGTGCAAAAAGAACTGCTATAGGAAGTTTTGGAGGAAGTTTAAAAGATATTTCTGCTGCGAAAATAGGTGGAGAGCTAGTAAAACAAGCATTAGAAGATATAAATCTTAATCCAAATCTAGTTGATGAAATAATATTCGGTAATGTTTTGCAGACTGGTTTGGGACAAAATGTAGCACGTCAAATCGCAGTTAATGCAGGTATTCCAAAAGAAAAAAGCGCCTTTGTTGTAAATAAAGTTTGTGGATCAGGACTGAAAAGTGTTGTTCTTGGGGTACAATCAATATTATTAGGGGATAATGATGTAGTAGTTTGTGGTGGTGTTGAGAACATGAGTGCAGCACCTCATTATACAAAGAATGCTCGTTTCGGACAAAAATTAGGCAGTTTTGAATTAGAAGATACTATAATAAATGATGGTCTTACAGATGCATTTGAAAAATATCATATGGGTATTACTGCTGAAAATATCGCAGAACAATACAATATAACAAGAGAAGAGCAAGATGAATTTGTTCTTTCAAGTCAGAAAAAAGCAGCAGCAGCTATTGAAAATAATCAGTTTGCTAACGAAATAGCGCCGATAGTTATTAAAACTAGACGAGAAGAAATTATTTTTGATACAGATGAATTTGTTCGTCCGAATACAACGTTAGAAAGTTTAGCTAAATTACGACCAGCTTTCAAAAAAGATGGAACTGTAACAGCAGGAAACGCATCAGGAATAAATGATGGTGCAGCCTGTGTTATTTTAATGAGTGAAATTCGTGCTAAAGAACTAGGATTAGAAGTTCTTGCTTATATTGATGGTTATGCTTCAGCAGGATTAGACAATAAGGTGATGGGCTTAGGTCCAGTTCCAGCGACACAAAAAGTGTTAGAGAAATTGAATTTAAACATAGAAGATATAGATTTATTTGAAATGAATGAAGCTTTTGCTGCACAATCTATAGCTGTAACTCGTCTATTAAATCTAAATCAAAACAAAGTAAATACGCGTGGAGGAGCTATTTCATTAGGACATCCAATCGGGGCAAGTGGATGTCGAGTTTTAGTTACTCTAGTTCATGCACTAATCAATGATAATAAAGAAAAAGGTGTCTGTTCGCTTTGTATAGGAGGAGGACAAGGGATAGCTATGGTAATTTCTAGAAACTAATTATATGATTTATATAAATATATATCTCTAAGAAAAGCCGAATATCTCATAAAATTAAAGTTATTTATGAAAATAATTGTTTATTAGTGAAGAAAGTGTTAAAATAGATAAGTGATTATTTTTAAGGAGAAATATTGTGAATAAATTCATAAAAGAACATGGACAAGTTATTTTGTGGTTTATATTTCTAGTGTTTATGATAATATCACTTAGTATGGTTTTTACACATGGCATTAGATATGCAGTAATAGTATTTGTACTAAGTTTTATATTGTTATGTCCACCTATTGTAAAATTAATTCAGCGCAAAACGCGATTGAAAAAAGTAGTATTAGGTGTTGTAAGTGCGCTTGTAATGATGTTAACTATGTTAATGACGAATCATTTCAGTGAAGCTAGAAAAGAAGAACAAAGAAAAACTTTCCAAGAGAAAAAAGAAGAACGTGATAAAAAATTAGAAGAACAGTCTTCAGAAGAGAAGAAAGAAGACAACTCTGATGAAAACAAAGAACAACAACAAATTCTTCCGCCTCCTGCATCTAAGAAAAAAATTGATGAACAGGATGGAACGAAAAATGAGACTGTTCAATTAGCTCAAACTCAACAAAATCAACAACAACCCCAAAAAGTAGTTGTAAGAGCTAGTAAAAAGAGTGGATATTATTACACACCGACACATCCTTCTTATAACAACGTTGCAGCAAGAAATCTATTAGTCTTCGGTTCAGAAGAAGCTGCTCAAAGAGCAGGGTATAGAAGAGCTGCATAAAATAAATAAATCTCAGACGTTTATTGTCTGGGATTTTTTTGCTTGAAATAGGAAAAATATAAAATAAAAAAACGTGTTTGGGGAACACGTTTTTTTAGTGAACTAAATTAAGTTCTAAGCAATTTCTTGCTTGTTTATATCTAATCTTATATACAAATAACAAAAGAGTCTTTCAACTCTCTAAAGGGAGAATGGCTTGCCTAGGGAGCGACAAGCCACATTATGAAAAAAATTAAAAAGTTTTATTATCTGTTAATATCATAAAGAATTAACCGAAATATTGGTTTAAACAAAAATAATTTCAAACTTAAAAGGGAGAAACGACAAGTGTCGTTAAGAATGAAATATTATTACTTTTGTTTAGGTAATTATTATATACCTGCTACTTAAAATATACTTAAAATTTTCTAAGTTTTTCTAAAAAAATGAAATTTGTTCATTTGTTTTCATTTTTAATTCAAAATTTATAGTTCCCCTACCATTTTCAGCTAAATAACTATTAATTTGAGAAAAGACTTTGCTTCCAAAAAAGCCGCGGTATGCGGATAGTGGACTTGGATGAGCTGATTCAATAATTTTGTGTTTTGAAGGGTCAATTAGTTTATTTTTGCCTCTTGCATAGGCTCCCCATAAAACAAAAACTACATTTTCATTTTTTTCTGAAATATTTTCAATTATGTAATCCGTAAAATTTTCCCAGCCCATTTTACTATGACTTGCTGGAGAATTTTTTTCTACAGTTAGTACAGCATTAAGCAAAAATACACCTTGATTGAACCAAGATTCTAGGTTTCCTGTTTTTGCTGGTTTAATACCTAAGTCATCATGAAGTTCTTTGTAAATGTTAATAAGACTTTTTGGAAGTGGTACACCATCATTTACCGAAAAACTTAACCCACATGCTTGATCAGGATTGTGATAAGGGTCTTGTCCTAATATTACGACTTTAATATCTTTTAATGGTAAGTCGAAAACTCTAAAAACCTGTTCTTTTGGCGGATAGATAGTTTTAGTAAGACGTTGTTCGTCAATTTCTTTTATCATGTTATTTAGTTCATCTATTTTTGGATAATTATTGAATATTTCTTTCCAACTGCTGTGCATATAAAACTCCTTTGAATAACTACTTGTTATAAAAGTATAACACAGTTAAATTTATATTAAAATAGTTGTGATTGAACTTGTCTAGGACATAAGTGTTAGGACTATGGTATAATATTATTAACAGATACTTAGGAGGAATATGTATGAAATTAGGTTTTATCGGTGTAGGAAATATGGGGAAAGCTATCTTAGAGGGATTACTTCGAAGTGGTAAAGTTAGTAGTACTGATGTTTTTGTGAGGAACTCTTCGGATAAAAGTACTAGAAATGTTGCTGAAGAAACAGGTGCTGTATTCTGTAAGAGTCTAGAAGAAGTCGTAGAAAACAGTGATATTGTATTTTTAGGGGTGAAGCCATATTTAGTAGGAACAGTGCTGGATGAAGTGAGCCTTAGTTTGAAGAATAAGATTGTTATTTCAATGGCTGCAGCTGTCGAAATAAATGATTTAGAAAAGAAAATTCCAGGGACTAAAATAGTTAGAATTATGCCGAATACACCCGTAAAAATAGGGAGTGGTGTAGTAGGTGTTACATTTAATTCTTTAGTGACAGCGGAAGAAAAAACATTAGTATTAAACCTATTAAATAATTTAGGTATTTCCGAGGAAATATTGGAAAAAGACATGGCGGCTTTAACAGCTTTAAGTGGTTCAGGTCCTGCGTATGGATATTTATTTATAGAAGCATTAGCTGATGGAGCTGTGTTAAATGGATTAAAGCGTGATGTAGCTTATAGACTTGCAGCAAGTACAGTTTTAGGTGCTGCGAAGATGGTGTTGGAGACCAAAGAGCACCCAGGTAAGTTAAAAGATGATGTATGTTCACCAAGTGGAAGTACTATTGAGGCTGTAAGAGTTTTAGAAGAGAAGAATTTCCGCAGTGCAGTTATAGAATGTGAAAAAGCCTGTTTCGATAAATTAGATAGAATGAAATAGAATATAAGATTAAAGCTTCAACTAAAGAAATTTAGCTGAAGCTTTAAGTTCTTATCCATTTAATTCATCTGTTAAGTTGTAAAGTTCATCTACTAAGTGACCAACATAAGCAATAGCTTCTTTAAGTGGTTCATCAGTACTTACATCACAACCTGCAAGTTTAGAAAGATCTAGTGCTGACATGCTGCTTCCTTTAGAAAGAACATTTAACCAAGTGTCAGCATAAGAACTGTCATTATCGATCTTATTAGCGATAGCTGTACCAATTGTTAATCCTGCAGAGTAAGTGTATGGATATAATCCCATGTAATAGTGAGGTTGTCTCATCCAAGTAAGCTCTGCACCTTCATTAACTATTAAACTATCTCCAAAGAACTCTTCCATAACGTTGCGTTTTACTTCAGAAAGAACATCAGCAGTTAACATTTCATTGTTATCCACCATTTTGTAGATTCTATCTTGATAAACAGCTTCTAAGTAATGTGTTACCATATTGTGGAAGTATGTTCTACTAATCATGTTGCTGATAACCCAACGTTTGAAACGAGCATCAGTGTTAGTTTTTAGTAGGTAGTTAGATACAATAACCTCATTACAAGTTGATGGAGCTTCAACGAAGTAAAGTGGGCAATCGTTGTTTAACATTGTTTGGTGTTTTCCTGTACTCATGAAGTGATATGCATGTCCAAGCTCGTGAGCAAGAACGAAAACTTCATTCATTTTTCCAGTCCAAGAAAGTAGGATAAATCCAGCTACATTAGGAACTGTTGCGCAGAATCCACCAGTACTTTTCCCGATGTTTTGAGGGAAGTCAGTCCAACGTTTGTCATAACTTTCATCAATCATTTTAACGTAGTCTTCACCAAGAACACCAAGTGCTTTTTTAAGGTAAGAACGAGATTCGTCGATAGTCATATCAACTTCGAAATCTGGATCTAGGTTGATTTTACAGTCTGCAAACTGCATATCTTCAATTTTGTGTTCTCGAGCTAGAAGTTTAATGTAACGTCGGATGTGAGGTGCTAAATCTGTCATAAGAGTACGGATTTGACGATCATATAGTTCGCGGTTACCATCTTGAGCGGCTAATAGATAGTCAATAACACTATCATAACCACGCATTGTAGCAAGCATTTTTTCTTTTTTGATTTGTGAAATATACTCATTTGCTGAAGTGTTTTTATAAGCATTTAATGTCTTATAAAAACTTTTCGCAGCATTACGGCGCACTTCAGTATCGTTATCCATTTCGTGTAAGTTTTCGTATAGTACGAAGCTATTTTCGAATGTTTTTCCATTTGCTTCAAAGCTGTCGAATTGCATATCTTCATGTTTAGTTACTTCATATAGATTGTAGTAACCAGGAAGACTCTCGTAGTTTGCGATTACTTGTTCAGCTTCTTTTGATAATGTGTATTTTTTCTCCTGAACGATTTTTTCGAAGTAGTATTCTAAATCAGGACGATAGTTTTTCACGAAATCTTTAATGAATTGTTCATCTAGTTCTACAAGTTCAGTATCGAAGAAACTTAAATTCCCCGCCCATAGAGTAGAAATATCTTCAAATAGTGTTACATTTTGTACTACATTGTCATTAAATCTATCTACCGCCATTGGTAATTCAGCGTAGTGAGAAAGTTTATAAAATTCTTCATAAAGTTCTTCGTATTTTTTAACGGCAGTATCTAAAGTAGCGTAATCCGCTAATTTCCCTTCGTAAGTAGCCTTGAAATCTAAGATTTCTTTTTTAATATTCTCAAGGCTCGCTTTAAAATCTTCATCAGTTTTGTATAGAAGAGTCATATCCCAAGTATATTTCTCTTCGACTTCATTTCTTGGTATTAATTTCATTTCAGTCATAGTTTACCTCCTGTAAATTATAGTTTTAAAGTCATTTGACTTAAGTTATATTATAATATGATATGAACTATAAGTCTATAAAATAATTTGAATAAGAAAAAAATTCTACCTTGCTTATAAAATTTTCCTCGGTGAAGTTTTGGTGGGTAATTTTTACTAATTTGTCTTTAAAATTTAAGTTTACTCTCTATTTTTTTTGAGTTATAATTTTAATTAGTAGATTTATTAAAAAAAGCGAGGTATCTTATGAAAATAGCAGTAGTAGGTGGGGGAATAGTAGGAGCTACATGTGCTTATTATTTGTCAAAAGAACAACAAAATGAAATAGTAGTTTTCGATTATGGTTTGGGTCAAGCTACGAAAGCATCGGCTGGGATTATAAGTCCGTGGTTTTCTAAAAGACGTAATAAACCTTGGTATAAGATGGCGAGATTAGGTGCGGATTTTTATTTGAAATTAGTTAAAGATTTAGAGAATGATGGCTATAATACTGACTTTTATTCACAATGTGGAGTATATTTATTGAAAAAAAATGAAGATAAACTACCTGAGTTAAAAGAACTTGCTGAAAGTCGTAAAGAATTATCACCGATGATAGGAAATTTAGAGATAATCTCAAAAGAAGAGGTTCGAAAAATCATTCCTAGCTTCGATAACAATGGAGATGTACTGTATGCGAGTGGTGGTGGACGAGTAGAAGGAGAGAGATTCGTTAATACGTTACTTACTGCTTCGAAAGTTAATGTCGTTAGGGAAAAAGTTAGTCTAAAGGTTGTGGGGGATAAATACGAGATTAATGGACAGGTTTTTGATACTGTTGTTCTCGCGACTGGTGCGTGGTTAAAAGATATATTAGAGCCTCTTGGCTTTGATGTTGATGTTCGTCCGCAAAAAGGTCAACTAAGAGATTATAAAGTTTCTGATGAAAATACAGGATCTTATCCGGTTATTATGCCTGAGGGTGAATTGGATATTATTCCATTTGAAAAAGGTGTTGTTAGTGTTGGAGCGACACATGAAAATGACATGGACTTTGATTTAACTGTTGATAAACAGCAACTTGATGCTTTTGGTGAAGAAGCGGAGAATTTCTTAGGTGAATTAAAAAATGCACAGATAATAAATGAACGTGTTGGAATTAGGGCTTATACTAGTGATTATTCTCCATTCTTTGGTGAGGTTCCGACATTAGAAAATGTTTATGCGATTAGTGGTCTTGGTTCTTCTGGTTTAACTACAGGTCCGATAATTGGCTATAGTGTAGCGAATATAATTTTAAGAAATGATATAGAATTAGACCCACAAGATTATAATATTGCAAATTATATAAAAACTAAAAATAATTAGAGCGTTTTTTAGTAGTATATTATGATTTCTATAAAATATGTAAATTAAATATAGGATGTTTTATAATAACGATATTGCAATTTAGATATAAGTAAACATTATGTAAAATAATAATTTTTAAATTTTGAAGATATTTATTGAAAATATCTTCTTTTTTCTTCTATAAAAATGGCACAACGCTTGTATTTTATGATATAATTGAAAGTGGACTGTTGTACGCATTATATGTTGTTTTTGCGTGCTAACTATATTATTAATCAAAGGAAGGAGATTATTTATGATAGCTGAATACTTATCAGGAGTAAGTACTCTAACACTAATTATTCATTTATTGGATATATTATTAGTTTGGTTCTTAGTTTATAAATTGCTAAGTTTATTAAAAGGTACTCGTGGTATGCAACTTGTTAAAGGTATATTAATCGTTATTGGATTGAAGATATTCTTTAACTTTATTGGATTCAAAACGATGACATATATATTTGAACAAGTAGTTACTTGGGGAGTACTAGGGATAATGATTATATTCCAACCAGAATTAAGACGTGCTCTTGAATACATTGGAAGGGTACAGCTATCGAATATCTTCAATATCAATTATAAAGATGTACAAAAAAATTCTACTGAACATATAATAAAAGCTGTTGTTGATTCATCAAGACATATGGCTCGACGAAGAATAGGAGCGCTTATAGTTTTAGAAAATAATACAGGACTTGATGAATATGTAGAAAGTGGTATTACAGTTAATGCTGAGGTAACAAATGAACTTATAATTAATATTTTTATCCCAAATACACCTTTACATGATGGTGCAATGATAATTGATGAAAATAAAATTCGTGCTGCAAGTTGTGTACTTCCCCTATCGGATAATAGATCTATAGCTAGTAGCTATGGAACAAGACACCGTGCAGCTCTAGGGTTATCTGAAGTAACAGATGCTATAGTAATTGCTGTGTCAGAAGAAACAGGAAAAATTAGTGTATGTCAAAATGGTGTTTTAACTTCAGATTTTTCGACAGAAGATTTAGCAAAATATTTAGCTAAAAACTGGAAACAGCAAGATAAAATAATTAAATAAGAGGTGATATTATGCAACTAAAAGAAAATAATAAGTTAAAGTTAATATCATTTTTAATAGCGATACTATTGTTCCTTTCGGTTAATGAGAATTTTAAGAATTTCTCAGTTCTTGGAGGAAGTACAAGTGACAATGCTACTGCGTGGGTTAGTGATATCCCACTTGAAGTTGATTATGATAGAGATAAATTATATGTGGTAGGTATTCCTAATACTGTTTCTGTGAAATTAACTGGAGCACAGACAAAAGTTCAAAAAGAAACTGTCGCTAAAAATTTCAAAGCGAAGTTAAATCTTAGAAATGCTCAGATTGGTGATGATCAAAAGGTTAAGATTGAAATAGATGGCTTGGAAAAAGGTGTAGATGGGACTGCAGAACCTTCTACAATAACGATATCTATTAGAGAAAAAGCGACTAGAGAGTTTAAAGTTACGCCAATAGTTAAAAAAGAGAGACTATTGATTGGTTTTGAAGTAGATAAACTTGGTGTTACGAATGAAACGGTTAAGATTTCTGGAGCAATCGAGAGTCTTAATAGAATAAATGAGGTTCGTGCTGAGAGTGATACGCGTACGAAGATAAATAAAAATACTAGAGAAGAAGCTAAACTGATAGCTTATGATAGTGATTATAATAAAATAGAGGATATTCAAATAGAGCCAAGTTCGACGCTTATGAGTATTGAACTAAAAAATATTGAAAAAGAAGTCCCATTAGAAGTGAATACTATAGGTAGTTTACCTTCGGGGTTTGAATTAGTTAGTGCTACTGCTGATGTTACCAAGGTGACGATTAGAGCAGAGGATGCTAATGATTTAGCGAAAATTAATGAAATGTTCGTTGATGTTGACTTGAGCGATGTTAAAGAAGAGACAGAAGAGCGTAGTAATTTAAAAATATATCCAAAAGAAAATATAAGGATAGCTACAGATACACCGATTGTTAAAGTAACAATCAAGATAAGGAAAAAATAAAGATGACAGACAAAAAATTGATGTTTTTAGCTATTAATATGCTTATAACGGTTTTCAGTTTAGCTATAATAATAGGAACTATGTTTATAGAAAACCAAAGTGTTAAAAAAACAGCCATTTTTGTGGCGATAACGATATTAATAGTTCAAAAGATAGTAGAGATAAAAGTAATTGAAGAAACTCGAAAAGTTAGTATTGTTATACTACTTATAATTATTGCAGCTACAGGGTACTTCGGTTATAGATTATTTTAAAAATATGTAGAGGAGCTGGGGTAGGTAGTGGAATCTACCTCAGCTTTTTTGATAAATTTATAGGAGATGTTATGAACAGATTATTTTCATCAAAAATATATATAAATCATAGATTTAAACTTATTATGTTGCTGGATCTATTGACAGTGGCATTAGGGATAATAGCATCTATATTTTTAGGTAAGGCTTCGGATCCATTTTCTATGTTGAATGACCATCACGTAGAAATAGCCGAATTTTTAGTGATTTCACTTGTGGTTTATACAATTAGTTTTTATTTATTTGGTACTAATAAATCACTATGGTCTTACTTAGGTGTAAATGAAATAGTAAATATTTGCTTTTCAGTAGTGCTAGGGGATTTAATCACTAGTATTTTATACCAATATATGCTACCTGATACATTTTCAAATGTTAGATTCGCGATTTTTTCACCGTTATTAATAATTGCCGGAATGATGTTTACAAGAATGCTTTATCGTGCTTTAAGAGAAAGAGAAGCGGGTAAATATGGAGCTAATTCTTATAAGAATACATTTATAATAGGTGCAGGAGATGCTGGATATATCTTGTTAAAAGAATTATCTAAAAATAATATTTTCCGTGCCAATGTAGTTGGGCTTATCGATGATAACAGAAAAAACTCTGTAATTAGTGGAGTTACTGTTGTTGGAACAACATATGATATGCTGAAACTTATCCCGAAATATGAAGTAGAACAAGTATTTTTAGCTATTCCTTCGATTAGCGCTTATAATAAAAATAGAATATTAAACGTACTTAAAGAAGCGAATGTTGCTGTTAAAGTAATGAGCTCAGGTATTGCAGTTGAAGATGGAGAGAGTATTTCTAAACACTTAAAAGACGTGTCTATTGAAGATTTATTAGGACGTGGTGAGGTGAAACTTTCTCAAGGTGAGATTCGCTCATATATTAAAGGAAAGAGTATTCTTGTTACTGGTGCTGGTGGTTCGATTGGAAGCCAGATTGTTCGAGAAATATTCAAATTCAAACCTAGCCAACTTGTTTTAGTAGATGTTAATGAAAATGCATTATACATGTTAGAACGTGATTTAGATTTTGAAAAATCACATAGTAAGGAATATGAGGACATACAATATATTTCTGAAATAGTAAGTATTCGTGAAAAAGCTGCTTTAACTGAGGTGTTTGATAAGTATAAACCTAATGTAGTGTTCCATGCGGCGGCACATAAACATGTACCTTTAATGGAACGTCGCCCACAAGAAGCTATAAAAAATAATGTTTTTGGAACGAAAAATGTTATGGATGTAGCGATTGAAAAAGAAGTAGAAAGATTTATTATGATTTCTACTGACAAGGCGGTAAATCCAACGAATGCCATGGGTGCTTCGAAACGTTTAACAGAGATTATTTTACAATCAAAAGGTAATAAGTATAAAACGAAATTTGCTGCGGTTAGATTCGGTAATGTATTAGGTTCTAATGGTTCTGTAATTCCTATTTTTAAAGAACAGATTAAAAAAGGTGGACCTATCACAATTACGCATAGAAATATTATTCGTTACTTCATGACGATTCCAGAAGCGGCACAATTAGTACTACAAGCTGGGTATTACGCAAGTGAAGGGGAGATTTTCCTATTAGACATGGGAGAACCCGTAAAAATAATAGATCTTGCGACAAACTTAATCAAACTATCAGGATTAGAACCATATAAAGATATCGATATCGAAGAGATCGGTCTAAGACCTGGCGAGAAAATGTATGAAGAGTTATCACTTGATTACGAAAGCAGTGAGAAAACTGATAACAAAATGATTTATAAAAATACAACTTTAGATATTGATGTAGATGAATTAGATAAAAAATTAAATGAATTAAAATCAATGCTAGGACATTCAACAAATGAAGAAATACGTAGCAAGTTATTTGAAATAATAAATTGTTATAACGGATAAAAAAAGGAGGACGATTCAAAAGTGATTTTGAATCGTCCTTTTAACTATAGGAATGACGCGGAAATCTTGATTTCTAAGAAATAAGATTTTATCGAGTCACTCGCTAGCTAGTTTTAGAGAGTGTTATTTTTTATTTTTCTACGTTTTTAGTTTTTTTAGCTATATAGTTATTTATAATCAAAGCTAATACTATAGGTAATTCCAAATAGGTAAGTTTGAGTACAAATAATAAAGTTTTGTATTTTTGTTCAAAGTCTGGACTAACTGCTCTATCTAAGATTAATAATAGTGCAATACCAAATAAAAAATAGAATACTAGAAATATGTAAAATCTTTTTTTGTGTTTTTCTGCGTTTAACATAGTAACCTCTCTGAAATCGTGTATTGCGTATTTGCTATGAATGGGGAGCGGCTCAAAAATTATAATTTCTTAAGAAACAAGATTTTGTCGAGTCACTCTCTAGCTAGTTTTAGAGAGTGTTATTTTTTATTTTTCTGCGGTTTTAGTTTTTTTATCTATATAGTTAGTTAGAATCCAAGCTAATACTATAGGTAAGATTGAACAAAAATATTTGAACATTGATATTATGGTTTTATATTTATGTGTAAAATCTGAACTAACGACTTCATCAAGCAAGAAAATTATTATAGGACCAAATAAAAAAACATAGAATACTAGAAATATGTAATATCTTTTTTTTATTTTTTTTGCGTTTACCATAGCAACCTCCCTGAAATCGCGTATTGCGTATTTACTATTAATATGGAGTGTCTCAAAAAGTATAATCTTTTAAGAAACAAGATTTTATCGAGTCAGTCCCTTTCGTACCTTTAACATAACACAAAATATTAAAAAATAAAAGACTGATAAAATCATTGTTTTTATGGTATAATAAAGATTAGTGATGTTATTTTTAGAGATAATTAACATAACATTACTTAAAAGAATATATAATGATTAAGTGCTGATTTCAAAAGAGTAAATTTTTTGAGGTTGGTATTTTTTAGTTATCAAAGTTTAGATTATATTTGTTGGTGTATTATTATCTCGGATTGTCTTTGATATTTCAATAGATGAATATAGTGTGGTATAATATTTAAGTGAAACAAATAGGAATGATTTAAGAGGTTTAAACTATTAAGATTGTATAGTTTACATCTAAGTTGATAGTGAGGTGATTAAATGAGTAAAGTTTCAGGTAAGGTAACAAAGGTTGAAAGTAAAGGTCTGTACATAAAACTAGAAAGTGGCAAAGATGCATTTTTACCAAAAGAAAATATGTTTATAGGTAAAAAGAAAAAGTTAGAGGAAATTTTTTCCGTTGGTTTTGTTATTAAGGCTGAGGAGAAAAGTGCAAAGGATTCTTTAGTGATCTTAACACAAAAAGAGATAAAACAAGCTGAAGGTGAGAAGAAAAAAGTAGAGAAAAACTCAAAAGAAAAACAGAATAAAAAGAAAAATAAACCGAAGTTACCGATTAAAAAAGAAGTCAAAGAACAACCAGAGGTTCTGAAAAAACAAGAAGTACAGGAAGAAAATCAGGAACCTAAACAGGAGACAAAAACTTTAAAAGACTTGAAAAAACTTCAATTCATAGGAAACATGAAGATTTCTGTAGGAAAAGGTAAGAAGAGTAATATTACTGAGCTGTCTGAGGAAAAAGAAGAGAAAAAAGAAATTCCACCAGCCCCAGAAGGACTACTAGAAGATGTAATCACAACAACGAAGCAAGCTGAAGAAAAGTTTGAGAAAATCAAGAAAGGTCTTCAAGAGAGAGGTTATCTAGATGGACATTAATATTTTATGGCAAAAAACTGATAAAATAGCATTAGGTCTGTCAGGAGGGGTAGACTCTATCGCTCTGTTTCATCTACTTGTAACGAAGTATAAAGAAAGCTATAAGGAACTGGTGACGTTCCATATAAATCATGGTTTAAGAGAGCAATCTTATGAAGAAGCTGAATTTGTAGAAAATTTTGTTAAAAACTATAACGTGAAATTTTATAAAAAAGAGCTGAATATGAACGAACTGGCAAGAGATAGCCACACATCAGAGGAAATGCTCGCAAGAAAACTACGTTATGAAGCATTCGAGGAGATGTCTTCGTTAGAAGGTGGAGTGAAGTTAGTAACTGCTCATCACAAAAATGACCAGGTAGAAAATATTCTTATGAGGCTACTTAGCGGACGTAGTATGGATTATAATTTGATGATAGAAGAGCAGACTACTATTGGAAACTTAGATGTTTATCGTCCATTATTAAATGTATTAAAAGCAGACCTTGAGCAATATGCTGATAAAAATGACTTAAAATACTATGTAGATTCAACAAACTTCGACACTGATTATACTAGAAATAATATAAGGCACAACATTGTACCATTGTTGAACGATGTAAATTCTGCAAGTTTTGATAATTTGATTAATTTTTCTAGTTATTATCAAAATATTAATACAGAGCTGAAAAACAAAGTATTAGAAGCTAAAAATGACTATGTAATTTCTGAAGAAGAAGGTAAGGTTGAATTAGACAAAGAAAAGCTATTAAAAAATACCAAAGAAGAAATTTATTTCTTGTTAAGAGATATATTAGCAAATAATTTTGGTATTTTTGATGTGAAACAAAGGGCTCTTTTTACAATAATAGAAGACTTAAAAAACAGAAATAACAATAAAAGTTATGATTTAAAAAATAATTTAAAAATTATTAGCGAATATAATAGTATTTATGTTCATAAAATTGAAAAAAAATGTTATAATGATAGGATAGAATTAATAATAGATGAAGTGGATATTAATAAAGTTTATACATTTCATCAGAGTAATTTCTTAATAACAACAACTAATAACTCATCTGAAGTAGGATTTAACAGGGAAGACTTGCCGCTTGTAGTTACTACTAAGAGGGATGGAGATAGGATTCAAAGAGGTAAAGTTAGTAAAAAACTTTCTCGTCTTTTTATCGATGAAAAAATCCCTAGAGAACTTAGAGATAAACTTCCGGTAATTCGCAATAAAGATGGGGTGTTAGGAGTTTTAGGAATAAATATTAAAGTTAACAAAAATAAAAAATATGATTATTATATAAACATGAAAGGATAAAACAGTGGAAAATTTATTAAAAGATATCGAGAAAGTTCTATTTACACACGAGGAAATCGTGGTTGCTAGTAAAAGAATCGCTAAACAAATTGAAGAGGATTATGCAGATAAATGTCCTGTTCTAATTTGCACATTAAAAGGTGCATTACCTTTTATGGCAGAACTTATAAAGCATATTGATATTCATGTAGTTACTGACTTCATGGATGTGTCTAGTTATCACGGAGGAACTGAATCTTCTGGTGTAATTAAAATCAAAAAAGATTGTGGAATGGATATCGAAGGTCGTCATGTAATTATCGTTGAAGACATCGTAGATACAGGAAGAACGCTTAAAGCTCTTATTGAAAACCTAAAAGGAAGAAATGTTGCTTCTGTAGCATGTGCTTCATTAGTTGATAAACCTGAGACTCGTGTAGTTGATGTTGAAGCTGACTACATTGGAATAGTTTCACCAAATGAATTCCTAGTAGGGTTTGGTTTAGACTATGATGAGAGATATAGAAACTTACCTTATATCGGTGTTCTAAAAGAAGAAATTTATTCATAATAATATTTTAATCAAAAAAGGTCAAAATATTAGTCAAACTTTAGTTACATATGTTAAAATAAATTATGTTTAGAAAAATGATAGGAGGAAGATTGTCTATATGAATAATAAAAAAAGGCAAAACCCTATCCTTGGTATGCTTGCGTTAATCGTTATTGCGATTGGATTATTTGCTTATTGGCAGCAAGATTTACCTGGGACAACTGAAAAAATAGACTATGCTAAACTTGTTCAGACTATTAAAGATGACAAGGTTAAAGAAATAAGTCTACAAAGAAAAGATGAGAACTACAATGTTAAAGGTACTTACACAGACGGTAATAAGAACTTCGAGAGTGTAGTTGCAGCATCTGATTCTGAAGTGCAAAAACAAATTAATGAAAAAGTTAAAGATGGAAAGCTAAGTGTAGTAGAATATAAACCAGCTGAAAAAACTGGTGCAATTCTATCATTCCTAGGTAACATTATTCCGCTTATCTTGTTTATGGGTGTTTTAGTTTTCTTTATGACACAAATGCAAGGTGGCGGTGGAGGCAAAGTAATGAGCTTCCAAAAATCTAAAGCAAAAAAAATCGATGGTGGAGAAGCGAAAGTTACATTTAAAGATGTAGCTGGAGCTGATGAAGAAAAACAAGAACTTGCAGAAATGGTTGAGTTCTTAAAAGATCACCGTAAATTCACTAAGATGGGTGCTAGAATCCCTAAAGGTGTCCTACTTGAGGGTCCTCCAGGGACTGGTAAAACTTTACTAGCTCGTGCTGTAGCTGGTGAGGCAAAAGTACCATTCTTCTCAATCTCAGGATCTGACTTCGTTGAGATGTTCGTGGGGGTTGGGGCTAGTCGTGTTCGTGACCTATTCAAAGAAGCTGAAAAAAATGCGCCATGTATCATTTTCATCGATGAGATTGATGCTGTAGGACGTAAACGTGGAAGCGGAGTAGGTGGAGGAAATGACGAACGTGAACAAACTCTTAACCAACTTCTTGTTGAAATGGATGGATTCGATGGTGAAAAAGGTATTATCGTAATTGCAGCTACTAACCGTGCTGACGTATTAGATAACGCCCTTAGAAGACCAGGTCGTTTCGACAGACAAATTAAAGTTTCTACACCTGATGTAAAAGGTCGTGAAGCTATTCTTAAAGTGCATGCTAAAAACAAACCACTTGCTAAAGGTGTTGATCTTCGTTCATTAGCAGAAAAAACTCCAGGATTCTCTGGTGCGGATCTTGCTAATATTCTTAACGAAGCAGCATTATTAGCAGCTCGTGAAAATAAATCTAGTATTGATAAAGAAGACCTAGATGAAGCTATGGACAGAGTGATTGGTGGTCCAGCTAAACGTAGTAGAGTATACACTCCAAAAGAAAAACGTTTAGTAGCTTACCATGAAGCAGGTCACGCAATCGTAGGTATGGTACTTGATAGTGCTGATAAAGTACAAAAAGTTACTATTATCCCACGTGGTGATGCTGGTGGATATAACTTAATGATTCCGGAAGAAGAAAAATACTTCCAAACTCGTACAGATTTAATCGACAAAATCTGTGGATTACTTGGTGGACGTGCTGCAGAGCAAATCTTCTTTAATGAAGTATCTACAGGAGCTCATAATGACTTCGAACGAGTAACAGCTATTGCTCGTGCGATGGTTACAGAATACGGTATGAGTGAAGCTGTAGGTCCAATGCAAGCTCCATTCCACGATCCATACGGTGGACGTCAACTTTCAAGTATCGGTAACTACTCAGAAGAAATGCTGAAAGAAATCGATAAAGAAGTCCGTAAAATTATTAACGAATGTTACTCAAAAGTTCTTCACATTATTGAGACTCACAGAGAACAATTAGAACTTATTGCACAAACACTTATCGAAGTTGAAACAATCGATAGAAAAGAAATCGTTGCTCTTTACCAATTTGGAAAAATGCCAAAAGACTTAGATGAAAGAGAAGCAGAACAACTAGATAAAGTAGTTAATAAGAAATATTACGAAGAACAAGCTCGTAAAGCTAAAGAAGAAGCTGAGAAAAAAGCTCAAGAAGAGGCTGAAGTAGAGAAAGAAAAAACTGACTCAAACGAGGATAAATCTTCAGAAGAATAATAACAAAACCCTAGATTTGGAACTAACCAAGTCTAGGGTTTTGTTATGCTCTTTTGGAGTACTATTATAGTAACGTTCAGTGAATGCTCATACTCAAAAATGAGTGATAAATGAGCGATAAATGAGCGATAAATTGTTATTTGTTCTTCCTTCTTGTAAAGAAGTGTACTGTCGAAATTACTAATCCAAGAATAACTATATAAATCACTTGAGAAAATACTAATGGTGCAATGTGATTTTTCAGAATAAATATATTAACTCCCACACCTATAATTGCAGCGATACTTAACATAGAAAGTAGTGCAACTTTATATTTGTTAAGAGGTAAGCTGACTTTGGCAACCATGCATAATCCATTTATTAACGCAAGAAGGAAACAGATGAATTTCGCTTGTGAATTATCTGTGATAGCAAAGTTTGTTAGTAGTACTGTAGCTACTAAAACACCACCACCGATTGCAGCGTTTGTCAGTATATCCTTCATGAAGTTATTGCTTACCTTTTCCTTATTTGCTTCAAAAGTTAGGAAGAATGATGGAATACCGATTGTTATCGCTGAAATTATCGTAAATTGAATCGGTATAAATGCAAACTCCAAGGCGAAGATTACACTAAGTATTGAGAAGACAATCGAGAAGAATGTCTTTGTTAGGAATAGTGAAGCTACCTTTTGAATGTTATTAATAACACGACGACCTTCCATAAGTATATCGTAGAATACTCCAAAGTCATCGGTTAAAAATACGATATTCGATACGCTTTTTGCAGCGCTAGTAGCACCATTCATAGCAAAACTAATATCAGCTTTTTTAAGGGCAAGTACATCGTTAACCCCATCTCCACTCATAGCGACAGTCTTTCCAGCTTTTTGTAATACGGATACCATTTTCTGTTTTTGTTCAGGAGTAACACGACCGAAAATATCATTCTCAAGAACAGTTTTTTCAAACTCTTCTTCAGTCACTTTAGTCATATCGATAGCCTTAGCATCTTCTTTGAAACCAGCTTTCTTAGCGACACCGTACACGGCTATATGGTTATCTCCACTGATTATTTTTACTTCAACACCTTGTGATTCGAAGTATTTGAATGTTTCTTTTGTATTTTCTTTTATTTCATCTGATAGAACTACGTGTCCTACAAGTTTCATATTAGTAGGGACGTTTGTACTGTCTTCAGTATAGGCTAATGATAAAATTCTATAACCTTCTTTTTTAAGATTCTCGTAATATTCACCCATTTCATCTGAGAAACCTAAAAATTCATATGCTCCGAAGAAATATGTTCCACCATTTTTTAGTTTTATAAATGAATATTTATTTTTACTAGAAAAGGCTCCTAATTCCTCTACATCCCATTGTTTTTCACATGTTAGATGATTCTTTAAAGCTTTAGATGTCGCATTTTCATCATCGAAGTATGCAAGATAGCTTGATAATTTCTCTGCAACTTCATCATCAATTTCTACAACATTCATATTACCCGTAGTGATAGTCCCTGTTTTATCAAAACAAAGAACATCAACTCTAGCAAGAGTTTCCACGCAGTATAATTCTTGAACTAGAACTTTCTTTTTAGCAAGTTTCATCGCAGCAACCGCAAGAGATACGCTGACAAGAAGGATTAAACCTTCTGGAATCATACCTACTAAAGCTCCAGCACTACGGAGAACTATTTCTACATAACCACGTCCCAGACTAGCACCACGCATGTATAGCATAATTGCGACAGGAACTAATAGAATAGATATAACTTTTAAGATTTTATCCATATAATCACGAAGTTTAGATGGATATTTCTTAAACTCTTTAGTGCTTTTAGCAAGTTTATTAATATAGCTATCCTCTCCGACAGCAATAGTTCTTACTAAACAACTACCACTTACTACGTTGCTACCACTCATTACTTTATCACCAGCAGTTTTAAAGATATTGTCACTTTCACCAGTTAGTAGTGATTCATCGACCTCTATACTACCCTCAATGATTTCAGCATCAACAGGAATCTGATCACCGAGATTTAAGTGTAAATATTCTCCAAGGACGATTTCTTCAGAATCTATATTTATTATTTCATTATCACGGTTTACTCGGTATTTACTTCTACCTAGCAAACTGAGCTTCTCAAGGGCATTTTTCGAACGAACTTCTTGAAAAATACCAATTGCAGTATTTATAGTGATTACACCTAAAAACAACATATTTTCGAATCTAAGTGTCGTGGCTATAAATGCTGCTAAGACTAAGTTCATAGCATTGAAAAAAGTAAAAATATTAGAAAAGATAATCTCTTTTGTAGTCTTATAAGGTTTTATTTCACTAATATTTTTTTTCGCTTTAGTTATTTCTTCACTAGTTAAATATTTCATTCTACCTCCGCCATAACTATATTTTTTAATTAGTTTCTATTTTATCACACTTTAGTACAGTTTGGAAAATTAAAGGATGATGTATTAAAAAATATAGTGGTAGCCGTGGTTAACTGATATTGAGCCTATTAGAAAATAATAAGGAATAATTAAAAACATTATATCTATTAGTTAATTTTACTTGTGTATCTGAATATTAATTTTGATTTTCAGAAATTTTATGTTAAAATATAGAAATATGCTTTAAATATACTTAAAAAGATAGGAGATGAAGAAATGACGCTGGCTAAGAAAACAGCAGTAAGTGTGCTAAGTGCAGCATTACTACTAGGAAATATCAGTACATTTAATTATGGAGTACCATCAAAGATAACACTAGCTCAAGAAGAAAAAAAAGACGAGCTATCAAATGTTTCAAAAAGTGAAGAACATAAGTTCCAAAATGATGATAAGGTAAAAGTTATTGTTAAGTTAAAAGGTGATGTTGATCCTAACAAGTTAAAAACCAAAGAAGGAATTAAAGAAGTTACAGAATCAACAAAAGCACCTAGAGAAAAGGCATTAAAAGATATTAAAGATAAAGGTATCGAGTATAAAAAACTGTTTGAGTACGATACATTGATGAATGGTTTTGCCTTAGAAACTACATTCTCGAATGCTAAAAAAATTCAAGAGTTAGATTTTGTAGATACTGTTGAAATGAGTGTTAGCTACAATAAACCAGAAAATGTCGCAAGTGAAGAAGAGAAGAAAGAAAGCACGGAAGCTAATGATTTTTCTAAAGCTTTAGACAGTTATAATCTTATTAATATACAACCTCTTTGGAATAAAGGATATAGAGGACAAGGAAAAGTTGTCGCTGTATTAGATTCTGGACTTGATCCTAATCATCCAGTGCTTAGATTATCAGATAATTCAAAATCTAAATACAAATCTAAAGATGAAATTGAAAAAATAAAAAAAGAAGCGGGTATAGACTACGGTAAGTGGTATAGTGAAAAATTACCATTTGCATTTAACTATAACGACTGGAATAATGATATTAAACAAAGTGCATATAAATCACATGGGATGCACGTTGCTGGAACTGCAGTAGGTAATCCTAAGGAGAAATTCACAAATGGTGATTACGTAACAGGTATAGCACCTGAAGCACAGTTAATTTTTATGCGTGTATTCTCAGATACTAAAAATGCTGGAACAGAGTCTTATATTTATACAAAAGCGATAGAAGATGCTATTAAACTAGGTGCAGATACAATAAATCTTAGTTTAGGTTCACCGGCTGGTTCAGTAGTAGAAGTAGGTGATGGTTTAGTTCGTGCGATGGATGTTGCGAAAAAAGCTGGTGTTAATATAGTTGCAGCGGCTGGGAACAATGCATTCTTTGCGAGTGGACAAACAAACCCAAGTGCAGCTAATCCTGATTATGGAACTGTAGGAAGACCATCGGTTTCAGAAGATGCGATTTCTGTAGCGAATATAAGCAACAGTGTTCTTAACAGAGAAATAGCGAATATCGAGCAGCTTAAAGATAATGCTGATTTTGATAATGGAAAAATGCCAATTTTTAGTTATACTAAACAATTTGAGAAAAAAGCATATGACTATGTATATGTTGGAGTTGGTAAAGCAGAAAACTATGCTGACAAAGATTTAACTGGGAAAATCGCCCTTATTCAACGTGGTGGTAATAGCTTTGAAGAAAAAGTTAAATTAGCTAAACAGTACGGAGCAGCTGGAGCGGTAATCTACTTCAATGAAGGAGACACAATCTACAACTTAACGTTAAATGGACAGGATAAAGATTTCCCTGTAGTAACAACTTATTACAAATTTGGTAATGAACTTTCTACTCATGAAGGAGAATATAAAATAACATTCAATGGAACATGGGATAAACAAGATAATCCTAAAAAAGGTGAATTTGATGAGTCTACTGGTTGGGGAATGAGTGTTGATGGATACTTAAAACCTGACGTAACAGCACCAGGAGGAGATATACTATCATCTTATAATGATGGAAGATATGGTCTAGATAGTGGAACAAGTATGGCTTCACCACACGTTGCGGGAGCTATAACTCTTGTGAAACAAGTATTATCAGAAAGATTCCCGAACTTAAGTGCAGAAGAAATTCAAGGATTAGCGAAGAGATTAATCATGAGTACAGCAAATCCTCAGGTATACTCTGATGGTTACACAACAGCATATAGATCACCACGTCTTCAAGGTGCAGGTTTAATAGATGCGAATAAAGCAGCATATGGAGACCTTTATGTAACTGGAGAAAACAACTACGGAAGTGTTTCTCTAGGAAATGTTGGAGATAAATTTACTTTTAAATTAGTATTACACAATCTATCAGATAAAGCTCAAAACTTACAATATGCAGCTCACCTTACTACAGATAATTATTATGGTGAAGATGCTGGAGTAGATTGGAATGGTAAACTTACAATGACTCCTAAGAAGTTGTTGACAACTGATTGGGCTACTGTAGAAGTTCCAGCAAAAGGTGAAAAAGAAGTAGAAATTACTGTTGATGCTGCAAGTTTCAAAGAAGAACTAGAAAAAGTATTCACTAATGGATATTATCTAGAAGGGTTTGTAACTTTCTATGATGAAGAAAGTGCATTAAAAGCTAATATTCCATTTGTAGGATTTAAAGGTCAGTTCCAAAATCTACCTGTACTAGAAAAACCAATTTATTCTATGAAAAATGGAGAAAAACCAACATATGAGTACGGTTATACTTCAAACCCTAATAACTGGGATTCATTAACAGATATGAACTTCACAGGAATGTTAACAACTTATAAAGAAGATAAAAAAGATAAGAGAACACTAGCAGGAGCATACGTAAATCCTGTTACTGGTGAAAGATTCTTTACTGATAAAATTTTCTTTTCACCAAATGGTGATGAGAATTATGATGAAATAGGAATGAGAGGGGTATTCTATCGTAACTTCGAAAACTTAAAACTTTCAGTATATGCTAAGGATGATGTAGAACGTAAAAACCCACTTTACCAAAATGGTAATGGTTCTGGTAATAAAAACTTTTACAACAATACAAGTAAAAAATACACATCATTAACTATGACAAACTGGAAAGGTGTCGACAATAACGGTAATCCTCTTCCGGATGGAGAATATCAATATGTAGTTTCTTATAGCGCAGCAGTAAGTGGTGCAGATATGCAAGAGACAACATTCAATGTAGTAATTGATAGAAAAGCTCCGAAAATCACAGGTGCTAACGGTGGTTACTATGACGAAGCAACTCGTAAATTCACACCATATCCAGTACTAGAAGATGGAAGTGGAATATTCTACAAAAAATTAAGCTACGGAAAAAATACTATTGCAGCAAATGAAGATGGAAGTTATACAATTCCAGAAGGTGTAGAATTAAAAGATCTTACTTTTGAAGTTAAAGACTTTGCAGATAACAAGGATAGTATTAATTTATCAAATGTTGAAGGTAATGGTAAAGGAAGCCTAGAAGTAGAAGTTAAGAAAGGTGATGGAACTGGAAATAATTCACGTCGCTTGCGTTACAAGATCACTAATGAAAAAGGTGAAATTGTAGGGGAAGACTTCTCTAGAAATAAACGTACATACCAAGCATTACCATTCGGTAAATATACTGTTGAAGTAGTAATGGTAGATGGAGAGTACAAACTACTTACACCATCAAAAGTTGACTTCGAAATAACAAAAGATAAACCAACAAAAGAGGTTGAATTCAGGGTAGATGAAATTAGCAGAAATGCTACAGAAATCAGTTTTGACAAACAAGTTCCAGCAGGAACAAAAGTTTATGCAGTAGCTCAAGATGGAACAAAAGTATTACTTCCAAAAAGTTTATATGGAAAAAATGCCTTCCAGAAAAACTTAGAAAATGGAACATATACAATTCAAATAGTGACATCTGAAGGATATACTCCAGCAGAAAACAATTTTGAATTAGTAGTAAAAGATGGGCATAATAAAAAACAAGTTGTTCTAAATGTTGCAGAAAAAGTTGCAAGTGTAGGAACTACTGAGAACTCTAAAGCACAAGGTACAGTAGATTTCACTGAGAAAAAACTTTATAATAATTACAAACTTGTCGTAACAGAACCAACTGCAGAAGAAAAAGCAAATATTCAAAAACAATTAACAGAAGGTAATGTAGACTTAAGCAAATATGATGTTGAATACTTTAACATTCATATTGTAGATCCAACAGGAAAAGAAGTTAAAGTACCTGGTGATAGAGTGGTAACTTTAGATTTAGCGAAAGCTCCAGAGCGCTTCTTCCATGAAAAAGATGGGAAATTAACAGCTGTAAGCAGTGTTAATTATGCTGATGGTAAGCTTACATTTACTACTGATAGCTTCAGTAACTTCGTGGCATTGACTCCGAAAAATGCTCCAGTAGAGAAAAAAGCAGAAGCGAATAAAGCAGAGATTCAAAAAGCAATAGAAGCGGATAAAGCGTTAGATGAAACTAAAGAGTATAAAAATGCTACTATCGAAGCTAAAGATGCATATAATAAAGCATTAGAGGCAGCTAAGAAAGTTCTTGAAAATGAAAATGCAACTCAAGAAGAAGTAAACAGTGCAGTAGCACGTCTAAATGAAGCTAAAGTAACATTAGCTAATTCTCAACAACCAGAAGTGAAAAAAGAAGTAGATAAAGCTAAATTAATCGAAAAACTAAAAGAAACTGAAAAACTTCAAACTGAGGTTAAATTCAAAAATGCAGGACAAGATAAAAAAGATAACTTCGTAAATGTTATAAAAGAAGCGACAACAGTTCTTGATAACAAAGATGCAACTGTAGAAGAAGTTAAAGCAGTGTTAGAAAAATTACAACAAGCTGAAAATACTCTTGACGGGAAAGAAGTAGAAGTTCCGAAAAAAGAAGATCCAAGACCAGCGGCTGAAACACCTAAGAAAGAAGATCCAAAACCAGCGGCTGAAACACCTAAGAAAGAGGAGCCAAAATCAGTTGCAGAAGAACCGAAGAAAGAGGAGTCAAAACCAGCGACTGAAACACCGAAGAAAGAGGAACCAAAATCAGTTGTAGAAGAACCTAAGAAAGAAGATTCAAAACCGGCAGCTAAAACTCCAAAAGAAGAGCCGAAACCAACACCTGAAGAACCTAAGAAAGAAGAAGGCGACAAACCTCAACCTGAAACACCAAAAGTAGATAAGAAAAAACTAAATGAACAACTAAGTCATTTAGCAGAGGTTAAAGAGAAAGATAGTTTTGAAAGTGCAAGTTCAGAAGATAAGAAAGCTTATCTAGATGCAGTTCAAAAAGCACAGGAACTATTGGCTTCAGCAACTGCTACTCAAGAAGAAGTAGATAAAGCATTAGAAGCATTAAAAGAAGCCGAGAAAAAAGTCTATAAAAAATCAATAAAAGATATTCTAGGTGGTTTTGTTGGAAAAGAAGCTAAGAAGGAAAATGCATTTAATGTAGATGAAGATTTCGGAAAAGTTTCAAAATCTAATTCACCATTAGCAAAAACAGGATTAGATAATAATGCGACAGCTTACGCTGGCATAGCAGTTTTAGCCTTAGTAGGATTAACTGTTTATGTAAAACGTCGTAAATAAAAATAAAATAAAATATATCGACTTCATAAGTTAGGATTTAAACCCTGGCTTCTGAAGTCGATTTTTTAGTGTTAATAAGTGTTTTTAGTAGAAATTTATAAAATAAGTACTTTATATCTTAATGTTAGACAGGGAGTTTAATAAGGTATATAATAATAACCGAAATGGAGGAAGTATTTAGAATATGGAAAAACTAGATTATTTAATAAAAACACTAAATTCAGAAATAGAAATACCAGAAACGGAACAAGAAAAGAAAGATTTGTTTAGATCATTAATGAACACATGGAAAGTATCGAAGTTACCGAGTGAATTCTATGAAGTTCAAGATGAGTATCTACAAGAGATTCTAAATGCTAAAGGAATAACAAGATTAGAAGATTTAACTGAAATTGATGAGAATATTTACCTATGGCAAGGTGATATTACAACATTGAAAGTAGATGCAATAGTTAATGCGGCGAACAAAGCTTTACTAGGATGTTTAATTCCGCTACATAGATGTATCGACAATGCTATACACTCGCAAGCAGGATTACAACTTAGAAAAGAATGCGATGATATTATGAAAGCACAAGGAAGTTTTGAAAAAACGGGACAAGCTAAAATAACAACGGGATATAACTTGCCTGCTAAACATGTTATTCATACTGTTGGACCGATAATATATCGTGTTGTTGAAGATGATGATAAGGAACTTCTAGCATCATGTTATAGAAATTCTCTAAAACTAGCTTTAGAGAATAATCTTAAAAGTATTGCTTTTTGTTGTATAAGTACGGGGGAATTTAGGTTTCCAAATGATCTTGCAGCTGAAATAGCAGTTTCTGAGGTTAAGAAATTTTTAAGTGAAAACCCTAATGCTGATTTAAAAGTAGTATTCAATGTGTTTAAAGATTTGGATAAAAAGTTGTATGAAGATATATTAGGTTAAGGGATAATAAAAAGAAGATTATAGGATTGTAATTCATCAAATTGATGTTGCTGTTCTATAATCTTCTTTTGTTTGTCTTTTAATAAAAAGAATGTTTAATTATTTCTACGTTTAAATATTGAAAGGCCAATAATTGATAAAGCTAAAGTTCCGATAATAGCTATACTTGAACTTGTTTCTAAACCAGTATTTGGTAAAAGTTTTTTATTGTCTTGTGACTTGTTTTCTTTTGGATTTAGTTTAGTTGGGTTAGTAGGTTTATCTAATTTTGGTTTTTCTGGAGTAGATTCTTTAGGAACTTCTGGAGTGTCTGGTTTTTCCGGAGTAGATTCTTTAGGGATTTCCGGAGTATTAGGGACTTCCAATTTCGGTTTGTCTAATACTGGAGGATCAATAGGATTAACTCCACCATTAAATTCAGGCTTTTCTAATACTGGGGGATCTATAAGTTTGTATCCAAACTCAAACTCTGGTTTTTCCAATACCGGAGGATCAATAGGGTTAGCACCACCATTGTATTCTGGTACATCATTGACTGGAGAATCTTTTGGAACCTCGTGTACAGGTGAACCGTAGAATCTAACATATTGATAAACTCTATTAATAACTGTTTCTTTTGGGCCTTGTTTGTAGTTAATTATCCTAACGATTTCTTTAGAATACCCCTTTTCTTTGTTAACTAAAAGTACGTCGGGACTCTTCATTCTTACTGCTGTAATTCCATCTTTATCAGTGAATTTTTCAGCGAATGGGAACTGTTCGATAAAACTTTTGTTTATAGTTTCGCTCGTAGTTCCTGTAGTGTTATCTGCTGCCTCTACTACAGTAAGAGAGTTAAGGCCAAAACCTAATGCAATTGCCAATGTGCATTTTGTAAAATTATTTATCTTCATAAAACCACCTCTATCTATATAATTGTAACTTTAAAATAGTTTAACAATCAAAAAGTGAACGTTTTCACTCCTATCTTTAATTATATCACTGTAAAAATTTGAATTCAAGAAATTGGCTAGACTACTTATATAAATAGTGAAATATGTTAGATAAAACTTACTAGTACGTGTCTTTTTTTATGTACAGAAAATATGATATAATAGTAAACGTAATAGATATTATAAAAGTAGCGAAAGAAGGGGAATAATTAAAATAAACTAACTAGAATTAGATAGTTAGTCGAAAGGTTATTATGAAATTAACAGAAACATGAAATGTTATCGCAACTTCAAAATGAAAGATACGATGGTATGGTATTACATAGTGATCAAGGTTGGCAATATCAACATATTGAATATAGACAATTCCTTAAAGTAAAAGGAATTACACAATCAATGTCTAGAAAAGGAACATCAGTAGATAACGCATTTATGGAATCCTTTTTTGGAGTTTTAAAATCTGAGATGTATTACGGATTCGAAGATACTTTTAAGAATAAATATGAATTAAAAGAAGCCATTATAGATTATATAAAGTATTATAATGAAGAGAGAATAAAATTTAAAATAACTGTAAGGAATGAAAGTCACTAAAAGCAATAAAATTTACTGACTTTAAAGTTTAAAACACTAAACAAAAATAACTTAATATTCTGTCCAACTTTTTGGGTGCAGTACCAACTCATTATGAGTAAAGATGCTTCTTATATATATAAATAAAAGAGGAGTAAGAATTATTATCTATTTTGTATATTTTAGTTTAGGAGATTTGTAATTCTTTTAATTAATTTTTAATAAATGGGAGTATAGTTATAGTATCAATTTACATAAGGGTGTAATATAATAATTTAAAGATAATGGAGGATTTTCCAATGAAAAAACATAGCATTTTAAATGATCCGTTCCTTAATAAAGGAACTGCCTTTACACAGGAGGAGAGAAAGGAACTAGACCTTATTGGGTTATTGCCCCCTTATGTTCAAACTATTGAAGAACAAGCGGCACAAACCTATGCGCAAATGCAAACAAAAGTAAACGATTTAGAAAAACGTCTATTTTTGATGGAGATTTTTAATACAAATCGCACGCTTTTCTATTATTTATTCTCTCAACACTTAGAAGAGTTCAATCCAATTGTGTATGACCCAACAATTGCAGATACTATCGAGGGTTATAGCGATCTTTTTGTTGAGCCACAATATGCAGGATATCTAGATATTAATCATCCTGAAAATATAGAAGAAACTCTTAAAAATGCAGCAGATAACCGTGATATACGTCTAATAGTAGTTACTGATGCAGAAGGTATATTGGGGATTGGAGATTGGGGTGTTAATGGAGTAGATATTTCTGTAGGTAAACTTATGGTTTACACAGGAGCGGCAGGAATTGATCCTTCTATGGTTCTTCCGTTAGTTATTGATGCAGGAACAAATCGTGAGGAATTACGTAATAATCCGAATTATCTAGGTAATCGTCATGAACGTGTACGAGGAGAGCGATATTATGAGTTTATTGACCAATTCGTCCAAACTGCTGAACGTTTATTCCCTAAACTTTATTTACATTGGGAAGACTTCGGGCGAATGAATGCGGCGAATATACTGGAAAAATATCGAAAAAACATCCCAACATTTAATGATGATATTCAAGGGACAGGTATCGTAACTCTAGGAGGTATTTTTGGAGCTATGGATATTGCAGGTGAAAAATTAGTTGATCAAGTATATCTTTGTTATGGTGGGGGAACTGCAGGTGCAGGAATTGCATCACGTGTACTACGTGAGATGGTAAGTCAAGGGTTATCTGAAGAAGAAGCATATGAACGTTTCTTTATGGTAGATAAACAAGGACTTCTCTTCGATGATATGGATGATTTAACTCCTGAACAAAAACCGTTTGCTAAAAACCGTGCTAATTTTCCAAATGCTGATAAATTAACAGATTTATTAGAAGTTGTAAAAACTGTTAAAC
This sequence comes from Streptococcus sp. UMB1385, assembly GCA_002871655.1. Taxonomy (GTDB): domain Bacteria; phylum Bacillota; class Bacilli; order Staphylococcales; family Gemellaceae; genus Gemella. The sequence goes on along the minus strand of PNGU01000003.1, from coordinate 57,391 downwards.
CAACTATTCTAGTAGGAACTTCGACACAGCCGAATACTTTTACTAAGGAGGTAGTCGAAGCTATGTGTCAAAATACTGAGCGTCCATGTATATTTCCGTTATCAAATCCTACTAAATTAGCAGAAGCATCAGCAGAAGATTTGATTGTTTGGTCTGATGGTAGAGCGTTTGTAGCAACAGGTATTCCTTCTGATAATGTTATATATAAAGGTGTGGAGTACATTATTGGTCAAGCTAATAATGCCCTTATATATCCAGGGTTAGGGCTTGGAGTGTTAGCATCAGAAGCTAGCCTTTTAACAGATGAAATGATTGGTGCAGCGGCACACTCATTAAGTGGAATTACAGATATTACTAAACCTGGAGCTCCAGTGTTACCTCCGTTCAAATATGTTGCAGATGTTTCTATTAAAGTAGCAGAAGCGGTCGCTAAAAAAGCACAAGAACAAGGATTGGCTCGAGCTCAAGAAAAAGATATGGCGAAAGCGGTTCGAGATTTTAAATGGATTCCAAAGTATAAATAATTAAAAAGAAGTATCTTAACTCATTATGAGTAAAGATACTTCTTTTTAAAATATAGATTTGTAAAATTCTCCCCAGTCATGCATACTCTTAATAATAGGGTCTAGAGTTTTGCCTAAATCTGTAAGTTTGTATTCGACGCGAGGTGGCACTTCTGGGGAAACTTCTCTTTCTATAATTCCTTTCTCCTCTAACGAGCGAAGGTTGGCAGTTAATACTTTTTGGCTGACTCCATTAAGTGATTTTTTTAATTCTAAAAAATAATTAGTACCGGTAAATAAATCTCTTAAAATTAGTATCATCCATCTGCAAAAATCTGTGTAGCTCTTACCGCACGTTTCCAACCTTTATATAGTTTTTCACGTTCTTCTTTTTCCATAGTAGGAACGAATAGTTTTCCGGCTGTATTTAGATTCTTCAGTTCATCTAAGTTTTTCCAGTAACCAGTAGCAAGACCTGCTAAAAATGCAGCGCCTAATGCTGTCGTCTCTAAATTTTCAGCACGAGCTACTTTAACACCTAGTATATTAGCTTGGAATTCTAGGAGATAATCATTGTTAGCAGCTCCTCCATCAACTTTAAGAAGGGGTATTTCTACATTCGCATCAATTTTCATTGTATCGATAATATCGCGTACTTGATAAGCGATAGATTGTAATGTAGCTTTTACTAAATCTTCTTTTGAAGTAGCACGCGTTAGACCAAAGATAGTCCCACGAGCATTTGGATTCCAATAAGGAGCGCCTAATCCTGTAAAAGCTGGCACTAGGTATACTTCGTTGTTATTTTTAGAATTATAAGCTAATGATTCTGTTTCAGATGATTTTTTAATTAAACGTAAACCATCTCGTAGCCATTGAATGGCACTTCCTGCAATAAAAATAGATCCTTCTAAAGCGTAATAAACTTTTCCATTTATTCCAAAACCAATAGTTGTTAGCAGGTTGTTTTTAGAAAGTTCCATATTTTCTCCAGTATTCATGATAATAAATGATCCTGTGCCGTATGTATTTTTTATCATTCCTTTATCAAAGGCAAGTTGTCCGAAAAGAGCAGCTTGTTGGTCTCCGGCAAGTCCGCTTATTGTAACTTCACCACCGTAGAAATGATAGTCTATAGTTTTTCCGTATACTTCTGAGTTAGATTTTACTTCAGGTAGTAGAGATGCTGGTATATTAAGAATTTCTAAAATTTCTTTATCCCAAGTTAAATCTTTGATATTAAATAACATCGTTCTAGCTGCGTTTGTGTAGTCGGTAACGTGAGCTTTCCCACCTGTAAGTTTCCAAACTAGCCATGTATCTATAGTTCCAAACAGTAGTTCGCCATTTTCAGCTCGTTGTTGAGCTCCAGGAACATTATCTAAAATCCAACGTATCTTAGTAGCTGAGAAATATGCATCAACTACTAAACCAGTTTTTTGATGTATCATATCTTTATAACCATCGCTAACAAGCTTATTTGCTATATCAGCACTTTGTCTACTTTGCCAAACAATTGCATTATAAATAGGTAGCCCAGTATTTTTATCCCAAATTACAGTAGTTTCGCGTTGATTTGTAATACCGATACTGTTAATTTGATTCGGTTTTATTCCACTTTCGATAAACACTTCTGCGATTACTGATTGTATAGAGTTCCAAATTGCATTAGCATCATGTTCAACCCATCCAGATTGAGGAAAAATTTGCGGGAACTCTTTTTGACTACTTGCTATTATCTCTGCTTTCTTATTAAAAATTATCGCTCTAGAACTAGTAGTACCTTGATCTATTGCCATTATGTATTTTTTCATACTCCACCTCGAAATAGTTATGTCACTAATATTATATCATTTTCTAATAATGTTTAAAAGCTGAAGACAATGTATAATTGTATATTGAAAGTGGGGGATAGAGCAAAGAGAATAGATTATTACATAGCGTATTATTAGCGTTTTTCGTATTTTTTTTATAAAATAGAGAATGATAGTTTTTAAAATAATTTATTATAAAATAAAGGAGAAATACAATGAATAGTTTACACAAATCTTTAGTAGCATTATTAGAGAAATTAGAGGAAAATAGGGTTTTAAAAAAAGAAAAAATTAATACAGTAGCTCTTAAAACAGAGGAACTAGCAAAACATATTCGCGATCGTTTCGCTAAAGAACATGCAGATTTAGAAATTCGTAGACTTTTAGAAAAAGTTCATTACGCTAATACTTATGAGGATAAAGTACTTAAAGAAACAGCATTTTTAGTTGATGAAATTAGTGAATATATGTTCAAACTTGAAGTTGCTAATCGTGATTTTGTAGTTGGGTACTTCAATACATTAATTATTAATCCTGCAATAGAAGCAACAGAATACAATTTCGTATTAATGGAAGTAGAAAGTTTAATCGAAAACAGCTTCTTAGATTTACCTGAAGAAGAGGAATAATAATGAAAATTTTAATACCGACAGCTAAAGAACTAAACAAAAAAGCAACGCCGCAAGAAGCGTTAGAACTTAGTGAAAAAAGTAATGAAATAGTTGCTGAATTTGCTAAACTTAGTGCTTCAGATTTAGCTAAAGTTTATAAAATTAAAGAAGATAAAGCGACAGAAGAATTCTCTCGCTGGAAAGACATAAAAAACAACACAGCAAAAAGTTATAAAGCATTAGACTTATTCAATGGACTAATGTATAGAAACATAGATCGCGATAATTTTGATGAAGCTGATAAAGAGTATATAGAAAAAAATGTATTTATTACAACGTCGTTATATGGTATAATTGGTGCTTATGATTTAATTCAAGAACATAGACTAGATTTTTTACAAAATGTAAAAATCTCAGGAGAGTCTTTAAAGAATTTCTGGCGAGCTAGTTATGATGAAAGTATTAAAGATGAAGATTTTGTTGTTTCATTATTATCTAGTGAATTTGAAGAAGTTTTTTCAAAGAATCAAAAAGAGAAATTTATTAAAATCAGCTTTATGGAAGAGAAAGAAGGAAAATTAAAAGTACATTCTACAATTTCTAAAAAAGCAAGGGGTAAATTTTTAACAGAACTTGTAAAAAATAAAGTTTTATCAATAGAAGAAATGAAACAAATACAGTTTGATGGATTCAAATTTAATGAAGAATACTCAGAAGAAAAAGTATTAGCTTTTATAGCTAAGAGATAAGAATATATACTATGAAAGGAAAATAATCAAGAGGACAAAAAAAGATGAAATTAGAAACTAAAACCAGTAAATTATATTACGGATTTCCAGTAATATTAATAGGATATAAAGATAAAAAATGGAGATACAATGTGACGGCTTGTAGTTCGTCATACTCTTTAGGTGATATGATTACAGTAGGTCTTAGAACAGAAAGTAATGCTGTTGAGAATATCAAGGAATACGGGGAGTTTACCGTTAATGTTCCTTGTCAACAGATTTTAAGCAAGGTAGAGATTGCAGGTTTCCATTCAGGTCAAAATAAAATTGGAATGGCGGATATGACATATGATCCTGCGAAACATATCGATGCTCCAATAATGGATGAATGTATTTTATCGCTTGAGTGCAAAGTTGAGAGTGTTTTAGAATATGGGAAGTATACGAATTTTGTAGCTTCTATAAAACGCAGAGTAGTCTGTGAGAATCTTTTAGACGAAGAAGGAAATATGAAATATACACAGTTTAACCCAATTTACTTTATGGGTGATGATAACAAACGAGTATATCGATATTTTAATGAACAAAGCAAAAATCACGGAGAAAATATGGGATGTTCTTCAGAAGACGACTATAATCCACTTTGCGGATAAAATTGATTAAACAAAATGAGAAAATATTGAAGAAAGGAGGATATTAGTATGTATTACAATTTGCAAGTGCATAGTGCTTATGATTTGTTGAATAGTACGATAAAGTATGAAAGTCTATTTTTGAAATTATCAAGAGATAATCAAAAGAGTGTTGTTATTGTTGACCCGAATATGTACGGGGCGATAAAAGCTCATAAAGAATCTAAAAAATCTGGTATTAATCTTATTCAAGGATTAGAAGTAAGCTTAGGATACGGGATTGGTTTTCTGAAATTCAACATATTGTGTAAATCTGAGAAGATGTTCTATAAATTATTAGAGATTTCTACTAAGTTTATGAATGGAGAAGAGTGGACTATAGAAGACTTTTCTAGTGAGATGAAAGAATATGGCGAAGACTTTGTTTTAATAGCTGTTGATGAACTTAGAGACAGTATGGAATTTTCATACTTAAATAATCTTTTTAGTAACTATGATTTTCACTTCGGTTTTAATGAAAGTTTTCAAGTAGGTCCTTATAGTTTTTATGAAAATGTTGTTTATACGAAACCTAGTTATTATCTTAATAAAGAGAACTATCAGCAAGTCATTGTTAGCCGTGCTATTCGTGATAATAAAAAATTAAATATACAAGAACTGACAACTATTTCAGGAGATGAATTTGTAAGAGAACAAAAAGACTTTGAAGAAATATTAGCACCAGGTGATGAAGAATTACATTCGATTTTTAAAAAGTCATTTGAAAATCAGCAAAATATTGTTGATAAGTGCCAATATGAATTGAATTTTTCAGGGTATCATCTTCCTAAGTATGTTTATGGAGAAAAAGAAGATATATATTCTAAGTTTTCTTCCAAAGAGTACCTACATTACTTAGTTCAAAAAGGTGTAAAAGAAAAACTAGTGGGTAAAGATTTATATCCTTATAAAAAACGCTATAGTTATGAGCTTAAGATTATTGATGAGATGGGCTTTAACGATTATTTCTTGATTGTTTATGATTTTGTGAAATATGCGAAAGATAATGGAATCCTAGTAGGAGCAGGACGTGGTAGTGCTGCAGGGAGTTTAGTTTGTTATTTATTAGATATAACAGAAGCGGATCCACTAGAATACAATCTTCTGTTTGAAAGATTTTTAAACAAAGAGCGTATATCTATGCCCGATATTGATATTGACTTCCAAGATACTAGACGTGATGAAGTTATAAAATATGTAGAAGAGAAGTACGGTCAGGATAAAGTTGCACAAATTATTACTTTTACAACATTTCAATCGAAGAGTGCTGCAAGAGAATCGGCGAGAATATTGCAGTTTGATGAACAGACTTTAAAATTTATTAGTAGTAATATTAGTTCGACAAGAACATTGAAAGAATGTTATGAAATATCGGAAGGGTTAAGGACGTTTATTAACCAGAGTAATATTAATAAACGTTGGTTTAGTATAGCGCTGAGTTTAGAAAACTTACCGAAGAATCCATCGGTGCATGCAGCTGGGATAGTAATAAGTGATGATAAACCTTTGGTTAACTATGCACCACTTGCTGAATCAAATATGACGAACTATTTAACACAATGGACGATGGATGATGTTGAGAGTGTTGGTTTATTAAAAATAGATTTCTTGGGTATTAGATATCTTACGATGGTATCGAGTATTGTTGAAGAGATTAGAAAAGAAGATCCAACATTTGATATAACGAAGATAAATTACCAAGATCCTAAAGTGTATGAACTATTTGCTAAAGGTAAAACAGAAGGTATCTTCCAATTTGAATCTAGTGGGATGAAAGAGAAATTAAATCTTTTGAAACCTACGGAGTTTAATGATATTGTTGCGATGAATGCTCTTTATAGACCAGGGCCAATGGCTCAGATAGAAGTCTATGTACGAAGAAAAAATAAAGAAGAGCAAGTGGTATATCCGCATCCTCACCTAGAGAAAATATTAAAAGACACTTACGGAGTAATAGTTTATCAAGAACAGATTATGCTGATTGCGGTAAACTTTGCTCATATGAGTCTGAATGAAGCGGATAATATGAGAAGAGCTGTAAGTAAAAAGAAAAAAGAAGACTTAGAGTACTATGGACGTATCTTCGTAGAAAAGAGTGTTGCTGCAGGATACGATCTGCAAGTTGCCAAGAAACTTTTTGATCTTATTGTAACTTTTGCGAATTATGGTTTTAATAAGAGTCACGCTGTTGTATATAGTATGCTAGCTTATCGCTTGGCGTATTTGAAAGTTTATTATACTAAATACTTTATGACAGCTTTATTAAACAACGTAATTAGTAGTGAGAAAAAAATTAATGAGTATAAGCAAGAACTTAATAACCTAGGAATAAATTTAGTAAAACCTGATGTGAACAGAAGTTTATCGAATTTTAGTGTTTATAAAAATGATATTGTATTTGCTCTAACTGCGATTAAGAATGTTGGATATAGAAGTGGGTATGAAATAGTACAAGATAGAATAAATTTTGGACGTTACTTAGATATAGACGATTTCTTAAAACGTATGAATAAAAAAGTAGATTATCAAGCGGCAGTTTCTTTAGTCAAGGCAGGGGCAATGGATACTTTCGGTTATAATCGTGCTACATTAATGAAGAAAGTAGATGATTATTATTCAGATAATAGGCAGTATATAAATAATGTTCGAGTTGCCTTATCTGCTGAGAGTGGATTAACGTTAAAAGTCGAAGAGGTAGAAGACTACCCGATTACAGATAGGATACAAATGGAAAAAGAAGTGACGGGAACGTACTTTTTAAAACATCCTGTTCAAGTTGAAAAAGAAAAATATTCTTATCTGCCATTACAGTATATAGGAGCTGAAGTTAGCGATAGTTATGTAGAAATAATAACGAGAAAAGAAATCAGGACTAAAAATGGTGACTATATGGCATTTTTAACTGTAAATGATGGGAAGAATGATTATGATGTCACGGTGTTTCCAAGTGTTTATAAGTATGCTAATGTATTTATAAAAGTAGGGAGTTTTGCGGTAATGACATTGAAAAAACAACTTCGAAATGGTAGAGAGCAATATATATTAGAAAAAATTGCAAGTCTTAAAAATTATAGAGAGTATTGTTTAAGTAATATAAAAATCATTTACACTATAGTTGATGAAGAAATATTAACACTTTTAAGTGAGTATAAATCGGATACAGGTAGAGTTAAGGTTATAGCATTACTAAATAACGATTCTAATAGAGGTAAAACGATATCAATCGAAAACGAACATGATTTTGTTCAGAAATTTTTGGAGAAATTCCCGAGAAAACGCATTAAAATAACATATGTGTAAGAAAACAAAAATATTCAAACAAAAACAAAACAAAATTATGTTTTTACTAGAAAAAATAACAAAAATATGATATTGTTGTTAAGTAAATTAAAAAATAATTATTAACAAATACGAGGAAGGTAAGACTACATGAAAAAAATCGCAGTTTTAACAAGTGGTGGAGATGCACCAGGAATGAACGCAGCTGTGCGTGCCGTTGTAAGAACAGCAATCTATAATGGATTAGAAGTTTATGGAGTATATCAAGGATACAAAGGATTAGTAGAAAACAACATTAAAAAACTTGAAGTAGGGGATGTAGGTAACATCATCAACCGTGGTGGAACAATGCTTTATTCAGCACGTCTTCCAGAATTCGCTAACCCAGAAGTTAGAAAAGGTGCTATTAAAAACTTAGAAGCATTAGGAATTGATGGATTAGTAGTAATCGGTGGAGATGGTTCATACCGTGGAGCTATGGCTTTAAGTAACGAAATGAATATCCAAACTATCGGAGTTCCAGGAACAATCGATAACGATATTTGTTGTACAGATTACACTATCGGATTCGATACTGCACTTAACACAATCGTTGACGCTATTGACAAAGTTCGTGATACAGCATCAAGTCACGAGCGTGCATTCATTATCGAGGTAATGGGTCGTAATGCAGGGGACTTAGCACTATTCGCTGGTATTGCTGGAGGAAGTGAAAGTCTTCTAATTCCTGAGAAAAAAGAAGATATCGAAGAAGTTGTTGCTCGTATTAAAGCGGGTGAAGACCGTGGTAAAAAACACTCAATCATCGTTCTTGCTGAAGGTGTAATGGGTGGACAAGAGCTAGCTGCAAAACTTAAAGAACTTACTGGAGAAGAAGTAAGAGCGACTATCTTAGGGCACATCCAACGTGGTGGTGCTCCAACAGCTCAAGACAGAGTATTAGCATCTCGTTTAGGTAACTATGCTGTTCAATTATTATTGGCTGGTGAATCAGGACGTGCAGTAGGTATTCAAAACAACAAACTAGTAAGTACTAGATTCCAAGATGTATTTAGTGATGTTCACAATGTAGACCTTTCAATCTACGAAGTTTCTAAACAACTTTCAATTTAGTTGTAAAAACGTTTTCTTTATATAAAAATAGTATTTTTCAAGAAAATATTTGAAAACATATTGAAAATAAGTTAAAATAGTAAAAGATAAAAAATTAAGAGGTATATTTATGATACAGAAAAAAACTAAAATAATTTGTACAATTGGACCTAAGTCAGAAGATAAAGCAAAACTTACTGAAATGGTAGAATTAGGAATGAACGTATGTCGTCTTAACTTCTCACACGGTGACTATTCAGAACACGGAGCAAGAATTCAAACTATTAAAGAAGTAAGAGAAGCTACAGGAACTAACTTAGCTATCCTTTTAGATACTAAAGGACCTGAAATTAGAACTAACAACATGGAAAATGATGCTATCATGTTAGAAACTGGAAAAGATGTTATTGTTTCTATGACAGAAGTTCTAGGAACTCCAGAAAAATTCTCAATCACATACGGAGAATTAGTACATGACGTTAAAGCTGGAGACACTATCTTACTTGACGACGGATTAATCGGATTAACTGTAAACAGCGTAGATGCTGAAGCAGGATTAATCTACACTACAGTACAAAACGGTGGAGTACTTAAAAACAAAAAAGGAGTTAACGTTCCAGGTGTATCTACAAAATTACCAGGTATTACTCCAAAAGATGAAGAAGATATCCGTTTCGGATGTAAAAATGATATTGACTTCGTTGCTGCTTCATTCGTTCGTACTAAAGAAAACGTACTAGAAGTTAGACGTATTCTTAAAGAAGAAGGATGTGAACACGTTCAAATCATCCCTAAAATCGAATGTCAAGAAGCTATCGATAACATCGATGAAATTATCGAAGTATCTGACGGTATCATGATCGCTCGTGGAGACCTTGGGGTTGAAGTACCAGCAGAAGAAGTACCAATTATGCAAAAAGATATCATTGCTAAATGTAATGCAGCTGGTAAATTCGTAATCACAGCTACTCAAATGTTAGACTCAATGCAAAAAAACCCACGTCCAACACGTGCCGAAGTATCTGACGTAGCTAACGCAATCTACGATGGAACTGATGCAATCATGTTATCAGGAGAATCTGCAGCAGGTGCTTACCCAATCGAATCAGTTCGTACAATGGCTACAATTGCTAAACGTACTGAAGAAATGCAAGATTATTCTCGTATCTTAAAAGATCGTTCTAAAAAAATCGTTTCTAAAGATATCACAAACGCAATTGGAGTATCTGTAGGATATACAGCTCTAAACTTAGATTTACACACAATTGTAACTTATACTGAATCAGGACAAACAGCTAGATTGATTTCTAAATATCGTCCAAACGCAGCTATCTTAGCTGTAACTCCAAGTGAAAAAGTTGCACGTGGATTAAGCTTAGTATGGGGTGTGGATGCTCAAATTTCTGAACAAGTTAAATCAACTGATGAAATGTTAGAAACAGCTAAAAATATCGCAGAAACTTCAGGATACGCTAAAAAAGGTGATGCTATTGTAATCACTGGTGGTATTCCAGTAAACACTTCAAGAAGTAACGTTGGATCAACTAACTTCTTAAAAGTTTCAGTAATCGACTAATATTAAATAAAAGAAGAAGTAGGATTAATTCTTACTTCTTCTTTTTCGTTTATAAATAAATATAATTAGAATATAAAAATATGTTAGAAACAAAAAGAGGCCCGTAATGGACCACTTTTCGTTATATGAACACAAAATAAAAATTTAGGGTAAATTGTTATTTTGCAGTAATCGGAATTGAATCCGACATTAAATTAAAAGTTTATTGTTAAATAAATTTAACAACCGAAAGGAAATTATGACTATAACGAGTATAGTCGTAAAAATGGAAGGAAATATATACTTCCACAGTTTTAAGAACAATCTAGACGATTGTATGAGGTATATAGACATATCCTCTTTTATCTATTAACTCATATAATGCTTATCATATGCTATTAAGAAATTTTTCAAAATTTATGTTTAAGATGATGTGGATTTTTTGAAGAACTTCTGAAACTATATTTTAGTAATAATTAATATCAAAATGCAACAAATAGTATAATCGAAAAAAATATAAATAATATTAATTATACTAAGATATTTTAATGATAAAATTATCCTACTAACTGTTTACATCTTTATTTTAACAAAATGTCGATGGTTGTCAAATAAAACAAGATTTTATAAAAATTTTTTAATATAATATTTTTATATATTCAATCCTGTATATACAATATTAAATACTGTTAAATAAAGAATTAGTAAAAATATTTAGGTTATGCAAACTTACAGATAATATTATTAGAGTAATAATAAAAATATAAAAAGGGAAAACTGATAAAAATTATCAATTTTATCCCTTTTTATTTATTAGGTATATGAATTAATGTATATATTCGAATCGTAGTTAATTATCTATTAACGATATTAGGAGAATCTCCAGTAGTAATCACTTCGACAGCAGCATTTAATGCACCTTCTACAAGATTTTTAACTGCTGTTTCTGTATAGAATGCAGTATGTGGAGTATAGATGATATCATCTCTATCTATTAATTGTTGCATTAATGAATCATCGAATTCTTTATTTGAGAAATCTTTAGGAACATAATTTCCTTCGTTTTCATATACATCAAGGCTAGCCCCTAATAGTTTTCCGCTATCTAGAGCACGAATAACAGCCTTAGTATCTACAAGGACCCCACGAGCAGCGTTAGCAAAGATAGATCCATCTTTCATTTTACTGAAGAAATCATCATTTACCATATGAGTATATTCTTTTGTAGCAGGTACGTGAATAGTTACAACATCAGATTGAGCCAGTAATTCATCGATACTGTCAACATACTCTAACACTTCACGAGCTGCATCAGAAGGATATAAATCATAACCGATAACTTTGCAACCTAGTCCCTTAAATAGAGTTGCAGCTTGGCGTCCAATGTTCCCTGTTCCTAGGACACCTACAGTAAGTGTTTTTAGTTCTCGAGAAATTATATTTTTATTCCATGTAAAATCATGTTTTTCAACATTGTTAAGTATTTTTTTAATATTTCTACTTATATATAAAACAGTAGTTACAACATGTTCTGCGATTGCGTTAGGAGAGTAACGAGGAACGTTAGTCATGCTAATTCCTAATTCACGCATATATTTTATATCATAAATATCGAATCCTGCCATTCTGTTTGCGATAACTTTAACACCTTGCTCTTTTGCATAATCATAAACTTCTTTAGCAAAAGGTCTATTTTGGAACATTACTGCTCCTTGTTTCCCCTCTAATAAGTGTTTTGTTTCTGCCTGAAGTTCTCCTTCGTGAAGATCAACCTCTACTTCAGGATGTTCTTTTAACCATGCGTCAACAAATGGTCTTTCATCTTCTCTCAAGTTAAATAGTGCTAATTTCATAATAAAATCTCCTTTTAATTTTTTTATATTCTGGATGAATAGTAGATTAGAATAACGTATTAAATTATCATTTTTTGGTATCTAGTATTTATCCAAAATACAATATATAAAGATAGTACAACAGATTTTAGATAACGCTTACAATTATTATTTTAAAGGGAATAACAAAGTTTGTCAACAGTGATAAATATATAGTACAGAGAATATATTCCATAAATATAATACGCTTTCAAAGTTGTTATTGTAATATTTAGTTGGAAAAATCTTGTGAAAACGTGTTTGATATAGAATGTAATTGCATAATTGATAATAATTGAAATATCATTTAGATAAATATAATCTTATTATTTAAAAATATAATTATAAAAATATTATAATTTATAGTACAGCTAATATGGTGTGTTAAACAAATTCTAACAACTATTTAGAAAATTTTCTAAATAGTTATTGACTTAAAAAAATAATAGAGTTATAATCTATTTAGAAAGATATCTAAATAGAATTGCAGTTCGCTATATAAAGGGGTGATATACATGGGATGAGTGAAACTTTAAAGGCGATATCTGATCCAGTAAGAAGAAATATATTAGAAATGTTGAAAGAAGAAAAGAAAAGTGCAGGGGAGTTAGCTTCAGAATTTAATCTATCTGGGGCGACTGTATCGTATCATTTAACGCAATTAAAAAAAGCAGGTTTGATATTAGAATCTAGACATAAAAATTTTATATACTATGAATTAAATGCCAGTGTATTCGAAGAAGTGCTTGTCTGGATCTATGGTTTAGGAGGAAAAAACGATGAGAGTAGATAAAAAAAGTTTGTTTCTAAGTGTTGGTATTTGTCTATTGCCGATATTGATTGGAATTTATTATTATGATGTGCTACCTGAACAGATAGCTGTACATTTCAATTTTAATGGAGAGCCTAATAATTTTGTGAGTAAGACTCGTGCAATTATTGAGATGCCTGTATTTTTTGCGGTAGTACAGATTATAATTTCACTAGTAGTGGATTTTGATAAAACTCCTAAAAAGGGTGCGTTAATTATTAAGGGAATTGTACCTTTGATAAGTGTTCTAGTTCAAGGTGGATTAATAGCATATGCTTTAGATAATAATTTTAATGTTACACAATTAACAGCGTTTGTTATAGGTATAGTGTTTATTATTCTTGGTAATTACCTACCAAAAAAAGAATTTTGGGGAAAATACAATTTTAATCTTTTTGGTTTAGAAAAAGGTGTAAATGAGCAAAAAGTGATTAGAGCTTATGCATTGCTTATGACCTTTAGTGGAGTTGCTATATTTATTAGTGGATTCTTTAGTTCAACAGTAGCGTTAGTTTTAATAGTTATTTCTGCAATTGCCTCTGCAGTTTTACCTTTTTACTTAGTTAAAAAATATAAAGGTTAGTAACTTATTCTATTTTAAACTCTTAAAGTAGATTTCAGCTGAAAATTATTCTTAGGTAAAATTCCAGTTCTTTTCTTTGAACTGGAATTTATTTTGGAGATTAACTTAAGATTAATTTTAGATTTAATCATTTAGGGTATTACTTTTAGCGATTAGAAGTTTATGGTATAATTGAAACTATGAAATGATTTATGTAAACTAATTATCATTTTTAATGAAATTAGATTAGGAGGATATAGAGTGCTAGAACTTAAAAATATAGTTAAGAAGTATAATACCGGTGGTAGTGAAGTAGAAGTACTAAAATCTGTAAATATTCATTTTAGAGAAAATGAGTTTGTATCGATTTTAGGAGCAAGTGGAAGTGGAAAAACGACGCTATTAAACATTATAGGTGGTTTAGATAAATATACATCTGGCGATATGGCTCTTATGGGACGTTCTACTAAAGAGTTTAAAGATAGAGATTGGGATAGTTATAGAAATGGGACTATAGGTTTTGTCTTTCAAAGTTATAACTTAATATCTCATTTAAGTGTTATTGAAAATGTAAAATTAGCTTTGTCTATCTCAGGGCATTCTAACTCAGAAAACCATGAAAAAGCTAAGAAGGTACTGGAAGATGTTGGATTAGCGGAGCATCTGTATAAAAAACCTAATCAACTTTCTGGAGGTCAGATGCAAAGGGTGGCGATTGCTCGTGCATTAGTAACTGATCCGAAGATTATTCTTGCTGATGAGCCTACAGGAGCATTAGACAGTAAGACTAGTGTTCAAATTATGGAACTTATTAAAGAAATAAGCAAGACGAAGTTAGTTATAATGGTAACGCACAATCCAGAAATAGCGAAAAAATATAGTGATAGAATAGTGCGAGTTAAAGATGGAGAAATTCAAGAAGATACAAGTCCGTATGAGGCTGATGAGATTACTGATAATGAATTTTCCCTGAAGAAAACTTCGATGGCATTTGGTAGTGCGATTAAATCAAGTTTTAAAAATCTTCTTACGAAGAAATTCCGTACATTTATGACAGTTGCCGCTAGCAGTATAGGTATTATTAGTATAGGTCTAGTATTATCTATTTCATCGGGAATGGATAAATATATTCAAACGATGCAAAACGAAAATTTATCATCGATGCCGATTATGATTAGTGCAAATCAGGTAAATTTCGGGCTTAGTGTTGATGATGACAATTCAGAAAAAGATTCTAATGGTTCAGAATTAGTACCGAAGTCTAGTCGTGATATACATAGAAACTTGTATTCGGTGGACGCATTAGGTAATGGAGAAACATTTATAAACTATATTCAAAATAATGCAAAGGATTATTATTCTGCGATTGAATTTACTCAAGGATATACAATACAGGCATTGACTAAAAATACAAAAGGTGATGTGATTGCTGTAAAACAAGATCAAGATGCATTAGGTGATAGTATTTTTGGAGTATTACCAGAAGATAAGAATATGGTTATGAATCAATATGAAGTGGTAAAATCATCAAAAGATAATTTTGAATATCCTAGTGATAATGAAGTTGTTCTATTTACTGCGAAAAATAACGAAATCGACAAATCTACGTTGAAAGCGTTAGGTTTTGATGAAAATTCAAAAGTTAAGTATGAAGATATTATTGGAAAAGAATTTAGCGTTATAGATAATAATAACTATTATAGAAAAATCGGTGATGGTTTTGTTCCACGTGATGTTGATACTAAGATGTATAATTCGGGAACTAAGGTTAAGGTAGTGGCAATATTAAAAGCTAAAGATAGTTTTACTAGACCTCAGATGACAATCGGATATACAAAATCATTACAAAATAAGATGCTAGAAAAAGAGGCTAAATCTGATATTGTTGTTGCGCAAGAAAAGGATAAAACTGTAAATGTGGCAACGCGCCAGAAGATTGATGCGGATATGGCTGATCAGATTCTTGCTACAATAGGTGGAAAATCTACACCAAGTGCAATTATGCTTTATCCAAAATCTTTCAATGATCGTGATAAAATAGCTGAAGTTATTAATAATTTCAATAAGAAAGTGGCTGAGAAATATGGATCAGACAGCTCAGACTATCACAAATATAGTATTACGTATGCGGATATGGCGAAGCAGATGACAACGATAATGTCACAAATGATTAACACAATTTCGCTAATTTTATCAGCATTTGCGGGAATTTCATTAATTGTATCATCTATTATGATAGGTATACTAACGTATGTGTCTGTAGTGGAAAGAACGAAGGAAATTGGTATTTTACGTGCAATCGGTGCTCGTAAAAAAGACATTACAAGAATCTTTATCGCAGAAGCAGGATTAATCGGATTTATTTCTGGAACTGTAGGTGTAGTGGTGACTATGCTTCTATCTATTCCTATTAGTAGAGCTGTTGCTAAGGGATTAGAAGTGGAGAGTTTTACAGCGTCATTAAATGCTAAAGCCTCAATAGGGTTAATAGCTCTTAGTTTAGTACTAACACTTATAGCTAGTATCATTCCATCGAGAATAGCTGCGAAAAAAGATCCAGTCGAAGCGTTAAGAACTGAATAATAAAAAATATGAGGAATAGTGGATTGTGTTATAATCAGAGGTTGCTGAAAAATGTAACGTTCGGAGGTTAAAACGAATCTAGTATTCCTTATTTTTATATTTTTACTAAGAAATTGGCTAATTTGATTTTTATGCAAGATTGACACGTATCTTGGTTTGCAATATAATTTATATTATAGATATATTAAGTAGGAGTTTTTTATGATAATAGGTTCGTTTATAGTTTTTATGATATTCCTTTTATTGTTCTTATCTGTTTTGTATTTTGACAGAAGGAACTTGTTTTTAGGGATATTTTTTATAGCGACAGGTTTAAGTTTTATTTTTTATGTAATGACTTTTATTACTAACCATGCACAAGACAATAGATTTTTATACAATTTAGGTGTAGTATTACTTGTTATAGCGGTGGTAATATTCACTTTGCTTCCAATGGTGGTAGTCATTATGTTTTTATACAATTCGTTTATGCTTATTAGAAGAGAAGGATTAAGAGTAGGTAACTTACTTAGTCTAGCTGTATTTTTCTTTCTGGTAGGTTATTTTACATATTGGCCACGTGTTGCTACCTACACACGAGACAATATTCTGTTAAATACACTTTATGTTTATATCAGTTTAGTAGTTTTATATTTTTTATGTATAGCGATGTCTTATTTAGTATCTAGTGTTTTAAATTTTATTAATATCTTACCGAGAAAGATTGATTATGTTGTTGTTCTAGGTGCAGGATTGATTGGTGAAAGGGTAACGCCTCTTTTAGCTAGTAGAATTAGAAAAGGGATAAAAGTTTACAAAGCTAATCCTGGGAGTAAGCTAATCATGTCAGGTGGTCAAGGTCCTGATGAAGTGGTATCCGAAGCATTTGCGATGAAAAATTATGCTCTTGAGCAAGGTGTTGATGAAAAAGATATAATCTTAGAAGATAAATCGACACGAACTGAAGAAAATATTATTTTTTCAAAGAAATTTATTCCAGCTGATAAAAGTTTTGCAGTGGTGACAAATTATTATCACGTTTATCGTGCATTGGTTCAAGCAAGAACTTTAGGTTTTAGATGTATTGGCTATGGAGCGCCGACTAAGTTCTATTTCAGTCTTAATGCTTTCATTAGAGAATTTATAGGATATCTATATTTCAAAAGAAGAATACACGCTATAGTCCTAGGTATGCTGACATCCTTGTTTATAGCAGCTGTCCTAGTGGAAGTATTTTATTGGGCTAATAATTAGGAAAGTTAATGAATAAAATAAAAACACATTAAAAAAACTCGAGAAAACCAACTTTAGTTAAGATTGGGATTTTCGAGTTTTTTATTATTTTGAAGTAACATGACGGTTTTCTGTGTAATACTTTCCTTCTATAGCTAAGTTTTGTATAAAAGTACTCTCATCTATTTCAGTATTTAACAGCATATTTAGTTTATTGGCAATTTCATGAGCGGAATTTAGACCTAATCCTCTATTAGTTCCTTTTGTAGAGAATCCTTCTTTGTTAAAATCTGCTATAGGTGTTCCAGTGTTATTAAAGGTATTAGATATTTGGATATCGGTAGTTTTATCGATTTGAATAATATTCATCTCGATTTTTTTATCGTCAGTAAGTTCAAGGGATGCTTCTATAGCGTTGTCTAATAGAATTCCTAAAATTCTACTTAGTTGCATTTCGTCTGTATAGAAGTCATGTATCTCACCTTGAATATTAATATCAACATTGATGTTATTATTTTGTGCTACTAATACTTTATTTGTAATTAAACTTTTAAGTGAACTCACTTTTATCGAATTTAGTTTTGCTATAACGATATCATTGAGTTCTATATTATTGTTGAAGTTCATAATAGTGCTGTTAAAGTATTTTTTTAGTTTTTCCTTATCAAAGTCATCGTTATTGATGTAGCCATCTAATCCTAAAATGATATTATTGAAATCATGTTTGAATTTCCTAATTTCATTATTGTTTTTCTCTAAGGCTAAAATATACTTCTTTTGCTGTTTGATTTTTTCGAGTTCTAAGACATTCTTTTTTTCTAGTAAAATATTCTTCACTAAGACTATAAGTAGATATAAACAATATACTCCGAATACTATTATAATTGCTGCAGCTAAAACATAAAGATGTTTATTCTCAAAAGAATGAGAAATTATAATGTTATATGTGATTATCATTATATAAATCGACAATATAAGTAATTTATGATACTTAGAGTTATTAAGGTATGATAATTTATTTTCTAAAAATATATTAATTTTATTCACGCTTAATAGGAATAATACTATGAAAAAAGCTTCGCTTAATATATTAACAGTTGCAAGTTCAAGGGTAAAAAAGACGTACAAAATTATTGAGATAAATTCAGCGATTTTAAATAATACAATTATATAAAGTGGAATTATCGAAAGTTTAATTATATTAATATAATTTTTTTTCATCTTTAAAATAAGTAAAATAGGGATTATTACTAATGAACTATAAAATATGTTAAATAATAAAATACAGCCAATATATACTATACTATGAATTACAAATAAGTATAAAAGTTCTGCAGGACGCAGTATCACGTTAAAACACACACGCACTGTTATTACTATAATGAAATAGAAAAGTGTAACAGTAGGGAGGTTATCTATTAAAGAGAAAATCAATTCATTTGTGTGCATTATAAAACTCCTTGTTTAAAATTCCATTATATTTTATCATGAAAACTATTGGAAATCAAAATAATATTAGAATTCTATTTAGTTATTAAGCAAGGTAAGGTTGATTAGGAAAGCGGAGAGAAGAAACTAATGTATAAAATTAATTGATAATTCTGTACACTATCAAAGTACGTTTGTTTTAGGTATAGAAAATATCATTTTAGGTAATAAATGAACTAAACTAAAAAATCTTTGATACAATAAGAATGTAGACAACGTTGAGTACAAGTTTTATAGAAATTTCGAAAAAGATTATTAAATATTAATATTTACTTTATAGTTTGTTGATCTAATTATAGAATTAGGTAAATTAATTACCTTAGAGATAGATAGCTATATAGTAGATTTGGAGTTGGAGGAGAAATTATGGTTAAAACTATTATAGAATTAGCTTTAAGATTTGTGGTATTCTTTATACTTATATACTTCCTAACATTCGGGTTTACAGAGGTTAATCCAGGTATTATTCTTACGTTACTAGCAATATTTGTGATGACAGTATTTATTCAGGTGTTTGCTTTGGTTAGAAAACTTCCTGCTGTACATCGTGTAAAATCTAAAGTGATAGGGAATACAAGTACATTAGTAGTAATATTACTTTTTGCATATATTAATCAAAATTTTGCAGAAGCCAATTTAAAATTATTTATGTTAAGTTTAGGTGTGTTGGCTATAATTGCTACAAAGAATATTATTGAATATAAAACGTTAACTAAATAAAACTAAAAAACATGGTGCCGTCATAATTTGTATTATTATGAAGTCGCCATGTTTTGTTTTAATTATTGGAGTTTTCTTTAATAGTTTTTTTGATTTTTCGTATTGCTTTTTCTGATAATAGTAATTCAATGTTACTTGTAAACACTATTTTATCTTTTTCTATTTCTAATATGTTGTCCATGTTCATGATGTATGATTTATGACAGTATATAAGTTTTTTATTAAGTTGTGCAATTTCTGATAGTTTTCCATAGAATGAGTAGTTTTTGTTATCTTTTAATACGATTGATATTTTGTGGTTTCCGAAAGTTTCGAAGTACAGTATGTCATTTATATGGAAAAATAATTGTCTTGTACCCACTTTTATGGGTATTTTGTTAGTAGTTGGATTTGTGATTATTTCTTTTTTATATTGACTATAAACAGCTTCTAAAACGGAGCGTATTTCTTGTTCTAAACTGTCTTTATTTTTTAGGATATATGCAAAAGGTGAAATCATTTTTTGTAGGATAGTGTTTTGCATGTTATCATGAGATGTAATGTAGATAAGCTTAGCGAAAGGATCTATATCACGAATTTTTCTACCTAACTCAATACCATTGATTTCATTATTTCCAAGATCTATATCAAGGAAAAAGAAATCTATCTTTTCATTATTAATGATCTCTAACGTTTCTGTAGCGTTATTAGTTGGGAATATAGTAACGTTATCCCAATCATGAATCATAGTGTAGTTTGCGACAGTTTTATGTATAATATCGAGCATTATTTTGTTATCTTCACATATTAAGATTTTCATGCAATCCTCCTTATTTAGGTGTTTTTCAAGTAAATGCTATGTTCTTATAATTGATAGTATATTTAGTATACTTATAATATAATATGATATTAATTATACTATAGAAAATGTTTTATATGCAATAGTGAAAGGTTTTATGTTGTTTAGGTAAGAAAATTAGCTTTTCAAGTAATAAATTATAAAAACATGAAAAGCCATGATAGAATAATAAATGTAAATGGTACTGATTACAGAAAATAAAGAGAGGAATATACCGTGGAAGTTTTTTATGTAATATCTAATAGCGATCAATTTAGAAGTATTTCAGGAAGATGGAGTTGCTTATTTTGTAAAATATAGTGTTGGGATGTTATGGCAGATTGTTCTAATGTAGAACAAGTAAGGAACGATAATTGTTTTAGATGAAGATAGAGGTGGAATATGAATAAATTAAAAAAATCAGAAATATTTCTTATAGTATTTCTTATTACTGGATTGTATCCTATAGAATTTGATAAAGTATGGTATTTAGTAAAGGTAGTTTGTTTCTTATTGTATATTGGGCTAACTATATATAGAATAAAAAAAGTAGATGCTACAGATGAAAAGGTTAGAAAATAGTGAATTTATCGAAATTTAAGGTTCTGAAAATGGATTGTAGATATTTATGGATATGTAAATGAATTTGGAACATTATTGAAGAAACAATAGAAACTAACAAAGATTCGAAAGTAGGAGAGTGTTTTAATAGATGAGCCCTAGAAATTTCAGGCATAATTTCTAGGACTCATCTATCTTTATTTTTAGCTAATGTAGTGTTAATAATTTCCTTCTATAGATAAGTTTTGTATAAAAGTATTCCCATCTATTTCAGTATTTAATAGCATATTTAGTTTATTGGTAATTTCATGAGCGGAACTCAGACCTAATCCTCTATTAGTGCCTTTTGTTGAGAATCCTTCTTTGTTAAAATCTTCTAAAGGTGTTCCAGTGTTATTAAAAGTATTAGATATTTGAATATCAGTAGTTTTATCGATTTGAATAATATTTATATCGATTTTTTTATCGTCAGTAACTTCAAGGGATGCTTCTATAGCGTTGTCTAATAATACACCTAAAACTCTACTTAGTTGCATTTCGTCTGTATAGAAGTCATGTATCTCACCTTGAATATTAATATCAACATCGATGTTATTATTTTGTGCTACTAATACTTTATTTGTAATTAAACTTTTAAGTGAACTCACTTTTATTGAGTTAAGTTTGGCTATAACGATATCATTGAGTTCTATATTATTGTTGAAGGTCATAATAGTGCTATTGAAGTATTTTTTCAGTTTTTCCTTATTAAAGTCATCGTTATTGATGTAGCCATCTAATCCTAAAATGATATTATTAAAATCATGTTTGAATTTTCTGATTTCATTATTGTTTTTCTCTAAGGCTAAAATATACTTCTTTTGTTGTTCTAGTTTTGCAGATTCTATTTTATTATTAGTTTCTAATTTTATATTTTTTAATACACTTACTGTAATATATGTGCATAATAAAATGAATATTATCCCTGTTATTACAGATAAGAGGCGTATATAAGAAGACCCTTTAAAGATTGAGTACATAAGGAAAATATAATAAGTAGTCAATGTGCATAATGCACAAAAGTAAAGTATATATTTATATTTTTCAGAAGGAATAATATTCTTTACAACGCTATTTAATATAATATTAATTCTTTTGGTAATAAGGAATAACAAGAACAAAAATAAAATATTCTGTAAAAAAATAGAGTAATTATATTCTATTTTTTTTATTGCTGCTAAAAATAGAGATAGAATAATTTTTGAACTTTGTGCCAAAATAATTAAATATAGAACTAGAAAAGTAAATTTTATTACTAAATATTGTATATTTTTCTTGAAAAGATAAAAGAAAAACGGGATGACAAGCAATGCTATGGGTACAAAGTTAAATATACCAATGGAAATAATAAAAACTAATGAAGATGATAGCGATAGTATTAGAAGTTCCCATTTTTTAAAGGTATGTGACAAGAAAATATTAATACAATAAACAATAGATACAATTAGTGTCGCAAATGTCAGAAAAATATTTAAATTATAGATAAGTGAATTATGCATATTTTAGTTCCTTAATTTTTAATTTTTTCTTATAAGAATTAATCTATAAAGTTATTTATATGAATAATTCTAACATTTTACAGTAAAGTTATCAATGAATTTTATAAGAGAAATATGTAGTATGTAGATTTGAAATTTCAAGGACAAAGAGAGTGATATAAGTTTTGAAATTAATCGGTTATGGTATTTATGAAAATCGATTAATATACTTAAATTCTAGGAGACGGATAAGAATGTTTATGTCTAGAATTGTATAGATTTGAAGCTGTTTCTTTCTAAGTTGTTATATAAAATTTTACAACTTATCACCCCTAATAATTTCTAAATATGATATAATTAATTGAAAAAATATTTGCGGAAGGATGTAGTGGTGTGAAAAATCATTCTTATTATATGGAGATGGCGCTAGAAGAAGCGCGGAGAGCTTACGCTAAAGGTGAAGTACCTATTGGAGCTGTGCTGGTTATTGATGATAATGTTGTTGCGAAGGCTCATAATACTCGTGAAGAAAATCAACAGGCATTGAATCATGCAGAAATGTTAGTTATTAAAGAAGGTTGTAAAAAACAGGGTTTTTGGAGACTTGATAATAGTTATTTATATACTACTGTAGAGCCATGTGTTATGTGTAGTGGAGCAATTGTTCAAGCTAGAGTTGAAAATGTTATTTATGGAGCGAGTGATCCTAAATATGGTTGTTGTGGTAGTTGCATTGACTTAGTGGGTGAGAATAAATTCAATCATCAAGCTAAGGTTATCTCTGGGGTGCGCGAAGAAGAGTGTTCCATGCTAATGAAGAACTTTTTCAAAGAGTTAAGAGAGCGAAAGAAGAAATAAACATTCAATATATTTATAAATTTAAAAATTTTTAAATTATAAATATAAAATAATTAAAGATAATAATATATAAATATAATGACGATAAAAACAATTTAGAGGATTGTGTCGTCATTTTTTGTTTTAATATATAGTAATAAAATAAATAGTTACTTATTAAAAATAAACTTAAGAGGAAATCTAAAAAAGACGAAAATTTCTAATTTTTCAACTGTTTTTCGCTATCATTATTAAAAAAAATTTGATACAATTATCTTAGAAAGTATAGAGGAGTTTCAATGAAAATAGAAAATGTAATAAAAAAGTTTAATCAAGAGGAAATATACCTTTGTCCAAAGTGTTTATCAGAATCTCACATAGAGGGTATCAGTCTTGTTTGCAATGAAAATCATCGTTATGACTTCTCGAAAAAAGGCTATATTCATCTGATAAACAATTATAAACCGACGAAATACAGTGAAGATTTATTTAAAGCTCGTAGTGAAGTTTTTAGTAATAGTTTTTATGAAAATGTATTAAAGAATATTCAAAATCTAATTGAAAAGTATGCTAAAAATGTTGTATTGGATATTGGTTGCGGAGAAGGATATTATATTAAAAAGTTAAAAACAGTATTTCCTGAGAAATATTTTTATGGGCTAGATAATAGCAAGGATGCGATCGAGTTAGCTGTTAAAGAGGATAAATTGAATCCTTATATGGTGGCTAACTTAGCTAATCTTCCGTTTAAAGATGGAAGTGTCTCGTGCATTCTTAACATATTAACACCTGCTAATTATGAGGAGTTTTTCAGAGTATTAGGTGATGATGGATATTTGATAAAAATTATTCCGAATACAAATTACCTAAGAGAGATTAGAGAGTTGATTGGTGGGAAGGAATACACAAATATTGATACTGTAAAATTGATTGAAGAAAATTGCAAGATTGTGGACAGGATAACGGTGAGTGATACCTTCCAATTGGCTAAAGAGCAAGCAGCGAGTTTTCTTAAGATGACACCTTTAACATTTTCTAAAGAAATTACAGATTCTGATATTAATCAATTAAAAGAAATTACGATAGATCTAGAACTTTTAGTTTGCAAGAAGTAGGTTAAGTTGTAACAGAAGGAAAATTATGAAGGAGGATAGAGCATGAATACTGAAAAATATGATCAATATGATCAAGTTGTTGAAGTGAAAAAATATGTAAAAAAACCATGGACAACAAGTTGTCTTGATTTTTCTATAAAAGATGAAAATACATATCTTATGAGAGAGGCTAGTATTCGTCAGACAAATTACTATTTATGTAAAAAAGACGATAGAGTATATCTAGTAGATAGTGATAACCATAAAGATGAAATAAGCTGGGTTAATCTAGATAAGTTTGTTGAAATAGAAGAAGGTGATGCAACCTATAGAAAGTATAGGGTATTAAAGTAAAATGACAATTGAATAAGACGCCGTTAGATGTAGTTTGTAAGTGTAGTACAGAAAAAAGAGGAGAAACATTATGTACGTGGCATACGATAGTAAGGATGAAGTTTTTAATGCTTTGGATAGTGAGGTGGAAAAAAATAAGGAATATCACTGTCCGATATGTGGGGGGAGAGTAATTTTCAAAAAAGGAGTGAAAATTCAATCGCATTTTGCTCATGCTAAGAATTGTTCATGTGAGTTTGAAACTTATAAGAAAGAGAGTAGTGAGCACCTTGAAGCGAAGAAGGATCTTTATGAGCATTTTAGAAAAAAATATCGTAATGTGGAAGTCGAACATATTTTTAAAACAGGGGAAAATGATATTCAGATAGCTGATGTATTTATTAAAGATAATAGTATCGCTTTTGAATATCAAAGATCGGTAATTCCATTTGATCTTATTAAAGCGAGAACGAGAGGATATATGAAAGCTGGATTGAAATTAATCTGGTTAATTGATACAAACAAATTTATAAAAGAATTGAAGAGTTATGATGGTATAAGTTATATTAGATATGCGCCATTCGTGGATAATTTTTTAAATTATTATCAAGGGAAAGTATTCTTTTATGGTTGGGATAATATAAATAAAAAATTTGAATTTTATCAAATTTGGGCTCATAATTTGAAAAAACGAAATGCTGTTTGTATAAAAACTAGTTTGAGTATTGATGAGTTTGATGTGCCACTTGATTTGAAACTACTGGATAAAGATTTAACGTCTAAGTTATATCCAGAAGATGTTGAAAACTATGTCTACGAGCAAATTAAATATGATAAAACTGTAAAAAATAAAGTGTTGAGTATGTTTTATAACCAACATATAGAGTTAAATAATATACCTGAAATTATTGGTGTGAATATGTTGGAGCAAGTTCTTATTAGAACTCCACTTGTCTATTGGCAAGGGTTGATGTATAGATTTTATAAAGAGGGTAAAAGTTACTCTGAACTTATAAGAATAATGAGTAATATTATAGAGTTTAAAGATAGTATTTATATTAACAATGTTCAACAAGGGGAGATTTTCTTAAAAGTATTTAAAGCATACTATGCTTTATTGGTTGAGAATGAAAAGTAAGAGGATAAAACTATGGGGGAGTATAGTGGTAGTTTTACAGAAAAAGAAAAAAAGGTATTGTTTTCGTTAATAGCGATTGAGAGGATTACAACACTCAAGCTACATAAAGTTTTTATGGATTTAAATAGTATAGAGAAGATTCTCGAATTATCTATACCTGAGTTAGCTGTATATTTTGGAGATAATGCTGAAGAAATTTATACTAAGCTTCATAATAATATGGAGTTTGATTTCGAGAGTTATTTTGAGTTTTATAATGTAAAGTATATTTTTTGCGATGATATCTATTATCCGAAAGAATTATTTAGGATTTATGATTATCCATATGTTATATTTTACAGGGGGAATAAAGATTTGCTTCTATTTAGAAGAAAGATATCTATAGTAGGAAGCAGAAACAATACCGCATATTCAAATGATGCCTTGCAGAGTATAGTACCATATTTAACTATGAATAATTTTGTTATAGTTAGTGGTCTTGCGATTGGTGTCGATAGTCTTGCTCATGAGGGCGCTATAAAAAGTAAGGGGTACACCATAGGTGTAATAGCTCATGGGCACAATATAATTTATCCGGAAAAAAGTTATAAACTTTATAAGGAATTAGAACGAAACCATCTTATTATATCTGAGTATTTTCCAACTTCGCCTATAAGGAAATATAAATTTTTAGAACGAAATAGGATTGTGGCTAGTCTTTCCAGTGCTCTTTTAGTAACTGAAGCGGCAAAAAGAAGTGGAACGCAAAGGACGGTGGATTTCGCCTTGGATGTAGGTTCTGATGTATTCTGCCTACCAGGGAAATTTGGCGATAAGATGAGTTATGCAATGAATGAATACATTAAAGAGGGGGCGATACTTGTAAATAAATTAGAGGATTTTGGTAATGAATTAGGATTTTAGTGTAGATATTTGAGAGGATGATTAGTATGACAGATATCTTATTTATTAATCCACTAGGTTGGGATAGATGTATTTGGGCGAGAGTCTTAGAAAATATGCCAGACCAAACCTTTGATTTTATTGAATTTACCGAAGAGAGTTTTAAATCTATATCAAAAAAAGAAATTGAGAAGGTACTATTAAATAAAATGACAAAAGTAAGAAGAGGTGGCTTTATAGTTACTGCTTCTTACGGTACGGTCGTTTTGCTTAACGGTTTAGAGATTTTTAGTGAGTACCTTGATGGCGTTAATTTGATTATCATCGAGGGCTTAGAACCTATACCTCCTGAATCGGTGTTAAAAACATATTTTGAACCAGAGATAAAGTTCACTAGTAAAGAAGAATATCTATCAAAGACACTTAGTGTAGAAGAGATGCAAGATGAGTTTTTAGTGGAGTTAATTCTAAGAAAACTCAAAAAAGAAGGTAGTGAATATATGGTAAGACCGAACTCGCAAATAGAGTACAATTATTTATCTTTATATGCGGGGGTAGATAATTTAGAACTATTAAAAAGAAGTAGAAATATCTTTAATAAACTTGTAGTTTTTTCTTACTTCAAGTTAGTAGGGATGAATTATACACAAATAGAGGAGTCAGATCATCTTCTTATGGTTACTAAACCGCAGATGATCTTGAATATATTATTAGGGAAATAGAGAAAAATGACATATTTTATAATGGAAAGTTTGATGATGTGTAAGAGGAGCACATTATTGTTGCGATATAAAATAATTATATAAAACGAGTAGTTAATTGAAATATTATTAACTACTTGTTATTATAGATAGATAAAGTATTTAATTAGGAGGAATATTATATTGAGGAAAGTATTAGTATATTTATTAGGTGTGCTGAGTATTAGCGGTATTATTTTTTCATGTATTTATTTTTTAACAGCATCTGATAAAGAGGGGGGAACTTTAAAAAAGGATAGCGATTCGAGTGTGAGAACTGCGCGAGTTGTAGCTAATGGAGATATTCTTATTCATGATGCACTTTATTATACTGCTAAAAAAGAAGATGGAAGTTATGATTTCAATCCATTTTTTGAATATGTTAAGCCGTGGATAGAAGGGGCTGACCTGGCGATAGGGGATTTTGAAGGGACTATTAGTGATCGTTCTCCACTGGGAGGATATCCATTGTTTAATGCTCCTGTGCAAATTGCAGATACTATGAAAGATGTAGGATATGATGTTGTCGATTTAGCTCATAATCATATACTAGATACAGGATTATATGGATTGAAATATACTGATAAGGTCTTTAAAGAAAGAGGTTTAGATACTATTGGAGTTCACGCTGATAAAAAACGTTCGGAAGATAAGATTCTTATTAAAGAAGTTAATGGAATTAAAATAGCAATTCTAGCCTATGCTTATGGTTATAATGGAATGGATGCTAATTTAACCGCAGAGGATAGAACTAATCATTTATCGGATCTTGACGAGGAAAAGATGAAAGAAGAAATCCAAAGAGCTGAGAAAGAAGCGGATGTTACTGTAGTGATGCCTCAAATGGGGGTTGAGTATAAGATGGAACCTACAGAAGAACAAAAAGCTCTTTATCATAAAATGATTGAATGGGGTGCTGATGTAGTATTTGGAGGGCATCCTCATGTTATAGAACCTGCTGAGACAGTAGAAAAAGATGGAGATAAGAAATTTATAATATATTCTATGGGGAATTTTGTTTCTAATCAACGTATGGAAAGAATGGAGAATAAGTGGCCTGAGAGAGGTTTACTGATGGATGTTACATTTGAAAAAGCAAACAATAAAACAACTGTTAAAACCGTAAAAGCTCATCCGACACTAGTTTATTCTAAACTTAACGGTAGAAATATAAATGGAGCTCCATTATACGACTATAAAATTATGGTGTTAGAAGATTTTATTAATGGTGGAAAACTTCGTGATAAATTAGATGATAAAATGAAGGAAAAAGTAGATATTTCATACAAAGAAATAATGGAACATGTAAACTTGCAATGGTAAAAAAATATAGTGAAGCTGGTTTAGTATTTTTATAAATTTTTTGTTGAGCCTTTTGTTTGATAATAATTCTCAAGTATAGTAAAATTATTGAGTTAATTATTTGAAGAAGGAGGAAATCTAGTGAGGAAATTTTTTGGTACTCTATTAGGTAAAAAAAGGCCAGAGTTTTTTGATGTAATTAAAGGAAGAAAATCGGTTAAGTATTTTGATCCGAATGTTAAAATTAAACGTGAAGAAATAATAGAAATGTTAAATGAAGCTAATATCGCTCCCTCATCGTGTAACTTACAACCTTGGAGATATATTGTTGTAGATACACCAGAAGGCAAAGAAAAATTAGGAAGTGCTAATTATAATAAAATTCAAAATGATACCTCAGCCGCTATGATTATAGTCTTAGGAGACTTGAATCACTACGGGAAATTTGATGAAATTTACGGAGAAGCTGTCGAAAAAGGTTATATGACTGAAGAGGTAAAAGATGGTTTCGAAAAAGGAATGGGGCCTCAATTAGAAAACTTGCCAACTGACAAAAACAGAGAAGGTGTATATTTTGATTGTGGATTGTGGACTATGCAATTTGCAAATATTGCATATGCTAAAGGATACGACACTAATATTATTGGCGGATTTGTCAGAGAAAAGGTAGCTGAATTATTTGAGTTAGAAGAAAACTTGATTCCAGTGATGCTTATAGCACTAGGTAAAAAAGAAAAAGATGCAAGACCAACAGTGAGAATGAAGGCGGAAAATCTTGTGAGATTTGAATAATAGTTTTCAAGTGATGCAACTAATTTTGGTATGCTAGAGTTAAGCTTAGATAAATAAAAATATACAGAAAGAGTGCTTAATCATAATTATTTGTGGTTATGGTGCTCTTTTTTGTCCAAATTATTTTGAATTTTGAGTATTACATTATAAAATAGTAGTTATATGTATATAAGAAAAAGGAGATTAATGGTGGAAAAATTAGAGGCGGTTATTTTTGATTTTGACGGAACAATAGTAGATACTGAGAAAGTTTACTATGAAAATATGCGTGATTTAACAAAAGAAGTGTTAAATGAAAAACTGGATAAGATGGACTATATAAAAAATGTTTCAGGAACAAATGAAGAAACAAGTAGAAAATACTATAATGATACATATGGTATGTCTAGTGAAGACTATGATAAGTTTGAAGCAGAGATTACAAAAAGGATTTTAGATAATTATCATAATGCCCCAGTATTACCAGGAATTGCTGAGGTAATGGAGTATCTATATAATCACGGAATAAAGATGGCTGTTGCTTCAAATGGAAAGAGAGAACATATTGAGACAGGACTTCGAAGAAAAGGTTTTGAGAAATATATCTCAGCAATTGCAACAAAAGAAGAGGTAAAGAATCCTAAACCTGCCCCAGATATCTATTTACTAGCGGCAAAAAAACTAGGTGCAGATATTAATAATACAATTGCAGTTGAAGATTCGCGTCCGGGAGCATTAGGAGCTGCGGCTTCAGGTGCAACATTAATATTGCAAACTAACGATATTACCAAATACATGGATTTCGATGGTGTTAATTATAAATATAAAGATGTAGATTTAGTGGAAACTATTAAAAATATTGTCGAGAAAAAATAGTGTACAAAAATCTAGTGTAAGAGTATAATAAACTTATTAAGCGTAATCTTAAAATCAAATATATACGGGGAGACAGTTATGTATACGTCTAATTTAAAAATTAAAGAAGGTTTTACTTCTCATGCAACTACACTACTTGGTGGAGAATATAAAATGTTTATAGAAGAAAGTAAAGATGGTCCTATGGATTTATTTGCTACAGCATACAATGGATGTGTTAGTATGTGTGCAAAAGGATATTTCTTCAGAGCATATGAACTAGTAGATCTAGCGGTAGAAACTGAACTAGTGGTAGATTATGATAATAGAAAAATTGTAGCTAATGTTCATGTAGATAGAACAGAAGAACAACTTGCATCGGGAGATAGACAAGGGGTATTAGATAATATTAAACTTCGCTGTAAAGTTTCTCATTTATTATCTTCCGATTTAGATATTCAATATAATATTTTACCTTTAAAATAAAATAGAAATTAAAAATACTTGGGGTGTAAAAACTCTAAGTATTTTTAATTTTCAGGGAGTGAAATAATTTTTTTCTTCTATACAATATAGTCTAAATTTGTCGGAGAAAAAGAATTAAAAAATAGAAAACATATTCATAAATTTTTTTAAAATTTTTTTGTTAAAATACTTGCAATATGTGTATTAACCATGTATAATAATAAATGTTGGTCTTGTAAAAGACTTGCGTTGAAGCGAAAGGTTACTGACACGCCCGGCCGCTTTGCCATGGCATGGCGTGCTGGAGAACTTTCGTGGAGAAGTCGCTACTAGATAGCGGCGAATAAATGTATAGGAGGAGAAATGATGGCAAAACAAAAAATTCGTATTCGTCTTAAAGGATATGATCACAGATTAGTAGATCAAAGTGCAGAGAAAATTGTTGAAACTGCAAAACGTTCTGGAGCAAAAGTTTCTGGACCAATTCCATTACCAACGGAAAAAGCAGTATACACAATCTTACGTTCAGTTCACATTTACAAAGATAGCCGTGAACAATTCGAACAACGTACACACAAACGCCTAATCGATATTATTGAACCAACACAAAAAACAGTTGACGCTTTAATCAGCTTAAACTTACCATCAGGTGTTGACATCGAATTAAAATTATAATTATAGGAGGTGACTTTCGATGACCAAAGGTATCTTAGGAAGAAAAGTAGGTATGACTCAAATCTTCGCTGAAAATGGAGAATTAATTCCAGTAACAGTAGTTGAAGCGAAAGGTAACGTCGTATTACAAAAGAAAACAGAAGAAGTTGAAGGATACAACGCAATCCAATTAGGATTCGACGACAAACGTCCTTACGATAAAGAACGTAAAGACCGTTTAGTAAAAGTTGCGAACAAACCTGAACAAGGTCACGCAGATAAAGCTAACACTGCTCCAAAACGTTTCGTACGCGAAATCAGAGATGCAGAAGTTGCTAATTATGAAGTAGGTCAAGAAGTCCAAGTTGATATTTTTGCAGCAGGGGACTTAGTTGACGTAACAGGAGTAAGTAAAGGTAAAGGATTCCAAGGGGCAATCAAGCGTCATGGACAAAGCCGCGGACCAATGGCTCACGGTTCTCGTTACCACCGTCGTCCTGGGTCAATGGGACCTGTAGCACCTAACCGTGTATTCAAAGGTAAAGCATTACCAGGTCAAATGGGTGGAGTTACAGTTACTACTCAAAACTTAGAAATCGTAAGCGTAGATGTAGAAAATGGATTAATCCTAGTTAAAGGATGTATTCCAGGATCTAAGAAAAGCTTCGTAAAAATCCAATCAGCAGTTAAATCTGGTAAATAATCGGAAAATATACGGAAGGAGGAAATTAGATAATGCCACAATTAGATTTATTTAAACAAGACGGTACTAAAGTTGGTGCAGTTGAAGCTAATGAAGCAGTATTCGGAATTGAACCAAATCAACACGTTTTATTCCAAGCTGTAACTTTACAAAGAGCATCACTTCGTCAAGGTACACACAAAACAAAAGGACGTTCTGAAGTTTCAGGTGGTGGTCGAAAACCATGGCGTCAAAAAGGAACAGGTCGTGCTCGTCAAGGATCTATCCGTTCACCACAATGGCGTGGAGGTGGAATTGTATTCGGACCTACACCACGTAGCTATAGCTTCAAAATGCCACGTAAAATGCGTCGTTTAGCATTACGTTCTGCTTTATCTTCTAAAGTAGCAGCTAACGAAGTATTTGCATTAGAAAGTTTATCATTTGATACAATTAAAACTAAAAACTTTAAAGAAATGTTATCAAACCTTAGCCTAGAGAAAAAAGTATTATTCGTAGTTACTGAACTAGAAGAAAATACTGTTTTATCAGGAAGAAATATTCCAGGAGTTGAATTCGTTGAAACAACTGGTCTTAACGTATTAGACATCTTAGGAAGCAACAAAGTTGTATTCACTAAAGATGCAGTAGAAAAAGTTGGGGAGGTATTAGCATAATGGAAGCACGCGATATTATCAAACGCCCAGTACTAACTGAAAAAAGTTATTTATTAATGCAAGAAAATAAATACACTTTCCTAGTAGACACACGCGCTCACAAAACTCAAATTAAACAAGCTATCGAAGAAATCTTCGGAGTTAAAGTTGAGAAAGTAAACGTAATGAACTACAAACCAAAATTCCGTCGTGTTGGAAGATACGGTGGTTACACTAACAAACGTAGAAAAGCAATCGTTAAGTTAGCAGAAGGACAAACAATCGAAGGATTATTCGCTTAAGAATAACAAAAACCACTAAGGAGGAAAAATGACAAATGGCAATTAAAGTATATAAAGCTATAACTAACGGTCGTCGTAACATGACATCATTAGATTTTGCAGAAATTACAACTAACAAACCAGAAAAGTCATTATTAGCGCCGCTACCGAAAAAAGCGGGAAGAAATAACCAAGGTAAAATCACTGTTCGTCACCACGGTGGAGGACACAAAAAACAATACCGTATTATTGACTTCAAGAGAAATAAAGACAACGTACCAGCAAAAGTTGCTACAATCGAGTACGATCCAAACCGTTCAGCGAACATCGCTCTATTACACTATGTAGATGGAGAAAAAAGATACATCATCGCTCCTAAAGAATTACAAGTAGGACAAATCTTAGTATCTGGTGAAACTGCTGATATTAAAGTTGGTAATGCATTACCACTAGCAAACATCCCAGTAGGGACATTAATTCACAACATCGAACTTAAACCTGGTAAAGGTGGACAATTAGTACGTTCAGCTGGAGCAAGTGCTCAAGTACTTGGTAAAGAAGGTAAATACGTATTAGTGCGTCTTAAATCAGGAGAAGTTAGAATGATCTTAGCAACTTGCCGTGCTACAATCGGTGAAGTTGGTAACGAACAACACGGACTAGTAAATATCGGTAAAGCCGGTAGAACTCGTTGGTTAGGTAAAAGACCAACTGTACGTGGATCTGTTATGAACCCGAACGATCACCCACACGGTGGTGGTGAAGGACGTACTTCAATCGGACGTAAATCACCTATGTCACCATGGGGTAAACCTACTCTTGGTAAGAAAACTCGTTCTAAAAAAGCTCGTTCAAACAAATTTATCGTACGTGCTAGAACTAAATAATAAAATTAATCAAAGGTTAGTTGGTGAGGAGCGAGTGCTCTTTACCACACCCTTAAGTATGCAAAGTATCGGAAAGGAGATAACACAATGGCTCGTAGTTTAAAAAAAGGACCATTCGCTGATCACCACTTATTAGCAAAAGTTGAAAAAATGAACGAACAAGAAAAGAAACAAGTAATTAAAACTTGGTCTCGTCGTTCAACAATCTTCCCAACATTCATAGGACTTACTTTTGCAGTATATGACGGAAGAAAACATGTACCTGTATATGTGACTGAAGATATGGTAGGACACAAATTAGGTGAGTTTGCACCAACAAGAACTTACAAAGGTCACGCTGCAGACGACAGAAAAACAAGAAGATAATTTAGAAATTAGTAAAATCAAGGAGGCACATTCATGGAGTCAAAAGCAATCGCTAAGACAGTCCGCATCGCTCCTCGTAAAGTAAGACTAGTATTAGACTTAGTACGTGGAAAAAAAGTGGGCGAAGCATTAGGAATTTTAGAATTCACAACTAAATCAGCTTCTTTACCAGTAGCTAAAGTTATTAAATCAGCTGCTGCTAACGCTGAACACAACTATGGAATGAATGTAGAAGACTTAGTAGTATCACAAGCATTTGCAAATGAAGGACCAACTCTTAAAAGATTCCGTCCAAGAGCAAAAGGTGCTGCAAGTTCAATCAACAAAAGAACAAGTCACATCACTATCGTTTTAAGTGACAACAAATAATAAAAATTAAGAAATTATAAAAGCTAAACTAGTTAAAGGAGGCTACAAACTGTGGGTCAAAAAGTACATCCAATAGGCTTACGTGTTGGAGTTATTCGTGATTGGGATTCAAAATGGTATGCGGAAAAAGATTTCGCTGCTAACTTACACGAAGATTTCAAAATCCGTGAGTTCATCAGTAAACAATTAAAAGACGCTTCAGTTTCTAAAGTAGAAATTGAAAGATTTGATAAGAAAGTAAATATTTCAGTACACACTGGTAAACCAGGTATGGTTATCGGTAAAGGTGGTTCTGAAATCGATAAATTAAGATTAGAATTAAACAAATTAACTGGAAAAAGAGTACACATTAATGTAGTTGAAATCAAAAAAGTTGATATCGACGCTAAATTAGTAGCTGAAAACATTGCTCGTCAATTAGAAGCTCGTGTATCATTCCGTCGTGCTCAAAAACAAGCTATCCAAAGAGCTATGAGAGCAGGAGCTAAAGGAATCAAAACTCAAGTATCAGGACGTCTTGGTGGAGCAGATATCGCTCGTGCAGAACACTATTCAGAAGGTTCAGTGCCACTACACACATTAAGAGCAGACATCGATTACGCTCACGAAGAAGCAGATACAACTTATGGTAAACTTGGAGTTAAAGTTTGGATTAACCGTGGTGAAGTATTACCAACTAGAAAATCTGAAAAAGGAGGTAACTAATTTATGTTAATGCCTAAACGTGTTAAATATCGTCGTCAACACAGACAATCAACAAAAGGTAAATCTAAAGGCGGAAACGTAGTAGAT
Source organism: Streptococcus sp. UMB1385 (assembly GCA_002871655.1). Taxonomy (GTDB): domain Bacteria; phylum Bacillota; class Bacilli; order Staphylococcales; family Gemellaceae; genus Gemella. Next base: position 21,892 of record PNGU01000003.1, on the reverse strand, counting down.
TTCGGTGAATATGGATTACAAGCTACTACTGCAGCAAGAGTTACTTCTCGTCAAATAGAAGCTGCTCGTATAGCGATGACTCGTTATATGAAACGTGGTGGTAAAGTTTGGATTAAGATCTTCCCTCACATGCCTTACACTAAAAAACCATTAGAAGTACGTATGGGATCTGGTAAAGGTGCAGTAGAAGGATGGGTTGCAATCGTTAAACCAGGTAGAGTGATGTTCGAAGTTGCTGGAGTAAGTGAAGAAGTTGCACGTGAAGCTCTAAGACTTGCATCTCACAAGTTACCTGTTAAATGTAAATTTGTAAAACGTGAAGAAACAGGTGGTGAAGCATAATGAAAACAAATGAATTCAAATCAATGATTAGAGAATTAACTTCACAAGAGTTAGAAGCAAAAATCAAAGAATTAAAAGAAGAGCTTTTCAACTTACGCTTCCAATTGGCAACTGGTCAATTAGAAAATACAGCTCGTATTAGTCAAGTTAGAAAATCAATCGCTCGTATGAAAACTGTTATTCGCGAAAGAGAATTAGCGAATAAATAATAATAGGAGGCAAACATGACTGAGAGAAATGATAGAAAAGTTTACGTTGGAAAAGTAGTTTCTGATAAAATGGACAAAACAATCACAGTTTTAGTAGAAACTTACAAAAAACATCCTCTATACGGTAAACGTGTAAAATATTCTAAAAAATTCAAAGCACATGATGAAAACAATGTTGCTAAATTAAATGATATCGTTAAAATAATGGAAACTCGTCCATTATCTGCAACTAAAAACTTCCGTTTAGTAGAAGTAGTAGAAGAAGCAGTTATAATCTAATAAAACTAGGATAAACCCTAAGAAGGAGGCAAAAAGCGCATGATTCAACAAGAAACACGCTTAAAAGTGGCTGATAACTCAGGAGCAAAAGAAGTTTTAACAATTAAAGTTCTAGGTGGTTCAGGACGTAAAGTTGCTAACATTGGTGACGTAATTGTATGTTCTGTTAAAAAAGCAACACCAGGTGGAGTTGTTAAAAAAGGTGAAGTAGTTAAAGCCGTAATCGTTCGTACAAAAACAGGAGCTCGTCGTAACGACGGTTCATATATTAAATTTGATGAAAATGCTTGTGTAATTATCCGTGATGATAAGAGCCCACGTGGTACACGTATTTTCGGACCAGTTGCTCGTGAATTAAGAGACGGTAACTACATGAAAATCGTATCACTAGCTCCAGAAGTATTATAATATAAAAAAAGTACAGTAAAGAAGGAGGTTAACAAGAAATGTTCATTAAAAAAGGTGATAAAGTTGTAGTAATTACTGGTAAAGACAAAGGTAAAGTTGGTACAGTAATCGAAGCTCAACCTAAAAAAGATCGTGTTGTTGTAGAAGGTGTTAACATCATTAAAAAACACGTTAAAAATTCACAAGATGCACCTCAAGGTGGAATCGTTGAAAAAGAAGCAGCAATTCACGTATCAAACGTAATGTTACAAGATCCTGAAACTGGAAAAGCGACAAGAGTACGTTTCGAAACAAAAGATGGTAAGAAAGTACGTATCGCAGTAAAATCAGGAAAAGAAATATAATAATAGTTGAAGAAAGGAGGCACTATTTTAGATGGCTCGTTTAGAAGATAAATTTAAATCTGAGATAACAAAAGAATTAATGACAAAATTTGAGTACAGCAGTGTAATGCAAGTACCAAAAATTGAAAAAATCGTAATTAACATGGGTGTAGGTGATGCTGTGCAAAACTCTAAAGCCCTAGACAACGCAGTAGCAGAATTAGCTTTAATTTCTGGTCAAAAACCATTAGTAACAAGAGCTAAAAAATCAATCGCTACTTACAGACTTCGTGAAGGTATGCCTATCGGGGCTAAAGTTACTTTACGTGGAGAAAGAATGTATGAATTCTTCGACAAATTAGTAACTGTAGCACTTCCACGTGTACGTGACTTCCACGGTGTTTCTAAAAAAGCATTCGATGGTCGTGGTAACTACACATTAGGTGTTAAAGAACAATTAATTTTCCCTGAAATTGATTACGATAAAGTAAGTAAAGTACGTGGTATGGACATCGTTATAGTAACTACAGCTAACACTGATGAAGAAGCTCGTGAGTTATTAACACAATGTGGAATGCCATTCGCAAAATAAGAAAGGTGAGGTAAAAGACACATGGCTAAAAAAGCAATGGTAGAGCGTGAATTAAAACGCCAAAAATTAGTTGACAAGTATGCAGCTAAAAGAGCGGAATTAAAAGCTAAAGGTGATTACATCGGACTTAGCAAACTTCCAAAAAACTCAGCTCCAGCTCGTCTACACAATCGTTGTAGCATTACTGGACGTCCTCACGGATACATTGGAAAATTTGGAATCAGCCGTATTAAATTCCGTGAATTAGCTTACAAAGGACAAATTCCTGGAGTTAAAAAAGCAAGTTGGTAATATATTAGTAGAAGAAAGGAGGATTTATCCTAATGACAATGACAGATCCTATCGCAGATATGCTAACACGTATTCGTAATGCTAACATGGTTAAACACGAAACATTAGAATTACCTGCGTCAAATATTAAAAAGCAAATTGCAGAAATATTAAAACAAGAAGGTTTTATCAGTGATGTAGAATACATCGAAGATAACAAACAAGGAAAACTTAAACTTACTCTTAAATACTCAAAAGGTGAAAGAGTAATCAAAGGAATTAAAAGAATTTCAAAACCTGGTTTACGTGTATACGCTAAAGCAGATGAACTGCCAAGAGTATTAAACGGACTAGGAATAGCAATCGTATCAACTTCAACTGGAGTTGTAACTGATAAAGTTGCTCGTAAAAATAACACAGGTGGAGAAGTATTAGCTTACATCTGGTAATATTATAAGGAGGTGCCAATTAAATGTCACGTATAGGTAATAAAGTTATTACAGTACCTGCAGGGGTTGAAGTTAGCATCGTTGATAACTTCGCAACAGTTAAAGGACCTAAAGGTGAATTAAAACAACAATTTGATAAAGACATGACTTTCAACATTGAAGGAAGTGAAATCACAGTAGTACGTCCATCTGACTCAAAACGTCACCGTACAGTACACGGAACAACTCGTGCTATCTTAGCTAACATGGTTGAAGGTGTATCTGCTGGATTCAAAAAAGAACTTGAATTAATCGGGGTTGGATACCGTGCTCAAATGCAAGGTAAAAAATTAGTACTAAGTGTTGGATATTCTCACCCAGTTGAATTCGAAGAAATCGATGGAATTACATTAGGTGTTGAAGGAAACACTAAAGTTAGTATCGAAGGTATTAACAAAGAAGTAGTAGGACAATACGCAGCTAAAGTTCGTGCAGTACGTCCTCCAGAACCTTATAAAGGTAAAGGTATTCGCTACGTTGGTGAATATGTTCGCCGTAAAGAAGGAAAAACTGGTAAATAATAGATAACAGAAAGGAGTGTTTCAAATATGATTACGAAACTTGACAAAAATAAAGTTCGTAAAAAAAGACACGCAAGAGTACGTGTTAAAGTTCAAGGAACTACTGAGGTTCCACGTTTAAACGTATACCGTTCAAACACAAACATTTACGCACAAATTATTGATGACACTAAAGGTGTTACATTAGCACAAGCTTCTTCATTAAAACTTGAAAATGTTTCTAAATCAAGTGTAGAAGCAGCTAAAGAAGTTGGAAAATTAATCGCAGAAGTAGCTAAAACTAAAGGAATTGAAAAAGTTGTTTTCGACCGTGGAGGATACCTATATCACGGACGTGTTAAAGCATTAGCTGAAGCAGCACGTGAAAACGGACTTGTATTCTAATAAAGGAGGGAAATAAGTAGATGCGTCAAGAAGAAATCAAAAAAGAATTTGAAGAACGCGTAGTTGCCATTCGTCGTGTAGCTAAAGTTGTTAAAGGTGGACGTCGTTTCCGTTTCTCTGCTTTAGTAGTAGTAGGTGACAAAAATGGTCGCGTAGGATTTGGTACTGGTAAAGCTCAAGAGGTACCAGATGCAATCAGAAAAGCAGTTGAAGCTGCAAAACATAACTTAATTACTGTACCAGTAGTTAACGGAACAATACCTCACGAAATCATCGGACAATTTGGAGCAGGTTCAGTATTAATCAAACCAGCTGCACCTGGTACAGGGGTTATCGCTGGTGGACCAGTTCGTGCCGTATTAGAATTATCAGGTATTTCAAATATCTTATCAAAATCATTAGGTTCAAACACACCAGTAAACATGGTTCGTGCTACAATCGAAGGATTAACAAGATTACAAACAGTAGAACACGTAGCAGCTTTACGTGGTAAATCTGTGGAAGAATTATTAGGATAAGAGGAGGGAAAAGAACATGACATTAAAAGTAACCCTAACTCGTAGTACTATTGGTCGTCCAAAGAATCAAAGAAAAGTAGTTGAAGCTCTTGGTCTAAAAAAAATGCACCAAACAGTTGAACACAAAGACAACGCTGCGATTCGTGGAATGATCAACAAAGTTTCACACTTAGTAACAGTAGAAGAAAAATAAGAATTATTAATACAAGGAGGTGCTAGTCTAAATGAAATTACATGAATTACAACCAGTTGAAGGTTCTCGTAAAGAGCGTAACAGAGTAGGTCGTGGGATTGGATCAGGAAATGGTAAAACTTCAGGACGTGGTCAAAAAGGACAAAAAGCACGTAGTGGTGGTGGAGTTCGCCCAGGATTTGAAGGTGGACAAAACCCATTATTCAGACGTATTCCAAAACGTGGATTTAACAATGTAAATAGAAAAGAATTTGCAGTTGTTAATCTTAACGACTTAAACAAATTTGAAGATGGTACTGTAGTATCACCTGCTCTATTATTAGAAACTAAAGTTATTAAAAAAGAACTTTCAGGTGTTAAAGTATTAGCTAACGGTAAATTAGAGAAAAAATTAACTGTACAAGCTCACAAATTCTCATCTTCAGCAAAAGAAGCTATCGAAGCAGCTGGAGGAGTTTGCGAGGTGCTATAATATATGTTTAGTGCATCACTAAATTTATTTAAAGTTAAAGAAACTCGTAACAAAATTTTATTTACCCTATTTGGGATATTCCTATTCCGTATCGGTTCATTTTTACCGGTACCTGGGGTAGATGCAGATGTTCTTAAAAATCAAGATGCATCTGGATTATTCGGAATATTTAACACATTTGCAGGAGGAGCATTACAACAGTTTTCTGTATTTGCTATGGGTATTATGCCTTACATTACAGCATCTATCGTAATTCAACTTATGCAAATGGATGTTATTCCTACATTAACTGAGTGGTCTAAACAAGGTGAAGTAGGACAGAAGAAAACACAAAAATTAACTAGATTCCTAGCAATTATCTTAGCATTTATCCAATCGCTTATTATGTCTTATGGATTTAATAAAGCATATCAAGGGTTAATTAAAGATACATCAATTCTAGGATTCATTACAGTAGCTGTAGTTTTAACTGCTGGTACAGCATTATTACTATGGCTAGGGGATCAGATATCTCAATATGGTGTAGGTAATGGTGTTTCAATCATTATCTTAGCGGGTATTATTGCTCGTTTACCAATGGAGTTCATTCAAATTTATGAATCTCAAATTAAAGATGCTGAAAACCTTACATTAGCAATTTTAAAAATTGTTATTGTAGCAATTATTGTAGTAGGGATTGTTGCTGCTGTAGTTTATATACAAGAAGCTAACCGTAAAATTCCTATTCAATACTCTCAACAGAGAGCAGGTCGTAGAATGTTAGGAGCAAGATCAACTTACTTGCCTCTTAAAGTGAACAGTGCAGGGGTTATCCCAGTAATCTTCGCTATTGCATTCTTACAATTACCTAGAACTATTGCGATATTCGCACCTAATAACGAAAAGTTACAAAAAATTGTATCATATTTCGATTTCAGTCATGTTCTAGGATTAACATTATACGTAGTATTAATTATTGCGTTCTGTTACTTCTATGTAATGGTTCAAGTTAACCCAGAAAAAATGGCTGATAATTTAAGAAAACAAGGAAGTTTTGTTCCAGGGGTTAGACCAGGTAAAAAAACTGAACAATACATTACAGGTATTTTATACAGACTAACGTTTGTAGGTTCAATATTCCTAGCAGCTGTTTCGGTTCTTCCGACAATATTCACCAGCATTGCAAAATTACCAGCATCTGTTCAAATTGGTGGTACAAGTTTAATAATTGTTGTCAGTGTAGCGCTAGAGACAGTTAAACAACTTAATACTCAATTAACAGAGAAGAACTATAGAAGTTTTATTACAGGACGAAAAGGTGGTAAATAATTATGATGAATATTATATTAATGGGATTACCAGGAGCGGGTAAAGGTACTCAAGCAGAGCAAATTAAAGCGAATTATCCAATTCCGCATATTTCAACTGGAGATATGTTTAGAGCTGCTATTAAAAATGAGACTCCGCTTGGAAAAGAAGCAAAAAGTTATATTGACAAAGGACAACTTGTTCCTGACAGTGTAACTATAGGATTAGTTGAAGAAAGATTGAATCAAGAAGATGCAAAAGAAGGCTTTTTACTTGACGGTTTTCCAAGAACAGTAGAACAAGCTGAAGCCCTTGATCAAATTTTAGCAAAAACTAATAGAAAAATCGATAAAGTATTAAATATCGATGTTGATCCAGATATTCTATTACCTCGTTTAACAGGTAGAAGAATCTGTAAACAATGTGGAACTACTTATCATTTAATTTTCAACCCTCCAAAAGTTGAAGGTGTTTGTGATAAAGATGGTGGTGAACTTTACCAAAGAAGTGATGACAATGAAGAAACAGTTGCTAATCGCTTAGAGGTTAATATTAAACAAACTAAACCATTATTAGACTTTTATAATCAAAAAGAAGGTGTAGTTGAAAATATTAATGGTGACCAAGACATCAAAGTAGTTTTCCAAGACGTACAAAAAATATTAGACAAACTGAAATAGTCAGGGAGGAAAAGTATGGCAAAAGATGTCATTGAAGTAGAAGGTTTAGTAGTAGAAAACTTGCCGAATGCAATGTTTAAAGTAGAATTAGAAAATGGTCATATTATTTTAGCTCATGTTTCTGGAAAAATCAGAATGAATTATATAAGAATTTTACCAGGTGATAAAGTTACAGTAGAAATGAGTCCGTATGACCTGACAAAAGGTAGAATAACTTATAGATTCAAGTAAGTTATAAACTCAAGGAGGAAATAACGATGAAAGTAAGACCATCAGTAAAAAAAATCTGTGACAAATGTAAAGTAATTCGTCGTGGTGGTAAAGTATTAGTGATTTGCGAAAACGCAAAACATAAACAAAAACAAGGATAATTAATTAGGAGGTGCAAACTTAATGGCACGTATAGCAGGAGTCGATATTCCACGTGAGAAACGCGTTGTTATATCACTAACTTATGTATATGGTATAGGTTTAAAAACTTCTCAAAAAATCTTAAAAGAAGCTGGAGTTTCTGAAGATGTGAGAGTTAAAGACTTAACAGGTGAACAACTAGATAAAATTCGTGAAATCGTAGATAACTACAAAACAGAAGGTGACTTACGTCGTGAAGTTTCATTAAACATCAAACGTCTAATGGAAATCGGATGTTACAGAGGAATCCGTCACCGTCGTGGACTACCAGTAAGAGGACAAAATACTAAGAATAACTCTCGTACTCGTAAAGGTCCTAAGAAAACAGTTGCGAACAAGAAAAAATAATTAGGATAGGAGGAGAAACACAACTATGGCTCGTAAACAACAATCACGTAAACGTCGTGTGAAAAAAAATATACAAAATGGTGTTGCACACATTCGTTCTACATTCAATAACTCAATCGTAACAATTACAGATGAACATGGTAATGCAGTATCATGGTCAAGTGCAGGAGCGCTAGGATTCAAAGGTTCTAGAAAATCTACTCCATTCGCAGCACAAATGGCAAGTGAAGCAGCAGCTAAACAAGCTATGGAACACGGAATGAAATATGTAGATGTAACAGTTAAAGGTCCAGGTGCAGGGCGTGAAGCAGCTATTCGTGCATTACAATCTGCTGGATTAGAAGTTACATCAATCAAAGACGTAACTCCAGTTCCTCACAATGGATGTCGCCCACCTAAACGTCGTCGTGTATAGTAATAACATAGACAAAATTTAGGAGGTTTAACATAATGTTAGCAATAGAAAAACCAAAAATTCAAATCATTGAAGAATCATCAGATAAAAGATTTGGTCGCTTTGTAGTTGAACCACTTGAACGTGGATATGGAACTACATTAGGTAATTCATTGAGAAGAATGTTAATCTCATCATTACCAGGAGCAGCAGCAAGAAGCATCGATATTGAAGGAGTTCAACACGAATTCCAAGCAATTAAAGGTGTTGTAGAAGATGTTACGGAAATCATTATGAACGTTAAAAACATTGCGTTTGTAGTTCATTCTGAAGAAGAAAAACAAGTTTCAATCAGTGTTAAAGGTCCAGCAGTTGTTACTGCAGCGGATATTGCTATCGATTCTGATATCGAAGTAGTAAATACTGATCAGCACATTGCAACAGTATCTGAAGGTGGTCATTTTGAAATGATTATTTACGTTGGAAAAGGACGTGGGTTTGTACCAGCTGATGGTAACAAAAAACGTGACTTACCAATCGGAGTTATTCCAATCGATTCAATTTATACACCAGTATCAAAAGTTAACTATACAGTAGAAAAAACTAGGGTAGGTCAAAGCACTGACTTTGATAAACTAATCTTAGATGTTACTACTAATGGTTCAATTACAGCTAACGACGCTTTAGCATTAGCATCAAAAATTCTAATTTCACACTTAGAATTATTTATGGAAATGTCTGAAGAAGCAAAAGCTGCTGAAATATTGGTAGCTAAAGAAGAAGATAACAAAGTTCAAATGTTAGAAATGACAATTGAAGAATTAGACTTATCAGTACGTAGTTACAACTGCTTAAAACGTGCAGGAATTAACACAGTACAAGAATTAGCTAACAAAACAGAACAAGAAATGATTAAAGTAAGAAACTTAGGTCGTAAATCTCTAGAAGAAGTTAAAATTAAACTTCAAGAGTTAGAACTAGGATTCAAAGAAGAATAATACTAACAAGGAGGCACACTAATGGGTTACAGAAAATTAGGACGTACATCAGCTCACCGTAAAGCGATGTTAAGAAACTTAGTAACTGCTCTACTAGTACACGGTAGAATTGAAACAACTGTTACAAGAGCGAAAGAAGTTCGTTCATTAGCAGAAAAAATGATTACATTAGGTAAAAAAGGTGATCTAGCAGCAAGACGTAATGCAGCTAAATTCATCCAACCTGTTGCAGTAGCAACTGAAGAAGGTAAGAGTCAATTAGCTCTTAAAAAATTATTTGAAGAAGTAGCACCTAAATATGCAGACCGTAACGGTGGATACACTCGTATTCTACGTGTTGGACCACGTAAAGGTGATGGTGCAGAAACAGCTATTATAGAATTAGTTTAATAAAAATTTTTCATACAACAATAACATACTACATACACACACACAACTAAACAACACATACAACAAGAATTTAAACTAATTTTTTTGGCAAAAGAGTGCTTGAAATGCGTAGGAAAAGGCTACGTCGTCTAGCTCTAATGTATCCTAGCATATCGCTAGGATACCCTTTTGTCCCTTTAAAAATTAAATCTAATTATACTTTAAAAGATTACCAGGCAAGGTAGTCTTTTTTATTTTGCACGTTTGGATTTCTAGTGCCAAAGGCACGACGAAATCCTTACGTACAAAGTACGCACGGACGTACCAAGAAGCAAGGCAAAAGCCGAAGGTGATTGGAATACGTCTACTGCGAATTGACAAAGTGAAATCAGGATACTATGGAAAGAATATGTTAGGTACAAAGTACGCAACGAAGACTTACTTTTAGAGGAACGAAGAGACGAATAAAAGTAGCAGTGATAACTACTAATCATCTTGGTCGCGTTGCTTCTGATGATTAGAGTTATTGTTGCATAAGTTACTCGATAAAATTTCTCTGCATCCTTTGGATTTGTAAAATTTAACGATTAACTCATAGTCAAGACTGCGAGGCAGCGTTAAGATTTCTAGAATCTTCGATTTGTAGAAATCCTTACGTGCAAAATACGCACAGTTGTCCCAAGAATGAATATAATGAGTGATTGGCTGACAACCAATGCGAATTGACAAATACTTGTCTTATAGCTACATAAGATACTTGATTACGTGTAAAATACGCCCTGAATAGTTACTTTTCAGATAAACAAAGTAAAATTAAAGAACCATATGGAAAATACCACATGGTTCTTGTTTATTATTACGCATCAGATCTTGCGAATTTATTTCTCATATTACAGCTTGCTGTAAATAATGCTTTATCCAGTAAATCATCTGTTTGAACTTTAAGTTCTTTAGCAATTTTATCGTTAGCTTTTTCTAGATAATCTTTAGAAGCTTCTTTAGAAACTTTAGTTTCTATAAAGTCTTTATCATATTTATTAAGAAGTTCTCTTGATTGTGATTGGACTTTTAATTGATAACGTTCAACATGTGAAGCAGTATCTGCAAAATGAGCATCACAAAGAGCTGCAATTAAGCGATTAGTCCAGTAGAAGTTTTCAGTCGTTACTTGGTTAGTTGTATTAGCTAGGTATTCAGGAGTGCGATTAATGTTAGTGTAGAATGGAACAATAGCATTAAACACACAAGAACCAACAGCTAACCATTGAATAGATTTAAGTTCATCAGGCATATATGGTCTTATTTGAACTAATCCTAAGAAGTTAGTACGATTTATACCAATTGGACGTAGAGTTCCTTTTTTAACTGAGTGAATGTTTTTAGAATATGAATCATATTCTGTTCCTTGGTAGTGGTGAGATAATCCATATTTAATATCTTCAACAGTTATTTTTTTCTCTGGTACTCTTGCCCAAGGCAAATTATCAGAGTCTGGACGATAGTCAGCATTTATTCCATCATATGTGTTTGATGTAGGATTGAAATAACGTTGAAGAATCCAAGCACGAGGTGTATTATATGTATGATCGGCATCACTACGGCTACCAAAAGCGTGACGTGGATTAAAGTTTCCATCGATAGATAAGTCTAAATGATATTTATCTACAAATTCTTTTAAATCAGCAGAGCACATATATTCTTTTTTTGCTCCAAAAGCATCTTCAAAATCAAAATGATCAATACCAAGTTGGTTTGGCATAATTACATAACTATCATCAGGAACGCGACGTGCCATCCAATGATGTCCACCGATAGTTTCAAACCACCAAATTTCGTTTTCATCTTGGAACGCAATTCCATTCATTTCATAAGTACCATATTTTTCTAATAGTTTCCCTAAAAACGTAACACCTTCACGTGCAGTTGCAATATATGGCATAACTATTGTATAGATGTCCTCTTCACCGATTCCACCTACTTGTTCAGGTACATAATCATCGTCTCCTGGTTTACCAATAGCTGCTTTATATTCTACTAATGGATCTGCTCCAAGGACACGTTCATTAGATGTAATAGTTTCAGTAGCACTCATTGAAACATTATATTCATTAGCACCACATTGTCCCCAAATACCATTATCTAAAATAGCATTAGGTACCGCAGTATAACGTACCGGATTATTAGGTAATTCGATTTCTACTTTTGAAATAACAGATTTATATTTACGAGGTTGCTCCTCTGGACTTACGTTTATGAATTTTTTTGATCTAAACACTCCTGATGGTGAGTCCTCAGTACGAGCCACCATAGTTGAACCGTCGTAACTAGCATTTTTTCCTACAAGAATAGTTGTACATCCCATAATAATTCTCCTCCTAATTCGTAAATAATTGATTTTATATATGTTATGTAAAAATGTTTATTCTCGTAGAGTTTTTAAAAATATAACTTTCATAATATTTCCCCCTTACATGAAATATTCTTTAATTTTATTGTAGTACTTATAAACATTTTATTCAAGCGATATGAAGAGATATCATAAAAAAATAATTTTTTTAAAGAAAATAAAGATTTTATTAAAAGGGAAAAGAATAATAAAAAAATAAAAACATTATAAAATATAAAAATTATTGAAGATGAAAAAATAGAAAAATAAAATAATAAAAAGTATATTTTTATTACAATATTTATGATATAATAACCATGGAAACGATTTGAGAAAGGTTGGGAGATTAGAAAGTAGTACAGATAATCCTAAAAACGATATTTATTAAAACTGTGTAATAATATATAGTTTTTTTATTTTGACTATCTTGCTGATCTTAATTTGGAAAAAGAGATGTATGAGAAATTATTAATGAAAACAGCCTTACTTGCGGGAAAAATCCTAATGGAAAACGGCGCTGAAGTTTATAGAACAGAGGATACACTGGAGAGAATTATTAGAAAAGGTGTAGGAGAAGTTAGGACGGATGAATATTATACACACGTAACTTTAACGGGTATTTTTATAAGAATAGAAGGGATAGGTACAGATTTTAGACGTGTTGCAGATAGAACATATAACTTAACTAAAACAACAGCCGTAAATACCTTATCAAGGGCCTATACATCAGGTCAGATTAGTCTGTTGGATATGTATGATGCACTTAAAAGAGTTCAAGCAGAAAAAAGTCCGATTAAAAATTGGTTTAAAGTTCTTTGTTCGGGTATTCTTAGTGGAAGTATCGTATTGATATTCGAGGGAAGTTTTTGGGATGTAATTCCTGGGAGTATAGCTGGAGCAGTAGCATTTTATGTATATGTAAAAGTTATAGGATATCTAAAAGCACCGTTTATATCAGAGTATATTAGCACCTTTGCTGGAGGAGTAGCAGGTTATTTAGGATTTGCATTGTTAAATGGTCAGTCTTTAAGATTAGCTATGATAGGGGCTGTAGTTCCACTTGTACCCGGTATTACAATTACGAACTCCATGAGGGATATAATCGCTAAACAGTTTATATCTGGATCTATCCGATTTATTGAAACATTCTGTGTAGCTTTTGCATTAGGTGCAGGTATTGTAACTGTCTATTATCTAGTCAGATTATTAGGAGGTGTGGTATAATGATTGCAGTTTTAAGTCATGCCTTATTATTACTATATCACTTCGTTTTTAGTTTTATATCTTCCGTTTCATTCGCAATTGTTTGTGATGTACCGAAGAAAACTTTAGTAACAGGTGGAGTCATTGGTGCAATAGGTTGGTGTGGATATTGGGAAATGTGGAGTCATGGACAAAGTGTATTCATGTCGAGCTTAGTATGTTCACTACTTCTAGCAAATATAAGCCAAATCTGTGCGATAAAATTTAAAAACCCCTTAACAGTATACTTCGTACCTGGGCTGGTTCCAGTAGTACCGGGGGTTACTATTTACGATGCATTTAGAACATTATTGCTAGATGAATATGGAAATTCTGCAAAAATTTTCCTAAATAGTTTTTATGGAGCAGTAGGACTTGCAGTAGGAATAATAATCGCGGATTCAATTTTTAGGGTAGTATTAAACCCATTATTACAGAAAAAACATAAATAAAAAATTTAGACATAATAATTTATTGGAAAATTTATTATTATGTCTTTTTTTACTTGAAATGTATGGTGATGTGTGGTACACTTTAAGTGAAAGATGTATGGTGGTATATGGTACACTTAGAAAGGAGGTCACTATGTTTCAAATTGATTCATTATCAGATAAACCGATTTATAAACAAATAGTAGATCAAATTAAGTCTATGATAAGTAAAAACTTATTGCAAGAGGGAGATAAATTACCATCGGTAAGAGAATTTTCGAAAATGCTTAGTGTTAATGTTAGTACAATTCAAAAAGCATTTCAACAGCTGGAAAGTGAAAAGATAATTACAACGATAGTAGGGAGAGGTACTTTTATTACAAATAATTTTGATAATATTGTTCCAAATTATGAACTAATAGATTCGATAATTGAAGATTTAGTTAGGGAAGTAAAAATAAGAGGAATCTCGGAAGAAGATTTATTAGAAAAAATTAAGTTAGAATTTCGAAAGGGTGATTAATTATGGATAATAAGAAGATTGATGGAAAGTTAAAAGAATTAATCATGGAATGGAAATTTTTAGGATTATCGATGGAGAAATTATGCGAAGTCATATCAGAAAAGATAAAGGAGAAAAATTATGAAACTTACGATAAAAAAAATTAATAAAAAATTTTCAAAAAAGATAGTATTAAATAATGTTAGTTTTACCGTAAGTACTGGAGAAATTGTAGCACTTATTGGTAGAAATGGAAGTGGGAAAACAACTTTATTAAAGATACTATCAGGAATATATAGTCAAGATTCTGGTGAAATAGGAATTGAAGGCATAGATAATAAAAATATAAGAAAACAACTGATTTATATACCGGATAGATTCGATTATTTTAAAAATTCTAAAATTAAAAGGGTTTGTGAATTTTACAAGTTAGCTTATGAAAATTTTGATGAACAATATTTTAAAACAGAATTAGAAAAAATTAAATTATCACAAACTAGTAGATTATCTGAATTATCAAAAGGACAATTAGCTATTTTCAGCTTGATCTTGGGGATTTCTTGTCGAACAAAGTTTATTTTTTTAGATGAACCATTAGATGGGATAGATGTGATAAATACTAAAATGATAGTTGATTATATTTTGGATGCTCAAAGTGATGGGATTGGATTATTAATTAGTAGTCATCAATTAAATGCTTTAGAAAATATAAGTGATAAAGTTATCTATTTAGATGATGGAATTGGAATAGGTGAAGAAATTAATAAGGATGAGTATAGTAAATATCAATTAGTGTATCAAGAAAAAATACCAGAGGAGTTACGTAGTAATCCTGATGTAAAAATTATTAGTAATATTGGAAGAGTTTATGTGGTTATTATGAGGGGAAGTTATGATGCTACTCATGACATTATTCAAGATAAAGATCTTCTTCAATATGATAAACTACCTATTGTATTAGAAGATATCTTTTTATTAAATAGTAAAGGGGAAGATGAAAATGTGTAAAGATATTTTAAAAATTATTCGCATATATTTGAAACAATATTCAATAATGTTAATTATACTATTAATTGCCTTCTCGACATTTGCAGCTACAACTACTAATAAACAACTAAATGAATTAAAAAATGGAGTTGCAGTTTATGATTTTCAATTAACAACAGGAATAGCTAAGGAATTGGAAATTAGAAAAGGTGTATCTAATGATGAATTAAATAAAAAAACACATGAACTATATAAGTTGAAAGAAAAATATCAAAAAAATTATAAAGAAAAATTTTCAAAAGAAAAATTAGCTGAGATGAAACATGCATATGCGGTTGGAGCATATTTACATAATTTTCCAAGTTCTCCAATATGGACATTTTATACTAACAATAAGGATCTAAATGTACTTGCAGGTGGAGAGAATGAAAAATATAAACAATATTTAACAGAAGAAGAACTAAATAACGTTCCTAAGTATAAAGAATGGTCACGAATGCAACCGGGAAGCAAGGAGTACTTTGATAAACAAGAGGAATTAGATAAAGTATATCCACCAGCATTAGATATTAGTAATATAAAAACATTGACCTTCTTAAAAGAAAATCTAGAAGCTAGTAAAGTTAAGTTGAAAGAAACTATGTTTAGCGAAGGAACTAATATTGGTTATTATATTTTGATAACTTTAATCCCGTTGTTAATTTTTGGAGTTGAATATCATACTAATTTTGGTAAATTTGTAGCGAGCTTACCATACGAAAAAGAAAAAGTATATTTTGCTAAAATAATTTTATCATTCTCAACTTTAATAGTTACTTATATTCTAACAGGACTAGCTAATATAGTGGTTATAAGCAATAGTTTGTTAGGTGAAATTTATAACGTGTCAGCGGTATTTGAAATAAATAATAAAATATATATACTGGGAATAGGGCTAGTATTACTAGGAGCTATCTTATCAAGTTTTTGTGGAAGTATATTAAGCATAGGTGCGATGTATATTCCGGCTCTTACACTGATATATTATCCATTGGGAGTGTGGGTTGCTATAGGAAGATTGTTCTTTGTAAATTATCTTCCAGATGGACCGTTTCTTAATAATATACCAAGGATGCCAATATTTTATTATTTCGGCTACACTCCTTGGAAGAATATCATTATTTACCTAGTTATTTTAACAATAATTATGCTGTTAGCAAGTAAGGTTTATAAGATTCACAATGTAGAAAAAGAAGGTGAATTTTTCACAATAGAAAGACTGTTATTAGTGGGATATTTAATATTATTAATGGGAATATTTGCTTTTTCACTGATAGTGCTAACAGAAGTGTTTACTATTAGCCAAGGTGTATCCTTAGCATTAACGATATTATTAATACCAGCTATAGTTTGGAAATTAGTTAGAACAAAAATAAGAATATAAAATTAAAAATAATTAGAAATCATTCTTTATTTTCCGACAATTTTATAGAGTTTTGTAAAGTTTTCGAGAAAAAATACACAATTTTTCAAAAAATGGTTGACACATAAAAAATTTACTGATATACTTAATAACAAGTTAATGATTCACACGTTGATAAGATAAGTAAAAGTGAAAGATGGTAAAGAGAGTCTCGGTTGGTGAAAAGAGATCGTATTGGAAACTTTGAAAATGGTCTTTGAGTGTTAATGGTCGAATAATTAGACCTTTACGGGTGAGCCCGTTATAGCTTCAGGGTATAATATCAATATATATTGATACGTACTTTTTGAGTTGATATTTGTGAGAATATCATAAAGTAAGGTGGTAACACGTAAATTATTAGACGTCCTTGCAGAAGCATAAGCGCTTCTGTGAGGATTTTTTTATTTCTCAAAATAATCACAAGGATACTTAACTTAATCTAATATTACAAACACTTTGGAGGGACAAAAACATGTCAGAATTACTAAATATTTACAAAACTTTAAAAAACAAAAAATGGGTTAACTTAAGCCACAAAATTGATGAAAATTCACCTAAGTTTCCTGCACTTCCTGCACTAGAAAAAGAAAATGTCTTTACTTTAAAAGATGGATTCTATGTTCAAAAATTCTCAGTTGTTGGTCAATATGGAACACACATTGATGCGCCGATTCACTTTGTAGAAGGTGGTCGTTGGTTAGATGAAATAGAACTTAAAGATTTACTATTACCTTTATACGTAATCGATAAAAGTAAAGAAGTAGCAGAAAACAATGACTATGTAATTTCTAAACAAGATATCCTTGATTTTGAAGCTGAACATGGTGAAATATTACCAGAATCATTCGTAGCATTCAGAAGTGATTGGTCTAAACGTTGGCCTAGCTATGATGAAATTAGAAACCTAGACGAAAATGATGTTCAACACACTCCAGGATGGGGAAGAGATGCATTAGAATTTTTAATTAAAGAAAGAAAAGTTAAAGCAGTTGGACATGAGACTTTAGATACTGATTCAGGAGTTACAGCAGCTGCAGAAGGACTTATTCAAGAGTATTACTTACTAGAACAAGATATTTACCAAATCGAAGTTTTAGCAAATCTTGATCAAGTGCCTGCAACGGGAGCGTTAATTTCAATTGCTTATCCAAACTGGACAGAAGCAACTGGATCACCAGTAAGAGTAGTAGCGATACTACCAGAAGACGAATAGTACGGTCTTTATAAAAAAGTTTTAGTTTATGAGAAAAAATATGTATTAGAAAAGAAGAAAAGTTACTAGAAGTCTATAATAAAGTCAAAATAATAAAGTCAGAAGAATAAAACAAAAGAGAAAATAAATCAGTTAAATAAAAGGAGAAAAAATATTATGTGTCAAGGGTGTCAAAATAAAGTAGTAGAAAGAGCAGCATACAGAGTAGATCACGTGGGGTCATTTTTAAGACCTAAAGAGCTAGTAGAAGCTCGTGAAAAATTCTCAAAAGGAGAAATTTCACAAGAAGAATTAACAAAAGTAGAAGATAAAACAATTACAGAATTAGTTGAAAAACAAATTGCAAATGGATTAAAAGGAGTAACTGACGGGGAGTTTCGTCGTGCATACTGGCACCTTGATTTCTTCTGGGGACTTAATGGTGTGGAGCACGTTCAAGGAGAAAAAGGATATCCATTTAAAGGAATTGAAACTAAACCAGATACAGCAAAAGTATCAGGAAAAATCAGTGGAGAAAATCATCCATTCGTAGCTCACTACAAATTCTTAAGAGACTTAGTAGCTGATAAAGAAGGTGTAACTGTAAAATTAACAATTCCATCACCATCACAATTATACTTTGAGTTAATTCGTACAGAAGATCACATCAAAGGATACGAAAAATTCTATCCAACATTCGAAGAATTAAAAGATGCGATTGTAGCAGCTTATAAACAAGTAATCGCAGACCTTTACAACGAAGGATTACGTGTATTACAATTCGATGATTGTACATGGGGAGCATTAGCTGATGATGGATTTGCGAATCGTTTCCGTGACGAGCGTCCTCTAGAAGAAGTTCGTAGAGAATATGCATCACGTTGTTTAGCATTAAATAATGAAGTTATCGAAGGAAAACCAGGAGATTTAGCTATCAATACACACGTTTGTCGTGGTAACTTCGCTTCTAAATGGATTTCTCAAGGTGGATATCAAAATGTTGAAGACGAGTTACTTGCTGGAGAAAACGTAGATGCGTACTACTTAGAATACGATACAGATCGTGCAGGAGATTTCAAGCCACTAGCAAAAGTTGGAAAAGATAAAAAAGTTGTTTTAGGATTAATTACATCTAAATTTGCAGATTTAGAAGATAAAGAAGAAGTAATCGCAAGAATTAAAGAAGCTAGCGAATATGTTCCGTTAGAAAATATCTACTTAAGTACTCAATGTGGCTTCGCTTCTACTGAAGAAGGAAATGTGATTACTGAAGAAGATCAATGGAAAAAAATTGGTCTAATCAAAGAAATAGTAGGAGAAGTTTGGGGAATAGAAAAATAAGAAACTATTAAAATATTAATTCGAAGTTACACTTTAAATTTTCAAAGTGTAACTTCTTTTTATATGTTAATTTAGATCATGTAATGCAAATTTTGACACAATACAAACTTTGGAGTAAAATAATAATATTATTACATAATATGGAAAAGAGGAGCTATTATGGCTAAGAAAAAAGAAATTAAAACAAATGCTATGCGATTTTTAGATGAAAATGGTGTAGAGTATAATCATTTTGAATTTGATGCAGAAAGTGATGCTGCGAAGACTGGTGTAGGAGTAGCTGATATTATCGGGCGCGACCATAATCAAGTATTTAAAACAATTATGACTACAGATGGAAAAGGTAACTACGTTGTAGGAGTACTTATGAGTGAAGATAGCATAAACTTTAAGAAGCTTGCTAAGGCGGCAGGAGTAAAAAGTTTATCAATGTTACCACTTAAAGATCTGACAAAAATTACAGGATATGTAAAAGGTGGATGTTCACCATTTGCGATGAAAAAACTATTCCCGACTTTTGTAGATGAAAAATGTCGTGAAGTAGAAACGATTATTGTTTCTGCAGGTAAAGTAGGTCATCAAGTAGAAGTAAAACCAGAAGTTTTAGAGCAACTTATCGGTGCTCAAGTAGTAGACTTCAAAGCTGAATAATATAAAAAGAACGACTTTTAATAATGATAATTGATGAATTTTATTATTTAAGTCGTTTTTTATTTTTTAACAAAAATTAATATATATTCAGTAAAATTTAAATATTAAAAATTTATAAATTATATCTAAAAATAGACAATAACTCTCTCTTAATTAGTTTAAAAACCTAGAAATAACAATGTTTACGCTAACATATCTTAATTGAAAAAGTATTGTAACATAATTGAAATAGTTTAGATATTCTACTGAAACTTTGTTTTGTTATACTAATAAGAGTAAGGAGGCGTAGTATGTTATTTGATACGCATGCGCATCTAAATGATGATGCTTATTTAGAAGACTTAGAAGAAACTATTGCCCGTGCGAAAGAAGCGGGAGTGAAATTAATAAACATAGTTGGTTTCGATGATAAAAGTATAGAAAAAGCACTGGAAATCACAGCTAAATATGACTTTTTATATTTAACAGTTGGTTGGCACCCAGTAGAAGCAATAGATTTCACAGAAGAAAAATATGAAATGATAAAAAATATTGCTTTAACAAATGATAAGGTAGTAGCAATCGGTGAGATTGGTCTAGATTATCATTGGGATAAAAGTCCAAAAGATGTTCAAAAAGAAGTATTTAGAAGACAAATTCAACTAGCTAAAGAAGTAAATAAACCAATAGTAATTCACACACGTGATGCTATGGCAGATACAATACAAATACTTCAAGAAGAAAAAGCTAGTGAAATCGGTGGAATAATGCATAGCTTTTCTGGTTCTGTAGAAAGTATGAATATTATGCTAAAAGAGAACTTCTACATTTCATTAGGAGGTCCAGTAACATTTAAAAATGCGAAGACACCTAAAGAAGTAGCAAAAGCTTGTCCATTAGATAAATTGTTGATTGAAACGGATTGTCCGTATTTAACACCAACACCATATAGAGGAAAAAGAAATGAACCTGCATATGTGCATTATGTAGCACAAGAAATTGCAGATCTTAAAGAAATGTCGTATGAACAACTAACAAAACAAACATTTAATAATGCATGTACGTTGTTCGGATTAGAAGATAAAAAGGAGATTGATTAACAGAATGAAATTAGGTAGAATTATTGCAGCAGCAGCAACATCAGGATTATTATTATCAGGAGCTTTCGTAGTAGCGGAAGAATATACAGGGCACAATGTTTTCGCCGTAAGTTTAGATAACGGAAGCAAAGTTGAGCTAAAAGCTAAAAAAGGAACAGTAAGAGAAATTCTTATTGCTAATGATATTCCTTTTGGAGCAGATGATAGAGTAGAACCAGGATTAGATACAAAAGTAAACGGTGGAGAAACTATTAATATCTATAAAGCTCACGAAATAACAATCGTTGATGGTGATACAACTACAGTAAGAAAAACTACTTACAAAAAAGTTGGAGATATCTTAAAAGAATTAAACATTACTCTTGGAGAAAACGATAGAGTAACACCGGATTTAAATAAAGAAGTAGCAACAGTTGATACTATTAAAATCGTAAGAGACGGAAAAGCTACAGAAGTTAAAAAAGAAGAAATCAAATTTGAAACAAAAGAAGAAAAAGATGATTCTAAATATGTAGATGAAAAAGTTACTAAAGTTGAAGGTAAAAATGGAGAAAAAGAAGTAACTTATAATGTTGTAAGAGAGAAAGGGAAAGAAATCTCTAGAGAAGTTGTTTCAGAAAAAGTACTTACAGAAGCGACAGCTAAAGTAGTTGTAGTAGGAACTAAACAACGTCCAGTAGAACAAAAAGTTTCTAATCAAGCAACATCATCAAATCAATCATATGCAGTTCAATCAGCTCCAGCTCAATCATATTCAACAGCTGGTGGTTCAGTAAGATTATCAAATGGTAATACTGCAGGAGCAGAAGGAGCGGCAGCAGCTCAAGAGATGGCTCGTCGTACAGGAGTTTCAGCTTCAACTTGGGAGCACATTATTGCACGTGAATCAAACGGACAAGTAAATGCTAGAAACGCTTCAGGAGCTAGTGGATTATTCCAAACTATGCCAGGATGGGGATCTACAGCAACAGTTCAAGACCAAATCAATGCAGCTACTCGTGCATACAAAGCGCAAGGTTTAGCAGCTTGGGGAATGAGATAATATAAATAAAAAGGCGATCATGTACCGACCCCAAAAAGTTAGACCAAAAAATCTAACTTTTTGGAGGTCGGTATTTTTATGACTAAATATAATTTTGAATTTAAAAAGA
>PNGU01000029.1 GCA_002871655.1 Streptococcus sp. UMB1385 | reverse complement strand
GAAAGAGGAGAATATCCAGATACACCTAATGGAATAACCACTAGAAAATTTAGAGATACTATTAGGAAATGGAAAAGAATGGTCGATTCATTAGGAGTGAGTGCCTTACGACCTAAATCAAAAAATAAAAAGTGGAAGCCAGAAGAAAAACTAGTATTAGTTTCCAAAATTTTAGCTGGTTATTCATATAATTCCGTTGCACTAGAGAATAGAATTAACTATAGGATATTATATAATTGGGTTCAAAAATATAAAGAAAAAGGTTATAATGGACTTGTAGATGAGAAGAAAGGAAGACCAAGAAAGGTACCTATCATGAAAGAAAATAGAAGTCCTAAACCATTAAAAGAGTCAGAAAGAGAAGAATTAATTAGATTACGTGAAGAAAATAGATTTATAAAAACGGAAATCGAAAATATTAAAGCGGAAAAAGAAATAATAAAAAAATTAATAGCCTTGAGGCGAGAAAAATGGGCTGTGCAACTCAAGGCGAAAAAGCAGCAATCATCAAAGAACTTAGAAAAAAAGGATATCAATTAAAATGTCTTTTACAAGAAATAGGAATGGCAAAATCAACATATTATTATTTGGTAAATAAGGAAGAAGCAGATGTTGTAGCTATTCGTAATGAACCAGTGTTAAAAGAAATTAAAATTATTTTTACCGAAAATAACGGACTATATGGTGTCCGTAGAGTTCACAGTGAACTAATTAATAGAGGTTTTAAAGTAAATCATAAACGAGTACAAAGTCTTATGCATAAAGAAGGACTGAAAGGGAAACGTCCTAAAGAAAGATATCACTCATATAAAGGAACAATAGGAAAAGTCGCTAATAATATAATAAATCGAGATTTTAGTACAACTGCTCCGTTACAGAAATGGACTACAGATGTATCACAATTCAATTTTTCATGGGGAAAGTGCTATTTTTCAGCGATTCTAGATATGCATACAAATGAAATAATATCATATGATTTATCTTTACATCCAAATTTAAATCAGATAAAAAGGATGTTAGAAAAAGCATTTAATAAATTTCCAAAAACAGAAGGGGTAATAATGCATTCGGATCAAGGGTGGCAATATCAACATTCACATTATAGAAGTGAGTTAAAAAAACATGGAATCATTCAATCAATGTCTAGAAAGGGAAATTGTTATGATAATAGTATCATGGAATCATTTTTTGGAAGAATGAAGACGGAGAAATATTATGGTTATGAAAAGGATTATATGTCATTTGAAGTATTTAGTAAAGCTGTAGATGAATATATAGATTATTACAACAACAAAAGAATTCAATCAAAAACAAAATGGATGCCTCCTGTACAATACAGGATAACATCCACTTGTATAAATTAAATATATATGTGTCCAGAATTTTGGGTACATATCAAA
>PNGU01000028.1 GCA_002871655.1 Streptococcus sp. UMB1385 | reverse complement strand
CAGATTGTTGACAAAACGACCAAAATATCAATGAACATATTGATGTTTTGGTCGTTTTTCAAAAAAAATAAGCCTTATGACTAAAGCATCAGTAGTATTAAGAGATGATTATACCTCTCTTAGTGCTATTGTTTTCATATTTTGAACGCAACAAGACAACCAAGCGTACGACTGTACTTTGGCTTTACCTCTATATTGTGCATATCTGTATCCATGATTTTGTTTTGAATCTGCAAAGCTACGTTCTATTGTTTCTTTTCTTCTCTTATACAATAGTTTTCCTTCTTTTGATATACGTCTTAATCTAGCTTCATCATAATAATCCGCATTTATATGGCGTCTTACTATTTTCTTCTCGTTTTTATCATCACTTTTATATTGTTTATATCCAGTTCTATCTATATTTCTGTATCTAAATATTTCTCCTGTTCGTTTATCCACATATATATCTTTTTCTTGTAAGTATTTAAAATATTTGTTATCTTTTGATCTTGAGAATCTTCTATATCCTATTACTGAAAATATATTTTTTTTATCTAACTGTTTTAGTATGTCTAGAGAATAATATCCGCTATCTAACGCAACTTTTCCTGGTGTTAATCCGAAATTTTTTTCTATCTGATTTAATCTATCTATATATGGACCACTATCATGAACGTTTCCTGGAGTTATGTGACAATCCATGATTATATTATTTTTCCCATCTACTGTTCTATGGTCTAAATACATAAAACCTTCTTCTTTATGATCTCTGTGATAATAACCGCTATCCGGATCAGTTGTGTTAACTCGTTGTCTTTTTAGTTCTTCTTTTTCTTTATATTCAAAAGGCTTTTTTCCTATTTTTTCTCTCTCTTCGTTTATTTCTTTTTCTAAATCTAATTTTCTTTTTTTTATTTTTGTAGTTACTTCAACTTTGAATTTCTTTTTATTTGCGTTAGCTTTTATATGTGTTGAATCAGTAAAAAACTCAGTGCCTCCAACTAATTTTTTATCAATTGCTTGGTTCACTATATTTATAAATATTTGTTCGAATACATCAGTTCCTTGGAATCGTCGAATATAGTTTTGTGAAAATGTAGAGTAGTGTGGAACTGGTTTAGAAAATGGTATCCCTAAAAACCATCTAAATGCAGCATCTGTTTCTATTCTTTTTATTGTTTCTCTCATTGATTTTATTCCATAGAAATCTTTTAAAAACACTAATTTGAATAATACTACAGGGTCTAAACAATTTCTACCTGATGTGTGGCTATAGTATTCTTCTGTCAAATCATAAATAAATTTAAAATCAATAGCTTTATCTACTTTTCTTAAAAAATGATCTTTAGGTACTATTTCTGATAATGTCATTAGTATTATTTCATCTTTGATATTTTCTACTTTATTAAACATACTAAAACCTCCTTTGTATACTTATATTATACCATTTTAAGGATTTTATTTCAGTTAAAAAACAGGCTGTTGACCTATTTGTCAACAGCCTG
>PNGU01000027.1 GCA_002871655.1 Streptococcus sp. UMB1385 | reverse complement strand
TGTACCGACCCCAAAAAGTTAGACCAAAAAATCTAACTTTTTGGAGGTCGGTATTTTTATGACTAAATATAATTTTGAATTTAAAAAGAAAGTCGTACTAGAGTATATAAATGAAAACATAAGCATAAGATCGTTAGCGAAAAAGTATGCTATAAAATCTCATAATAATATTGAAATTTGGGTCGCCAAATATAAGAAATATGGAGATGAAGGATTATATCGTTCAAGAAAAAATGAAGAATATCCTTTCGAAAAAAAGATATATGTTGTAGAATTATACTTAACAAGTGAACTCTCATACAATGACTTAGCTTTACAAGAAGGTATAAATAATCCAGCACTTATTTGTAACTGGGTTAATCGCTTTAGAGTAGCTGGTCCTGATGCATTGAGAGAACGAAGGAAAGGTCGGAAAATCTTAATGGCTAAATCACCTAAAAAGTTAAGTAAGGAAACAACAAGTCAAACCACAAATGATAATATATCTAAAGAATATGTAAAAGAATTAGAAGATCAATTACTACAACTAAGGATAGAAAATGCATTTTTAAAAGAAGCGAGGAGACTGCGTTTAGCGGAAGAAGCAGAAATGAAAAGAAGGCGAGAATTATAAGCAGTCTCCGAGGAGAATTCATACTTAAAGACCTTCTTTTATATGCGAAAATGCCAAAAGCAACATATATGTACTGGCAGAAGAGATTCGATAGAGTTAATCCAGATAAAGAAATTGAAGAGAAAATATTAGAAATAAGAAAGAATAACAAAGATTATGGTTATAGACGTATATATGGTGCATTACGTAATTTAGGATATATAATAAATAAAAAGAAAGTTCAAAGAATTATACAAAAATTAGGCTTACAGGTTACATCATTCACTAGAAAAAGTAGAAAATACAATTCATATAAAGGAAAAATTGGAAAAACAGCTAAGAATAGAATTAGAAGACGATTCAATACTAATATTCCACATCAAAAAATCACTACAGACACAACTGAATTTAAATATTATGAAGTTAATGAGAGAGGTAAATTAGTAGTAAAGAAACTTTATTTAGATCCATTTATGGATATGTATAATGGTGAGATAATAAGCTATAGTATAAGTGAGAGCCCATCAGCTAAAAATATAATGGATGCGCTAGAAAAAGCTATTAAAGTCACAGCTAAATCCCCTTATAGGAGAACTTTCCACTCTGATCAAGGATGGGCTTATCAAATGAAGGCATACTCGAAAAGGTTAAAAGAAGAACGTATTTACCAAAGTATGTCTAGAAAAGCAAATTGTTTGGATAATTCGGTAATGGAGAATTTCTTCGGAATATTAAAACAAGAGATATACTATGGAACAACATATAATAGTTATAGGGAACTGAAATTAGCTATTGAAAAATATATAAAATACTATAATGAAGAGAGAATAAAAGAGAAACTAGGATGGTTAAGTCCTAAGCAATATAGAATAGAACATATGACTGTATAAATATAAAAAAGATAGCGTAGCAGTCATTATAACTACTACGCTATCCTAAGTCTAACTTTTTGGGGTCAGATCA
>PNGU01000026.1 GCA_002871655.1 Streptococcus sp. UMB1385 | reverse complement strand
AATCTTTTTCATTTGCATTTACATTGGCTACTTTTTCATATCCACGAGCTAAAATCTTATTGATTGTTGCAGTTACATCAGCATCTTTAGTGAAGTTTGTACCTTCATCTCCTGAATCTACTACAGACGGCGCTAATCCATTTCCATTAACATCTACAAATTTTGTAATTGCTAATTGTGCACCATTTTTAACGTAGACGATTGGTGTATCTTGTGTTGGATCCGTTGGTAACTCAGGGATCACATAACCTCCACCAGGATTTTTAACTAACGGTTGTCCATTCGGTCCATAAGGTGTATATCCTGGAACTTCTGGAATTACCGGTGTAGTTGGTCCATTAGGTTGTGTTGAATCCGTTGGTTTTGTTGGATTTGGTTTTACTACTGCACTTGGATCTGTTGGATTATTAGTATACGGTGTATCAGATGCAGGTGTTAATGGATTCACCCCTGCTGGAATTTGCGGTTTAATACTTCCTACTTTTTTGTAAACAACTTTATGATTAATATCTTTGTCAGTTGCCGCTACTGTTTCACCTGTAATTGTACTTTGTTTTGAATCTAATAACACAAAGTTTTCAATAACCGGAGACTTAACATCATTGAACTTGTTAGTTGTTGCTGGTGTCCATGGTGCATCTTCTTTAGTTGAAGGTGTTACCCCGTCAGCCGCTAAGTACGTTACTTCCCCTGTTACAGCATTAATTTTCGCTTTACGAGTGAATGTTAAAGTCTTAGTTCTTTCATCTTTTACCGATTCTAACTTATCTTCTTCAACTTTTGTTCCATCTGCATAAACATAATCAATTGTTCTCGTTACTTCTTCAACTAAGCCAAGTTCTCCATATGTACGGTTCTTAGGATCATTTGGTACTTTATCTGTTGGTTTCGGTGTAACTGGTGTATCTGGATTTCGCGGTGTTGTAGGTTCTGTTGGATTTACCGGATTATTATTTGGATCTACTGGTTTAGTTGGATCTACTGGAAGCTCTTTTGCTTTAACAATTACGTAGTATTGTTGGCTAGGTACTTTCTCTCCAGCTTGTCCTGTCGCTTTATCACTTACCGCATCAAATTTACGATTTACCTCTTTATAGAACCCTTCTTTATCAGCTGTGTAAAGTGTTGCATTAGTCGGATCTACCACGGTATAGTTTTTAGCTTCTAACGCTGCTTTTACAGCATCTACTTTAGCTGAGCTAATAACTTTTCCAGTGTCCCCAGTTTCTACAACTGATTCATTTACTGAATTTCCTTTTTCATCTATGAAGTGAACTACCGCTACTTGAGAACCATCTTTAACATAGATAATTGATGTATCTTTCGTAGGATCTGTTGGCGCTGGCGGTAAGTATCCTTCTTCTTTATTATCTGGATTCTTCGGTTTCAATGGTTGTCCATCTGGCCCTATCGGTGTTGTTCCTGGCACATGAGGAATCACTGTTTCTGGTGTCCCTGGTTTTGATGGATCATCTGAGTTTGGATATTGCGGTTTGTCGATATTCGGTTTATCGAATCCTTCTGGTACTACTGGTACATATTTACCTAGTGCTTTGTACACTACTTTTTCCGTAATATCTTTATCTGTTGCGTTAACTCCTGTTACATCTTTCTTAGATGAGTCTACATCTCCTGTTGCTATGTATCCTTCTACTTTTGGAAGTTCTGCTTTTCCTTCTAATGTAGTGTCGTTATTTGTAGCTACCCATGGTCCGT
>PNGU01000025.1 GCA_002871655.1 Streptococcus sp. UMB1385 | reverse complement strand
CTTTAGTCATAAGGCTTATTTTTTTTGAAAAACGACCAAAACATCAATATGTTCATTGATATTTTGGTCGTTTTGTCAACAATCTGAAAATAAGTAGGAATAAAATTCCTACTTATTTTTTTATATTAAATTAATCTTCTACTAGTGTTTCACCTTCGCGTAGTTCAACTAAGCTAGCTAATTTTTTCTCGAACATGAATACTAATGCTGCTACTACTACACAGACAACACCAATTCCTAGTGAAAGTTTGATAATAGGTACTTCCGCCACAGCTGCATATAAGAAACTATATCCTTTAGCAGCCCCAAATGTTGCAACAATCCAAACAGCCATCATAATTGATAAAATGTGTTTTGGTGCGTATTTAGATACGAATGAAGCTCCAAGTGGAGAGAAGAACATTTCCGCTACACTTAATACTACAAAGAATAATATAACCCAAAGAATACTAGCTTTTTGAGTTTCTGGAGCTCCTACTCCACGGCTAACTTCAGTTAGTGCTAACACACCAAATGTTGCCCCAAGAAGGAATAACGCGATTGATGCTTTTTTATATAAACTCCAGTCTCCTTGTGGACGATTAGCAAGTTTATACCATAAAGCACCTAAGATTGGCCCTAAAGCTATACAAGCAAAAGCATTAAGAGAATCTAACCATGATGTCGGAACTGTAAACGTACCTATCTTGTCATCTACAAATTTCGGCATGTAATCATATAAAATTACGTAAGTTAAATACCAGAATGTCCAGAAGATTACTGATAGTAATGAAATGATTACGATAGAGTATACACGACGAACTTCGTATTTTTCTAATGAACGATTTACTTTAACTTTAGTTTCGTGTTTTTCTTCACCTTCAGCAAAAGGACGCTTACCAACTTCTCCTAAAGATTTATAACCTAAAACAAACCAGATTGCACCTATAATACAAAGTAATCCAGCTATTTTGAAGCATTGTAAATATCCGTTTGAACTTGCTGTAGCAAGTTTAACATATAAAACCCCTACTGCAGTAGTACCAACGAAAGACCCTATATTAATAAATGAATACATTGTTGAGAAAGCATCATCTTTACGTTTTTGATCCCCCTCAAAAATTCGTCCTACTACCGCTTGCAGATTACCTTTGAAAAATCCAGTTCCGATAGAAACTAAAATAATCATTATCCACAGTGAAGAGTGTGAACCTACAAATCCTGCATAACCATATCCTAATCCCATCAATACAAGACCAACCGGAATTAGATATCTGGCCCCTATCAACTTATCAGCTATAAAACCTAATAATACTGGCGCAAGATAAGTAAATGCTACTAAGTTCGACTGCATTGCTGCACCTTCAACTTTACCAAGCCCAAGACCACTTTCGCCCATTCCTCCAGAAATCACAGCTGCTGTAACATAAATAATAATCAGCCATTTAGAAGAATAATAAGCACATCGTTCGAAAGCGAACGTAATTGAACTCATATAGAAACTCCACGGTTTACCTTTTTTAACCGCTACTTCTGACATAAAAACCCCTTCTTTCTTTAGTGGTTAACCACTTTTTTTCTTCATTATATCACAACATATTTTATCATTCAACTATTTTTTGAAAATCGTTATAAATATTTATTTAACACTATTGTAATTGGTTATTCTAAATGTTATAATTATATTAAAGTTCATAATATTTTTAAAGGAGTTGTACAATATGAAACTTTCAAGAACTAATAAAATTTTATCTAAAATGAAAGAACAAGGGATTAATCAAGCTCTTATTAGCGACCCTTATTCAATCTTCTACTTAACAGGCCACCTAGAACATCCAGGTGAAAGATTTTATGCAGTACTTCTTGATGAGAACGGAAATCATAAACTTTTCATCAACGCTTTATTCCCACTAGATAAAGATTTAGGTTTAGAAAAAGTAGTTTATTCTGATACTGATAAACCTATAGAAATTCTGTCAAAATCTATACCTAACGGTTCTGTTGTTGGTATTGACAAAGTTCTTCCAGCTAGATTCTTACTACCACTTATGGATTATCTACCAGAAAGTAAATTCGTCGATGTATCTCAAATCGTTGACCGCGTTCGTATGATTAAAGATGAAGAAGAAAAAGAACTTATGCGTCGCGCTTCTCTTCTAAACGATGAGGCTTGTCAACGTGTTATCGATAGTATTTCTGCTGAAAAATCTGAAAAAGATATTGTAAAAGATCTACTAGCTATCCACGAAGATTTAGGAGTAGAAGGATTATCATTCGATCCAATCATTGGATATGGAGCTAACGGAGCTAATCCTCACGGTACAGTAGGAGATAGATATCTAAAACCAGGTGATTCAATTATCATCGATATGGGAGGTATTAAAGATAACTACTGCTCTGACATGACTCGTACAGTATTTTGGAAACAACCAAGTGAAAAAGCTCGCGAGGTATTCGAAACTGTATTAGAAGCACAAAAACGTGGTGTTGCTCTAGTTAAACCAGGCGTTAGATTCTGTGATATTGATGCAGCTTGTCGCGACTACATTACAGAAAAAGGATATGGTGAGTTCTTCACACACCGTACAGGTCACCACATCGGCCTTGAATGTCATGAATATGGGGACATTTCTAGCGTTAACGAAACTAAATGTGAACCTGGTATGATTTTCTCTATTGAGCCAGGTATTTATCTTCCAGGAGAATTCGGTGTTCGTATTGAAGACTTAGTTCTTGTTACAGAAGATGGTTGTGAAGTTCTAAACAAACTTAACAAAGAATTAGTTGTTGTAGGGGAATAACTATATATAGTGTAATAACGGAAAATCTCAAATTCTAAATTTTTTCATAATAAAAGGCGATTGATAAATTTATCAGTCGCCTCTCTCTTATTATTCAAAATGTTTCTTTAAGAACTCTCCTACAATTTTCCAGTATTGTTCTCGATATTTTCTTTCTGCTTGAACGTGTTTCATACCAGGGAAACTATGGAATTCTTTTTCTGAAGTTATTAAATCATAAGCTTGTTTACCATGTTCTAAAGGAACAAAACCATCTTCTTCACCATGCAATACTAAGGCAGGTAATTTCGTTTCTTTCAGTGCTTTTGTAGCATCTACATCACCAAAAAAGTATCCTGCACGTATTTTTGTTACTGTATTCGCTGCTGGAATAACTGGGAAACTTGGTAAATTAAATAATTTTTTCAATTGATAAGTAAACTCTACTTTCAAATTTACATATCCACTATCTTCCATAAAAGTTTTTACATTTGATGGTAAGTTTTTACCTACTGCATTCATTACAGTAGCAGCTCCCATACTAATACCAAACAACGCAGTATCAGCATTATTATTTTCAGCTGATATTTTCTTCACCCAATTAACTAGGTCATCAGAATCATAGCCACCCATTGAGATAAAATCACCCTCACTATTACCATGGGCAATTAAGTCTGGGGCAAAAACACTATATCCCATATCATAAAACTTCTTAATATAGTTTGCCATTTTCTTAGCATCACTAGTATATCCGTGAACTACAAAGATCCACTTCTTAGCATTGGGATTAACAAACTTATAACCTACTAGCTTGTTCTTGGTAACAGAATCCATTTCTGTAACTTGCTTAGTTTCATCAAACCACTTGTTTATCGCTGTTTTATCTTCTTTACTTCCATCACTATCTTGATTTACTATGCCGCTTTTATCAACTTTTGGATTTAATCCAAAGTTATAGAAATAATTCCCCACAAAACCAAATGCAACAATTAGGACAATAAGTAATGTTGCCAATATTTTTTTAAAATGTTTTTTCACTTTCGTCTACCTTTCATCTTCAGTTTTAATAAAACCATTATACTATTGCTTCTAATAAAAGTAAACAAAAAATAATGACCACCCCTGAAAAGGGGTGGTTTTCTCTTCGGGTATAACCCTTTGTTACTAACACGCACCTCAAGGCGCTGGCTTTCACATTC
>PNGU01000024.1:1382-3909 GCA_002871655.1 Streptococcus sp. UMB1385 | reverse complement strand
GCAACGCGAAGAACCTTACCAAGTCTTGACATACTGTGAGGACACAAGAGATTGTGTTGTTCTGACCTTTGGTTAGACACAGATACAGGTGGTGCATGGTTGTCGTCAGCTCGTGTCGTGAGATGTTGGGTTAAGTCCCGCAACGAGCGCAACCCTTATATCTAGTTGCCAGCAGTAAGATGGGGACTCTAGATAGACTGCCAGTGATAAACTGGAGGAAGGTGGGGATGACGTCAAATCATCATGCCCCTTATGACTTGGGCTACACACGTGCTACAATGGATAGGAACAAAGAGAAGCGAGCTCGCGAGAGTAAGCAAACCTCACAAAACTATTCTCAGTTCGGATTGTAGTCTGCAACTCGACTACATGAAGCTGGAATCGCTAGTAATCGCGAATCAGAATGTCGCGGTGAATACGTTCCCGGGTCTTGTACACACCGCCCGTCACACCACGAGAGTTTGTAACACCCGAAGACGGTGGCCTAACCTTTTAGGAGGGAGCCGGTCACGGTGGGACAGATGATTGGGGTGAAGTCGTAACAAGGTAGCCGTATCGGAAGGTGCGGCTGGATCACCTCCTTTCTAAGGATAAGGAATACGTTGATAATTCGTTTAGTTTTGAGTGTTCAAAACACTCAAAAGAATAATTTAATAGGGGCCTATAGCTCAGCTGGTTAGAGCGCACGCCTGATAAGCGTGAGGTCGATGGTTCAAGTCCATTTAGGCCCACCATTTATTCTTATTAAATACAATTCAATAAACTTGGGGCCTTAGCTCAGCTGGGAGAGCGCCTGCTTTGCACGCAGGAGGTCAGCGGTTCGATCCCGCTAGGCTCCACCATTTTGAACAATGAAAACTGAATATATATATTAGATCAAAAATAATTTTCTATAAAGTAAAAGAAACAGATTTATAAAAACCGAGAAAAAAGTAAGTAAGTTGTAAAAACTTATTCACAAAGAGTTCAAGGAAAAGAACGAAGCGTAAAAGCTACACACGATTAAGTAGTAAAGGGCGCACGGAGGATGCCTTGGCACTAGGAGCCGAAGAAGGACGTGACAAACGACGAAATGCTACGGGGAGCTGTAAGTAAGCAAAGAGCCGTAGATATCCGAATAGGGGAACCCACCGCTTTTAAAAGGGCGGTACGCGAAAGCGAGGTAACGCAGGGAACTGAAACATCTAAGTACCTGTAGGAAGAGAAAGAAAAATCGATTTCCTGAGTAGCGGCGAGCGAAAAGGAAAGAGCCCAAACCAATGTGCTTGCATATTGGGGTTGTAGGACTCTCAACAAAGCGTATGATAAAGTATAGTAGAACTAGCTGGAAAGTTAGACCGTAGAAGGTAAAAGTCCTGTATACGAAATGCTAAGTTGGCGCGAGAGAGCACCTGAGTACGGCGGAACACGAGGAATTCCGTCGGAATCTACCAGGACCATCTGGTAAGGCTAAATACTACCTAGTGACCGATAGTGAACCAGTACCGTGAGGGAAAGGTGAAAAGAACCCCGGGAGGGGAGTGAAAGAGAACCTGAAACCGTGTGCTTACAAGTAGTCAGAGCCCCTTGAGGGTGATGGCGTGCCTTTTGTAGAATGAACCGGCGAGTTACTTTATCATGCGAGGTTAAGTGGAAGACATGGAGCCGAAGCGAAAGCGAGTCTTAATAGGGCGAAATAGTATGATGGAGTAGACCCGAAACCAAGTGATCTACCCATGGCCAGGTTGAAGTTTAGGTAACACTGAATGGAGGACCGAACCAGGACACGTTGAAAAGTGTTTGGATGAGCTGTGGGTAGCGGAGAAATTCCAATCGAACTTGGAAATAGCTGGTTCTCTCCGAAATAGCTTTAGGGCTAGCCTCGTTGTGAGTTTACTGGAGGTAGAGCACTGTTTGGACTAGGGGCCCATCCCGGGTTACCGAATTCAGACAAACTCCGAATGCCAGATAAATATCAACGGGAGTCAGACTGCGGGTGATAAGGTTCGTAGTCGAAAGGGAAACAGCCCAGACCGCCAGCTAAGGTCCCAAATTGTATGTTAAGTGGAAAAGGATGTGATGATGCACAGACAACCAGGATGTTGGCTTAGAAGCAGCCACCATTTAAAGAGTGCGTAATAGCTCACTGGTCGAGTGACATCGCGCCGAAAATGTACCGGGGCTAAACATACAACCGAAGCTGCGGATATAACTAATGTTATATGGTAGGAGAGCGTTCTAACATCATAGAAGCCGAGCTGTAAGGCGAGGTGGAGAGGTTAGAAGTGAGAATGCCGGTGTGAGTAGCGAAAGATAGGTGAGAATCCTATCCACCGAATGACTAAGGTTTCCAGAGGAAGGCTCGTCCGCTCTGGGTAAGTCGGGACCTAAGGTGAAGCCGAATGGTGAAGCCGATGGACAACAGGTAGAAATTCCTGTACCACCAAATATCGTTTGAGAGAAGTGGGGACAGAGGAGGCTAATTGATCGTCCTGATGGAATAGGACGTCTAAGCACAAAGGTTGAGTAGTAGGCAAATCCGCTGCTC
>PNGU01000023.1 GCA_002871655.1 Streptococcus sp. UMB1385 | reverse complement strand
GGTATTAGCTATCGTTTCCAATAGTTGTCCCAGTCTATGAGGCAGGTTCTTTACGTGTTACTCACCCGTTCGCCGCTAAGTTTTTCTAGTGCAAGCACCAGAAAACTTCGCTCGACTTGCATGTATTAGGCACGCCGCCAGCGTTCGTCCTGAGCCAGGATCAAACTCTCCAAATAAATTTGTTAGCTTGATTAGCTCAATAAAAAGTTTTATAGTTTCTTTTTAAAACTGTCCTTTTTTGGAATTAACGTTGACTTAATTCGTTTAGTTTTCAATGTTCAAATCGTTGCGATTAGCAACTTTTATATTTTAACATTTTTAAATTTCTTTGTCAAGTCTTTTTTTAAAACTTTTTTAAAAATGTTTTTTTGTCTTCATCAGAAGACTTTTACTATTCTATCATTTCTTGAAATATTTGTCAAGAAGTTTTTTTATATTTTTAAAACTTTTTAATCGTTTACTTCGTTGAAATAATTGACGTTGTCTCTCTTCAAGACTTTTATAAGTTTATCATTTCTTTTATATTTTGTCAAGAACTTTTTTATAATTTCTTAACATTTAATATTTTGAAATGTTTAATTGTTCGTCTTCTTCTTGAGAAGACTTTTACTATTCTATCATCTGTTTTACTTTATGTCAATACAATTTTTAAAAAATCTGAGGAAAAGATTAACTCTTCCTCAGATAA
Source organism: Streptococcus sp. UMB1385 (assembly GCA_002871655.1). Classification (GTDB taxonomy): domain Bacteria; phylum Bacillota; class Bacilli; order Staphylococcales; family Gemellaceae; genus Gemella. The sequence continues at coordinate 6,868 of PNGU01000023.1, read as the reverse complement.
GCATTATATTATTATTTGATTTATTTTCTTAGTAGTGAAATATTTAATTCTAATAGTTGCTCTAAGTCTACTGGTGATGGTGCTTGAGTCATTGGATCTGCTGCATTCGCAGTTTTAGGGAACGCAATTGTATCACGTAAGTTATCACGTCCAGCTAATAACATAACGAATCTATCTAATCCTAATGCACATCCTCCATGTGGTGGTACTCCATATTCGAATGCATCTAATAAGAAACCAAATTGTTCTTGAGCTTGTTCTTGAGTAAATCCTAATGCTTTGAACATAGATGATTGAACTTCTTTATCATAGATACGGATACTTCCTCCACCCAACTCATATCCATTAAGTACTATATCATAAGCTTGTGCATAAGCTTTTTCAGGTGCTGTCTCTAATAGTTCAACATCTTCTACTTTTGGCATTGTGAATGGGTGGTGAGCCGCGCTGTAACGACCTTTTTCTTCATCATACTCTAATAAAGGCCAGTTTACTACCCATAGATAATTATATTTGTCTTTATCAATTAGGTCTAAATCAGCTGCTAATTTTTGACGTAGTGCTCCTAATGATGCATAACATACTTTCTTACTGTCAGCTGCAAATAAGATAATATCTCCTACTTCTGCATCTACACGAGCTACTAATTCTTGAGCTACTTCATCTGTAAAGAATTTTGCAATTGCCCCATTTAATCCTTCTTCTGTTACTTTAACCCAAGCTAATCCTTTAGCTCCATAGTTTGCAACATACTTACCTAAAGCATCGATATCTTTGCGAGAATATTGCTCTGCACACCCTTTAGCTACGATACATTTTACAGCTCCACCTTGTTCTACTGCATTTGAGAACACTTTGAAGTCTAAGTTCTTAACAAGATCACTAACATCTTTTAATTCCATTCCGAAACGAGTATCTGGTTTATCACTACCAAATCTTTCCATTGCTTCTTCATAGTCAAGTCTTGGGAATGGTAATACTACATCGATTCCTTTAACTTCTTTCATTACGTGTGCAATTAAACCTTCTATCATAGTAAGAATTTCTTCTTGTGACATAAAGCTCATTTCCATATCGATTTGTGTAAAGTCTGGCTGTCTGTCTGCACGTAAGTCTTCATCACGGAAACAACGAGCTACTTGATAGTATCTGTCAAATCCTGCAACCATTAATAATTGCTTAAATAATTGTGGTGATTGTGGTAATGCATAGAATTCACCTGGATGAACCCTACTTGGTACTAAGTAGTCACGTGCTCCTTCTGGAGTAGATTTAGTTAAAATTGGTGTTTCAACATCAACAAACATGTTGTTATCTAAATAATCTCTAGTTGCTTTAGTAATTTTTGAACGTAAGTGTAATACTTCTGCAAGTTCTGTTCTTCTTAAATCAAGGTAACGGTATTTAAGACGTAATTCTTCACTTGATAAACTTGCATCATCTAATACGAATGGTAATGTTTTTGCTTTCGATAAAATTTCTAATTTATCAGCAATAACTTCTACTTTACCTGAAGCAATTTTCTCATTTACTGTAGATTCATTTCTTAATACTACTTCTCCTTCAATAGAAACTACGAATTCATTTCTTAAAGTTCCTGCTAGTTCATGTAATTCTGCATTTTTTTCTCCTGAGAATACACATTGAACTACACCCATTCTATCTCTTACATCGATAAAGATTAAGTTACCAAGGTCACGACGTTTACTAACCCAACCTTTTAATGTTACTTTTTTTCCTACATATTTTTCATCTATACGACCAGCGTATTCCGTTCTTCCGTATGCGCTCATTATTTTTCTCCTCTCAATTTCTCTTGTAAATAATCAACTATATTTTCTAACTTAATTGTTTCTTGTTCAAATGACTTCATATCTTTTATGACAATTGTTCCACTTTCTAGTTCACTTTGTCCAATTATTATAGAATATTTCGCATTATATCTATCTGCAATCTTCATTTGTGCCTTCATTTTTTTATCAAAATAATCATTTTGCACGCTATATCCAGCTAGTCTTAAATCATTAGTAAGCTTAACTCCAGCATTAGAAGCATCTTCACCCATAGCTACCACAAAAACATCGATTGTATCATCTATAGGTAATTCTATACTTTCACTTTCTAAAGCTAACAATAATCTTTCTATACTTAAGGCAAAACCAATACCTTTTTTATCTTCAGGACCGTCTAATAATCTAATTAAACCATTATAGCGCCCTCCACCACAAAGTGTTTTCAATTCTACTTCAGGATTATCAATCATAATTTCAAATGCCGTATGAGTATAATAATCTAATCCACGAACTAAATTATGATCAATTTCATATTTCACCCCTAAAGCATCTAAATGTTTAAGTACTTCTGCAAAGTATTGTTTAGATTCTTCACCTAAATAATCTAATAACTTCGGAGCTGACTTAATAAGTTCATGCCCTGCATCAACTTTACAATCCAATATTCTCATAGGATTTTTATAAAGTCTATTATTACAATCTTCACAAAATTCATTTATTCTCGGTTCAAAATGCTTAACTAAAGCATCATTATAAGCTTGTCTTTCTTCAGGATTCCCTAAAGAGTTAATACTTACCTTAATATTTTCTATACCAAACATTCTATAAATGTTATAAGCTAAACTGATAACCTCTGCATCAATTTTAGGACTTTCCTCACCAATTACCTCTACACCATATTGAACAAATTGGCGATAACGTCCTTTTTGTTTTCTTTCATATCTAAACATTGGTCCAACATAATATAATTTTTGCGGTTGAATTGTTTTTGCGAATAATTTATTCTCAATATATGAACGAACTGTTCCTGCTGTACCTTCTGGTCTCAAAGTTAAAGATCTATTTCCTTTGTCCATAAAAGTATACATTTCTTTTTGAACTATATCCGTAGTATCACCAACTCCTCGACTGAATAATTCTGTTGATTCGAACATAGGCGTTCTTATTTCTTCATAACAAAAGTTTTTACTAATTTCTCTTAGTTTCCCTTCGATATACTGCCATTTTACACTTTCTTCTGGTAGTATATCTTGAGTTCCTCTTGGCATACTAATTACCATTTCTTTCTCCTTTCAATTTTTAATCTTCCAATATATTCCAATATAAATTAAAAATCGCCCCATATAGCTTTAACTACATGGGACGATAACATACTTCGTGGTGCCACCCTAATTCATATCGGAATATCGATACCTTATTTACTGTTTATTAAATTTTATAAAAAGTGTTCTTTACTCTAATCATTAATATTTAATCTTTCAGCCTAGGGATTAAACTCTCTTTCTATTAAAACATAAAGTAAAATTCTTTTTACTATATTTTGTCACGGTTCTTTTAAATATATTATACCAAACTTATACCCTTGTCAAGAAATTATTGTATATTTTATATTATATTTTTCATTTTGATTTAGTACTTCTACCTGTATTAACTAGATTATTTTTCTACAAAATTCAACATTAATAGATACTATTTTTTTCACTATATAATATTGATTTATTACTGATATGTAGATATCTTACGTATTTAGTTTAATTACTTATTATTTTATTCACTTGATTTTTTTTTCTTAACATTATACAATTAATTATAGTTAAAGACATTAAAGAAAGGAGCGTAGCTCTTTATGAAAAAAATAATCTCTATTTTAATGCCTATATTAGCAATTTTTTTCCTGGTAGGTGGAACATACTACTATCTTACTTCAGGGAATAAGAATTTTAAAGAAGAACATTCTAAATATATATCATTAATAAATGATTCACATGATTTCAATTCAGGTTTAAAAGGACTTGAAACATTAACTACTGAAAAAGCAAAAGAAACTCTAAGAAACATAGATAACGATATTGATATAGCTACTGAATTAGTAAAAGTTGATGAAGCTTTAAATAATGCTAACCTAGAAACGGCTCACGAACATTTAAAACAAGCTAAAAAACTTGATACAAGCCATATCTTTTCTAAAGGAATTTCATATTTAGAAGATCAATTAGATTATTATGACAATGCTCTTATTGAAATTTTAAAACTTGATTCTACTTCACCTAATTATGCGGATCAAGTAAAAACCATTTTAGCTAAATATGATTTTAAATATAATGCATTAAAAGAAAAACTATTAAACTCAGAGACTTCAGAGTTAGAACAAGATCATAAAACTAACGTTACAAAAAAAGAAGAAACAAAAAAAGAATTAGGCGATAAAGAAGATTCTAAAAAAGAAAAATCTTCAGAAAACAAAGGAAATAGTAGTGGAAAACATACTGCTACAGATTCTAAAAAAACATCTTCAATACCTAATACAAAAAACCACCCTCAAATAATTGGACAACAAGTTCCAGAAACTTACAATACAATTCGTTATACTCAAGAGGGAGCAACAAGCAGAAGTATTATAGAAAATGAATTGAAAGGTGATATTTCTAATTTTACAAACGAAGAAATAGACGCTGCAATAGCAAGTTATAATGCAAAAAATCAAGGATAGCAAATTGCCAACCTTGATTTTTTATTTACTCATTAATTCAGAGCATGGACATAAACTATCCTAAACCTCTACAAAATACCTTTATTTTTCTACAGCTATAACTTCAATTTCTATATTACCACCTAATGGTAAAGCAGCTACTTGGAATGCTGATCTAGCAGGTAACACATCGTTAAATTGCTCTGCATAAACTTTATTAACTTCTGCAAAATCAGCAATATCTTTTAATAATACTAATGATTTCACAACATGATTCATAGAACTACCCGCTTCTTCCAATACTGCTTCAATATTTTTAAAAACTTGTTTTGCTTCTTCGATAACTCCACCATCAACTATTTTTCCTGTTTCAGGATTAATACCTAGTTGCCCTGAACAGAAAATAAGGTTTCCTACTTTATTCGCTTGAACATATGGTCCTACAGCTTTTGGTGCTTTTGGTGTATTAACTTCTGTAATTTTCATTTTATAAATCTCCTTTATTTATATATCATATTTTTTATTTTAATCTGTTAATGCTTGTGTTAAATCTTCTATTAGATCCTCTACATCCTCTACTCCACAAGAAAATCTTAATAGAGTTTGAGTAACTCCTTGAGCCAATCTTTCTTCTTCACTCATACATGCATGCGACATAGTTGCAGGATGAGAAATTATAGATTCTACTCCTCCTAAGCTGATTGCATAAATCGGAATTTTAATTTTTTTAAGAAACGTTTTCAAATCAGCTTGTTCGAAAAATTCAAATGAGAAAACAGCTCCTCCTGAACTAGCCTGCTCCGCGTGAATACCATAAAATTTACAACTTGTTAAATTAGGATAATATACTTTTTTAATTTTATCTTGCGACTCTAAAAACTTAGTAAGAATTTTTGCATTCTCTACTGATTTTTCCATTCTTAGTCCCATAGTTTTCATTCCACGTAAAATTAACCAAGCATCTTCAACCCCTAAAATACCACCGAAGTTTTTTTGTAATAAGCAGATTTCAGCAGCTATTTCTTCATTATTAGTAACTGCACAACCAGCTGTAACATCACTATGACCGTTAACAAACTTAGTTAAGCTTTCTATTACAATATCACATCCTAAGTCTAACGGTTTTTGATATAAAGCGGTCATAAAAGTATTATCCGCCACAGTTTTTATATTGTTTCTCTTAGCAATTTCTACTATCGCCTTAATATCTGACACCTTTAATAAAGGATTCGAAGGTGTTTCTATATATATCATCGCAGTATTATCTTTAATAGTAGCTTCTAATTCTTCTAAATTTTGATAATTAATAAAGCTAACTTCTATTCCATATTTCTTCAAAATTTTTGAACTAAACTGGAATGTTCCTCCATAAACATCTTTAGGGAGTATTATATGTTCCCCACTATTCAACAACATTAAAACAGTTGTTATTGCTGACATCCCTGAAGCAAATGCAAAACCAAATTTTGCTTTATGCAAATTAGCAACAGCTGCTTCTAACGCCAATATCGTTGGATTTCCAAAACGACTATACGAATATTTACCACAATCTTTATACCCTTCTTTTTGATCAAATGTAGTAACTTGATATTTAGGAATCGATGCGGCACCAGTATAATCATCTATTACAGGATATCCATGTAATAAATTAGTATTTATCCCTTTCATGAGATTTTCCTCCTAATTTCCATTTATTTTTTACCTTGCAATTTAATTATAAAATATAATGAAAATTTTTTCAATAACTATCGTATCCGTTTTCATCTTTCCCTATAAGAGTACTACTATAGAACTTCAAATCCCTATATAAGAAATAACAAAAAAAAAAGCTATAACTAGATATAAAAATCTAATTATAGCTTTCTTGTATTTCTAATTAAAGAACAACTACGTTAGCTGCTTGTGGTCCACGAGCACCATCTTCAACTTCAAATTCAACTTTATCGCCTTCTTTTAAAGTTTTGAATCCGTCTTTTTTAATACTTGAGAAGTGAACAAAGATATCTTTTTCTCCTGCTACTTCGATAAATCCGAATCCTTTTTCCTCGTTAAACCATTTTACCGTACCTTGTTTCATAAGTTACAATCTCCTTTTTATTTTATATTTTATTATCAATAATCAATCGTATTCTTGCCGTTAAAGATAATAAATAAAATAAATGTGATATTGTGTTATTCACTTAAAAAACTTAAAACCTGTATTACAATTTTTACTATATGTTTTATTGACTTTCTTTATTATACTTTATATTAATATAATTTGCAACAAAAAAGACTCTCAAAAATAAAAAATGTACCGACCCCAAAAAGTTAGACCAAAAAATCTAACTTTTTGGAGGTCGGTATTTTTATGACTAAATATAATTTTGAATTTAAAAAGAAAGTC
>PNGU01000022.1 GCA_002871655.1 Streptococcus sp. UMB1385 | reverse complement strand
AGATAATAGTATGAACAAGAAAAAAATGATTATTACAGGTGCCTGTGGTTCACTTGTAATCGGACTATCAGCTTTCGCTGGTTACGAATACGGCAAACAACAAGCTTATGAAACAGCACCACTAGTACAAAATACTGCACAAGCAAAGAAAATTAATTACTCAGATAAGGTTAGTTCAGTTGTCGTTAGTGAGATTACCGAAGATGGATACGTAACACTTCACGGAGATCATAGCCACTATGAAAAGGGATTAGTACCTTATAACGCTAAAATTCTTGATTCATTAGTTTATAAAAATAAAGATTATAAATTAAAAGACGAAGACATTCAGTATGAACTTGCAGAAGGTTACGTTATAAAAGTTAATGGTAAATTTTACTACTATCCAAAAGAAGGAATAAACCAAAGTAATATTGTTGATGAAAAAACTGCAAAAGAAATATCAGCACATGCACACCATCACCATCATGGAGAAACTAGTGAATCTAAAGAAACTGGAGATCACTATACATTTAATCCCAAAGATGTCGTAAGTGAAACTGCAGATGGCTATGTAGTTCGTCATGGTGATCATTTCCACTATATTAAGAAAAGTGAATTATCAAGTTCTCAATTGTCACAAGCAAGCAAAGTAGAAGCTAACAGCTCATTACCAGCATCAACTGCAGGAATAACTACTCCAACAAGCGATGGATATATCTTCAAAGGTGAAAATGACATCATAGGAAAAAATAGTTTTGGATTCATAGTTAAACATGGTAGTCACCAACACATAATACCTTATTCTCAACTAGTAGGTACAAAATGGGAATACTTAGTAAATAATACTGGAACTCCAGCAACTACTAAAAATACTAATACGACTGTAGTAAATACACCGAAAAGTAATATAGTAAATGACAGTAACCATGACCATCATGAACATTCATCAGATCACGAAGATTCAACAAGTCATAGTGATGGATATAAATTCGATCCTAAAGATATTGTTAGTGAAGATGAAAATGGATATACAGTAAGACATGGAGATCACTTCCACTATATTCCTAAAAACAAAGTAGAAAAACCTACGGAAGTAGTTAAGCCAACTCCGGTTGTTCCTACTCCTTCTTTACCAGAAGCAAATAAAGTAGAAAAACCTACGGAAGCAGTTAAGCCGACTCCAGTTGTTCCTACTCCTTCTTTGCCAGAAGCAAATAAAGTGGAAAAACCTCTAGAAAACGTTAAACCTACTCCAGTTATTCCTACACCAACGCTACCAGAAAAAGATAAGGCAGAGCAACCTAAAATTGACAATATAGTTATAAAACCTAGCGTTTTATCATTCGCAGGAGTACAATATGAAACTAGTGATGGGTTTAAATTATCTGATGATAGTGTAATCACGCCTACTTCAACAGGGCTTCTTGTAGCTCATAGTGGTCATCAACACTTTGTATTTTATAAACAATTGGTTAATTCTAAATGGGAAAAACTTATTCCTTATCAATATCTGAATAAGGCTAAAGAAGAGTATGCAGAATTGGAAAAAGAAGTTAATGACAAAATTAATTATCTTTCTAAAAAGAATAATATAGATAAAGATAAATTTAGTTATATTATTACTTCAAATGGGGATGCAATTTCATACAATGGAAAAACGGAATTGTTAAAAGATATAAATATCAAAGAAAATACGGAGAAAAATAATTCGAATAGTAAAGATAAAGTAGAAAGTAATAATTCAGTTAATAATACTTCTACTGATAAAACAGAAGCTGCGAATAATTCTTCAGAAAATACTGCAGGAAATGACAACCATAGAGAAGAGCAAAATAATGCTGAAGAAAAAGAAATTGAAGCAAAAATTGACTATGTTGCTAAACAACTAAATATAGATAAAAGTTCTATAAAATTAATTGAAACAGCGGAAGGAAAAGCATTGGTGTATCCACATGGAGATCATAGCCACACTATATTAGTTAAAGATATAGACATATCTAAACCTCTAGCAGATCCACATAATAATTCAGGAGCTGAGACGCTGAAAAAATTAGGATTTGATGATGATATTATACATGATATTCAACATGCTTCTGCAGATACTGATTTTCCTGCACATGAATCAAATGTAGAAAAAATGAAAGAGTGGTTAAAAACTGTTAAGTACTTGAATATTGGTCAAAACAAAGATCCACTTAAACGAAGTGGTTTAGAACTTATGCCAAATATAGAAGTTCTTGGAATAGGATATACACCTATCGATGATATTACCCCTGTTTATAAATTTAAAAAATTAAAACAATTATACGTATCAAGAACGGGTATTAAAGATTATTCATTTATAAAAAATATACCAACATTAGAAGGAATTGATTTTTCTGAAAATGATATTCAGGATATTTCGTTTTTAAAAGATTATCCAAACTTAAAACTAATTTCTGCAGCAGGAAATAATATTGAAAATATCGATGTATTAAAAAATCTTACTAATTTAGAGTCGTTGAATTTAGACAATAATAAAATTAAGGATATATCGGCTCTAAAAGATTTAAATCATCTAAAAGCAGTTAGTCTTGAAAATAATAACATTACAAAATTGGATGCATTAAGTAATAAAAATGAATTAGAGCGTTTATTCTTATCTAATAACAGCGGTTTAGAGTTAGCAACGCTTAAAAATGATAGTTTAGAGCAATTAACGGTAAATAATACTAATATTAGAGATTTAAGTGTAGTATCTAATTTACCTAAATTGAAAAAAATAGTAGCAAATGATAATAAAATAACAACATTATCTCATTTGAAAAATGCTAAAATTTTAGAAAGTGTAGAAGTTAACAATAATAAAATCGACAGTTTAGATTTTGAGAACAAAACAATTACTAGTCTAGAAATCAAAAATAATAAACTAGAGGATATCAATAACATTCATAAACTATCTGCACTTGAGAATTTGGATGCTAGTGGTAATAAGATTAGTGAATTCCCAACTAATAAACAAGATAAACTGATTAATTTAACAGTTAGTAACAATGTTATTAGAACAATGGAAAATGTTAATAATCTTACAGCTCTAAAATACTTAACAATGGCAAATAATTATGTAGAAACATTAACATTAAAAGAAAAAAATAAAACGCTAGAATATTTAGATATAAGTCATAATATAGTTTCAAAAGAAGAGTTAGAGATTCCTAGTGGTGAAAATATTCCAAAAGGAATAGTGAGTAACTTTGAAAAAGTCGAAAGTGGAGATATAAAAGAGAATTATACTTTAACTGCTGATTATATTACAGAACAAGCAGAAAAACTTCAAGAAGAAATATTGAAACTAAAAGATGAGAAAAAATTAGTACCAGAAGTTGCTGATGAATTAAAACAAAAAGCGCGTATTATTTATCTTGATATGTCTTACAGTGTAGATCAAAGTAGAAATAAACAGATTGAATTAGAAAAACAATTGAACGAAATAAGAAAACAAGTAAAAGATAATTTAGTAACACCAACCACTGAGATAGCTAACAAAGAAGATTCAGTTGTAGAACATTCAAATACTGAAGCGGACCACACTTCAGAAGCTCATAATCATAATGAAGCTGAAGAGCATGATTTTGTATTCGATGTAAACAATATAGTTAGTGAAGAAGGGGATGGTTATATAGTAAAACATGGAGACCACAATCACTTTGTCAAAAAATCAGAGTTAACAGCTAAGCAATTAGAAGAAGCAAAAGAATTTTTAGCTAAGAAAGCAGAAAATACAACAACTATAGATAAAGCAGAGTTAGATAGTAAGAAGAATTATATTGCTCTATTCTATGGATTAAATGCTAGTGATATTTCAGTTGATAATAATGCGTTAGTCTTTAATTATAACGGTTCTGTTAAGCGTCTTTTACTAAATGATATAACTGTTCCGGCGATGAGTTCAGACTTAGAAGGGGATTTTGAAAAAGAAATATCAGCTTTAGCAAGTAGTATGAATACAACTGTTGAACATATTCAAGTACAAGATGGACAAATGATTGTAAATCACGGGGATCACAATCACTATTATCCAATTAAGAGTCCCGGATGGAGAACGTATAATCAGAATAAAATACCTTATATAGATATACCTAAAGTAAGTGGTAATATTGATGAAGCAGTTGTAAACAGTAGATTAACAGAATTAGAAAACAAAGCACAGACTGTACTGGCTAATAATCCAGCTAAATTAAGAAAAGTGTTAAGTTGGCTTAATAATTTCAGAGATGTTAGTTTAGCGTGGCATGTAACAGGAACAGAGGGATATTTACAAGCTCTAGATAAATTTGAAAAAACTCAAATAGATATATAACTCTATATTACATAAATTAAAAGTAGTGGATTGAAAAGAGAGAATCTTTCTTCACTACTTTTAGTGTGTTAAGCTATAAAAAAATTCCAAGAGGATTTTTATATAAACCTCTTGGAATTTTTTTATTTTAAAATGAAATTAATCTCTTTCGATTTTTGTGATTCCACGCATGTATGGACGTAGAACTTCTGGTACGGTAATTGATCCATCTTCATTTTGATAGTTTTCAATAATCGCCGCTAAACAACGTCCAACAGCTAATCCAGAACCATTTAAAGTGTGAACAAATTCAACTTTTCCAGTATCTTCACGTTTGAATCTCATATTAGCACGACGTGCTTGGAAATCTGTACAGTTTGAACATGAACTGATTTCTTTATATGCATTATAACTTGGTAACCATACTTCGATATCGTATGTTTTAGCACTTGAGAATCCTGTATCTCCAGAACATAGAGTAATTACACGATATGGTAAGTTTAATTTTTTAAGGATGCTTTCAGCGTGACCAGTCATGATTTCTAATTGTTCATATGAATTTTCTGGTTTTGCAAAGCGTACCATTTCAACTTTATTAAATTGGTGAAGGCGGATAAGACCTCGAGTATCACGACCAGCACTTCCTGCTTCAGATCTGAAGCAAATACTGAATGCTGTAACACCTTTTGGTAACATATCTTCTGTTAAAATTTCACCGTTGTAGTAGTTAGTTAATGGTACTTCTGCTGTTGGAATAAGAGTTAGTCCTTCAGATTCAACAGTATAAACATCTTCAACGAATTTAGGAAATTGTCCAGTACCAAATAATGCAGTTCTATTAACTAATTGAGGTACCATGAATTCTTCATAATCATGTTCAACTACGTGAGTATCAATCATGAAGTTGATTAATGCACGTTCAAGCATTGCTCCAGCTTTTTTGTAGAATACAAATCTACTTCCAGAAATTTTTGCAGCACGTTCAAAGTCAGCAATATCTAATTCTTCAACTAAATCCCAGTGAGCTTTTGGTTCAAAATCAAACTCTCTAACTTGACCAATACGGCGTACTTCGATATTTTCATCTTCATTTTCTCCGATTGGAGTTTCATCAGAGATTAAGTTAGGAATTCTAATAATTTTTTCGTTAATTTCTTCAGCAATTTGTTTAACTTCGATGTCACGAGTAGTGATTTCATCAGAAACGTGTTTCATGTCAGCAATTACGTCTGAAGCATCTTCACGTTTTCTTTTTAGAATAGCAATTTCTTCACTTTTTTTGTTACGTAGCGCTTTTAAATCTTCTACTTGCACTAGAAGTTCGCGACGTTTTTTATCTAAGTCTATTAGTAGATCAACTACATCAGTTTCTAAGTTTCTAGCTGCTAATTTTGCTTTTACCATTTCAGGATTTGCTCTAAATAATTTAATATCTAACATATTTTTGTTCTCCTTTTGTATTATAAATTTTAAATTGAATTTATATATAAAATAAAAAATCCCTCACGTCAAAGACGTAAGGGACGATTAATTTCTATACCGTGGTTCCACCCAAATTCAATCTAAATAGATTCTTAAAATTTAATTTGATATCATCAATAGTAGAATTTTAAAATAAACAATAAGTACTTTCAGCACATGTACTCTCTCTGGGAATGTTTTTAGATTAAAACATGTCTATTATCAAATTTTATGTATTTATTTAAACTAATTTTACTCCATGATAAGCTTTGTTGTCAAGTGTTTTTTTAGTAAATAATTTATTTTTCGCCTGTTATTGTTTCAGATGTAGCTATTGTTGTTTTTTCTTCATCAGCATTGTGTTTATTGTCATTTGAAGTTGTGTTGTTTTCAGAATTTGAAACTTCATTTTCTGTGTTAAGAGTCGTACTGTTTTTGTTATTTGTTTCTGAAGTTTCTTTTGGTTTAGCACTTGAAACTAAGGCAGCTAGTAATTTATCTATATCTTTTATTAAAATAGTTTCATTTTTCCCACCAAGATTGAAGTTAACAGCTTTTCCATATGGAGTATCTATAATATTCATGCTATCTGGAGAAAGTCTAAAGATACCAGCAAGTAAGTTTAATTTTGCAGTTTCTTCAGGAGTTAGTTCAACTTGTTTAGTTTCTGTTGTACTTTCGTCTTCAGTACTTGTTGTACTTTCATCTTTAGGTGTGTTGTTTTCAGTACTTGTTGTATTCTCATCTTTAGGTGTATTAGTTTCACCACTTGGTGTACTATCTACCTTATTATTTTCACTAGTTGTAGAGTTATTTTCTTCTTTATTACTTTCATTATTTGATGATGAATTATTAGTTTCATCTTTTTTACCTGCATATTTTTCGAAATCTGCGTTATCATAATTTGCTTTAGAAAATTCAAGAGGGAATGATGGATCATTTGCTTCTTTAGCGAACTGATCTGCAGATGAACGAAGTGTCATACCATCCTCATCTTTTACATTTAGTTTATTATAGTTTTCACCAAATTCAGGCTGAGTACTTGTGTTATGCTCAAGGGCATAATGAAGAGCATTTTTCGCATTGATAAGTCTTGTAACAAGTGTTCTCATTGGTGTTCTTGTTATAAATGCTTGAGATTCGTAAGAATCTTTTACAAGTGAAGAAAGTTCCTCACGTAGTTTATTATCAATCTTGTCACTATCAATGTTTTCTAAGAAATATTTTATATAACTTACTGTAGTAATACTTTCACGGTCTTCAAATTTTTGTAATTCATCTAATAAATGATTGATTTTGTTTAAAGTATTAACATCTTTGTTTTCACTAGCTATGTTTAATTCATTAGTTAACTCTACTTTTGAAAGATTGTACTTTTCAATATCGTTATCTTTAATACGATTTAATAAAGTATTATATTTTTTAACAAATTCATCATTTTTAGAAGTATCAGTATTTATTTCTTCTTGAATGTATTTTTTATCAAAGTTATCTAACATTTCTAGGTAACCTTTGGTAGAGTTAGTTGGTAATTCTTCAATTGTCGCACGTAACTGATCTAATGCACGATTAACACGATTTGCTTGTTTTTTATCATTACTATGTTTAGCAATATTATTTGCTTTTAGTTCATCAATGTGTTTAAATACAGCATCTTTGTCAAAATCACCAGCAACGTAAGTTCCAGTTATATTAGGAATTCTATTTTTATAGTAAATATCTGCTCCTTTAGATAGGATTTTAACGAAATGATCGTGATCACCATGAGGGATTACAAATTTGTCACCATCTCGTTTAATCTTATCAGCAGGAATTCCTGTACGTTTTGATAAAGCAAGTAATTCATTTTCGAAATCAACTTCATCGTCGCCTGTAACCTCAGGAATATGGAATTTATCACGAGGTATTAAGTATGGGTGAATATGAGTTGGGTCATATGCATGAGCAGGCTCATTAAATACAAAGAAGTCTTTTGTAACTTTAACAGCTTCTTTTGGTACTCCATAAACCTCAGCGATATAATTAATTTGTTTTTGAATTTCATCCGTAATATTTACTTCAGTCTCATCAATATGAATTGCATTAAGTAATACTGTATGGTTGTGATCACCATGAGGATAAGTTAATGCTTGTCCATTTTCAGTTTCTACTAATTTAATTAATTTAGGATCGATACCTAATATTTTTGCTAAATGGTTAATTTTTTTAGTAACTTCTTCAGAATAAGTTTCGTTCTTACTTTCAGGTTGTTTATTTTCTACTTTATCTTCTACTTTTGGAGTCTCTTTAGGTTGAGTTGCAGCATTATTATTATCAGAATTAATTTCATCTAAAAGTGTAGTTGTTCCATTGTAAGAAAGAGCATCTCCTTTTGCTGTAGAAACATATTTAATAGTATTTTTATCAATATTATTTTTACTTGCTAAGTAGTTTATTTTTTCAGTTACTTTATCTTCTAATTCTTTATATTCTTTTTTAGCTTGTTCTAAATATTTTTGAGGAATTAGTTTTTCAAATTTAGAATTTACTAATTGTTTATAATAAACGAAGTGTTGATGTCCATTGTGATCAATAACTAATCCTAATGATGTAGGAGTACCTACTGTATTTTCATCTAATACAAAACCATCACTAGTTTTAAATTGAACTCCAGCGAATGATAAGACACTAGGTTTTACCTCTGTAACATCTTCTTTTTTATTATCTTCTTTTTTTACTTCAGGCAAAGAAGGAGTAGGAATAACTGGAGCAGTTTTAAAGTCTTCATCAGTTTTTTCTACTTTATTTGCATCAGGTAAAGAAGGGGTAGGAACAACTGGAGCAGCTTTAAAGTCTTCATTAGTTTTTTCTACTTTATTTGCCTTTGGTAAAGAAGGAATAGGAACAACCGGAGTTGGCTTAACTACTTCCGTAGGTTTTTCTACTTTGTTTTTAGGAATATAGTGGAAGTGATCTCCATGTCTTAC
>PNGU01000021.1 GCA_002871655.1 Streptococcus sp. UMB1385 | reverse complement strand
AGATGATATAATATGTATATGAAGTTTTCGTCTGGTGGCGATAGCGAAGAGGACACACCTGTACCCATACCGAACACAGAAGTTAAGCTCTTTAGCGTCGAATGTAGTTGGGCTTACGCCCTGTGAGACTAGAACGTTGCCGGGCTTTTGAGGTCTATTGCTAATGCATTAGACTTATTATTCCACAGTAGCTCAGTTGGTAGTAGCATCTGACTGTTAATCAGAGGGTCGCAGGTTCGAGTCCTGCCTGTGGAGCCATTTTTTGGCCCGTTGGTCAAGTGGTTAAGACACCGCCCTTTCACGGCGGTAACACGGGTTCGAATCCCGTACGGGTCACCATTTGAACGGAGGTTTAGCTCAGCTGGGAGAGCACTTGCCTTACAAGCAAGGGGTCAGCGGTTCGATCCCGTTAACCTCCACCATTTTTAATAAGCCGGGAAGATAGCGAAGAGGCTAAACGCGGCGGACTGTAAATCCGCTCCTTAGGGTTCAGTGGTTCGAATCCACTTCTTCCCACCATTCTAATATTGGGATATAGCCAAGCGGTAAGGCAACGGACTTTGACTCCGTCATTCCCCTGGTTCGAATCCAGGTATCCCAGCCATGAGCCATTAGCTCAGTTGGTAGAGCATTTGACTTTTAATCAAAGGGTCGAAGGTTCGAGTCCTTCATGGCTCATTAATTGAATAAAAGGCTAATTATTTAGCCTTTTATATTTTTGGCCCGTTGGTCAAGTGGTTAAGACACCGCCCTTTCACGGCGGTAACACGGGTTCGAATCCCGTACGGGTCATCTTAACCAAGTCGTAACTTTTGTTACGACTTTTTTTTATGATTAAGTTTTATAAAGATTAAAGAGCAAGTCTATTTATACTAGAATTGCTCTTTAAGTTTATTTTTTTAATTCTTTTGCTGTAAAGCTAAGTGGTAATACTTCTTCAAAAAAGTTGTATACTGCATATGTGTTTTTTGATGTTCCTAGAATTAACTCAAATTCTTCATCTGCGAATTCTGAAATAACTTGTCGACATACTCCACAAGGTGGACAGTAATTCTCTAAATTTCCATTAGGACCACCTACAACTGCTATTTTTTTAAATGTTGTTACTCCTTCACTAACAGCTTTAAATATTGCAGTTCTTTCTGCGCAGTTAGTAGGAGAATAGCTTGCATTTTCTATATTACATCCAGTGTATATTTTACCATTATCAGCGAGTATTGCTGCACCTACTTTAAAATTTGAATATGGAACGTATGCAAATTTTGTTGCTTCTATAGCAGCTTCTACTAGTGTTTGATTTATATCTTCGTAGAATTCATTTTTTTCTTTTAATAATTTCATAACTGAATCAGCAACGCCACCTTCAGAATTTGTTTTCTCAGTGATAAATTTAGCAGTTTTCTGTAGTTCTTTATTTCCATTTTTCATCGCAATACTATATTCAACTATATCTAGCATTGCTTGATCATTTAAATTATCACCTACAGCAATAGCATTTTTTAAGTTTATATTATGTATATCAGCGACTATTTTTAAAGCCTCACCTTTTGTAGCTTTTTTGTCCATAATTTCAACGTTATTAGCTCCTGATGATGTAACACTAATATTATCATTCCCCGAAAGTAATTCAGTTGCATGTTTTAGTTTTTCTAAATCATTTGATATACCTATTACCTTAATAGCTGGATTATCTTGTTGATTTAAGTATAACTCTATATTATCAACTTCGGTAATATGACCTAATGCAAGTCTATTTTTAGCTTCTTGCCTTAAGTGTTGTTCATTTGGTTCTTCGCCATTTGCTCGTATTAGATCGATATAAGCAGTTATATCAGTTTCTATACTCTTTGTATAAATAGTATTTTTGGTATAAAGTTGATAACTTATATCTAAACTTTTTAATATTTCAATAGTGTAGTATAAGTCTTTTAATTTCATGGGAGTAATATTAATGATATTTCCATTTTTATCGTATATTATTCCCCCATTAAAGCTTATAACATCACATTTTATATTTTCATCATTTAAGGCAGGAAGTGCTTCATAATATGCTCTTCCAGTAGCTACTACAAATTCAATTCCATTTTTTTGTGCGAATTTAATTAGTTCTATATTATTTTGAGGAATTTTATGATTACTATTTAGTAATGTTCCGTCCATATCACTAGCGATTAATTTTATCATGTAATTATTAGAAATACGATATATTATCGAATCTCATACCCCTTTCTTAAGTGTAATTTGATTATAACATAAGTAAATATATATTGTAAGTATTTATCTTATTATACTTATTTTTTGAGTTCAATTTCTATTATAAATCGCGTATTTATGATAATATAGAATGTAACTATATTGTATGTAGAGAGTGATAAAAAATGTTAATTAGAGATATAATAAAAAATAATAACTTAGAAGAAGTATTTTCTAATGTTAAAATTGGTTTAGAAAAAGAGGGGCAACGAATTTTAGAGGATGGTACAATTTCAAAATCAGATCATCCAAAAGTATTTGGAATACGTCATGAGCATCCATATATTCAAACTGATTTTGCAGAATCGCAAGTTGAATTAATTACTACCCCAGAAAATAGTGAAAGAGATGTTCTTAGAATATTAAACGCAGTTCATGAGGTTACACTTAAAAATATGCCTGCTGATGAATTCATATGGCCATTAAGTATTCCAGCAATATTACCAGACGAAAGTGAAATAAGAGTTGCTCAATTTGAAAAAAAATCTGATGTGGAATATAGAGAATATTTAGTAGAAAAATATGGTAAATATAAACAGATGGTTTCTGGTATTCACTACAATTTTCAACTTGATGATAAATTTATGGAAAAGGTAGCTGAGATTACTAAAAAAGATTTAGTAGATGTAAAAAATGAAATCTATTTAAAATTAGCAAGACAATTTATAAGATATCAATGGATCTTAATATATTTATATGGAGCTTCTCCACTAGCAGAAGATAAGTATTTTACAAATGGACTGAAACCTAGTGATTATGTGCGCAGTTTACGTACTAGTCGCTATGGATATGTTAATGATGAGGATATCAAAGTATCATACAGTTCATTAGAAAAATATATTGAAGATATAACTGGATATGTAAAAAATGGAAAACTAATAGCGGAGAAAGAATTTTATTCTAGTGTTCGATTCAGAGGAGCTGATACTATAGTGAAATTCCCAAAAGAAGGTATAAAATATATGGAGTTTCGTCTGTTTGACTTGAATCCATTTGCACCTTTTGGGATACTAGAAAAAGATATTAGATTTGTTCATTTATTTTTAAAAACATTAGTTTGGCTAGAAGAGGCTGATAAAGATACTTCAGAATCTTTAGGATATGAATATAGTGAAAATGTTGCCTTAGCTCACCCATTTAATAATATTCCTTATGAAGATGAGGGAGTATGGTTCCTTAATAAAATGAAAGAATTAGTTGAGGAATTAGGATTGTTTGACAGCGATGTTGAACTAATTGATGAGAAAATTAATGAGCTTAGAAGTCCTGAGCTAACTCTTGGAGCGAAATTATTATCAGAGTATGAAAAAGATAATAATATGATAAGAGTTGGAGTAGAATTAGCTAAGAAATATAAAGAACAGGCATTGCAAGAATACTATTCATTAAGTGCATATGATAATATGGAACTTTCTACACAAGCAGTAATAGAAGATGCTATAAAAAATGGAATTAAAGTTACTGTAATTGATGAAAATGATCAATTTATTCGTTTAGAAAATAAAGATCATGTAGAATATGTGAAAAATGGAAATATGACAAGTAAAGATAGCTATATTTCTCCATTGATTATGGAAAACAAAGTAGTTACTAAAAAAGTTTTAGATGAAAAAGGTTTTAGAGTACCTAAGGGGTATGAAGTTTCTAGTTTAGAAGATGCACTTCAAAAATTTAATTACATAAAAAATAAACCGATAGTTATAAAACCAAAAAGCACTAATTTCGGGTTAGGAATAACAATTTTTAAAAACGGAACAAGTTCGATAGATAATTATTCAAAAGCTATTGAATTTGCACTAAAAGAAGATAAAGATATATTAATAGAAGAATTTATAGAGGGTACAGAATATAGATTTTTTGTCATTGAAGGAAAAACTGAAGCAGTGTTGTTAAGAGTGCCTGCTAATGTAGTTGGTGATGGGAAACATACGATTAGGCAGTTAGTTGATATGAAAAATGCTAATCCTTTAAGAGGAGATGCGAAAAAAACTCCACTCAAAAAAATTGAATTAGGAGAAATCGAAAAGCTTCAATTAAATGAACAAGGTTTGACTTTTGAATCTATTTTACCTGAGAATAAAGTAGCATATCTTAGAGAAAATTCAAACATAAGTACAGGAGGAGATTCAATCGATATGACAGACTCGGTTCATGATAGCTATAAAAAGTTAGCTGTAGAAATTACAGATGCTATGATGGCAAAAGTTTGTGGGGTCGATTTGATTATTCCAGATATAACAGAAGAAATGAATGGAGAAAATTACGGAGTAATAGAGGCTAATTTCAATCCTATGATGATGATGCATATTTATCCGCATTCTGGAAAATCTAGAAGATTATCGTTAAACGTACTGAAAATGTTGTTCCCAGAAAGAGATATTAAGTAAAATAACAATGATTATTTAAAAACTAAAGAATAAGATAGTATCAATTTGGTTACTATCTTATTTTTATATTATACAAAAGAATTAATAATATTATGAAAGTATGAAAATAATATTTTCATATTATTATTTTTAAGAAAAATATTTACACCTCAAATAGCTAAAATGTTGTTTAATTTTAGTTGTAAAAGTGATAATAATAGTTTTTATATTTATATTATAAGAAAATATATATTTTAAACTTGATTTCATAATATGGAAAATCGATTGCAATGATTGTAAAGTAAGAAACTAAAACATTTACAAAAAATTTAATAAATGATATAATCTATTTGTATGCAAAGGTATACACGTCATAATAAAATAAGTATTACATAAAAGGAGGTACTAAGATGGTAGGAATTATCATCGCGAGTCATGGTGAATTCGCTGCAGGAATTAAACAATCAGGTTCTATGATTTTTGGTGAACAGGAAAAAGTAGAATCAGTTGTATTTATGCCTAGTGAAGGACCAGAAGACTTGCAAAGAAAGCTTCAAGAAGCTATCGCTAAAGTAGATTCTGAAGAAATTCTTTTCCTTGTCGATCTTTGGGGTGGAAGTCCATTTAACCAAGCTAACAAGTTATTTGAAGAAGCACCAGAGAAAAGAGCAATCGTAGCAGGATTAAACTTACCTATGCTTATCGAAGCATATGCTAGTAGATTCACAATGACAACAGCTCACGAGATTGCAAAAGCAATCACACCAACAGCTATTGATGGGGTTAAAGTTCGCCCTGAAGAACTACAACCTAAAGCAGAAGTAGCTGAAAGCACAACAGCTGCACCACAAGGAGAGATTCCTGAAGGTACAGTGTTAGGAAACGGGAAAATTGACTTTGTATTAGCCCGTATCGATACTCGTCTACTACACGGGCAAGTTGCTACTAACTGGACAAAAGCAACTCATCCAAACAGAATTATTGTAGTTTCAGATTCAGTATCAAAAGATGAATTACGTAAAAAACTTATTGAGCAAGCAGCTCCTCCAGGAGTGCGTGCACACGTAATTCCATTGGATAAACTTGTTCAAGTTTATAATGATCCACGATTTGGTGATACAAAAGCGTTATTATTATTTGAAACACCACAAGATGCTCTTGCAGTAATCGAAAAAGGGGTAGAGATTCCAGAATTAAATATCGGATCTATGGCTCACTCAGTTGGTAAAGTTCAAATTAACAATGTATTATCATTAGATCAAGAAGATGTAGAAGTATACAAAAAACTTCGTGATTTAGGTGTGAAATTTGATGTTCGTAAAGTATCAAACGATTCTCCATCAGATTTATTCAAACTTATTGAAGCTAAATCAAGTGAAGGTTTAAAATTATAATTTAATAGAAATTAGGAGGACACTATGGAATTTAGTATTCTAACAGTTATTTTAGTCCTTATTGTTGCGTTATTAGCTGGTATGGAAAGTATCTTAGACCAATTCCAATTCCATCAACCAATTATTGCTTGTTCATTAATCGGTTTAGCAACAGGACATTTATCAGAAGGTATTATCTTAGGTGGAGCTCTTCAATTATTAGCACTTGGATGGGCTAATATTGGAGCAGCGGTTGCTCCCGATGCAGCTTTAGCATCAGTAGCATCTGCTATTATTTTCATTAAAGCTGGAGATTTCTCAGCTGAAGGACGTATTATTGCGATTGCAACAGCTGTTACACTTGCAACTGTTGGTCTTGTGCTTACTATGGTAGTTCGTACATTATCAGTAGTTATCGTTCACCAAGCTGACCGTGCAGCAGAACACGGAAATTTCCGTGGAGTTGAATTCTGGCACTATGTAGCTCTTGCGGCTCAAGGATTACGTGTTGCTATTCCAGCAGGTTTATTAATGTTCATTCCATCATCAGTAGTTCAAAAAGCTCTTGAAGCTTTACCAAAATGGTTCACTGAAGGTATGGCAATCGGTGGAGGAATGGTAGTTGCAGTTGGTTTCGCAATGGTTATTAACCTAATGGCAACTAAAGAAGTATGGCCATTCTTCTTCTTAGGATTTGCATTAGCACCAATTAGCCAATTAACACTTATCGCAACTGGTATCATTGGGTTATGTTTAGCAATTATCTACCTAAACCTTTCTAAAAACAAAGGTGGAGGCGGTAGTGGAAATACTTCATCTGGAGATCCACTAGGCGATATCTTAAATGATTATTAATAAGGAGGAACTACAAAATGTCAGAGAAAAAAATTACATTAAGTAAAAAAGATCGTCGTAGCGTAATGTTACGTTCTCAGTTCCTTCAAGGTTCATGGAACTATGAACGTATGCAAAATGGTGGTTGGGCATTTGCTTTAATCCCAGCGCTTAAAAAACTATATCCAAACAAAGAAGATGCTACATTAGCATTAAAACGTCACTTAGAGTTCTTTAACACTCACCCATATATTGCAGCACCTATTTTAGGGGTTACACTTGCTTTAGAAGAAGATAAAGCAAATGGAGCTGATATTGATGATGCAGCAATCCAAGGGGTTAAAGTAGGTATGATGGGACCATTAGCAGGTATTGGGGATCCAGTATTCTGGTTTACAGTTCGTCCTATCCTTGGAGCTATTGCAGCTTCATTAGCAACTGGTGGTTCAATTATTGCACCATTATTCTTCTTTATTGCGTGGAACTTAATCCGTATTGGGTTCTTATGGTATACACAAGAATTTGGTTATAAAAAAGGTTCTGAAATTACAAGTGACCTTTCAGGTGGTATTTTACAAACAATTACAAAAGGAGCTTCAATCCTTGGTATGTTCGTAATGGGTATTTTAGTTCAACGTTGGACTAACATCAGCTTCCCATTAGTAGTTTCTAAAGTACAGTTAGATGAAAAAGCATTTATTCATTTCCCAGAAAAAGGAACACACATTACTGGTGAAGTATTACAAGACATTGTTACAAAAGCAACAAGTGGTAAGTTCTCATTAACACCAGAAAAAGTTACAACATTACAAGATAACTTAAATCAACTTATTCCTGGATTTGCAGCGTTATTATTAACATTCGTTTGTATGTGGTTATTAAAACGTAAAGTAAGCCCAGTAGTAATAATCTTTGGATTATTCGCTTTAGGTGTAATTGCTCACAGAATAGGTGTAATGTAATAAAGGATTAGGAGGTTGAGGCAGGATGTCTCAACTTCCTTTTTTAAAATTAATAAGAAATTATTCTAGAGGAGGTAAAAGCTATGGTAATGTCTATGAATACCAAGGTAGTTTATACTACAAAAGCTAATTGTCTTACTGGATCAATTGGTAATAAGCATGGAGATGTTATGGTAGGAGATAAAGCCTTTGAGTTTTATAATCATAGAAATCCAGAAGATTATATTCAAATACCTTGGACTGAGATTGAAAAAGTGCGAGCACAGATGTTTTTTAGAGATAAATATATCAGAGGATTTTTTATCGATACAAAAAGCGCTGGGAGTTTCAATTTTATAGTCAAAAATTCTGGAAAATGTTTAAAAGAAATGAGAGAATTTATTGGTAATGACAAGATAGTAAGGAATAAACCAGTATTATCATTAAAAAAATTATTTGGAAAAAAAGATTAATACTTTGATATTAGTCTTTTTTTAATTTTAAAAATATTTTCATGAAAACGCAATGCAAACAGTATATTTTTCTTGCATTTTCTGAATATTTATATTAAACTAATATAGTATTCTAGAAACAGTATTATAACACCTTATAGGTGTACTAATTTCAAAAGAGAAAGAAAGAGGTAAATCAATGGAACTATCGTCAAATTCGCCTACTCGAAGGCAAGGTATATTTATGTTTGCTCTCCTAATCACAGCGTATGTAGTATTTGCTACTAACTGGGTTGCGGGATCGAACTTATCAAAACAAATTACGGACCACTATTTTAATGGAGAGAAAGTATCCCCTATAATTTCCGAGGTTGTAAACTATACAATTACTATAGCAAGAATTATAGCAAACTTATTAGCTGCGTTTATATTAATTAAATTACATCCAAAAAAAGCTGCTACATTAGCATTATTTTGTCTATGTTTTTCATTCTTTGCAATATTTACTCACAATTATTGGTTATATACATCTTCTAGAATGATAATGGCATTTGGTGGATCAATGATTATTGTTTTTATAAATTCTTTTGTAGCAAAATTTATTCCTAATGATAAGAAAATAATGTCAAGTGCTATAATAACTGCTGCATATAATGTAGGGGCGGCCTTAGTTGCTATTTTATTCTTATTATTTAAGGAACATTTTGTTGATGATTGGCGATATACGATGATAGGATTCAGTATTTTTAGTATAATCTTATTTATAGGATGGTTAATGTTTTCTCATGATTTTGAACCAACAATTACATGGAAACATCCGAATTACTTTGTATATAAATTATTAATAGAATCAAAAGAAATTGTTCATGAAGAAGAAGTGAAGAAATACACTTATGCTGATGGTTTTAAAGATAAATTCATCTATGTATTTTCACTTGGATTCGGTGGGTTTTTGTTCTTATATGTTATGCCATTGGTGTCGTTACCAAGAGTAGTTGCAGAACATGCTGGGAATACTCAATTTAAGCCAGAGTTTATGATATTGACTGTAACTGTTGGAGGAATAATTGGGACTCTGTTTAGTTTAGTTGTAACTAGAAAATTGAACTTTAGTAGAAAACCATTTTTAATTGCCCATGGCATATTAATGATTGGATTTATGGGCTTAGGATTATATCTTATATCATCAAATGTTATTTTATCATATGTTCTGTTTAGTTTATCAGGATTTTTCATGTACTCACAGTATCCTGTATATCTAAACTTACCTTATGAGTTGCCAAATATGAATTCACAAAGATTAACGATCATGTTTGGAATTTTCTGGGCATTTGGATATGCGATTTATACATTATTTAACTTTGCGTGGAGTTTAGTACTAAACCACATGGGATACTCTTCATCAATTATATTCTATTTATTAGGAAGTGTTATCTATATTATTTTTGTTTTTACATTCCCAGAAACAAGACCAAAGAAATAAAAAATAAATCTTTAGAGGTGAAAAATATCTCTAAAGATTTTTTATTTTAGAAATTATGTTAACTAAAATTTAATTGTTATGACTTGATTCTATAATTTTTACATTAGCTATAATTTAGTTAGAAATAATATAATATTTATCAATGCAATTTAGTAGGTCATATATTAAAAATATGGTATATTATCCTTAAAAGCATAGAAAATAAAGGAGAGATAACATGAGTAAAATAAAGAAAACAGCATTAATAGGAGTAGTAGGTGCATCTGCTTTAACAGCAGGGTATTATACTTTTGTGAAACCAAGTATACAAACTACACCATCAAATCAAAAAGCGCAGAACACTAACCAAGCAGAAAATAAAGAATCAAAAAATACAACAAATAGTACAACTTCTTCAACAAAAGAAGGTGTAACGTATAAAGATGGTACGTACACAGGTGCAGTAACTAAAACAAATAAAGGCGATTTCCAAGTAAATGTTGTTGTTCAAAATGGAAAAATTTCTAATGTTAATGTACTACTTCAACCAGATGAAGAATTTTCACAAAGTATTAATAAGACGGCGCTTCCTAAGTATGTTGAAGAAGCGATAGAAGCACAGAGTAGTGATATTGCATTAGTATCTGGTGCATCTGAAACTTTTGAAGGATTCAAAGGTTCATTACAGGATGCATTAAATAAGGCAAAATAAGATGGTTAAGTATAAAACTTATGTTTTGAATAGAATGAATATGCCATTTACTATTTCTTTAGTAAATAATAACTTTGATGAAACTTTAGTTATAGCATTGGATCAAGTTATTGATAGTATTGATAAATATTTTAAAAAAGTAGAAGAAAAGTTTTCCCCGTTTATACCTAATAGTTTAGTTAGTAGACATACTGATTTAGGTGAAGTTTTACATGAAGATTTTTTTGATATAGAATATCAAGAAGTTTACAGTCGTTCAATTTTAGCTAAAAAAGAGACACGAGGCTTATTGATCTGACCCCAAAAAGTTAGACTTAGGATAGCGTAGTAGTTATAATGACTGCTACGCTATCTTTTTTATATTTATACAGTCATA
>PNGU01000020.1 GCA_002871655.1 Streptococcus sp. UMB1385 | reverse complement strand
ACCTCCTTTGTATACTTATATTATACCATTTTAAGGATTTTATTTCAGTTAAAAAACAGGCTGTTGACCTATTTGTCAACAGCCTGAAGAAATCGTAGCACGGGAGTGCTACGATTTCTTTTTGAACATATGTATATTATTAGTTTTTTTGTTCACAATGTGATAATATTATAAAGGTAAAAATTTAGTAATATATCAAAATTTTGGTCAAAGCATTATTTTGCAATTACGTTAAAATATATGGAGGTACTATGACTGAATTTTTAAAAGAATATGATGTTATTGTAATTGGAGGAGGACATGCTGGGATTGAAGCTGCGCATGCCGCTAGTAGAAAAGGTGTTAAGACTCTAATGATTACAATCAATTTAGATACTATTGGTTTTATGCCATGTAACCCGAGTGTTGGAGGACCTGCAAAGGGAATTGTTGTCCGTGAAGTAGATGCACTTGGTGGTCTTATGGGTAGAGTAGCAGATAAAACAAATATTCAAAGTAAAATGTTAAATACAGCAAAAGGACCAGCAGTACGTGCATTAAGAATGCAATCTGATAAAGTAGAATATCAACTTGAGATGAAACGAGTGTTGGAGGATACTCCAAACTTAGATATAGAACAAGCAATGGTACGTGAACTTATTATTGAAGATAATAAAGTAGTTGGATTAAGAACTATGCTAGGAACAGCGTACAAAGCTAAAGTAATTATTATTACTACAGGTACATATTTACGTGGGGAAATAGTAATAGGAGATATTAAATATTCTTCTGGTCCAAACCACCAAATGCCTTCTATTGATTTAGCAAAACAATTAGAAGAATTAGGATTTGATTTAGTTAGATTTAAAACGGGAACACCACCTAGGGTTAACGCAGATAGTGTAGATTTTTCTAAAACAGCGATTCAACCTGGAGACGGAGAGGATCATGCATTTAGTTATGAAACTACAGAATTTGTTAAAGATCAAGTACCATGTTGGTTAACTTATACAAATTCATCTACACATGAAATTATTGACAAAAACTTAGGACGTTCAGCTATGTATTCTGGAGTGATTAAAGGAACAGGACCAAGATATTGTCCAAGTATTGAAGACAAATATGTTCGTTTTAACGATAAAGAAAGACATCAACTTTTCTTAGAACCAGAAGGAAGAAATACAAAAGAAATATATGTACAAGGTCTGTCTACTTCTTTACCAGATGATGTTCAACGTGACATGGTACGTAGTATTGCTGGACTTGAAAATGCAGTAATTATGCGTAATGGTTATGCAATTGAGTATGATGCTGTAAATCCAACAACTTTATGGCCAACTTTAGAAACGAAATTAATTGATGGATTATTTACTGCAGGACAAATTAATGGTACTAGTGGTTATGAAGAAGCTGCAGGACAAGGAATCATGGCGGGAATAAATGCCGCTTGTAAAGTGCTTGGTGAGGAACCGATGATTCTAGGTCGTGATGAAGCTTATATTGGAGTGCTTATTGATGACTTAGTAACAAAAGGAACAAATGAGCCATATAGACTTCTAACTTCAAGAGCAGAACATAGATTATTATTACGTCATGATAATGCAGATATGCGTTTAACAGAAAAAGCGTATAACTATGGTTTAGTAACTGAAGAAAGATACAATAAATTCTGTGAAAAACGTAGTATGGTTGCTGATGAAATTGAAAGACTTAAAACTTTTAGAATAACTCCAACAGCTGCTACTTTAGAAAAACTAGCAGAATTAAATAGTGCGGAAATTCGTGACGGTATTCTGGCGATTGATATGCTAAGACGTCCAGAACTAACTCATGCGAATGTTCTATATTTAGCTAATGATGAAACGGTTCTTCCTAAAGACGTAATAGAGCAAGTTGAAATCGAAGTTAAATATGAAGGTTATATTAAAAAATCTCTTCAACAAGTAGAAAAACTTAAGAAAATGAATGAGATGAAAATACCTACAGATCTGAGTTATGACGAAGTACCAAGTTTAGCTTTAGAAGCAAGGGAAAAACTAAAAAAAGTATTACCATTAACTATTGGTCAAGCATCTCGTATCTCAGGAGTTAATCCAGCGGATATTTCTATTTTATTAGTATATTTAGAACAACGTAGAGGAACAAACAATGAATAAAGAACAGTTTTATGCTGAAGTAAAAGAGAAGGTAGGTATAGAATTATCAGAACAGCAAAAAGAACAGTATAGCAAATACTACGATTTAGTAGTAGAATGGAATAAAAAAATTAATCTTACAGCTATTACTGAGGAGGAAGAGTTCTATACAAAACATTTCTTCGATTCAATTTCTTTAGCGTTTTTTAAAGATTATTCGAATATAGAAAGTATATGTGATGTTGGTAGTGGCGCAGGATTTCCTTCAATACCATTGAAGATTTTGTATCCTAACTTAAAAGTTACAATAGTTGATTCGCTGAATAAGAGAATAAAGTTCTTAAATTTAGTTAAAGATGAACTAGGGCTTGTTGATTGTAATTTTGTTCATGCAAGAGCAGAAGAATTTGGTCAAAACAAAGAATATCGAGAAAGTTTTGAAATAGTGACAGCAAGAGCTGTAGCTAGACTAAATGTCTTAGTTGAATTGTGTTTACCATTAGTCAAAAAAGGTGGATATTTCTTAAGTTTAAAAGCACAAAAGGCGGAAGAAGAGACTAAAGAAGCGATTAATGCAATAAAACTTCTAGGTGGAAAGTTAGAACAAGATTTAGAATTTGATATTGAAGGTGAAGAGCGTCATATTTTAGAAATAAGAAAAGCTAAAGAGACACCAAACAAATATCCTAGAAAAGCAGGTACACCAAATAAAAAACCATTATTATAGTGTTACTTTGTTATGAAATAAAAATATTTAAAAAGTAGCTAAATATCATTTTATACCTAATGATGTTAGCTGCTTTTTAATTTGTATACGCTTTACACAATAAAATAAAGAAAAAATAGATAAATTTTCAAAAAATTCTTTACTTTTGTTTGATTTTATATTATTATATTTATTATATTCATTAAAAATAAACAAAGGAGGATGTATATGACAAAATCAGTAAGGGATTTTCTTAATATAATTTTAAACGGTACAGCTTTAGGAGTTGTTGCAGGATTAATTCCAAATGCAGTTCTGAGTACATTATTTAAATATTTAGGAACATTATTTGCACCTGGATTATTCACTACATTAACTCAAGCGATGTATTTATTACAATTTGCAATTCCAGTCTTAGTAGGAGTTATTGTAGGACAAAGTTTAAAATTCAAACCATTAGAGTCAGCAGTATTAGGAGCGACAGTCTTAGCAGCAAGTGGATCTTTAACTTTTAATGCACAAGCAAAAGCATGGACTGGGGTTCCAATGGGAGATTTATTTAACGTCATTTTAATTACAATTATTGGAGCTTTAGCAATTAACCTTGTTAAAGATAAATTCGGAGCTGTTACAATTATTTTCTTACCAATCACTGGAGGATTAGTAGCGGCATTAGGGTTAGTAACATTACCATATACTAAAAGTTTAACTAAACTTTTAGCATCAATCATTTTTGAATTTACAACATTACAACCAGTGTTAATGTGTATTTTAATAACGATGACATTTTCATTCTTAATCGTTACACCTGTATCAACAGTTGCAATGGGATTAATACTATTTTCTAATGAAAACTATGTGGGAGCGGGAGCTGCAACATTAGGATTAGTTTCAGCAGCAGCAGTTTTAGCTATTGGTACATATAGAGCGAAAAGTAAAGGTGCAAGTGTGGCTATTATCTTAGGAGCAATCAAGCTTATGATGCCAAACTGTGCACGTAAACCACAGTTATTGTTAACAATTTTAACAACAGCAGCAGTTACAGGACTTTCAGGATATTTCCTAAAAATTTTAGGAACTCACGAGAGTGCGGGATTTGGTATTATCGGTTTAATCGGGCCATCTAAATCATATGCAATGAATAACGGTAATTTATTGCCAGTATTATTAGCGTTCTTTGTAATTCCATTTACAGTTGCATTTTTAGCAGATAGACTTTATTCTGATGTTCTGAAATTATATACAAAAGATGCATATAAACCAGAAAATCTATAATAGATTAAGCGATATTCGATATATTTCGAATATCGTTTTTTTTGTGTAAATAAGATGATTGCTAGCGTTGACAAAGCGTTAATATAGTTATAAAATTAGTGTAGAATGAAAAATGCTAAGGAGAACAATTATGAAAATATTATTTGCTGGTGCTGGAGCATTAGGTTCGAGATTCGGGTACATGTTATTTAAAAATAATGAGGATGTAACTTTTATTGATTCTTGGGAAGAACATGTTGAAAATATTCAAAACAATGGATTAAAAGTTATTATAGATGATGAAGATTTAGGAAATTATTATATTCCAACATATAGACCTGATCAAGTAAATAGTAAATTTGATGTAGTTTTTGTTGCGACAAAATCTATGCAATTAAGAGCAATGTTAGAGCAAGTAAAACATCTGTTCCATGAAGATACTAAGATTATTTGTATTTTAAATGGTCTTGGGCATGTTCAGACATTAAAAGATTATATAAAAGAAGAAAATATCCTTATTGGAGTAACAGTATGGACTAGTGGTCTAGGTGGGCCTGGAGTATTGAATGCTCATGGGACAGGAAAAATTGAATTAAAACAAGTTAAAGAAGTTAATTTAGAGAAAACCTTAGAATTGGTATCTAGATTAAATAATTCTGGACTAAATATTAAGTATTCAGATGATACGTTCCAATCAATTTGGCATAAAGCTGGATTAAATTGTGTGCTAAATACATATTGTACATTAATTGATTGTAATATTAATCAATATGGAAGTTTTGACAAAAATTTAGAATTAACTAGAGCCGTTTTAAATGAAGTAACTGCAGTAGGGAAAGCAGAAGGTATCGATGTAAAACAAGATGTTATAGAGGAAAATATTAAAAACTTGTTCCCTCTTGAGACTGCAGGTGCGCATTATCCATCGTTATACCAAGATATGAAAAATGGTCGTTTAACAGAAATAGATTATTTGAATGGTGAAGTATCTAGGTTAGGTAAAATTCACAATATACCTACACCAGTTTGTGATATTATTACATTAATGATTCATTCTAAGGAATTTATTAATAATAATAAATAAAGATAATGTAAAAGAGATGCTAAGAGGCTCTAAATAAAGAATTATCAATGTTTTACTTGTATTTTTTTGTTAAAAAAGGTATAATAGTTCGTATGTTCATTTGACTATTTTTAAATAGGAGGAAAAAATATGTCTTTAGAAGTTAATAATGAATTTGGTCATGTTTCTATAAGTGATGATGTTATCGCATCAGTAGCCGGTGGAGCAGCAGTGAGCTGTTATGGAATCATAGGAATGGCTAGTAAAAATCAAGTTAAAGATGGAATTACAGAAATTTTACGTAAAGAAAATTACGCTAAAGGAATAGTAGTAAAAAAAGATGAAGAAAAACTTGTGATTGATTTATATATCATTGTTATGTATGGAACTAAAATTTCAGAAATAGCAAACAATGTTCAGTCTTCAGTTAAATATCAAATAGAAAAAACGCTAGGTGTTAAAGTAAATGAAATCAACATTTATATTCAAGGCATCAAGGTAAATAAATAGGAGGAAAGATAGTGGAGAAAATTAACGGACTCGTTTTAGCTGAGATGATTGACTTAGGATCTAAGAACTTAGCTAAGAATGCAGAAAAAATAAACTCATTAAACGTTTTTCCTGTACCAGATGGTGATACAGGAACAAATATGAACCTTTCAATGTCATCGGGTGCAAAAGAAACAGCTGCTAATGTTGTAGAGAATATCGGTGAATTAGGAAAATCTTTTTCTAAAGGATTATTAATGGGAGCACGTGGTAACTCAGGTGTTATCCTTTCTCAACTATTTAGAGGAATGTCTCAATATATAGCTGATAAAAAAGAAATCGATGCAAAAGAGTTTGCTGAAGCTATCCAAAATGGTGTAAGCATTGCTTATAAAGCAATTATTAAGCCAGTAGAAGGAACTATTTTAACAGTAGCTCGTGAAGCTGCTGAAGCTGGACTTAAAGCAGCGAAAAATACTGATTCTGTAGTTGAAGTAATGGAAGCTATTTATGCTGAATCTCAAGCTTCACTAAAAAGAACTCCAGATTTATTACCAATTCTAAAAGAAGTTGGTGTAGTTGATTCAGGAGGTCAAGGACTTGTTTGTGTATATCAAGGTTTCGTTGCAGCACTTAAAGGTGAAAAAATTGAAGGATTAGAATTTGTAGAAACAAATGTTGTTGATATGCAATTTGAAGATGATCATGATATGGACTTCATGAGCCCAGAAGATATAGTATACGGATTCTGTACTGAGTTCACAGTTCGTCTTGATAAAGAGAAAAAAGAATTTGATGAAGATAAATTCCGTGCGGACATGAGTAAATTTGGAGATTCATTACTAGTTATCTCAGATAGTGAGTATGTAAAAATTCACGTTCATACTGAAACTCCAGGAGAAGTGTTCAATTACGGTCAACAATACGGTGAACTTATTAAAATTAAATCTGACAACATGAGAGAACAACACCGCGAAGTTCTTAGAAAACAAGAAGCTAAACAAGCGACTGCTCCAAAAGAACTTAAGGAACAAGCCATGATTTCTATCTCTATGGGAGCTGGATTAAGTAAAGTGTTAACTTCTATGGGAGTTGATTATATCGTAGAAGGTGGACAAACTATGAATCCATCAACTGAAGATATAATGAAAGCAATTAAAGAAGTTAACGCTAAGAATATCTTTATTTTCCCTAACAATAAAAATATCCAACTTGCAGCTAAGCAAGCTGCTGAGTTAGCAGAAGAAAATGTTTTTGTTATAGAAAGTAAAACAGCACCTCAAGGATTAGCTGCGGTTATGGTATTTAACCCTCAAGCTGCTCCTGAAGAAAACTTTGCAAATATGAAAGAAGTTTTATCAACAGTAAGTACTCTTGAAGTAACTCATGCTGTGCGTGATACTAACATCGAAGGTGTTGAAATTAAAAAAGATGAATTCATGGGAATTAAAAATGGAAAAATTGTAGTTTCTAATTTATCACTAAATACAGTCTTAGAAGAATTATTAGAAAAATCAATCGATGAAGATACAGAAATTGTTACACTTTACTTAGGTGAAGAAAGTACAGAAGAGTATACTGATTTCTTAGAGCAATTAATCGAAGAAAAATATCCTGATGTAGAAGTAGAACTTATTGAATCAGGTCAACCAGTATATCCATATATTATCGGAGTTGAATAATAATTAGATGTTGAATTAAAAAAGTAGCATTAGTCTAAAACAGATTAATGCTACTTTAAAGTTAGTAGAGTAAAATATTTATATATTAATCATAAGATGTTAGAACAATATAAGATTATGATTGAAAGGAGAAAAAATGGTTGATATAATTATTGCATTATTATTAGTTGCAGGTGCGTATTTAGGATACAAACGTGGACTAATCATGCAAATTTTTTATTTAGGAACTATTATAATAGGATATGTTTTATCAATGCTGTTTAGTTCAAGATTAGCATATTTATTTACTAGTATGATTCCAATCCCGACCGACGTAACAGAAGGCCTAGAAGGAATATACAAAGGATTAAATATTCCAACAGCTTATTATCGTATAGTTTCATTTATTGTATTATTTATTGTTATTCGATTAATAATACAAATATTAGCTCAAACTCTTGGTGTAGTGAGAAAATTACCTTTAATAAAAATAACAGATAGATATTTAGGTGCTATATTAGGTTTTCTAGAAATTTATCTAATAGTATTTGTAGTATTATATTTAGTTACAGTGCTGCCGACTCCAGATTGGAAAATTGCAATATTCAAAGACTCGGTATTACCTGACTACATAATACAAAACACACCAATATTATCAAAACAGTTTATTAGTTTATTCTTTAATAAATAATATTAGATTCGGAGGTCTTAAAATCTCCGAATTTTTCTATTATGTGAGTAACAATATTATTTTAATTGAAAGAAATTGTTTAATACTTCTATTTAGTGTATAATAGTTGATGTTATTAAAATAGATATTGTATTTAAGAGAAAATAAGGAGTGAGATTAGTTTGAATAAAATTACTCAAAAGAAACTTAATTTAGATTTGGTTTTGAAAGATGTAGAAAAATATTGTTTTTCAGAACTATCATATGAAAAAATAAAGAATTTAGAATATATAAAAGATTATGAGAAGTTAGTGGAAGTGCATAAGGAAAATGAAGAGGGATATGATCTTCTTAGAAAGTATCCGAATGAATTTAAACTAAAGATATTTGATTATAATGCAAGTGTTAAAAAAGCTAAAATTGATAGTGTACTTTCAGAAAAGGAACTTTTCTATATATTAAGAAATATTATAACTTATGATAGATTTTCAAAAAGATTTGAAAATATAAAATTACAAGAACACTCTAATTATCCAAGTTTAACAAAATATGTAGTTAAATTAGATGATTTTAGTGATTTAGAAAGATACTTAGATAGAATTATTGATGAAGATGGTTATATAAGACCGGACGCTTCATTAGAACTGAAAAATATCAAAGTAAACATTTCTAAGTTAAAAAATAAGAGTGATCAGATATTAAAAAATATTCTACGTTCAAATGTAAAAAAACTGACAGAAGCGATTGTTACAAAAAGAAATGATCGTGATGTTATTTTAGTAAAACCTGAATATAAAAATGACTTTGGTGGAATTATTCATGATGAAAGTGCATCAGGTAATACGTTTTACGTCGAACCAAAAGAAAATGTTGAAATTAATAATGAAATAGGTATACTAAAACGTAAAGAAAAAGAAGAAATCCTTAGAATTTTAAAAGAAGCTTCCGAAGTGATTAAAGGGAAAGCAGATGAACTTATAAATTCTCTTTGGAACTTTTCTCAAATAGAGTTTATTTTTTCAAAAATGAACTTCTGTGCAAGGAAAGGATTTAATAAACAAAACATTGTAAACTCACAAGAGATAAATTTGAAAAAAGCATTCAATCCTTTAATCGATAAAGATGTTGTAGTAAAAAATGACATATCACTTGATAATAAGGGGAATTCACTGATTATTACAGGACCTAATACGGGAGGTAAAACTGTAATCTTAAAAACAGTTGGATTATGTGTATTTCTATCACATTTAGGATTTTATATTCCTGCATTAGAAGAATCGACGGTAGGATTTTTTGAGGATGTATTTGTGGATGTAGGGGATGAACAATCTATAGAAAATAACTTATCTACTTTTTCATCACATATGACTAATATTATTGATATACTAAATAAAACAAATAACAAGAGTATTATTCTATTAGATGAGTTATGTTCAGGAACTGATCCAAGTGAAGGGGCTGTTCTTTCAATTGCATTATTAGAAAAATTCAAAGATTTAAATGCAACTATGTTATGTACAACTCACTATCCAGAAATAAAGAACTATTGTTTTGAATCAGAGTATTATAAAAATTCATCAATGGAATTTGATTTCGAAAAACTAAAACCAACTTATAGATTTATTATAGGTTTACCAGGAAAGTCAAATGCGATTAATATATCAGCTAAGTTAGGATTAGAGCAATCAATTATAGACGAAGCAAGTTCGTTATTAGAAGTAAATACAAAAGAAAATAATTTATTTATCGATAAACTTTCTGAAAGTATTAGAGAATATGATTATAAATTAGAGTATATAAATAGAACATTAGATGAAATAGATGAGGTAAAACAAACTCTTGATACTAACCTACAGAAATATGAAGAATATAAAGAAAGTTTATATAATGATTTAAGTATAGAACTTAATAGAGAAATCGAAGAAAAAAAAGAAGAAATGCTTGAAATTTATAAAGAGTTTAAGGATAATACCTCTTTAAAACAACATGAAGTTAATGAATTGCTTCATTCTATGGACAAGAGTAAGAATAATATAAGATTACAAAGAAAACTAGAAAACCAACCTAAGTTTGCTAGTAGTGAGATTAGAGTTGGAGATGATGTATTAGTATTAAGTTATAATCAAAGAGCTACGGTTTTAGAAATTTCTGGTAATACCCTACAGATAAAAATGGGAGCTATGAAATTAAATATTAAGAAAAAAGAAGTAAGAAAAATAGATAGTGAGCCTGAAGTAGCTACTAGATATGTTAGTACTAGCAATGTAAGTAGTAAAAAAGTGGGTATCGATATTAATGTAATAGGTTTAAATACAGAAGAAGCTATAAGAGAAATTGAAAATTATATGGATAAAGTAATACTTCAAGGGTACGATACGTTTACTATTATCCATGGGCTAGGTTCAGG
Source organism: Streptococcus sp. UMB1385 (assembly GCA_002871655.1). GTDB lineage: Bacteria > Bacillota > Bacilli > Staphylococcales > Gemellaceae > Gemella. Next base: position 1,195 of record PNGU01000020.1, on the reverse strand, counting down.
CATACTTCGTAAAAATATAGGAGAATATCTTAAAAATAATAGATATGTAGCTAGCTATAGAAGCGGAGGGCAAAACGAAGGTGGAATGGGAGCTACTGTAGTTGAAATGAAATAGAAAGGTTAAGTTGGATTAAATTCCAACCTAACCTTATTTTTTATATATCCAATATCTCAGTGTAATTCTAGATTCTTCTATTATCTCGTTCTCTAAAATACCACCACATGATTCTATAGTACGTTTAGAGGGAATATTCTTTTTATCACAAGTAATTAAAACTTTTTCAAGACCAAGTGAAAATAAAAAATCTAAAGTATAAGATAACATAGCCTTAGCATACCCTTTTTGTCGTTCAGATTTTCTAACGCTATAACCAATATGTCCGCCTAAGTTTAATAAATAGTCATTTAACTCATGTCTAGCATTAATTACTCCAACAATCTTATCAGTATCGTCAACAGCAAAAAAAGTATGTGCGGTAACAAACCCAGGAGTGACTGTTGCTTTATACTTAGTATTTTCAACAAACTTTACCCATTCATCAGTAGATAAATCTGTTAAGTTGGCTGCACCGTGAATTGTTTCATTGTTTAAAATAAACTCATTTTTATAATCTTCTATTTGTTGAAATAAAACATCAACAGGTTCTTTAAAAATAATCATAAAAAATCCTCCTTATTCTATGTTATATATATAATATCTCAATAGAATTTGATTGTAAATAGTAAAAAGAAAGAAATATTGAAAAAAGATGAAAAAGTATGAAAATAATGTTGACAATATATAAAATAAATGATAGAATAATAAAAGTCTTCTGATGAAGATGAAAAAACATTTTTAAAAAAAGTTTTAAAAAAGACTTGACAAAGAAATTTAAAAATGTTAAGATATAAAAGTTGCTAATCACAACGATTTGAACATTGAAAACTAAACGAATTAAGTCAACGTTAATTCCAAAAAAAGGACAGTTTTAAAAAGAAACTATAAAACTTTTTGATGAGCTAATCAAGCTAACAAATTTATTTGGAGAGTTTGATCCTGGCTCAGGACGAACGCTGGCGGCGTGCCTAATACATGCAAGTCGAGCGAAGTTTTTCTGGTGCTTGCACTAGAAAAACTTAGCGGCGAACGGGTGAGTAACACGTAAAGAACCTGCCTCATAGACTGGGACAACTATTGGAAACGATAGCTAATACC